>SFEA01000012.1 GCA_004557385.1 Bacteroidales bacterium
CCGTATGCCGAACGGCACGTACGGTGGTGTGGGAGGTCGGTAAATGTGAAAGTAGGAGGTAAATGCCTTTTATGAATAACATTTACCTCCTACCCAATTTGTGTGGGGGTGATTATTTTGCGGCGAGGGTGACTATTGGCACCAACATTTCTTCCATTGAGATGCCGCCATGCTGGAAGGTGTTGTTGTAGTATTGTGCATAGTAGTTGTAGTTGTTGGGATAGGCGAGGAAGTCGCGGTTGGTGGCAAAGATGTAGGTCGACGAGATGTTTGGCGACGGCAATCCGAATGCCAGCGGCTTTTTGATTTCGTACACCTGCTTGGGGTTGTAGTTGAGCGCCTTTCCCACTTTGTAGCGCAGGTTGGTGTTCACGTTTTTGTCGCCAATCACTTTCACGGGGTTGTTGACGCGTATGGTGCCATGGTCGGTGGTGAGCACCACCTTATAGCCTTTCTCGGCAATGCGGCGGAACAGCTCCATGGTTGTGGAGTGCTTAAACCACGATTCGGTGAGTCCGCGGTAGGCGGCGTCGCTGTAAGCCAGTTCGCGAATCATCTTGCTTTCGGTGCGGGCGTGCGACAGCATATCCACAAAGTTGAGCACCACTACGTTGAGATCGTATTGATTGAGCGAATTGAAGCGGTTGAGCAGGCTTTCGCCGGCGGCGGTGTCGTTTATTTTGTGGTAGGAGAATGAGTAATTCTTGCGATAGCGGTCGAGTATGGTTTTAATGAGCGGACTTTCGTTGAGGTTTTTGCCTTCTTCTTCGTCCTCGTCTACCCACAGGTCGGGGAACAGTTTGGCAATCTGCACCGGCATCAGTCCTGAGAAGATGGCGTTGCGGGCATATTGCGTGGCGGTGGGCAGAATTGAGGTGTAGATTGAGTCGTCGACCACGGCGAAGTGCTCGTTGAGCAGCGGCGACACCATGCGCCATTGGTCGAGGCGGAAGTTGTCGATGACAATAAAGAACACTTTTTCGCCGGCGTCGAGCAGCGGGAATATTTTTTCGCGGAACACCTCGTGGCTCATCAGCGGGTGCTGTGGCGTGGTAATCCACGTTTCGTAGTTGCGTTTAACGAACTTGGCAAATGCGTTGTTGGCTTCGGTTTTTTGCATTTGCAGCAGTTCGTCCATGTTTGTTTCGGCGCCCGATAATTTCAACTCCCAGTGCACCAGTTTGTTGTAGATGTCATACCAGTCGGTGATGGTGGATGCATTGTTGATGTCCATCGAAATCCGTTGGAACTCTTGCTGATAGTCGTTGGTGGCTTGTGCCGACACAATGGCGCTGCTGTGCAGGTTTTTCTTGATTGACAGCAGAATTTGGTTGGGGTTGACGGGCTTGATGAGGTAGTCGGCAATTTTGTTGCCGATGGCTTGGTTCATTATGTTTTCTTCCTCGCTTTTGGTAATCATGATTACGGGCACATTGGGCGAGGCAATCTTAATTTGTGTGAGGGTTTCGAGCCCGCTGATTCCCGGCATATTTTCGTCGAGTATCACGAGGTCGAAAGGCCGGGCAGCCACGGCGTCGAGAGCGTCGCGACCGTTCGACACGGTCACCACTTCGTAGCCTTTGGCGCGCAGAAACAATATGTGGGGCTTGAGCAAATCAATTTCGTCGTCAGCCCAAAGAATTACACCTTGATTCATTTGTTGTCTGGATGATAAAATTAAGTGTTGTCTTGTGCAAATTTACGAAAAATCTGTGTAAAAAACGCAATATAGGCGGTCGGCGTGTTATGGGTTGTCGGCTTTTGCTTCCACATTGTCAATGTTGAGCTGCTCTTGATAGATGAAGTATTCCTCGAGCGAACGTCCTTCGTTGATGAGCAGCCCGAAGTTGTGTTCGCTGATGAGCACGATGCGCACCTGTTTGGGCAGTTGTTGCAGCGTCTCGTCTTCTTCAAACAGGCGGCGATATTGCAGCAGTTCGTCGTAGTTGGCAAAGCCTTTCACCACCAGCAGACCAATCTGCCCGAAGGTCATCTGCTCGAGGTCGAAGTCTTTCACCACGTATTTGGTGAAGTTGTGATAAGCCACTTTGTAGAGCACGTCGTTTGCCGACACGCTGTCGGTGGGGTAAGCCAGCAGGAACACTTGCGGCTGCGAGGCGTCGTTGGTGAACGGGGTCACTTGGTCGGCGGTGGCTGTCGAGGCGGTGTCGTTCGACAGTCGCGAAGCCCAGAGTAAGCCGCGGGTGTTGGTGGAGCCGCTGTGTATGCCGCGACCGCTGTTCAGCTGCTTGAGCATTGCCGAGGCAGTGGGTGTGATGTCGGTGTCGGGGTAGCGTTCGAGCAGCTGCTTGATTCCGTTCTTGAATTCGGCTTCGTTGTTTTCGGTTACATAAGCCAAAGCGTCGAGGAACATGAACTTAGGCATGATTTTCGACAGCGGATAATCGGCTTGCATCTTGGCAAGCGCGTTGTGCACGTCGGCGTTGCGGTTGCCGATGTAGGCGTCGTAGGCTTGCGCATAAAGTTGTTCCTGCACGTCGTTCATGCGTCGCAGATTGTCGAGGTAGTTGGGGTCTTTCATCGCCTGTCCGTAAGCCGATTGCTCGAAGTCGGTGGTGATGAGCTGTCGGTAGCGCTCGGCGGCAGCGGTGTTGCCTTGGCGCATATACATCAGGTAGAGGTTGTAGTAGGTGTCGAGGCGGTAGACGTTGTCGGGGTAGCGTGTGAGCAGCGTGTTGAACTCGGCTTCGGCGCTATTGAGGTCCTCAAGTTTGTCCTTTAGAATCACGCCCATGTTGTAAAGGCCCTCCTGAATGACGTCGTTGCTGGTGGCAATTTCCTCGTCGGTGCTCGGAATCTGCTTGAGGTAGTATTCCTCGTAGTGTGGGTCGTTGGCGTGGTCGTTCTGTTCTTTTTCGCCCGATTCTCCGGCGTCGCCCGGGGTGCCACTTGCATTGCCAGTGTCGTTGGCATCGCCGGTGTTGGCATCGCCAGTGTCGGTGTCGTTGAGTGCGAACACGTTTTTGTTGCGGCGGCGCCAGTCGTCTTCCAGCTTACGGTTGCCCCAAATCTTTTGGAATTGGGTTTTGCCGGCATTTTTGGTGGCGGTGTTATAGAAATACCACGAATTGTCGTTGTTGATGTTGAACTGCGTGGGTTGCTGCGAGGCAGTCGTGCCCACATTGGTGCTGAGCGCACCGGCTTGTGCCAGCCGCTCGTCGCGTTCGGCAGCTTCGCGTTCTTCTTTCTCGCGGCGGTTGAGGTCGTCGATGATTTTTTTCACCACTTTGCGCTGTTCGTCGGGCGATAGCTTGGCGAGGCGCAGCAGCGAGTCTTGCAGCGTTACGTTTTGCGAGTAAACGGCAAGTTCGTCGAGCACGTCGCTGCGCTTTTTCAGCAGCTTGTAGTTAGGGAAATCCTCGTCGAGTTGTGGAATGGCTTCGGAATAGCACGGTTGAGCCAGTTCGTACTGCCGGCGGGCGAAATACAGCTCGCCGAGGGCAATCTGGCTGATTGCCTTGTCGATGCCGTTGCGCTGGCTTTTTTCGGCAGCGAGGATGTAGTTTTCGATGGCTCGTGCAGTGTCGCGGCGCGACAGATAGAGGTTGCCAATGGCATAGTAAATCTGGTCGAGATAGTCCTTGTTTCGGCTCAGGCGTGCCATTCGCTTCAGGCTTTTCACTTCGCCGTCGATTTTAGTGCCTTCAAACATGGCGCTTTGCTTGATGCGTGCGTTGAACTTGGTGCGATATGTGGCACCTGAGCTGCTTCCGGCTTTGGCAAAGGCACTGTAAGCGGCTTTGTTGTTGCCGGTGTTGGCATAGAGCTGCCCAAGGAGGAAGTTGAGGCGCACCTTCTGCGCACCGCCTGCACGTTTTGCGGCTTCCTCAAGGTGCGGTATGGCTTTGTTGTATTGGCGTTCGCGAATCAGATAGTCGGCTGAGGCGAGGCTGAAAAGATAGTTTTGTTGCTTGCCCTTGAGCGCCTCGGGGTGGATGTGCACGAGAATGTTGTCGGCCTCGGTGGTCCATCCCATTGCGCAATAGCTGAGCACCTCCCACAGCTGAGCCTCGACGACGAGGTTCGGCATCCAGGTGAAGTGTCGGCTGATGTAGTGGAACGTGGCTGCCGAGCTGAGGAAATCGCCTTTCATATATTCGGCTTTGCCCAACAGCATCCATGCGTTGTGTATGAAGGGGTTGTATTCGTCGCGTTTGAGCCATTGCTTTTGCTTCTCGGTGGTGCGTCCGCCTTTGCGCTTGGGCTTTTTCTTGATGGAGTGCAGCGAGATGGCTTTTTGCATCTTCTCGATGGTGCGGTCGTAGTTGCCGCTGGGCTTGGAGGCTTTTTCAACGGCATGCGCTTCGGCGGGGTGAATGAGCAGGCGCTTGGTGTAGTCGTCCTCGTAGTTCTCGGTGAGCTTTATTTGCTCTTTGTAGTGGGTTTCGCCGTTGTAGTAGACGTTATAGCGTGTGTTGAACGCATGCCAAAAGCGCGAGCCGGCGGTGTTTTTCTTGGTGCTGCACGAGCACAAGACCAACATCGCCGCTATGGCTGATAGCAGGGTGATATGTTTGAAAATCTGTTTCAACTATGATAGAATATTATCACTTAATGTAAAACGAAATAATTTGTGATAAATTATTTAATTTAATGTAAAGATAGTGCAAGGTGTGTGTTTTGGCAAAAATATGCGGCAGTTTTTTTGCTTAGTCGGCAGGCAGAAGCGTTTTTGTGGGTCTTAGAGGTGGCTGTGTGGCTTCAGGCGAAGTGCTGACAAATTGGTTATAAGTGCGTTTTTTTTGGTTAAAAAGGTTGCAGAGGTTGTTTATATTTACAGAATGAAATAAATTTGTCATACAATACACACATAGTTATTAACTAAATAATGAAGATTGAAATGAAAAAGATTTTTATTGTTGCAAGTTTGATTCTTGCTTTTGCAACAGCAAAGGCACAGAGTGAAGTTGGAGGATTTAGTGTTCGCCCTATGGTTGGTATGAACATTGGTATGATGACAAATGCTGATGACAGCGACCCACGTATAGGTTTTGTTGTGGGCACTGAACTCGAGTATCAGGCTACAGACCTTTTGGGCTTGTCGGCTGGTCTGCTTTATTCGCAACAGGGCTGCAAGGTTGACGATAACGGCACTCTCAAGCTCGACTACATTAACATTCCGCTGCTGGCTAACGTGTATGTTGCCAAGGGTTTTGCTGTTAAGTTGGGTTTGCAACCCGGCTTTTTGATTAACGACAAGGCAAAGGCGAGCGACAGCGGCGTGTCGGTTGAAGCCGGTTTGGGCGACTTGTCGAAGAATTTCGTTCTGTCGGTTCCGGTGGGCATCTCTTATGAGTTCAGCAACATTCAGCTCGATGCTCGTTACAACTGGGGTGTAACTCATGCGTTGTCGGCAGGGGGCGAATCGAGCAACAGCAGTGCATTTATGATTACTGTTGGATATAAGTTTAATTTGTAGGAAAAAGGATGCGGGTTTTGCAGCCTGCCACCTGAAAGATAACTGAAAAGGTGCGCTGCATCGGTGTTAGAGCCGGTGCGGCGCATTTGATTTGTGTGTTGTTAGGCTTTCAGCGACTTTGCAAAGCGTGCCACCGCGTAGGTGGTGATTAGCAGAATCACTATGGTGGCAGATGCCGGCACCGCCAGCCAATAGCTGCATAGCAGCCCGAGCACCGAGCAGGCGAGGCTCACTACAGCCGATATCGCCATCATTGTCTTGAGACGTATGGTGAACAGTTCGGCAATCATTTGCGGCATGGTGAGCAGCGACAACAGCAGCATGATGCCTATTAGCCTGATGGTGAGCACCACACAGAGGGCAACCATTATGGTCATTGTCATGTTTATGGCAGTGACTGGCAGTTGGCGCGTTTTGGCAAAGTCGCTGTCGAAGGCGCAAGCTACGATTGGGTGATAGAATGCCACGAAAAACAGGAGCAGAAGCACGAGGTAGGCGGCAAACACGGCAATGTCAACACGGGTAATGGTGAGCACATTGCCAAAGAGAAATGAGGTGAGTTCGGGCACATAACCGGGCGACAGAAACAGGAACAGGGTGCCTAATGCCATGCCTAAAGCCCAAATCACGCCAATGGCAGAGTCCTCGCGCACGCGTTGCTTGGTTGACAGCCATTCTACGCCGGCTGCCGACGCCACGGCAAACACACCTGCCATAAGGGTGGGGTTGATGCCGAGATAGAAGCCCAGACCCAGTCCGCCGAAACAAGCATGGGTGATGCCGCCGGTGATGAACACCATGCGCCTACTCACCACGTAGGTGCCTATTATGGCTGAGGCGAGGCTCACAAACAGCACTCCAAGCAGTGCGTTCTGGAAAAATGTGTAGTTGAGGATGTCCATCCTGTTGTTTGCTGTTTTGTTGGTTTAGGGTGCAAAATTACAAAAAAACGGCGGTTATTGCATAACTGATGAGCGTTGTTGTGGCGGCAATGCGGCTATTTTTTTTATTGATTAACCTTTTGCTGACGGGCTTCGGCGGCAAGCATAATCAGTTCGTCGTGTATGGGCGAGGGCAGCGTGATGCCGCGTAGCTGAATGCTGCGTGCCCAGCCGGCAATGTCGTCGCGCTTGAGGGTGTAGAGCACGTCGCGGAATTGCTCAATCTGCTCCTCGGTGTAGGCGTCGGCATCTGTGCCACGAAAGGCGTCGAGCTCCTGGTCGTCGTAGTAAACGATGTCGCGGCTGATGCCTTGCAGCAACGAGTCTTTCTCGCACACGGCGTGTTGGCCGCAGCAGCCTTCGGGTCGCGGCTCATTCACCACGTCGTCGACACCCGGTTTGGTGGTCATGCGGTGGTAGGCATAGAGGATAATGCCCGCAATCACCGTCACGGCAAGTATGATTAATGCTCCTGTCATAACTTATGCTTCCTCGATAATAAATCCTGCTTGGGCAAGATGTTGCCAATATTCGGGATAACTCTTGCTCACCACGGCGGCGTCCTCGATGACGATGCCGGGATAGCGCACTGCTGCCGGGGCAAACGCCATTGCCATGCGGTGGTCCTTGAAGGTGGCTATCGATGGGCATGGCTGCGGTGTCTGAGTGGTGCCGTCCCAGCGCAGCGAGTAGTCGGGCTCTACGTCAATCACATAGCCAAGCTTCAGCAGTTGGGTGCGAAGTGCTTCAATTCGGTCGGTTTCCTTTATCTTCAGGGTTTGCAGCCCGGTGATGTGGAACGGTCGGTTGAGCAAGCATGCTGTCACCACAATGGTCTGTGCCAAATCGGGGTTGCCGAGCAAATTCATCTCGATGAAGTCGGGGGCTACGGGCATTGTGCGCAGGTCGAGGTATGCTCCGCAGCGGTTTGCCACTACGCCAAACGGGGCAAACAGGCGTTCAACAGCGCTGTCGCCTTGCAGACTGTCGGCAAAGAGTCCTTTGAGTGAGATGCGCGATTGCGGCATGAGCGCTTGCATCTGAAACCAATAAGATGCTGCCGACCAGTCGTTTTCCACCACAAAATTGCGAGCCGTGTAGGCGGCGTTTTGCGGCAAGGATATTTCGTTGCCGTTTAGCGTGGCTTTCACGCCAAATTGCTCCATCAAGGCAAGCGTCATGTCGATGTAGGGCCGTGAAATGATGTTTCCGCTTAGGCGCATGGTTGTGCAACCTTCGATGAGCGGCGAAATCATCAGCAAGGCTGAAATGTATTGCGAACTCACATTGCCCGGAATTTCAATGACTTGGGCGCTGAGCCGAGTGCCTGTGATGCGCAGGGGCGGGAACCCCTCGTTGCCTGCATATTCAATTATGGCGCCGCAGCTGCGCAGGGCGTCAACGAGCACACCAATGGGGCGCTGGCGCATGCGTTCGCTGCCGTCGAGGGTGATGGTGCGGCCTTGCCGGGTGGCAAAATATGCAGTCAGGAAGCGCATGGCGGTGCCGGCGGCGCCGATGTTTATGGTGTCGTCAGCCGATTGAAGGGCTGCCACCATGGCGTCAGTGTCGTCGCATTTGGCAATATTGCTGATTTGCGCTTTCTGGGCACACAGGGCATTGAGTATCAAAGCGCGGTTGCTGATACTTTTCGATGCGGGCAGTGCCACTTCGGCTATTGCTCGCGCTGGGGCTGTTATTTTGTAGTTCATAGTCAGTGGCAAAGGTAATAAAAACATTGCAATTATCGGTGGTGTATTGCCTAATTTGTATTGCCGAAATTATGCGATGAAATCGCTTGCCGACGCAGTTTTTCGTAATTTTCGGCGAATGGCTTTATTGCTTGCCGGGGTTGATGTAGGAAGCTGGCACAATGGGTGCCGCCTCGTCGCTTAGCAGGCGGAAAGTGACGGGATTTTCGAGGATTTCGCGCACATCGCACTCTTTTCCGTCGATTGTAGCGCGTCGCGAAACCAATCGTACGCCGTGGCTGTAGTCCACATAGTTCACGCCGTGACCGGCATAAGTCGACTGCACTCGCGAGCCGTCGGGCCGATACCAGCCGTAAATTGCCACGCGGTTGAGGTAGCGTGGCGCCGACCACAGGCGGGTGGCTAAAACAATGTCTTTTTTCAACCCCGAAATCATTTGCCCGTAGTGGTAGCCATGGGCTTTCATCAGGGCATTGATGGCGTTGTTGCTGTCCTGAAACACAATGGGGCGAGTGTTACGGTCGCCCAACGGGCGGAACGGAAAGATGTCGATGGCGCCTTCGCTGACATCGTTGATGCGGTCGACGATGAACGACGTGGGCAGCGAGCATTTCAGCGCATCGGCTATGCGCTGTGCTGCTATCGGCCCCATGGGCATACGCACGAAATCGTCGTTTGTTCCGATTGCCAGATAGTCGTGTGTAACCCATAGCGCAATGGTGTGCGGTTGCTGAAAAACTGCGATGGAATCGACCACTGGAGTGGTGAATTCAATCTTTCGGAAGAACCGAAGCGAGTCGGGCACGTTGCCGCCAAGTATGGCATCTACAATCAGCTGCTCGCGCTGCTGAAACGTGATAGTGTCGGCACGCAACATAAATTGCGAGCCGGTGATGGCGCCGGTTTCGGGGCGCGGTGCAATGCCTTCGATTTTGCACCGTTCGTGGCGAATTAATCGGGCTTTTTGGGCAAATGCTGCGGTGAAAGCAAGCAAAGCCAGTGTGGTCAATACTATTCTTTTCATGTCAATAAAAATTGTGTGTTGCTATTATTTTTGCGGTTCTTCTTTTGGCTTGCGGTCGAAGAACGGGTTTTTGCTTGCTGCGCCAATGGCGATGGCAATAGTCTGGTGGCAGTCTGGCAACCAGTTGAGAGATTGGCTGCACCAGCCGGCTGAGAACATCACGCGGGTGTCAAGTCGCAGGTCGGCGGCCTTTGAGCAGGCTGCGCCTAAGGCAATGCCCACATCCACCGAATTGATGGCGCAAGGCACCTGTTGCGGCTTTGCTACGCACGATTCGAAGCCGCAATATGCGCAGTTCAGTCCGAGCGGTTCGCTGCGAGTGCCTATGAGCAGCACCGCTTCGCCGCTGAGAATGTTTTCGGCATCGCGAATCAGAAATTTCATGCCCGATTCATCGGCTCGACGGCGCATGGCTTCGGCAAGTGTTTCGAGGTCGGCGCGCTCCGAAACAAGTGCAATTTCAATCACGTCAACACCTTTGCCTTTTGGGGCAGTGCGTGCGGCAATCATCATTTGATGAGCCATCTCAACCACTGCATTGTGGCGGATTAATCGTTCGTTTTCAATCATTTTTTGTTTTCTATAAAGTGACGGTACATTATCGATTGTGCATTCACAAGCACGCTGTGGCCGCGGCGCGAACCGTTGCAGATAACCACGAAGCCAAAGTGCTTGTCGGGGTTGAAGAACATTGCGCTGGTTAATCCGTAAGCGCCACCGGTGTGGCCCGTGAGAGTGACTCCATCGACGAATTTATCGGATTTTTCGAGCGCCAAACCGTAGTATTCCTTGGTTGGAGTGTGATCGGCTTGCATATTCTTTGCGCTTTTGTCGCTCATGATGCGGGCATTGGTGAGAGGGCTTTTGCCGTAGTTCATGTGCATGAGCATGTATTTTGCCAGATTAGGTGCCGAAATCTTCATGCCGCCGGCAGGCGACATCCTCACGGTGTTCACCTCCATTTGGTAATGGTCGAGAATCTCGATAGGGCGGTAGGCTTGTGGCTGAGCCTCAAATTCCTTGCCGTTCCAAGCGTAGAGAGTGGCGCAGTTGGCTGTGTCCACCGAGTTTACGCAGAAACTGCTGCCATCAATGCCGAGCGGCTTGAGGATGTGGCGCTCAACGTAGTGGTCGAAGCGTTCGCCGCTCACCTTCTCGATGATGATGCCCAGCAGGTTGAAATTCAGGTTGCAGTATTCGTATGCCGTGCCTGGTGCGTATTTGTTGTAGCAGTTGCGCCAGTTGGGGTTTGTTACGGGGTTGATGCAGTCGTAGCTGATGTAGTAGCCCTCCGAGTCGTTGATGCTGCTGGTGTGCGAAAGCAGCATCTCAATGGTGATTTTGTCGTCGGGGTAGGCAGGATTTCGCAGCGGAAAGTTGAGCAGCGTGGCGGCGTCGGTGTCGAGCGTCAGTTTGCCCTCGTCAACTAGCGTCATGATTGCTGTTGCCACAAACGATTTAGAAATTGAGGCGATGCGGAACATGGTGGATGTGGTGAGCGGTTGCAGAGTGGCAAGGTCTTTGTGGCCGAAGGCTCCAGTGTAAACAATCTGGTTGTCCTTTACCACGGCAAGGCTCACGCCCACAATACGCAGCGAGTCCATCATATTGCGAATGTCGGCATTGAAGGCGCATTCATCGAAGATTTTGGCACATTTTTGCGGTTCCGAAGCAACCGATGTGCCATGGCAGAGCACTAAGGTGAGAAGAATTGCTATGACTTTTTTCATACGTCAGACGTTGTTAGGTAGTTTTGTTTATTTGCAAAGATAGCTAATTGCTCGCGAAATTTATGCATCGTTGCGGAATGATTTTTTGATTGAACGCAAAACGATTTGCGGTGATAATTTTGCGGAAAAATGTTTATGCTATGAAAAACACACAAGAAACAATGATGTTGGCACTTGCCGGGATGACGGTGGTGCTTGAATATGGATTGGTGCTGGTGGCGGCGCTTGCCGACCTGTGGAGCGGACTGCGCAAGGCGCGCCGCCGTGGCGAAGCGCGCCGCAGCGAGGCGTTGCGCCGCACGGTGAGTAAGCTGTGTCAATACTACAATGTGATGCTGGCGCTCACAGTTGTAGATGCCATGCAGATTGGGCTGATGTGCTATGTGCGCGTGGCGTGCGGCTGGGATGCTCCGCTGCTGCCTTGCTTCACGGTGATTGGAGCAATTGGCATTGCCGCCATCGAAGTGAAAAGCATCTTCGAGAAAGCCGAGGAAAAGACGCAGAGCGACATGGCAAATGCTGCTTCGATGATGCTGAATGCCCTGAAAACGCTCAATGCCGGTGGCGTGGTAGATTGGAAGTCGATAATTGAAAAGTTGAACATTAAGAATTGAAAGGAGAAGAAAAGTATGAAATTCTTCGATGAAACCGAACTTACGGCGTCGGCAACGGCGCAGGCACGAGGCATCGACAACACTCCGCCGGCGCAAGCAGCGGAAGCCCTAAGGCTGCTTGTGGAGAATGTGCTCGACCCTTTGCGCGAGGCATTTGGCGCGCCAATCTATGTTAACAGCGGTTACCGATGCGCTGCCCTCAATGTGCTTGTGGGTGGTGTGGCTACGAGCCAGCACCTGCGTGGTGAAGCGGCTGACGTGACTGCCGGCAGCCGCGATGCTAACGTCAGGCTGTGGCGATTGCTCAAGCGCCTGCGATTGCCGGTAGACCAGGCAATCAACGAACACGATTATGCGTGGATTCACATCTCTCATTCACGCAGCAATAGGCACGAATTCATCGTGCAAAATTGAAAACAATGTTGAAATTATAACGATTAAATCGAACATGAAGAACAAACAGATAAGCAAAGAAATCGGCATGGCAAGTGGCAACGATCTGATGGTGCTTCAGGCAGCCTACAAGGCGTGGACTAATGGCAGCGCATTGCGTGCCACGCGAAATCGAAACAAGGCATTCACCTACGGACGCCAATGGGAAGACTTGATGCAAGACGAGCTTGGCAATACTGTCACCGAGGGCGAAAACATGCGCAACCGTGGCTGTCAGCCAATCACGAACAACCTTATCAGGCAAATGGTTAAAACGGTGATTGGACGCTTCAGAAACCGCAGAATGAGCGAAAAGCCCGATGAAACCGTGGGTAAAGTGTATAAATCGTGCTTGCTCGACGAGGTTGACAGTCGCGCGCTTGAGGAGTTTTTGATTTCGGGGTGCGTGGTGCAGCGCATCGATGTAGATAGCGACGTGTTTGGCAGCAGTCTGCGCGTCGACAATGTGAATTTCAATCACTTTTTCATGAACAACATGGCAGATTGCCGAGCGTGGGACGATGAGATAGTGGGGCAATTGCACGACCTCACTCTTGCCGACTTGCTGCGCAAAGTGTCACGAGGCAATCGTGCTCATGCCGAGGCAGTTCGCCGCCTTTACACCAACGAAGTTGTGCACCGAACCGACGATTTCACCGCACTTATTGGCACAGATTGGCAGTCGGGCGCCGAGTTTTGGCGAGCATCGAGCGGCAAATGCCGAGCCATTGAGGTGTGGACGCTTGAGAGCCGCGAGGTGCTTGTGTGCCACCGCCGCAGTACGGCGCAACTGATGGTGGTGCCATACGCCAGCAATGAGGCTCGGGCGCTGCTTGCCGATGCCGATGTGGCTACGCGCTGGGATATTGCCAAAGAGTGGCATTGCCGGTGGTTTTCGCCTATGGGCGATTTGCTTTGCCACTATTGCTCCGAATATCGTCACGGCAGCCATCCGTTTGCCATAAAGATGTATCCGCTCATCGACGGCGAGATTCACTCGCTGGTGGAGGATGTGATAGGACAGCAGAAATTTGTGAACAGACTCACCACTATGCTCAACCACATGATGAAAACCTCAGCCAAGGGCGTTCTGCTATTTCCGGTGGATTCGATGCCGGAAGGGTTCACGTGGCGCGATATACGCAAGGTGTGGGCGTCGGCTGATGGTGTGCTTCCATTCTCCGAGCGCGACACCGATGCCAAGCCCGAGCAGATTGTGGGCAATGGCAACAATTTGGGCGCGTATGAGATGATTAACCTGCAGATGAAGCTGTTTGAATATGTGTCGGGCGTGAACGGTTCGCTGCAAGGCAGGCATCAGCAAGGCACCAATTCCACCAAACTCTATGAGAGCGAGGTGGACAACGGCGACATTGCCATAAGCGACCTTATACTCACCTTCGACTCGTTCGTGAAGATGCGCAACCGCAAAATTTGCCTCACGCGCTAATGCTCACGGGGCTGCGACAAATGCAAGAGATGTCGCAGCCCCGTGATGGGTTTTTGCCGATTTCATCGGTTATTTTTTGAAATATTTCTTTGCTTCGCGGCGAACAACAGGTGCCAGTTTCAGCAGCGCGAACATGGTGGGAATCGACATCAAAGCAAATGCGAGGTCCATCACAGCCACCACGGTGTCGAGGGTGACGATGCACGACACCACAATCATTGCCAGATAGAAATATTCGTAGTATTTGCTGTTTTCCACGCCGAACAGATAGCCCGTGCACTTGGTGCCATAGTAGCTGTAGGAAAACATTGTAGAGAACGCAAAGAAGAACACAATCACCATGAGCAGATATTGCCCAATGTGCGGAATCAGCGTGCCAAACGCGCCCAAGGCGATATACAAGCCTTTGATGCCCTCCACGTCGAGGTAATTGCGAGCCATGAGAATGGGTATTGCCGTGAGCGTGCACACAAGGCCTGAATCGATAGCAGGGCCGAGCATCGCCACCAAGCCCTCGCGCACCGGCTCGGCATTCTTGCTGGCGCCGTGCATCAGCGACGCGGTGCCTACACCAGCCTCGTTGACGTACATTGCGCGTCGGGCGCCCACTACAGCCACACCAGCCAATCCGCCAATGCCGGCATCGAGGTTGAAAGCGCCGTTGAAGATGTCGGCAAACACGCCGGGCAGCAGGTGGAGGTTCATCACAATCACAATGCCCACAAGTATGAAGTAGAGCGACACCATCAGCGGAACTATCTTTGTGGCAATGAGCGATATGCGCTTTATTCCGCCCAGCATCACCACAGCCACCGGAATCACCATGAGTATGCCAATCACGGCGCGCAGTTGCCAGGTGTTTTCGAGGTGGAGCAGTGGGTCGGTGATGACGGTGATTAGCGACTCGGTGAGCTGATTGGCTTGCATCACGCACAAGCAACCTATCATTGCAAATATGCAGAAGAACTTGGCAAGCGGTTTCAGCTTTGGGCTGATGCCCTCGGTGAGCACATACATCGGGCCGCCTTGCACGTTGCCCTTGTTGTCTTTGCCTTTATACATTATTGCAAGAGTGCCCTCGAAAAACTTCGTTGCCATGCCAAACAAGGCGCTCACCCACATCCAGAATATTGCGCCCGGACCGCCCATGGCTATGGCGATTGCCACGCCGGCAATGTTGCCCATGCCTACGGTGCTGCTGATGGCGCTCATGAGCGCCTGAAAGCTGCTTATCTGACCTTCGCCCTGCTGCTTGGTGCGCAACGAACGAATGGCGCGGCGGGTGTAGCGCAACGGCACCAGCCCCGAGTAGAGAAACAAAAAGAAGCCGCCGCCAATCAGCCAGATGAACAGCGGATAGCCACAAACAAAATCGGTGACCGTGGAGAGCCCTTGGCTCAGTGATTCGAATATACCATCCATGAAAAATAATCTTTCTTACGCAAAAAAATAGTGTTTGCAAAGCATCCGGTGCCTCGCATGTGGCGCATGCCGAATGACGAATGCGGGTGCAAAGGTAGCAATTTTATGTTGAATATGAAAACATTGCGCCCTGTTGCGGCGGCAATCGCCACGAATTGAATGTGCCGAAAGTGGTAAGAATTGCTTTGCGGTGCAAAATGTGACTGATAGTAGCAAATTATTGTGCATTTTGTTAGGTGATTTTGTGAAACTATGGAAAAATGTATTATCTTTGCAGAGATTTTGCAAAAAAATAGGCTGGAAAAGGCTCGGCTATTGGGTTTTTGGCTGTCGCTATCTTTCGCACAAATCAAATGAGGGAAATAATAATATTAACAACGATATGGCACTGATTGTACCAAAAAAGTATAAGCAAAAATTGCTGCCCGAAACCACTGAGGTGGCAATCAAAAAAATTAAAGAAACATTCCAGCAAAAGCTGGCAGCGGCACTTAATCTGCGCCGCGTGACAGCACCACTGTTTGTGCTCAGCGGCACCGGCATTAACGACGACCTTAACGGTGTTGAGCATGCAGTGGCGTTTAACATCGAGTGTATGAACGGAAGCCGCGCCGAGGTGGTGCACTCGCTTGCCAAGTGGAAGCGAATGAAGCTCGGGGCATACGACATAGCGCCAGGCTACGGCATCTACACCGACATGAACGCCATTCGCACCTTCGAAGAACTCGACAATATCCACTCGCTGTACGTCGACCAATGGGACTGGGAGCAGAGCATCAATCGCTGCGACCGCAATTTGGCGTACCTAAAAGCCACTGTCGAGAAAATCTATTGTGCCGTGCGCGAAACCGAATGGAAAATCTACGAAGACTTCCCGCACATCACTCCGCGCCTGCCCGAAAAGCTCGTGTTTATTCACAGCGAGGAGTTGCTGCAGATGTATCCCGATTGCACCGCAAAAGAACGTGAAGCCAAGATTGCCAAGAAATATGGCGCCGTGTTCATCATAGGTATAGGTAACCCGTTGAGCAACGGCGAACCGCACGACGGCCGTGCCCCCGACTACGACGACTGGATTTCGGAGAACGAAGACGGATTCCGTGGGCTCAATGGCGACCTCATCCTTTGGGACAGCGTGCTTGAGATACCGTTCGAGCTGTCGTCGATGGGCATACGCGTGAGCGAAGAAAGCCTCGTTGCCCAGCTCAAGGCACGCGGCTGCGAGGAGCGCCTTAACCTGGCATTCCACCGCGCCCTGATGGCTGGCGAGCTGCCGTATTCGATTGGCGGCGGCATCGGGCAAAGCCGTTTGTGCATGTATCTGCTGCAAAAAGCCCACATCGGCGAGGTGCAAGCCAGCATCTGGCCCGACAACCAGGTTGAAGAATGCCGCAAACACGGCATATTGCTAATGTAATATTTCACGCACCGAAATATAAAGAAAAAAGCACATGGCGCAAATTATTGCGCTGTGTGCTGCACTTTTTTGTAGCACCCTATTGTGCGAGTGCAGGAAATGCAGTAACTTTGCAGTCCGAAAAAATTATTTATTAACTCATGTGGAAAAATTTGGCTGCTTGCAACCACACTAAAAAATGCTAAAACTGCATTCTTGATATTAAAACAATCCAGATTGCTTATTAAACTTTTAGCATTTTTCCACTTTAAACCAAATTGGAAAAATGAAGAATTATTTGTTTACATCCGAATCGGTGTCGGAGGGTCATCCCGACAAGGTGGCTGACCAAATCTCTGACGCTGTTCTTGACAAACTGCTCGCCTACGACCGCGACTCGAAGGTGGCTGTTGAAACACTCGTTACAACCGGCCAGGTGGTGATTGCCGGCGAAGTGCGCTCCGATGCCTACATCGACCTCATGGACGTGACCCGCGGAGTGATTAATCGCATTGGCTATAACAAGGCTGAGTATAAGTTCGACGGAGCGTCGTGCGGTGTGCTCTCTGCCATTCACGAGCAGAGCAGCGACATCAATCAGGGCGTGGTTCGCGCCACTGCCGAGGAGCAAGGCGCCGGCGACCAGGGCATGATGTTCGGCTATGCCGTTAACGAAACACCCAACCTGATGCCCCTCACACTCGACCTCTCGCACCGCATCTTGGTGGAACTGGCTGCCATTCGCCGCGAGGGCAAGCTGATGACTTATCTGCGTCCCGACTCAAAGAGTCAGGTGACTGTTGAATACGATGGCGAAACGCACAAGCCAGTGCGCATCCACACCATTGTTGTGAGCACTCAGCACGACGAGTTTGTTGCGCCTGTCGACGGCAGTGCCAAGGCTCAGAAGCGTGCCGACGACATTATGCTCGAAAACATCTATTATGATGTGAAATACATCCTCATGCCGCGCGTAAAGGCTTCGTTGCCTGCCGACATTCAGGCTCTGTTCGACGACAAAATCATTTATCACGTCAACCCAACCGGCAAATTTGTGATTGGTGGCCCTAACGGCGACACCGGTCTCACCGGTCGCAAGATTATTGTTGACACCTACGGCGGACGCGGCGCTCATGGCGGTGGCGCATTCTCGGGCAAGGACCCGAGCAAGGTTGACCGCTCGGCTGCCTACGCTGCACGCCACGTCGCCAAAAATGCTGTGGCAGCCGGCGTTGCCGACGAGATGCTTGTGCAGGTGGCATACGCCATTGGCGTTGCTCGCCCGGTGAGCTTCTTCGTGAACACCTACGGCACCAGCCATGTGAATATGAGCGACCAAGAGATTGCCGACCGCCTGAACGAGCTGTTCGACATGACCCCTTATGGCATTGAGCAGCGCCTCAAGCTGCGTGCGCCAATCTACGAGGAAACCGCTGCCTACGGCCACATGGGCCGCGAACCTCGCAAGGTGGTTAAGCACTTCACTTCGCGCTACAACGGTGCCAAGAGCATCGACGTGGAGGTGGAACTGTTCACGTGGGAGAAGCTCGACTATGTCGACCGCGTGAAGGCTGCCTTCGGGCTTTGAACCTGCGCAATAATCTGCCGTGACTTGACCTTCGGGATTTGCCGAAATGGGATGTCAGGCGTTAAATCGACTTTTTTCGTCGCTATAACTTTAGCGATTAGTGATTAATATTTCGGGGTATCCTTATACGGGACGCCCCGATTTTAGTTAACAAACCTTTATTGTGGCTCTGATTGAGTTAAAATATATTAAACGGATGAAAATAATGCTCGAAAATTATGTTATATAACATATTTCTTATAACTTTGCATCAAGTTTTTATGGTATTTAGATTTTAAGGAAATCATAAGTCGTGACGATGATGTGATTTATCTCAAAAAGGTCTATACGGCTGAAAGAAGATCTTCTGCGGGATGCAGAGGATATTTTTTTATATATCTATGCCAAATTAGAATTGGCAAATTACCTGATACGGCGCGGGAGGCTATAGCGACAAAAAACACCGCCGGGGCTTAAGCCGCCGACGGTGAATATCTGAATACTGCTTTTGCCAGAAATAAAGTGTAACTTGCTTGCGCTTTACACTTCGCCATAAGGCAGGTGAGTGAGCATCTCAGCCATGCGGTCGATGCCCTCCTCAATTTTTCCGCCCACCATTTGGCGCAGGAACATGTTCAGTTCAATGTCCATTGCAGTTTCGATGGTGGCATTTCCATCAGCGCCTTCACCAATGTTGATTGACAGGGCAAATGGCACAGGACTCGATTCCGGACCGATGACGATGCGACTTGGCGCCACGCGCTCGGTGAACACCATACGCATTTCGCCCACCGGTGGGATGTTGAACGACACAGCATCGTCGGTGAACTTAACCGATTCGAGCTTTTGCTGCACATCGGGCGGCAATTTTTTCACTTTCTCTGCCAATGCGCCCGGATTAGCCAATTTGGCGTACACCTGCTCGCGAGTGGCTTGAACAGGATAGGTTTTGCTTTTATATGCACTCATAAATTATATGCCGGTAATAATTTTCGTTGGAAAAATAATTATCAGTTATTCAAATTATCAGTATTGCTTAACGCGGTTGAGCCAGATGATTAGCCCTCAATCTTGCGAGGCACCCAGTTGGCAGGGTCTTTGCGCCATTGTTCGAGGGTGGCAAGGTCGCTCTCAGCAATATAGCCAATCTCTTTGGCAGCGGCAATCATAGCCGAATAGTTGCTGATGGTGAGCAGTTTCACGCCGGCATCCTTGAAAGCCTTCACCGACACTGGGAACTCGTAGGTGAAAATTGCCACCATACCAATCACTTCGCCGCCGGCATTGCGCACTGCCTGCGCTGCCTTGAGGCTGCTGCCGCCGGTTGAAACAAGGTCTTCAACAATCACCACCTTTTGTCCGGGTTTCAGATTACCTTCAATGAGGTTTTCCAATCCGTGGTCCTTTGGTGAGGAACGGATGTAGATATATGGTAAGCCCAATGTGTCGGCAACCAAGGCGCCTTGAGCGATTGCACCAGTGGCAACGCCGGCAATCACTTCGGCATCGCCAAAGTTTTCCTCGATGAGGCGACACAATTCAACTTTAATGAACGAACGTACGTCAGGATACGACAAAGTCTTGCGGTTGTCAGTGTAAATCGGCGAATTCCATCCCGAAGCCCATGTGAAAGGGTTGTTAGGCTGAAGCTTAATTGCACTGATTTTCAATAATTTCTCTGCAAAGATGTTGTCAAGGTGTTTCATGTTCAAAATGTTGTTTGATAGTTTAGTAATAATAATGCAAAGGTAGTGATTTTTTATTGTACTATTGTGGCATTTACCCGAAAAATTAATGATGCCGCAAGAGAAAATCTTCTCATACGGCATCAAAATGTTGCTATTCATCGCTGTGGCACCTTCAAGCGCTATCGGCTGGCAAACAAGTTGATTGTGTCAACCAGTTGTTGAGCAGGCACCACACCGCTCTGACGCCATAGCACCTGCCCGGCGCGCACCATCATAAGCGTGGGCACCGAACGGATGTCGTAGAATTGCGAAGCCGTGCCCATGCGGTCGACGTCGACCTTGATGATGCGCACGCGGTCGCCCGCCATCTGCTTCACCTGCTCCAGAATTGGGTGCATGGTGCGGCACGGCTGGCACCAGGTGGCAAAGAAATCCACCAGCACCAAATCGCCGCTGCCAAGTATGTCGCTAAACGATTCCATCATTCATCCCACACTAAATAAGCCGACACCAGCCAGTGATTCATTTTGTCGCCCATAACAGGGGCAGCATTCGGGATGTTGATGCTGAGCGTGTGACGTCCGGCGGCAATGCCTTCAAGCGGAATCTCCTTTGGAGCCACGTCGCTGCCCGGACACCAGTTGCTGCGGCTGAGGTCGCTCGAGCCAAGCGGCTCCTCAATCTCCTTTTCGGTGTAGCCGTTTTCGCCGATATACGACGCGGTGCGCTTAATCAGCCATACGCCGGTGCCGGGATTGAAGCGGCGGAACGAAGCGCAGTCGTTGCGCCACGGAGTGAAACTGCACACCGTGTTGCCGTCAACCTTAAGTATATTCACGTTTGGCGTGAACTCATCGCCGCCGCTGTGTCCGCCGTGACCCGTGACAATATATTTCAAGCGCACATTCTTTGCATTCTTGGGCACATTAAAGTCGGTCACTAACGGTTTGCGTGCAAAGATGTCGGGGTAATCCTGACCGATATAATACACAGTGTTCACCAGCGGCTCAACATGTCGGCGCGTGAGCTTGTCGCACGAAATATGGCTCTCGTCGAACTTCAGCTGCATCGAAGCCAAATAGCCCTCCGCAGTCCAAGTGTCGATGAAAATGCCCACGTATGCCTCTCCCTCGAGCAACGGGTAGAGGTCGGTGATGTCCTGTTCCCATTCAACGCACTTCTCCCATTCGGGGATGTACACCGGCTTGCGATGACGTGTGAGCGTGTCGGTGGGCGAACTGAAGTGTCCCACGCCAAACGGCGTCATAAAGCGCATCAGTTCCACCGTGGGCAGATAATCTTTGCCGGCAACCACGCCAACCAGCTTTTCGTACTTGGCAGGATCAACCTCGGGGAACTTGCATTCGCCCTTGGCAATCGACAGCAGATTGATTGCCGCGTCGCGCGGAATCACAAAGCACGACCCCGATTTGTCCCAGCGGTCGCCGTTCGATGCCAAAGTGACATGTACGCTAACCTTTACATTGCGTTCGTAGCGAGGCACCTTGATTTTCTTCACAATGATTCGGCCGTTCACCAACCGAATCACGCCCTCGGCATCGGCAAAATTGCCAATTGTGCCGGGCGCATAATGCACATTCTCCTTGTTGAACACATCAAGGGTGACATCGCCCTTAGCCGCATATTCCTTATGGCTGCCAGCCATTGCGGCGACGCCGCTTGCCAACAAAGCCGCTAACAACAAAACACTTCGCAATTTCATAATCAAAATAAAAATTTAGTTAGTATGTTTAATTTTTATGGTTTATAATAATCTGCATTAACATCACTCCAAAGTTACAAAATTACAAGCACATTATCAAAATAAGTGCCACGACGTCAAAACAAGCGCCACAACACATCCCCCAAATGCTGTCGAATGAAGTGCCCAAAAACCGAAATTTTGCCAAATTACCGAAAAATTTAACGCCAAATTGCCGAAAAATTCGCTGCCAAATTACCTAAAAATTTAACGCCAAATTGCCGAATTTTGCGCACAACCCCTCTCACAAGGTGCTGTAGCGGCATTTGGTAAGCACAGTGGTGTGCCGTGCTATAAAGCGTAAAATTGGTGGTTGGGCATGGCGCATCGCGGCGTGTTCGGCAAGCATCTTTCGCCTGGTTGGCGAATGTGCAGAGGTTTTGTTTGCGCTCGCCACATCTCGTCCGCAAAAGTTTCGGAGAAAGTCTCAGTGAAATAATTATTGCTAAAAATAATGTTGAGGCAAGGTTATCACATATTTTGTTAGTAAATTTGCAAAAGAATTATTTACACAAACCTCACAAAACAACACTATGGGATTAGTAGAACGATTTTTGGAATATGTAAAGTTCGACACTCAAAGTGACGAAAACACCAACCTCACCCCGTCGACTCCCGGTCAGATGGTTTTTGCCAACTATCTGAAAGGCGAACTTGAAAAGATGGGTCTTAGCGAAATCACACTCGACGACAACGGCTATCTGATGGCTACTTTGCCGGCTAACACCGACCGCGATGTGCCTACCATTGGATTTATTGCACACCTCGACACTTCGCCCGACATGAGCGGCCACAACGTGAAACCTCGCATCGTGAAGGCTTACGACGGTGGCGACATCACTCTCAATGCCGAGGCTGACGTGGTGTTGAGCCCTGCACAGTTTCCTGAACTGAAGCACTATGTGGGTCAGGACTTGATTGTGACCGACGGCAACACGTTGCTTGGTGCCGACGACAAGGCGGGCATTGCCGAGATTGTGTCAGCCATCGCCTACCTACAGGAGCATCCCGAGATTAAGCACGGCAAAATTCGCATCGCTTTCAATCCCGACGAGGAAATCGGTCTGGGCGCTCACAAGTTTGACGTTGAACGCTTTGGCGCCGACTTTGCCTACACTATGGACGGCAGCGAAACCGGTGAACTGGAGTTTGAGAACTTCAATGCAGCAGTGGCAAAGGTCACTTTCAAGGGCTTGAATGTGCATCCGGGATATGCTAAGCACAAGATGCTCAATTCAATTCGCGTTGCCAACCAATTTGCCATCATGCTTCCGCGCTGGGAAACTCCCGAGCACACCGAGGGCTACGAGGGCTTCTATCACCTGATTGGCATTGAAGGCTCGGTGGAAAGCACCACGCTCACCTATATAATACGCGACCACGACCGCGACCGCTTTGAACGCCGCAAGAAAGAGCTGGAGCACCTCACTCGCAAAATCAACAACGAGTTCCCAGGCTGCGCATCAATCGAGATTCGCGACCAATACTACAATATGCGCGAGAAAATCGAACCTGTGATGTACGTAATCGACATTGCCAAGCAAGCTATGGAGAATGCCGGCATCGTGGCTAAGGTGCAACCCATTCGCGGCGGCACCGACGGCGCGCAATTGTCGTTCAAAGGTTTGCCTTGTCCTAATATTTTTGCCGGCGGCATGAACTTCCACGGCAGATATGAGTATGTGTCGATTCAAGCTATGGAGGCTGCTCAACGCACCATTGTTGAGATATGCAAGATTGTGGAACAACGCTAAGGCTCTCGCCTGCGCCACGCTAAAAGAATATATTGGTTCGCCCGTAAAGCCAACATCGGCTGCGGGCGAATCATTTTTTTTGAGGGATGTGTTGGGGTGGGGCGCAAGGGGCGTCACTCGTATGGCACCTCGTCGTCGGCAGCTACAGCCGCGTAGTCGTTGTCGGCGTAGTCGGAATAGCCGCGTGGCGTTAAGGGCAGCGCCTTGTCGAGCAGACGTATGGTGTCAAGCAATCGCCGCAGCGTGTCGGGCGCAACGGCTTTGGCGAGTTCACATTCCCACACCACAATCACCACCCAGCCGGCAGCTTCGAGCAGCCCCGTGTTGCGCATGTCGCGCTCGCGGTTGCGAGTGATTTTTTTGTACCAAAACTTGCGATTGTTTTCGGGCAGATGTTTCTGACAGCTGTGCCCGTGCCAAAAACACCCGTTCACAAATATTGCTGTGCGCAGGCGGCGAATGACAATGTCGGGGCAACCCGGAATCTGCTTGACGTGCAGACGATAGCGCACGCCGTTGTGCCACAAAAACCGGCGCACCACCATTTCGGGGCGTGTGTCTTTGCTGCGTATGCGGCTCATGCATCTGTGCCGCTGCCCTGATGTCATCTTGTCTGCCATAGCGCAAATATAGTGATTTTCTAATAAAAAAATAGGCTTCGCATCACTGCGCAGCCCACTTTAACCTTAATCTTAATTTAATACTATGAAAAACACGTTACAAAGATAATTGATTCTCGCAAAAAAACATTTATATGCAAATGATTTTTAAAGAATTTAACTTTTATTTTCATAATATTTAACGCTATGATATTCAAACTATTGCCTGTAACCTATTGCAGAATAGTGATGCATTATTCTGATAGTTAAGTGTTTTCGCCACCTGTGTCGCCAATCATTACAAAAATCCGTCCAAACGAACGGCGTCGTGAATATTTCGGCGCATTTATCCCTAATTTGCCGAGTGGCAAAGTGGTGAAAATGGCCACATAGTGAGCAATATTTCCCATAAAAAACATCGTAGGTCGTGGCAAAAATGATTGGTGGCTGCTATGGCAAAAAGCCATAACAGCCACCAAGTTGTATATTCCGAGAGCCGCCTTTTAAGTACGCAGCTGCGGCAAGTAGCCGCCGTCGCTTAGGCAACAATCGGGTAGAAAACGCTATTAGTCGTTGCAACCGTTGCAGCCACCGCAACTGCCGCCCTCTGCCGAGCCGCATCCGCTGCAGCCTCCGCATCCGCCATGCTTCGGGTTGCGTTCCTCAGCAGTGGAATCGCGCACCTCAATCACGGTGCCAACATATTTCACCTGCTCGCCGGCAAGCGGATGGTTGAAGTCCATCACCACTTTGTCGGCGCCAACGTGAGTCACCACGCCATGCACGCGACTGCCTTGCTCGGTCATCATAGGCACCACATTGCCCACCTTCACCGTTTCGGCATCAAACTCGCCATCGACCATGAAAATGCTCTTGTCGAGGGTGATAATCATGTCGGGGTTGATTTCGCCAAACGCTTCAGCTGGAGCAAGCACAAACTCAAATTTTTCGCCCTTCTTCAGTCCTTCGATGCGCTTTGCAAAGCCTTCAATCATGCCTTGTTCAAGGCCGTAAACAAAACGGTCGGGCGTCGACTCCGGAAATTCGTGCATCAATTCGTCGGTTTCGCCGTTGGTGGTGAACACCTTGTAGGCAAGTTCTACATATTTGCCAAACTTTATTTCTTCCATAAACAGAAATTTTTCGCTGTATAATAATATATTGTTAATAATCTGCAGTTTCGCTCGGCAAAGGTATGCAATTAGCGTGAGATTACGAAATTTTGCACCAACTTTCGCCGAGGGCACAATTCACCCTGTTATAAAAGATATGTGCGGTTGTTTCGCAACAACCGCACATCGTAAACCTTAAAAATCTAATCCTATGAAAAAACTTATTGCAAAGGTAAAACCATTTTTCGATACTGCAAATTTTCTGGTTAAAATGATTTATAAATTAACTATACAAGTGTTAAACTGCCGTGTTTGTTGTTTTTTACTGCCAATGAATCATGTCTTTCACAAAAAATCATTAATTTCGCAATTGTATAATCGAACAACATCCCACCGACTCTAAAAGCCATGGACAAATTTGAACTTAACATACTTGGTTGCGGCTCTGCCACCACATCGATGCGCCACATGCCCACAAGCCAGGTGCTTAACATTCGCGACAACCTATTCATGATTGACTGTGGCGAGGCTGCCCAGCTGGGTATGCTGCGCCAGAGGCTGAAGTTTGCGAGGCTAAACCACATATTCATCAGCCACCTGCACGGCGACCACTGCTTCGGACTGCCCGGGTTGCTCTCCACGCTCGACCTTCACGGCCGCTCAGGCGCGCTCACCATTCACATCAACGCCGAAGGGGCAAAGCATTTTGGCGATTTCTTCAACTTTTTTCTCAAAGGCAGCAGCTACAACATTCAGTTCAACGTCATAGGCACTCGCAAGGCTGTAATCTACGAGGACGACGCCATCACCGTCACCGCCTTGCCGCTAAAGCACCGCGTGCCCACCATGGGTTTCCTGTTTGAAGAGAAGCCCAAGCTGCGCCACGTCAACGGCGAGATGGCTCGCTTTCACAACGTGCCGCTGCACATGTACAACAATCTGCGCCAAGGCAAGGACTTCGTCACTCCCGAAGGCAACACCGTGCCAAACAGCCTGCTCACCACCGCCGCCGACCCAAGCATCAGCTACGCCTATTGCAGCGACACGGCGTTTTCGCCACGCCTCGTGAGCATGCTTCATCAGCCCACCTGGATTTATCACGAAGCCACCTACGCCGACGAATACGCCAAGCTTGCCAAGCAACGCGGACACAGCACCGCCAGTCAGGCTGCAACGGTGGCTGCCCAAACGGGTGCTAAGAATCTAATCCTCGGGCATTACTCCAAGCGATACACCGACGAGCAACCGCTGCTGCTCGAGGCACAACAGCACTTCGGTGGCCGCGTGCTGCTTGCCAACGAAGGCATGAAAATCGACCTTACCAAATAAATTTTCGACAGAAATCCGAGCGTTTTTGCCGAGTAACGCAAATTTTTTGAAAATTTCTCTCGTCAGGTGCAACCTTTTGCACGAGTCGCTGCGTCTAACCAACGAATCGGCGCAAGAAAAACCGTACCGATTCACCCACGAGAGAAATAAATAAATTTAAAAATACATCCTCAAAACCTATTTAATTATGAAAAAGATATTCGTTTTGGCTTTGGTGGCAATAGCCACATTAGCATCAAGCATCAACAGCCATGCTGCAAACACAAGCATCAGCATGAAAGGCGACAGTGTAGTGATTACTGACGGCAATGACACTGTTATCGCCCCAAACCCAAAGGCCATCGTCGAAGCAATCAAATCGTCGCTCAACGACACCGTGATTTCGAACGTAGCCGCAGTGGCAGACGACGGTGAAAACGACAACGCCGACAACGCCGATAATTACGAGCGCCAACGCTACTACGACTATCGCCAGCGCGTTAACACTCAGCAAACCGAACTGGTTATCACGTGTGTAGTGTTCGGGTCAATCATCTTCATCGTCTTCTTGTGCTTAGTGTTCTTCTATATGCACCGCCGCGCAAAATATCGCATGATTGAAAAAGCAATCGAAAACGACTACGAACTGCCTACATCGGTGGCAGGAATGTATCCACGCAACATGCAGCAACCGGCAGCTCCGCAGCCAATCATCGTCAACCAGCCGCAACCCGGAACCAACCAGATGCCTCCTTTCCGCCGGATGGAAGCCAGCCAAGCCTACAGCTATGGCAGAATGGGCGGAATTCCAACGCTGCCTGGACAATACAACGTGCAGGGCTTTAAGAACGGTGCCATTTGGGCAGGAATAGGTCTTTGCCTCATGCTGTTCTGGGCAACAGTCGGCGCCGAACCAATGGTGGCACTTTCGGCAATCCCGGTGATTATAGGTGCGATTAAATTGTTGGGCGAATTCTTCAAGCAGCGCAGCCGCATCGAATACGAGCGCTATCAAATGCAGCAGGGCATCAACCCCTACGCCTCGCAAGAGCCGGTAATGGGTCAGCCGATGGAGCAACCCGCTGCCGAACAACCACAGCAGCCAACCGCCACACAATCATCAGGCGAAGTGACACCTCCACCTTTTGGCGGACCGCAACAATAACACAGCAATAGCAAGCCATGGGCGGATTCGCAATTCCGCAATCCGCCCGGCTGCTCGCTCACCACACCGACAGAGAGATTTTTTATACAGCAAATTTTCATACAGCCCCATAAGAGAAGGTTATCACGATGTTATCGAGAGTTGAAGAATTGAAGCTCATTTCGCAGGTTGCACTCAGCGACAACCGCCGCGCATTCGCACGGTTGGTGGACGCCTACCAGTCGACCGTGCGCAACTTCTTCCTCAACCTCACCGCCGGCGACTATGCCCTTAGCGACGACCTCGCCCAAGAAACATTCATAAAAGTATACACCAACATACGTTCCTTTAAAGGACTGTCGAAATTTAAAACCTGGATGCTGCGAATTGCCTATAACGAGTTTTATTCCTACACACGCAAGATGCGCGAAGAACGCGAAGAAGAAGGCTATAACGTGCCCGACGAACTATCGCGCGACGAGGAAGCAAACGAAGCCAAAATGGATGTATACACCGCAATGCGCACCCTGTCGGAAACCGAGCGTACAGTCATAACCCTGTTCTTCATTCAAGACTTGCCAATCAAGAAAATTGAAGAAATCACCGGACTTGCCGAAGGCACCATAAAATCGCACATATCGCGTGGCAAAGCCAAGATGGCTAAGGTGCTGAGGCCGCAATCCTGAAAAAATCAGGGCAAAAACAGTTGACAATAAAACAAAAAAGAACTATCTTTACACATTGAATTATGAAACGTACTGACGAAGACATACAATTTGCCGAGCTGCTCAAGGCACACATGCCGGAAACAAGCGAGAACCCATGGTTCACTCGCAAGGTGATGAACCGACTGCCTTACAAGCCAAAAACAATGCCACGCTGGATTAAAGCGGTTGGCTACGGCATCTGCATTATGCTCATGGTAATCAGCTGGGTGATTTACGTTTCGCAAAGCAATATGGAAGTAATCACCAAAGGCGACATCTACATTTTTGTTTGCATGGTGGGCTCTACAGCATATTTCGCCTTCGCTGCACTGCACGAGCTAATCAAAGCGCAGGACTACGTGTAAACGACCACATTTTTTTGTAACCTTATAAAAAGAATGGCATTGACCCCCTTTTCGGTTCAGTGCCATTGTGTTTTTTATGTAAATCATAACGACCTTAAAATCAGCCGTCTAACACGGTTGCTTGAAAAATATGCGTTTTTCGCGAAGAAAAAATTAAAATTTTTTGCCGCAAAATTTTGCAGAATTAAAAAATGTTCGTAACTTTGCACTCGCAATCGGGAAACATCGATGGCAATCAAAACACTGGTGCGGTAGTTCAGCAGGTTAGAATACATGCCTGTCACGCATGGGGTCGCGAGTTCGAGTCTCGTCCGCACCGCAGTGGAGAGAGGAGATGAGCAACAAAAGGACTTCGGTCCGGGTTGCTCATTCTTTTTTTGTATACCCATGTTTTTATGGGTCGGCATCCGATAATCGGGGGCAGCGGATTTTCCCGGTTGGCGGTGAAGATGTCGGAGTATAGTGTTACCTCTGCTGCTGAATCTGCAACCGCTCCACGGTTGTTGATGGTGTAGAGCGTTACGCTGTCCCCACATAGCCGCTTACGGCGCCAATATGGGGTCGTTATACATGTTGTAACCGCTCATGCGGTTGATATCGCTGGTAATCAGAAGTTTGTATATAATGTTTGGCTTTGATTTGTAGGGGCGTATGGAAATCGCCCTATCATCATCGCTTCATCATCGCCGTATCACTAAACACCTAGCTGCGGTCGCTGGGCGTGTCCCTATGCCGGAGATACCACATAGCCTGCGCTCGGATTCTTGTCTTGCTTGCGAATATTGGGCAGATTGCGTATATTTGCGATTGGATAATCTTTTGAGGCTGCGCACGTTGCGGCGTTAATGGCAGAGATTTATGAACATTATAACAACGACAATAGAGGTGCTTGGGCGATGCCGCGATGCGGTAGAAGCGAGGTTGAATGGCATGAAGCGGCAAGTGAAGGTGCGCACAATGCTGTTCAAGCGTTGGCAGCGCAATCCGTTCACCTATAAGCGTGAGGGCTTCACTCGCGTGACGTGCATGAATTGTGGCAACGTGTTTGATGGCGGCTATTGCCCGGTGTGCGGACAGGCTGCCGATACGCCACGAATCACGGCGCGCTCGATGCTGCTGCGCACGCTCGATGTGTGGGGCTTGGGCAACCGAAGCATGCCGCGCACAATGCTTCACTTGATTCTGCGTCCGGGTTATATGATTGCCGATTACATTAAAGGCCGTCGCCAACCCTATTTCCCGCCAATGAAGATGCTGTTTGTGCTGGGTGCGTTCTATTTGCTGAGCATGGCACTTGTGCGTTTTGGCGAGAAAGTTGTAAAAGGCAATGAGTCGTTCACCGATGTGATGCTTGAATGTGTGGGCATCAGCGGCGGCTACGAGGCTGCGGCTGCCGACACCACAAAACAAAAGGTGGAGAACGGCGCGTGGAGCAATGTGCCGATTGGTGAGGTGATTAACAGCGAGGACTTTGCCATGTCCACCCAGTCGGGCGACAAGCAGGGCAAGGTGACTATTGACGAGGATTCGGCGCTGATGCGTAGCATGAAAAAAATCAAAGGCAAAACCTTCAGCCAGGTGTTTGACGACGTGCTTCGGCGCACGCTGGTGTTGCGCATGTTTGTGCTGTGCCTATTGTATGCGCTGTTCACCAAGGCGTTTTTCCGTAAATCGGCAGAGTGCGAAGCTATGAACTACACCGAGATGTTTTTCACGCAGGTGCTGATGTTTTGCCAGATGCTTATTGTGGGCATCGTGATGGTGCTGATGGGCGGCGAGTTGGAGCTGAGTGCGTTTTCGTTGCTGCCGTGGTGGCTGCAAGTCACGCTGTTTACTGTCAACTATAAGCAGATGTTCGGGCTGGGCACACGCAGTGCTTTGTTCAAGACTGTGGCACTCACTATAACGGTGAATTTCATAGTGGTGTTGATGATAGTGATTGTGGGCACGCTTATGGTGCTTTCGGTGATGGTGTTTGAATAAATCTTGTAAGCAAAAATATAGTAATCGCCATCGGCATCAGTGTGAAGCCGGTGGCGATTGCTTGCATGTGCCCATGGCACGAGGCAAAACCTCGGTGGGCGAGTGCTTTATTTCTTCTCGCGGTTGATTATTCGCAGAGTGTTGTTAAGCAGGTTCACGAAGGTGTCTTTGTCTTTGAGCGACGACACCAGGCGCTTTGTTTCGGCGCCGTGGAACAGCAGTCCCGATTCGGTGGCGTTGAGTGCCGTGAGCAGTGCTTGAGCTCCTTGTGCCGGGGTGCTGATGAGCGGACGGAACAGGTGGTCGGCGATGCGGTCGTACCAGCGGTGCATTGTAATCATGTTGGTGTTCACCACGCCGGGGTCGGCGCAAGCCACAATCACACCGGCAGTCTTGAGCACGGTGGTGAGGTAGATGGCAAAGAGTGTGAGCGCCAGTTTGCTACGGCCGTAGGTGCCGAGCTGCGAGAAATTGCTTTCGTGAGGGAATTGCTCGGGTATGCGGCTCACCAGTCGGGTGAGCGAAGTGGTGAACACGATGTGTCCGCCTTCCACAATCAGTGGAGCCACCAAGATGTTGAGCAGGGCAGTGCCGAGGTAGTTCACCTGAATGGATTGTTCAAAGCCGTCGTCGGTAATCATGCTGTTTCGCGTCATCACGCCAGCCACGTTCATCACGCCAGCCACAGGACGGTTGAGCGCCTTCAGGTCGTCGACAAAGGTGCGTATGCTGGCAAACGATGCCAAGTCGAGGCGCAGCACCGCGATGTCGTCGTTGCCGGTTTTTGCAATTAGTTCGCGTGCGAAAATCGCTGCGGTGTTCACGTTACGGCAAGCAAGCACTAATGCTTTACCTTCGAGGGCGAGAGCCACGGCGGTGGCGCGTCCGATGCCGCCGGTTGCGCCGGTGACAATGAATAATGGTTTATCTTGATTCATTGTTTATCGAGCATTTTGTGTTTGACAATCAGGCGGATGCGGTCGGGGAGAATCGAAACCGTCACGATTGCCAAACGGTTAATAAATCCGTTAATATATTGTTTCTTGCGATTGAACATTCGTTTGAGGGCATTTCGCACAAAACGCTCGGGCGAGGCGAGTGCGCCCACCCTTACGCCTAAGCGCTGCAGGTTGCGAGGCAACCCGAAGAGGTCGGTGGCAATGCCGCCGGGGCACGCCACTGTCACACCCACGCCCGATTCCTTGAGTTCGAGGGCGAGTGTGCGCGAAAACACGCGTATGTAGGCCTTGGTGGCGGCGTACATGCCAATGCCGGGCATCGGCATCCAGCACGACATCGACGACATGTTGAGGATGTAGCCCGTGCCGCGGCGCTTCATGTCGTTGCCAAAGCGGTGGCACAGCAGGGTGACGGTGCGCATGTGCAAGTCGATGAACAGGTTGAGGCGGTCGGGGGTGGTGTCGGCAATGGTCTTGAACGAAAAAATGCCGGCGTTGTTGATGAGGATGTCCACCACGATGCCGTTTTGCTCACAATAGGCATAAACCTCGTCGGCAGCGTCGGGGTGGGCGAGGTCCTTGTAGTGAGCCCAGAAGCGTTGATTGGGGTATTTGGCGGCAAGGGCGTCGCGCGCCGATGCGAGTTCTTGCATCTGGTTGCTCACCATCAGCAGGTTGATGCCCATTGCAGCCAGTTGGCGGCAGAACTCCAGCCCGATGCCGCTTGAAGCACCGGTCACGAGGGCTGTCATAGCCACATCGCTTTGCAATATTGCGGTTGCATTATTGGGCATTTCTTCGTTTGATTTTCTCAATTTCGTTCACTATGCTCTTTGGCAAATCGGTGCAATGCTGATGGCACTTCATGTCGATGGAGTACATTCGCGCAATGCAATAGTTTGTGTGGTCGCATCCGCAGCGCTCCTCGCCTTGTGCCATGCGGCTTACGAAGTCGGGTTCGTTTACCAGCGCACGCGCCATCTGCACGGCGTGGAAACCGCTGTGCAGCACTTTCTCGATGCCCGAGCGCGACACGCATCCGCCCACGTAGATGAGCGGCAGTTTCACGTTGCGGCGCACCTCAAGGGCGTCGTCGAGGAAATATAGGTCCTTATAAGGTTCGTTCTTAATCATCAGTTGCCCGCCGCCGTAGCGCACGCCGTATTTCAGCCACCAGCAGTCCATATAGTGCGTCATTGCCTGAATGGGCATTGAGCCGCGCATCACATACATTGGCGCTTTGCTCACGAAGCCTCCGCTAAGCACCAGTGCGTCAACGCCTAAGCGCTCCAGTTCTTGGGCTATGACTATGCCTTCAGGCAGGTCGTTGCCGCTCTTGAAACCGTCGCGCATATTGGTTTTCACCACCACGGCAATCTCGCCATTGGCAGCCTTGAGCACTTGCTCGATGCACAGGCGCATGAAGTTCATGCGATGGTCGAGGTCGCCACCCCAGCCGTCGCGGCGATGATTGGTGTAAGGCGAAAGGAATTGGCTGATGAGGTAGCCGTGACCGGCATGAATCTCCACGCAGTCGAACCCCGAATCCTTGGCGAGACGCACGGCGTTGCCAAATTCCACAGCCATCTGACGGATTTCGTCGTCGCGCATGCCACGAACTATGGTTGGCGAATAGAGGTTGAAACCGGTGCTCGCCGAGATGGGTATTTGTCCGGCGGTGCTTGGGTGCGACATGTTGCCGCAGTGCCCCAGCTGAATTGATGCCTTGGCGCCGGTGCTGTGAATCTCGTCGGTGAGGTTGCGCAGTTCGCCCACTATTTCGGGCCTCAGCCACAACTGTTTTTCAAACGACAGTCCGCTGCGTGTTACGGCAGCATAGGCTATTGTGGTCATGCCTATTCCGCCTTCAGCCACGCTCATGTGATAGTCGCGCAGCTGCTTGCTGGGGCTGTTGTCGGGGCACATGTCCTCGAAAGCCGCTGAGCGTATGGTGCGGTTGCGCAGCGTCACGGGTCCGATGGTCACGGGCGTGAACAGCAACGAGTCGGGATATTTGTTGTTTTGATTGTCCATAGTTGAATAACTCCATTGAAATTAATAGATAAACGGAATCATTCGCTTGAGCTTCAGTCGGCGGAAGTCGTCGCCAAACTCCTGCTCGTAGCGGCGGTGAATCTTGGCTGCGCGCGGAGCCAGATTGGCAAAGGTCCAAAGGGCAAACACGGCTCCGGCAGCCGACCAGGTGAACACGGCGAAGCCAATCCATTCGAGCCATTCGCCGAAGTAGTTGGCTGACGACACATATCGATACATGCCGCCGTGCGGAATGTAGTGGCGTGTGTCGCCCGGCTTGCGCAGGTGACGTATGATGTAGTCGCTGTTGAGGTTTATCACCAGTCCGATGAAGAAAATCACCACTCCCACTATGAATTGCGGCGTGTAGAGCCAGTCGACGGTGTAGGTGCCTGCAGGCGAGATGTGGAAAATCCATGCGCCTTGAATGAAGGCGTTAGCCACGTTGAAAATCCATCCAAACAGAATGATTATCAGCGGCATACGGTTGCGTCCGCGCATCAGGAACGGGAACACGAACGTGCGCTGAATGTAGTGGAACTGAAACAGGAAGAAAAAGATGAACGGAACCACGTCGAATGTGCGCGACGATGTCCACCACAGCACGCCCATCACTATCACTGTGGGCAACTCCATCAGCATCCATCCCAAGCGGTTGTCCACGCTCAAGCCCCATTTTTTTGTGTACATCATGCCGTAGCCGGCGTTTACAAAGTAGAGTGCCACAAACACCACCACAGCCACGATTGACATTGCTGCAAGCAGTGTGTTGAAATTATGCGTTGAGGGAATTATAGTTGTTATATCCATCTTATGGTCGGGTTTTAAGTGTTGATGCTAATCACAAAGTTAGCAAAATATTCGGATATAACTGCTATTCGCCAATAAAAACGTATCCAATGCCAATAAAATGCATCAGCCGTGATGTAATGGTCAGTTTCTGCAACGATTGTGTTGCCACAAATTGTCAGTCGCTATTCGCTCGCGCAGAAAACGCTGAAAAACGCAGAAAGGTGATTGACTCACTTTAATATATAGGATTCATTGCTTGAACAGCTCGGAGTGGGAACCGAGACGTACAAGGTCTATTTGGTCGGTTTCGTGGTCAAACCATATCAGTAGAAAGTCGCCCTCAATGTGGCACTCCATATACCCGGCATAATTGCCTGTGAGCATATGTGGAGAGTATTCAGCCGGAATAGGGGTTTCCGATTGAAGCATTTTGAGTATTACCATAAGTTTCTCCAACTTCTTGGGATTATTGCGAAACCGTTTGTAATCCCTTTTGTATTGGGTGGTGGGATGAAGCTTTTTCATAATCCCATTGAGCGTTCCATAGCTTCGATGGAAGAAAGGTCAAGAGGTTCGGAATTTCGTAGTGAGCCGCTTTGAGCCTCTTTCATGGCGGCAAGTGTCGCTTCGTTTGGCTCGCTGTATGCGGCATCAAGAAGCAGAGTCTCAACATAGTTGTTAAGACTTCTGTTCTGGCGTTTGGCGAGTTGGCGTAAACGTTCAATAAGGTCAACCGGCAATCGGAAGCTTTGATTTTTCTTGGGAACTGCTATATCCATGTTGTAATGTTTTATATGGCAAAGTTAATATAATTGTATTACATTTGCAAGCATCATATTCTGGAAAAGTTGGGTGTTATTAACTCTTCATAATCGTTCCCTCATAGGTTATAAGGTTGCATACCCGGCAGCGAGGAAGTTGTGCAGAGCCAAGCATCATGAGGCATAGTTGCCGAAAAGCCTATCAATGCTGTAATTTTGACCACTTTTTTGTGCGGGCTATTAATATGTATGTGCGATATTTTCAATAATTTTGCACTCTGAATAAATAATTAATCGACTGAAAACTATGATTTATAGAAATAAATTCATTGCCTTGGCGGGTTTGCTGATGGCGCTGGTTGTTGGCAACAATGCTGCTGCTCAGGAGCTTATTAAGTATGGCAATTTCAATTCGTGGATTACACGCAACATCAAGGAGTCGAGCGTGCTTGGCGGCAACACCAAGCAGGTGTATGAAATAGGTCCTACGCAAACCATCAACGGCGCCAAAGCCTATGTGAACATGGGCGGCTCGCCGTGGGCAACGTCGAATGTTTATTGCAAGGTGATGGGCATCACCAAGTGCAGCAACGCTGTTGTGCCCGATGTGCGCAGTGGCAGCGACAAGTGCGTGAAAATGAGCACCATATTCGAGCACGTTAAGGCTATGGGCATGATAAACATGGATGTGCTTGTTAGCGGCAGCATTTTCTTGGGTCAGGTGATGGAGCCAATCACCAGCAGCAAGAGCCCTTACAGCAAAATGGAGATGGGCGTGCCGTTCACCCGACGTCCCAAATATTTGTCGTTCGACTATAAGGTGCACATCCCCGAAGGCGGAACAAGGGTCTATAGCAGCGGTTTCGGCAAGAAAAAGACGCTCGCCGGGCAAGATTATGCCGAGGTGTATGTGCTGCTGCAACGCCGTTGGGAGGACTCGAAAGGCAACATTCATGCTGCCCGTGTGGGCACCGCCCGCGAGCGCTTTGGCAAAAGCACCAGTGGCTGGGTGAATGGTCACAAAATGACCATCCACTACGGCGACATCACCAAGACGTCGTATTATAAGCCATATATGGCGCTGCTCAACGGCGAGGTGGTGTATTATGCACGCAACAGCAAGGGCAAGATGGTGAAGGTGATTGAAGAGGCTTGGGACGATGCCAACGCCACTCCCACGCATGTGCTCGTGATGGCTTCGTCGGGGTGCGGCGTGGCATACACCGGCACTGTGGGCATGGTGCTTTGGGTCGACAATATGGCTTGGGGCTTTTAACGAGCCTCGTGGCTTATTGCGGCAAACACCCAACGAGGTATTTTAGAGTCTTGAAAATAATAGTACAAAAAACTTTTTTCTATCCCACCGCAAGCAATGACAACCAACAATGGCGGCGACGCAAACGCGCATACTGATGGCATACGGCGTTTTGGCATAGAGGTGATGAACAGTCTGCCTTACGAGCCCAATGCCGACCAGATGATGCTTATTGCCCAGTTCGGACATTTCTTGTTTCATCGCTCCGACGATGCCGTGTTTTTGCTGGGCGGATATGCCGGTACGGGTAAGACATCGATGACCGGTGCCATAGTGAAAACTCTCACCGAGCACAACATCAAGTGCGTGCTGCTGGCGCCAACGGGGCGTGCCGCCAAGGTGTTCACCGAGTATTCGCATCACACTGCCTACACCATTCATCGCAAAATATATAGGCAGAAGGCTTACGGCACCGAGGGCTTTGGCATTGCCGACAACCGCCACACCGACACGTTCTTTATTGTCGACGAAGCGTCGATGATTTCAAACACGCCGGGCGACAACAGTGTGTTTGGCTCGGGCCGCTTGCTCGACGACCTTATTCATTATGTATATAGCGGCGCCGGATGCCGCTTGGTGCTAATTGGCGACCGCGCACAGCTGCCGCCGGTGGGGCAGACCGACAGCCCGGCATTGAGCCGCGCCGTGCTGCAAAGCTATGGGTTGACGGTGTTCGAGACGTTTCTTGCCGACACCCGTCGCCAATCGGCTCATTCGGGCATCTTGCACAACGCCACGCTGCTGCGACAGATGATGGCTGAAAACCGCTTACAAAAGCCCGTGCTCAATTTCACCGGGTTCGACGACATACAATCGATTTCGAGCGAATATCTGCTTGAGCAAATATCCGACTGCTATGCCGCCGACGGACTGAACGAAACCATAGTGGTGACGCGGAGCAACAAGCGGGCAACCATGTTCAATATGGGCATACGCAACCAGATTCTCTATCGCGAGGACGAGCTGGTGAGCGGCGACATGCTGCTGGTGTCGAAAAACAATTATTTCTGGAGCGAGGAATATGACGAACTCGATTTCATTGCCAACGGCGACGTGATGCGCGTGGTGAGGGTTCGTGGCGAGGTGGAGACGCGCTACGGGCTGCGTTTTGCCAACGTCACCGTGGAGTTCCCCGACCATAACAACCTGGAATTGGAAGTGAAGATTGTGCTTGATGCGCTGGTGAGCGATGCCCCGGCGCTGTCGCGTGCGCAGAGCGAGCAGCTGTTTGCCGACGTGATGGCAGAATTAGAGGGCGACAAACGCTCGCGCTATCGTGCGCTGAAAAAGCATCCCTATTTCAATGCTCTTCAGGTGAAATATGCCTACACGGTCACCTGCCACAAAGCGCAGGGCGGTCAGTGGCGAAATGTGTTTATCGATATGGGATATATTGCCGACGAGGCGTTTGCACAACTCGATTTCTTCCGATGGCTCTACACAGCCATTTCGCGTGCGCGCGGACATGTCTACCTAATCAATTGCCCGCTCGAGAGCACATAAGGCAGCTCTCGCGCTCAGTCTTTCTTCAGATTCTTGCCTTTGTGCGGAATGCGGAAGTGCATCTTGTCGAGCTCAAAGCGCAGGTTGAAGTTGAACGGCAGCAATGAGATTATCGACGAAGCCAGTGCACAAATCATCAATCCGTAGCTGATGTTAAAGCCGATGCCGATGCCGGCATAGCGATACACATCGGGCATTTGAATGAGCACAAAATGCTTTGCGGCAACGTAGAAAGCCAATCCCAACGCAATCAGCACAGCCACACCGGCGCCCCAATAGCGGTGCTTGAGGCAGTTGAGCGCAATCGCGCCAAAGCAGCTCACAAAGGGCAGCAAGGCAAACAACTGCTTCAGCAGGTCGTCCGACTCGCTGATGGTGTACGACGAATATGAGAATCCGGTGATTCCTCCGGAAAATTCTATGTTGAACAGCGGCAGAAACACATACACAATGAGTGCTGCCACCAACAATATGTTAGTTATTATCTTCATGACAGTTAGCGTTTTAATAATGTGCGGCGCGCGGCAAGCCATAAGCCCGTGGCGCTGCTTCAAATCACGAAGTTAGCAATTTAATGTCTATTACGCAACTTGCGCCCGCTTTTTATGCTTTTTTTACGCAATCTGAATATGCTCCCTAAATATGCTCTTAATATTTGGCAATAATATTCCGCTCAAAAATCTATGGTTACGTTGAGGAAACAGTTGTATGTGTTAAATAATGTAAAATTTAAATCCCCCCCCCGAAAATTGGTTATATTTGCTAAAATAAACTTTATTAAATTATGAAAAGCGTAAAAATAGCTGCAATTATGCTGCTGGCGATGGTGTTGCCGGCATGCTCTGATAGTGATGAAGGTAAAGGCGAAGGTGACAACAGCTTGCAGCCTCGTGTTGAAATCACGCTCACTCGAAGCGAGAGTGTGACGATGAACAAACAAAACAATTTCGGTTTCAAAATGCTGAAAACCGTAATGGACAACGGCACAAACACCAATGTGGCGGTTTCACCATACAGCATGTCGCAGGTGCTTGCCATGTTGGCTAATGGTGCTAAGGGCGATGTTCACAACGAAATTGTGGGTTTACTTAGCAATGCGGGTACGAATATCGATGAAATCAATGGCTATTACAAAAAACTCAATGAGGGTATTGCTACAACCGACAAGACCACAAAGATTGAAATAGTGAATGGATTGTGGGCTGCAAAAGGCTATCCGTTCACGCCCGATTTCGAAAAAGTCAATACCACTTATTATGGCGCTATAGTGCAATCATTCGACACTTATGGCGATGTGATAAGTTATTACAAAAAGAACATGAGTGAGAATATTTCTTCGGCTGTTGCCGAAGTCTTGAAAAACATGGATGAACAGCCTGTAAAAGATTTTTCATCGAACAACACCATATATTTCAAAGGCATTTGGAAGAATAAATTCAACGTGGAAAACACCTCGTCGCAGCCATTCTATGGCGAAAACGGCGCAGGTGTTGCAAAAATGATGTCGAGAAGTCTGAGATGCCCGTTGTATGTGGGCAGATGCTGCGAAGCCGTGCAGCTTGACTATGGCAATGGCGCATTTTCGATGATGGTGGTGTTGCCTAACGAGGGTTCTTCGGTCAACGAAGCATTAGATGAACTTTGTGAAGGTGGTTTCAGCCCAATGACCTGCAATGACAATGTGTTCGTGCAATTAAAACTGCCGCGCTTTGGCTATGAAGGCAACATAAGTATGCTCGACAACCTTATTGCATTGGGCATTAAACATTTGAAGACAGGTAATTACACCGGCATAATCGGCAGCGCTGTTGTTGTTAACAGTGCAAGCCAGTATATGAAGGTGACCGTTGACGAAGAGGGCACAGTGGTGAAGTCGTCGACAATTATTGGTGGCGACATTCTTGCTCCGATGCCAGAAAAACAATTTCAGGTCAACCGCCCGTTCATTTGGGTGATTAAGGAAAACACCACCGGCACCATCCTTTTTGCAGGAAAGCAAGGAGCCGTATAACGGCGCCGAGGCGTGAAAAACTCATTTTCAGGGCTGCGCGTAGTGATGAAATTATCACGGCGTAGCCTTTTTTGTTGTCATTAAGTGGCGAAGTGTCGGTTGGCGGGGCGAAGAAAAGATGCGTGGCTGTTGTCGCAACACCCACGCATCGGCTATTAATAGAGTCTATAAAATAATAATTTGCAAAACAATAATGAGTTAAAGTAGTGTTTGTGCAAAAAAGAGATAATCAATTCTTTTGAATGTAGAGATGTTACCTTTTGTGTCTTAATAAATCTGCATTGCAAATTTCGTGAAAAATAGCCAAACAGCAATGTTCGCAATTTCCACAAAACTTGTCAAAATGCGATAAAATATGGTCATATTGTGGTTTTAGCATAGTTTAAAAGCGGTTTTAACTATTTTTTCTGATTTGAAATGCCTATCTTTGTGGTATAGCATAATTGCAGTTATCGGACATTGATTATGGATGAGAAGAACAAATTGAAAGATTCGGAAAAGAATTTCGATATAGTGGTGTCGACAAGTAATATTTCGTTTTTTCGTAACATAAAGCATCTTGAAAAATCAAATAATGTCGACTCAAGACGCTCGCTCACACTCTTGTTTGTTACAAAAGGCAAGATAAAGCTTGAGATGAACAAGATGACAATAGTGGGCAAGCGTCATGATATGATTGTGTGCCCACCGAACCTGGTGCGGAGCAATAGCAAAACCAGCACCAACTTCGAGGGCAATGCCATAGTGTTGTCCAACGACTTCTTGCTGTCGATTATCAGCAACGAGCGCATCAAGTGGGCAAAGATTTTCAACCAGCGCATGTTGCCACTTGTGCACCTCGACGACGAGTTTATACATTTGCTCGATTGCTATGAGAAGCTGCTGCTCAAGCGTGTAACCGTATTTCGCGGTAGCATGTTTGATTCGGTGATTTCGCACCTCACCTTGGCATTCCTTAGCGAACTGCAATGCTATAAGGAAAAGCAGGGCCTTGACGGATACGACTCGCCGGTGCCGGTGCGCCAATGCGATGTGCTGTTCAAAAAACTCATCACCATGGTGAACAACAACATCTCGTCGAGCAACATTCCCAACCGCTCTATTCAGTATTATGCCACCGAGCTGAACGTGACGCCCAAATATCTCACCCATGTGTGCAAATTGTGCAGCGGGCAGACCGCCAAGGAGCTCATCGACAGCATACTCATCAATCGCATCGAATACTTGCTGCTGCATTCCGACCTGTCGGTGAAGGAGATAGCCATGCAGCTGGGATTCCCCGATGTGTCGAACTTTGGCAGATACGTCAAGACAAAATTGGGCGTTTCGCCGCGTTCTATTCGCACCAAAGCGGGCAAATAATGGCTTGCGCTTTATGCTTTTTATGGCATAAGCAAGCATTATTAGCGAGTAATTTCGTAACTTTGTGAGCGTAATCAGCAATAATAATGAGGAGTTGTGCCAGAGGCATAGCTTCGCAACTTGCGTGTGGCGTGAAACAGATTTATATTTTTGCACTTACCATATTGATGCTTGCAGTGAGTGGCGCAGCTTGTGCCACCCACGCCAAAAAGCGTGTGAAAAAAGTTGATGTCGACGGCATCGACATCTCGCACCACAACGGCAAAATCGATTGGAAAAAGGTGCAAAAAGGTCATCCCGAAATCCGGTTTGTTTACATCAAAGCCACCGAGGGCGCGTCGTGGGTCGATTCGAACTACGAATACAACCTGAAGCATGCCCGAAAAAAAGGATTTAAGGTGGGCAGCTATCATTTTTTTAATTATCGGGTGGGTGCTCGCGAGCAGTTCGACAATTTTGTGAAAAACGTCGACCGTAGCAAGCAGGACATCATTCCAATGGTGGACTTCGAGAAATATGGCTCGGAAAAAAACGCCCGCAAGGTGGTGGCTGAGCTCAAGGAGTTCTGCCGGTTGGTGAAGCGGCACTTTGGCGTGTATCCGATGATTTACACCAACGAGCGCATCTACAACCTCCACCTGTATAAGGATTTCAAGCGATACCATCTGTTCATTGCCAACTACAAGCAGCGCAGCCCCGAGCTGAAAGGCGATGCCCGCTACACCATTTGGCAGTTCAGCGAGCGCGGACGCATCGAGGGCGTGAAGGAATGTGTCGACCTCGACCGTTTTCACCCCGACTTCTCTCTCAACAGCATAACCTATTCAAAAAAGAAGCATAAGAAATGAAGCATATTTCACTCGCTATATTATTCGCCGTGTTTGCTGCCGCAGCTTTTGCGCAGATTCAGCACATCGAGGACCGTGGCATCGTGCCCGGCGAATCGAATGGGCTTGCCGACACCTATGACGGCATCGACGTGTCGAAGTATCAGGGCGACATCGATTGGGCTGCCATCGCCCGCAACAAAAACATCAAATTTGCCTACATCAAAGCCACCGAAGGCGCCACCTACGTCGACCCTCGTTTCGAGGAAAACATTGCCGAGGCACGCAAGCATGGCGTGAAGGTGGGTTGCTATCACTTCCTGCGCTCGTCGTCGACCATTGCCGACCAGTTTGAGAACATGAAGCGCTATGTGCGGCGCGAAGAGCAGAACCTGGTGCCGATGATTGACGTGGAGTCGATGGGCAAATGGAGCCAACAGCAGCTGGTGGACAGTCTGCACGCGTTTGCTGTGATGATTTACGAGCACTATCGCGTGGCGCCTATAATCTACACCTATGTGAATTTCTACAACCGCAACCTCGCGGGTCGATTCACCAACTACCCGCTGTTCATTGCCCGTTACACCGAGCCTGAGCCCGAGCTGAGCGACGGCACGAAATATGTGATATGGCAATACACCGAGCGTGGCAGGGTGAACGGCATTAAGGGCAACGTCGACCTCAGCCGCTTCGGCAACGGCTATTCGGTGCACGACATATCAATAAAGAGCCAGCACATTGTTGGCACCACTGGCCTTGACATCAAACCTGAAGATTTGGTGCTCGACGGCTCGGAAATTAAAGCCATCACGCCCGGCAAATTCAAAACCGCAATTCCGAAGGAACGTGAGGAGGACCTGTTGAAACTCAAGCGCCAGCAAGCCGAGGAGGAAAAACGCTTGCGCAAGGAGCGCGAAAAGCAGGCTAAGAAGCAAGCCAAAGAGGCTGCCAAGCGTGCCGAGCAGGAAGCAAAGGCGCGACGTCTGGCTGCCGAACGTGGCGAGGTGACCGACAATGCCGAGGCTGGTGAACAAATCGAGCAGCGCGAGGGCGGCGCGGCTATTGAGGTGGTGAAGAAAAAGTCGGCGTCGGGCACGAGCAACGACAAGACCATACGCTTTTCAACTCGCCGCCGCACCGACTGACACGCGCCTCAGCAAATATTTTGATTTTGAAAAATACTAAAAACATAATAGGTATGGCAGAGATAAAAAACTTGTTATTCGACCTTGGAGGAGTGATTGTTAACATCAATCGCGACCGTTGTGTGAAGGCTTACACCGAAGCCGGTATGCCCAACGCCAACGAGCTGCTGGGCGTGTATAAGCAGAGCGGCATTTTCTTGGCGCTCGAGGAGGGAAAGGTGACTCCGCAGCAGTTTCGCGACGAAATTCGCAAACATTTCACTTGCGAGGTGAGCGACGACACCATCGACTGGTGCTTCAAGCAGTTTTTGCTGGGCATTCCGGTTGAACGCCTGCGTGCGCTTGAGCAGCTGAAGCAGCACTATCGCATCTACATCTTGTCGAACACCAATGCCATAATGTTCGAGAGCATCATCAAAGAATACTTTGAGGGCGACGGCCACGACATCAACTATTATGCCGATGGCGTGGTGGTGTCGTACGAGGAGCTGTGCTGCAAGCCCGATGCCCGCATCTTCATGCGATGCGTCGAGAAGTTCGGCATCAAGCCTGAGGAAACGCTGTTTTTCGACGACGGCCAGGGCAACTGCGACGCTGCCGCCGAGCTGGGATTTGCCACCTATTGCGTGAAGCCCGGCACCGAGTTCTACGACTATTTCAATAAATAAAGATGAAGATAATCAACCATCCGCAGCAATGTCCTCCTATGGCTATTGCAGCCACTATTGGCATGTTCGACGGTTTTCACCTCGGGCACCGCACGCTTGTTGAGTCGCTCAAGAGCGAGGCTGGCAAGCGCGGCTTGGCTACTGCCGTGGTCACGTTTCGCGACCACCCGCAGAATGTGCTGCACAATGCCGGGCAAAAGTGGATTTGCACTCTCGACGACCGCATCCGCTGCATCGCCGACCAGGGTGTTGACTATCTCATTCTCATGGATTTCACTCCCGAACTGGCTGCGCTCGATTCCACAGCGTTCATGGCGCTGCTGCGCGACTGCTACGGACTGAAGGCGCTGGTGGTGGGGTTCAATCACCGCTTCGGGCACAACCGCAGCGAGTGCTTCCACGACTACCGCGCTAACGGCGCTCGACTGGGCGTTGAGGTGGTGCAGGCTGCCGAATATACGGGTGAATATGCGCCTGTTAGCTCGTCGATAGTGCGCCGCTACATTGCTGAGGGCGACGTGGAGGCTGCCATGCTGCGGCTGCATCATCCGTTTTGCCTGTCGGGCACGGTGGTGCATGGCTTGAAAAACGGCAGGAAGATTGGCTTCCCAACGGCAAACGTGGGTGGCTATTCGCCGCAGGTGATTATGCCTGCCAATGGCGTGTACGTAACGCTTGCTCAAATCGACGACGGCGACTGGCTGCCTTCGATGGCTAACATAGGCACGCGACCTACGGTGCTCGCCGAGGGCGGAATAAGCGTGGAGGTGAACATCTTCGACTTCGACGCCGACATCTACGACCGCCGCTTTGCCGTGCGGTTCGTCAAGCGTCTGCGCAGCGAGCAACACTATGCTTCGCTCGAGGAGTTGAAGCAGCAGCTGGCTGCCGACCGCGATGCCTCGATTCGCTATTTCCTTGAAAAGAATATTAATCAAATAATCTAAATATATGGAAATCATTAATTTTGCCGACCAAAATTCGCTGGTTGGACAGTTCTTGAGAGAGATGCGCGACGTGAACACACAGGGCAACCGCCTGGTGTTTCGCAACAACATTCACCGCATAGGTCAGGTGATGGCTTACGAAATTTCGAAGCGCCTCGAATACCAACCGATAAAAACCACCACATGCTTGGGTGTGGCTGACGAGTTTGAATTTGCCGATGGCGTGGTGATTGCCACCATTCTGCGTGCAGGACTGCCGTTGCACGAGGGCTTCCTGTCGTATTTCGACAAGGCTGAAAACGCTTTCGTGTCGGCTTATCGCAAATATCACGACGGGTCCGATGAGTTCGACGTCAACATCGAATATATTGCTTCGCCCAATATCGATGGCAAGGTGCTGCTGCTCGTCGACCCTATGCTTGCCACCGGCGCATCGATGGAGTTGGCATACAAAGCACTGCTCACCAAGGGCACTCCAAAGCACGTGCACATCGCCTCGGTGATTGCCTCGCAGCCTGCCATCGACTATGTGCGCGAGCATTTCCCTGCCGAAACCACCACCGTGTGGGTGGGCGCTGTCGACCCTAAGCTGAATGCGCATTTCTACATAGTGCCGGGCTTGGGCGACGCCGGCGACCTCGCCTACGGCGAAAAAGAATAACCCACCATTAGCTTCCATGGTGATAAGGGGTGCTGTCGCTAAAGGTGCTTCCACGTCTGAGAGGACGTTGTTTTTCATAGATAACTAATTATTAACACATTATCATTAATTGGCGTCCTCTACGGACGCCAATTAATGTGTCACCTTGATTGCCAGCGATATTAACCGCGTGAGCGGTTACAGCCTTAATAACCCCGCATTGGCGCCGCAGGCGACTATGTGGGGAATGCAAAACGCTTGCCACCTCGCACAACCGCGGCGCGGTTGCATACCCGGCAGCCTTGGCGTCCGGTGACGACGCGAGCCGAGCGACAGCGAGGTTGTAGTCGTGGGTAAGCGAAGCGCAACCCACGGAAAATAATCGCCACCCCAAACCCGGCGACTGCACAGGGCGCGAATTGCCACAAAAACATGTGATTGCCAGCGATATTAACCGCGTGAGCGGTTACAGCCTTAATAACCCCGCATTGGCGCCGCAGGCGACTATGTGGGGAATGCAAAACGCTCGCCACCTCGCACAACCGCGGCGCGGTTGCACACCCGGCAGCCTTGGCGTCCGGTGACGACGCGAATTACCACAAAAACATGTGATTGCCAGCGATATTAACCGCGTGAGCGGTTACAGCCTTAATAACCCCGCATTGGCGCCGTAGGCGACTATGTGGGGAAAGCAAAACGCTTGCCACCTCGCACAACCGCGGCGCGGTTGCATACCTTGCAGCCTTGGCGTCCGGTGACGACGCGAATTGCAACAATTAAAGGATGTAGCGGTATCTACCCCGTGTTTGGCGTTTGATGGGTCAATTTTTGCATAAATATGGCATAATTGTGCTATATATGCGCGTTTTGTGTTAAAAAGACTTAAAACGCGGAAAATAATGCTCGAAAATTATGTTTTATAACATATTTCTTATAACTTTGCATCAAGTTTTTATGGTATTTAGATTTTAAGGAAATCATAAGTCGTGACGATGATGTGATTTATCTCAAAAAGGTATGTCCGCCCAATTAGAGCGCCACAAGCACGTGGCGCGATGCCGATGCTTGTGGCGCTCGGCATGGCTCATTTGTTGCCATTCGGCGGAGAACTTGCTGCAGCCGGCAAGCAGCACCGCAGCAGCGCCGAGCAAAGGAACGAAATATTTGCGAAGTGAGTGCATTTACGTGGGCGTGTTTATTGACAGTGTAATACATTAATAATATAGCGTCCGAGCATTGGCAGCAAAGCCGATGCAAGGCGTGCACACAAAGATAGCAATAATATTACACATAAGTGATAATATGGCAAGGCAATGTTGCGGAATTATGCGCCAATGAGCCGGTCAATGCGTCGATGTGCCGCTATTCGAATAGTTGGTGGAGGATGTCGGGCGTGCGCAACGTGCCCATGGTGTTGTTGTGAATACGGAAGTAGGTGAGCATGATGTCGAGAATCTCGCTGCGCTGCTCACGCGAGTAGCGGAACAGGTGCATATTTGCAAAGCTCATGCGCGAAAGCAGATAGAGCGCGCGAGCCTGCATCGGTGCAAGCCGGTGACTGGTGGGCGGGGCGTATGGGGTGAACACGCCTTCCTGCATGTCGAACCAAGCGCCGTTGGTGTAGCTCTCGGCATCGGGCTGAATGCCGATGAAGGGTCCCAGGTTGTAGACAAAGCAGATGTGAAAGTTGGCAACGCCTTGCGTGATGGAGTTGAGCAGCAGCACCGACTGGCTGATGTAGCGAAACAGCGACTCGTTGCGCTCGCTCTCCTGAATGACGTGCGTGAGAAACTCGCTGATGAACATAGCCACTGCGCTGCGCACCGGGTCACCGTAGATGCGCGTGAGCGGATGCAGCACGCGGGCGTCGCGAAACGAATAAATGTCCTTCCCGGGCACGATGCGCGCTTCAAGCTCCACCACCGACAGCGGCATGAACGCTGCGTTGCGCAGCCGGGCGCCGCGGGTGCTGCCCTGCGGCAACAGGAATGCCATGCGTCCGCGCCGGTCGCTGTAGACGTGGGCGATGGAATTCTTGTCGGAATATTTCATCACATTAAGCACTATGCATTGCAGTTTTTCGTACATCTTTTTGCTCAAAATTTTTTGAGGATTTAGCAGCCTCGTTTTGCCAATTATCGCTGCTAAGTTAGTGAAAAAGGCACTGAAAACAGCTTATTTTGAATAAAAACATCGTAAAATAGCGAAAAATCACGCAGAAACTTGTGGAATTGAAAAATAGTTTCTATATTTGCACTCGCTTTCGGGCAACATGCCCAAACGATGGCCCATTCGTCTATCGGCTAGGACGCAAGATTTTCATTCTTGAAAGAGCAGTTCGATTCTGCTATGGGCTACAAATTAAAGAATTAGCAAACATATAAAAAATAGGTTTTTTAGAAATGGCAAACCATAAATCATCAGAAAAGAGAATCCGTCAAGCAGCTGCAAGACGTCTTCGTAACCGCTACTATGCTAAGACAGCACGCAACGCTGTTCGCAAACTTCGCAAGGCTACCGACAAGGCTGCTGCTGCTGAAGATTACAAGAAAGTAGCTGCTATGCTCGACAAGTTGGCTCGCAAGGGTGTTATCTCGAAGAACAAGGCTGCTAACTTGAAGTCGAAGCTCGCTAAGGGCGTTAACAAGATTGCTGCCTAAGTAATTGCGTTAATATTAAGCATCTGCCAACAGCGGTTGATGCCTATATAGATGGCCCATTCGTCTATCGGCTAGGACGCAAGATTTTCATTCTTGAAAGAGCAGTTCGATTCTGCTATGGGCTACCTAAAGCGTCAGGTGATTTTCACTTGACGCTTTTTGCGTTTTGTATATGTCTGTTGGCTATTAGTCGCTGGAGCTGTTGTTTACAGGGCAGCGGCATACGACGCAAATCGCCCATCGCGGCTGGGTCTGCAACCGCTCCACGGTTGTGATATTCGGGGTGCTTTCTACATCCCCACATTGGAGCGAAGCGCCGGAGGTGCTTGACAATGCTTAACCGCTGGCAAGCCCACAAGGGCGCAGCCTGCGGAGAGGTGGCACCAATAATAATGTGCCTCGAAGTGGCACAACATTGTTCGACATCTTCGACACCTCGCTGCAGTCGCTGGGAGTATTGCCATACACCCCTACAGCATCGCAACACATCTCCCACAGATGCCCACTGCGCGCAGAACCGCGCTGCAGCAGTTAAACAAAGAGGCTGCGTCTTGAGCAGCCTCTAAATTATTCTCTAATAATGTTGTGAGTTGCTTAGTCGAGTTGCGGTTTCTCGATTTCGGCAGACCATTCCTTAATCATCTTCACGTTGTCGAGGCGGCAGATGAGCAGTGAGCCATCCTTTTCAGCCACAACAAAGTTTTCCAATCCGTCCACCACAGCCACCTTGGCGTCGGGCACCTCGATGATGCAGTTTTTGCAGTTGAACGCCTTCACGTTGCCCACCTTGAGGTTGCCATAGCGAGCCATCGACACAAACGGCAGCAGGTCGCTCCAGCGTCCAAGGTCGCTCCAACCCATGTCGGCGCAGAACAGATAGATGTTTGGTGAGAATTGCAGCACCAGACGTTCGTAGGAGATAGCCTCCACGGTGTCCATCACCTCGGCGAGCATATATTGTTCGCGTGGCGAGAATAGGGCCGGGGTGAGGGTGTCGAACTTCTCTGCCATTGAGGGAGCATATTTGCGGAACGAATTTTCGAATACATTCACCGAAGCCACCATTATGCTGGTGTTCCAATAGGCACGTTCGTTATCCATGAATTCTTTCAGTTTGTCGGCTTCGGGGCGGCCCATATAGCGTTCCACCTTGTAGATGTTTCCTTCGCTTGGCGTGGCAGCCACTTCAAAGAATCCGTGTATCTCGTCGCGAGTGGGTTTGATGCCCACAGTCACCAGCGCATTGTTTTTCGATGCGAAGTCAATCGACTCGTTGATAGTGTTAGCAAAGTAGTCGTAGTTGGTAACCATCTGGTCGCTGTTGGTGAGCACCACCATGGCATTTGGTGCTACAGCCTTAATTTTCCATGTGAAATATGCGGTGGCGGCAGCGGTGTTTTTGCTCACGGGTTCAAGCAGGATGTGGTCGTCGCGCAGCTGTGGCAGTTGTTCGCGCACCACGTCGGCATATTCGTTTGAGGTCACCACCCAGAAGTTGCGCTCCGGGCAAATCGACTTCAGACGGTCGAAAGTGAGCTGAATGAGTGTGCGGCCGCAGCCAAAAACATCTACAAACTGCTTTGGGGTTGATTGATTACTTACGGGCCACAGGCGCTTTCCGTCGCCTCCTGCCATAATTACTACATGAACATTTTCCATATATATTTCTTTTTTGGTCAATAGCTATTTGTTAAATTGCTGTGGAATAATGCAAACGCAATACTCTTCAACGGCAAAGATATAGTTTATTTTTTGTATTTCCCATCTTTTAGCGAAATAAATGCTATAAAATAAGGTTTTCAGTATACTTCAAACTCATATATTCGTGCTGCAAAGCCCTCGCTTTGGTCGGGCTTGGTGATGTAAAGTCGCACGTATCGGGCGTCGACGGGCTCAGCGAGCAGGCGGTCGGTTTGCATCTCGGTGTTGTCGTTCACCGAGTCGACGGTGCGCCATTGGTCGGCTTCGTTGGTTTTCACTTGCAGGCAGAATTCTTTGAACCTGCTGCGAGACGCCAACGAGTGGTGCATGTCATTTTGCCACGAAATGGCTGATGTTTGGCTAATTATATGGCTGCAAAGAGTGGATGTTGGGAGGTTTTGGCCATTATTTGCGAACATTTTGTCGAACGATTTAACAACATATAACATTGATTCTGCGCAAAACATTCGGCAATATGTTTATCTTTGCCATAACTACATAACCTAATAACGACGTTAAACTACCTTTATTAACACAAACCCGATAGCAATGAATACACAACATTCTTTCAGCCCCAACAAAGTGGAGGCTTATTTGGGAAAAGCCAGTGACAAATTCACAAAGGCCGACATCATAAAATTTATTGTTGACAACGACATCCGCATGGTTAACTTCATGTATCCGGCGGGCGACGGCAGACTAAAGACTTTGAACTTCGTGCTCAACAGCCTCGAGTATCTCGACACTATTCTGTCGTGCGGCGAGCGCGTTGATGGCTCGAGCCTGTTCTCGTTTGTGAACGCCGAACGCAGCGACCTATATGTGCTACCGCGCTTCAAGACGGCATTTGTCGACCCCTTCAGCGAGATTCCTACGCTCACTCTGCTTTGCACCTATTTCGACAAGGACGGCGAGCCGTTTGATGCAGCACCAATACAGACTCTGCACCGCGCATGCTGTGCATTCCACGAGGTCACCGGCATGGAATTTCAGTGCATGGGCGAGTTGGAATATTATGTTGTAGCGCCCGACGATGGCTCGTTCTCCGCTGCCGACCAGCGCGGCTACCACGAGTCGGGACCGTTTGCCAAGTTTGGCGATTTCCGCCAGCAATGCATGTCGTATATTGCCCAGGCAGGCGGTAAAATCAAATATGGGCATAGCGAGGTGGGCACATTCACCCACAACGGACATCTCTACGAGCAAAACGAAATAGAATTCCTTCCGGTTTATGCCGAGGACGCAGCCGACCAGTTGGTGCTTGCCAAGTGGATTATTCGCAAGGAAGCGCAACGCCGCGGGCTCACCGTGACGTTTGCCCCGAAAATCACCACCGGCAAGGCAGGTTCGGGTATGCACATACACATGCGTATGGTGCGCGAGGGCAAGAGCATGATGGTGAACGCCGACGGTACACTCAGCGACATCGCTCGCCGCGCGATTGCCGGACTGATGGAGTTGGCACCGTCGATTACCGCCTTTGGCAACAAGACCCCGACGTCGTATTTCCGCCTCGTGCCGCATCAAGAAGCGCCTACCAACATCTGCTGGGGCGATATGAACCGCTCTACGCTGGTGCGCGTGCCTCTGGGATGGCAGCGCGCCACCGACATGTGCCAACTTGCCAATCCGCTTGAGGACACCTGCTTGCGCGACCGCTCGATGAAGCAAACCTTTGAGATGCGTTCGCCTGACGGCTCGGCTGAGATTTACACACTCATGGCAGGACTGGCTGTGGCGTGCCGTCACGGGCTGGAGATGCGCGACGCTCTTGTGGTGGCTAAGCACACTTATGTGGACGTGAACATACACAACAATGAGCATGCCGACCGCCTGCGCATGCTCAAGCAGTTGCCCGACAGCTGCGCTGCTTCGGCTCAATGCCTTGTGGAACAGCGTGCCATCTACGAGCAATATGGCGTGTTCTCGCCGCAGATGATTGATGGCATAGTCCGCGAACTGAAGGCGTATAACGACGTCACCCTTCGCCACGATGTGACGGGCAATCTGTCTGCCATGCAGCAGCTTGTTGAGCGCTATTTCCATTGTGGTTAACACAAATAATGCGGCATTCATGTGGGTTGATAGGCTTTCTTCATCATAGAAAAGCAAACACTTGGATGCCTGCCGTTATAACCAACACCAACTCAACCCCGAGCCCTAACGCTATGGGTTGAGTTGGCTCGTTATAGCATCTTCTTCTCCTCTCCTAAATTCGGAAAAATGTGATTTTTACCTCGAAAATTGGCCGAAAAATGTGATTTTTGCCTCGAAAATTAGCCGAAAAAATGTGATTTGCAAAACATAAATCGTTGTGATATAACTAATTAACTATATTGGTAATTATTGAATCAAATATAATGGGCATATTAGGGGTATATAGAGTGTGGTAAAAGACGGTTACATATTGTAGCAGTACAAAGGCGAGAAGGGTGGGAGAGTTGTTGCGTCAGACTTGTTGCATCAGTGAGAATTTATTTGTAGATTTGCGTAACTTTATTGGCGATGACCGATATTTACTGAAAAAAAGACCATTAATATTAACTGAAAATAATGAAAACTCTTGTTACGATGGCTGCATTGCTCATTGCAAGTGCCGGCGCACAGGCGCAAAAACTGTTTACGCTTGAAGATTTGAACTTCGGCGGCAAAAACTATAAGCAAATGACGCCTGAGCGCATCGATGCGCGCTGGTATGGCAACGACCTTATTCTCAACGAAAAAAATAGCTATTTCCGATATGACCTCGCCACAGGCAAGAAGGTGGCTGCCGACAAACCTGCTAACAAGGCGGTAAAGGCGCCCGAAGGGTTCCGTGTGCTTGAGTGGAACGAGGCTGGCAAGGCTTGGGCATTGCTCAAGGACGACAACCTGTATATTAAAGCACAAAACGGCGAGTTGCATCAGCTTAGCACCGACGGCTCTCGCGAGATTGTATACGGGCAAAGCGTACACCGCAACGAGTTTGGAATCTACAAAGGCACATTCTTTTCGCCCGACGGCAAGCAGTTGGCGTTCTATCGCATGGACCAATCGATGGTGACCGACTATCCGCAGGTAAACACCTTTGAGCGCGTGGCTGCCTACGCTCCCGATAAGTATCCTATGGCTGGAATGACGTCGCATAAGGTGACCATCGGCATTGCCGATGTGGCTACGGGTGCCACTCGCTATCTCGACCTTGGCGATGTCACCGACCGCTATTTCACTAATATTGCTTGGTCGCCCGACGGCTCTACGCTCTATCTCATCGAGGTCAATCGCGACCAAACCGATGCCCGTCTCGATGCCTACGATGTCGCTTCGGGCAAAAAAATAACGACTCTCTACAGCGAACACAACGACCGCTACGTTGAGCCGCTGCATCCCATTCAGTTTCTGCCGTGGGATAGCTCGAAGTTCATTTATTGGAGCCAGCAAGATGGCTTTATGCACCTGTATTTGATGGATACTCAGGGCAATATCGTGCGTCAGCTCACCAAAGGCAATTGGGTGGTTGATGCTGTGGTGGGCTTCAATGCCAAAGCAAAGAGCGTGATTTATGTGTCGAACGAAATCAACCCGCTGCAGATGAACATATTCAGCGTTGATGTGAATAAAGGCACCCGTCGCCTGCTTGACAATGGGCTGGGCGTGCATAGCGCTACACTCAGCGCCGACGGCAGCTATCTGCTCGACAGCTGGAGTGAACCCGATGTGCCTCGAGTCTATGCCATCACCAACACCCGCACCGGCAAAAGCGTGGAAATTCATCGCAGCGCCGACCCATGGCAAGGCTATCAAGTGCCCATCTTCGAGTCGGGAAGCATAAAAGCCGCCGACGGAGTCACCGACCTCTATTGGCGCATGGTAAAGCCAGCCGATTTCAACCCGGCAAAGAAATATCCTACGGTGGTGTATGTCTACGGCGGTCCGCACGCCCACAACGTGGCTGCCTCGTGGCACTGGATGTCGCGCTCATGGGAAACCTATATGGCTCAAAAGGGATTCATCGTTTACATCCTCGACAATCGTGGCAGCGAAAACCGCGGCTTGGCTTTCGAGCAAGCCACTTTCCGCCAGCTTGGACAGATTGAGATGCAGGACCAAATGAAAGGCGTGGAATACCTCAAGACTTTGCCGTACGTCGATGCATCGCGCTTGGGCGTGCACGGCTGGAGCTTTGGCGGATTCATGACCATCTCGCTCATGACCAATTATCCCGATGTGTTCAAGGTTGGTGTTGCCGGTGGCCCGGTTATCGACTGGAAATGGTATGAGGTGATGTATGGCGAGCGCTATATGGACACTCCGCAAACTAATCCTGAGGGATACGAAAAAACTTCTCTGCTCAATCGCGCCAAGGACCTCAAGGGACGCCTGCTCGTAATCACCGGCATGAACGACAACACCGTGGTGCCTCAGCACTGCCTGATGTTCCTTAATGCTTGCGCCGAAGCCGACACCTACCCTGACTTCCTGGCTTACCCGGGCGAGGAGCACAACATGCGCGGACACAAGAGCGTGCATCTGCACGAAAAAATTACTCGCTATTTTGAGGATTATCTCAAGTGATTTGCTTGCCGTAGCATGAACCAGCAACCCACTTTAATCGTAATCACTGGTCCCACTGGGGTGGGCAAGACAGCCACTGCCATCGCCGTGGCTAAGGCGTTGGGCACCGACATCATCTCGGCTGACTCGCGTCAAATATATCGCGAAATACCCATCGGCACTGCTGCCCCAACTGCCGAACAGATGGCTGCCGTGCCTCACCACTTTGTGCAGTTTAAAAATCTCGACGACTACTACAGCGCAGCGCAATTCGAGGAAGACGTGATGCAACTGCTGCCGCAGCTGTTCAGCCGCAGCCCCTATGCGGTGATGTGCGGCGGTTCGATGATGTACGTCGACGCTGTTTGCCGTGGCATCGACGACATACCCACCATCAGCCCCGAGGTGCGTCAAGCCACCCTGCAGCTCTATCAAGCCGAAGGGCTCGACGGGCTGCTCGCTCGCTTGCAAGCTGCCGACCCGGAGTATTATGCCATCGTCGACCGCCAAAACACGAAACGCGTAATCCATGCCATTGAAATAATCACCCAGTCGGGCGTCACCTACACCTCGCTGCGCCGTGGAACCGCCAAGCAGCGCCCATTCCGCATCGTCAAGGTAGCCCTCAACCTGCCGCGCCCACAGCTCTTCAAGCGCATCAACGCCCGCGTGCTGCAAATGATTGACATGGGGCTCGAGCAAGAGGTGCGAAGCGTCTACCATCTGCGTCACCTCAATTCGCTCAACACCGTGGGCTACAAGGAGATGTTTGCCTACTTCGACGGCGTAATGGACCGCGATACAGCCATTGCTCGCATCCAAAAAAACACACGCGTCTATGCCAAAAAACAACTCACTTGGCACGCCAAAGACCCATCAATAGTCTGGCTCGCACCCGACGATGCCACTAACGCCATCCTGCGCCTTGTTGCCGAGCAAGGCTGTTAATAAACCTTAATTCTTGGCGGATATAAGGCTCCATAATTCAATTATTGTTGTTAACTTTGCATCGCGCCACTCGGCCAGGGTCTCACCTTGCAGGCTCGTAAAATACAGGGTGAATAAAGACTAAAAATTAATTTTTTTTGATTTATGAATAAAAACAGAGTAGAGCTGCTGCTTGCGGCCGTGCTCTTGCTTGCCTGTGTGGGTTGGCAACATTTGCGGATGTGTGTTCTCGCTGGTGTGGTTGCAAAAGGTGATGCGCATGTCGTTTATCAGGCTGGGTATAATAGGCAGTGTGGCTTTGCTGTGCTATTTGGCTATTATGTACTGCATCGTGTCGCCGCACCTGAGCATCAACATGCTTTATTTGCCGCTTTTCTGCCGTGGCTTTGCCTACACCACCCTCAGCATAGTGTTCATGGCGTCGTTGCACGATGTGATGGATTTCAATCACTTCTTTCAGGGACTTAGCATTTTCAACATGATTCACATGGTGATTGGCGGTTGCCTGGGCTGCGCCGTTTATGCCAAAATGTTTGGTTGGTATGTGGCTGACGGCTTCGCACGCTATTCTTCGCCTGCACTATGGGTGCATAACGCCGCACCGCTCAACGCCGATGCGTTGCTTGATAATATGCTTCTTGTGGGGGTTAAGGCAGTTTACGGTTGGGCTTGCTTTGGATGCATTGCGCTGGTGCTTGGCTTCATGTTGTTCGATTCGCCCATACGGCGTCACCGCTCCTACATGCTGCCGTGGCGGTTTGTGGGCAAGATGCTGAAGCATTACTATGGCTTGGGCAAATAGCGTGTGCTATAGCTCGCCGCGGCGTATGGCTTGCATGATGTTGGCAGGCGGCTGCTGTTGCAGTAGCTGCTGCTTCATATAATCCATATATGGTGCCACATGCTCAAAGAATTTCCGGTAGCCTTGGCACAAATAGTTGAGCCCGGGTTCACCTGTGGCGGTGTGGATGATTCGGTTCTTTGGGCACTCGCCGTTGCAGGCAAATAGCCATTGGCACTCGCGGCATTGCTGTGGCAGGGTGTCGTGCTTGGCGTTGCCAAATGCTTGCTGCTGTGGGCTGTACATCATCTCGGTGAGCGTTGATGTGTTGATGTTGCCCAGGCGGTATTCCGGGAAAACAAAGTGGTCGCAGCTGTATACGTCGCCGTTGTGCTCCATCACGCTGGCGTGGCCGCAGGTCTTTGCCAGAGTGCATACGCCGGGCTGTTCGCCCACCCAGTTGGCAAGTGTGCTGTCGAACATCTGAATGAAGTAGTTGCCCACGTCGCTGCGCACCCATTCGTCGAAGATGGTGCACAGGAAATTGCCCCATTGCTCTGCGGTGACCGAGAATTCAGCCACGGGGTCGCCCGTTTGGCATGGTGCGGCGAGGTGCCGCCCGTCGGCATGGCGGTGGATGCGCTCCACGATAGGTGTAAATTGTATGTAGTGGCAGTCAATCTCTTTAAAGAAGTGATAGAAGTCGAGCGGATAGTCGGCGTTGTAGTCGTTCACCACAGCCATGGCGTTCCATTGCACGCCGTAGCGGTTGAGGCGCTCGATGCCTTGCATCACTTTGCGCCACGAGGGGCCGCCGCCGGCTGTGCGACGATACTCGTCGTGAAACTCTTGCGGACCGTCAATCGACACGCCCACCAGCCAACCTTCGTCGGCAAGAAACCGGCACCACTCGTCGGTGAGCAGCGTGGCATTGGTTTGCAGACAGTTGTCGATGATTTTGCCATGGGCATATCGCTTTTGCAGCTCCACGGCTCGGCGATAGAACGACAGCGGGCGCATGAGTGTCTCGCCGCCGTGCCATGTGAACAGCACTTGCTGCATGGTTTGCGAGTTGATGTATTGGTCGATGAAGCGCTCAAGCAGCTGGTCGCTCATCACGCCTTGGCTTTGCGAATCGTAGAGGCACGATTTCTCAAGGTAGTAGCAGTAGGTGCAGCGCAGGTTGCAGCGCGCACCTGCGGGCTTGAGCATCACATACAGTGGGCGGGCAAATGGGTCGAAAACTTGTTGCATGGCGGTTGCGGTGTGGAGTGTTATGGTTGTTCGTCGGAGGCTTGCTCGGTGCTCGAGTCGCCGATGATGAATAGCGAGAAGTTGACGCTGCCGTAGGTGCGGTGTTGATGGAAGTGGGGCAGCGACGAGAAGTCGTAGGCCTTGCTATGTTCCATAACAAACAGTGTGCCGGGTTTCACCAGCTTCGAAGCGAGTATTTTGCCGGGAATCTCGCCGAAGTTAGGCAGGTCGTATGGCGGGTCGACGAAAATCACGTCGAACGGCTGGGTTGTCGACTCGATGAAGCGGAACACGTCGCCCTTGATGAGCGTCATGTTCTTCACGGCAAGCATGTCGCGCACCTTGCGTATGAAGTTGAATTGGGTGTGGCTTTTTTCTACGGTTGTCACCGAGGCACATTCGCGCGACAGGAACTCGAAGCTGATGGCACCGGTGCCTGCAAAGAGGTCGAGAGCCGTTGCGCCCTCAAGGTCGATGATGTTTTCGATGACGTTGAATATGTTTTCGCGTGCAAAGTCGGTAGTTGGGCGCGCGGTGATGTTGTTGGGCACGTCGAAGCGTCGGCGTCCGAATTTTCCTCTTATTATTCGCATAGGGCAAGCAGAATTAGTGGGTAGGGCGCTTTCACGGCATCGTGACCGATGCGCATGGCGGCAGCCGGGAATATTGTGGGCATCACATAGTTGATGTATTTTCGCAGTATGGGCGTGAGCTGGTCGCGTTGCGGCTTGTCGCCAGCCATCTGCACTTCGTCGGCAAGCGGGTCGAGCCCGAAGCTTTGCCAAGCGTTGAGCACATAGAAAGCGGCATCGTCGGGGTTGCGATAGTCGAACACGTTGGCCATGAGCAGCCTGCCTTTGCCGAAGATGCAAATGCGCATTCGTTCGGCGTCGAGGTGCAAAAACATTCGCTGCAGCGAGGTTTGCTGCTGCTTCGAGGCGTAGTATTCGCACAGGGGCATCAGGCTGTGCACAATGGGCGAATTGAAGAAAGTGCGTTGTAGAAAGCCCTTGGTGCCGCGGGGCAATTCGAACGCAATGGCAGCGCCGCAGCGTGGCATGGTGCACAATGCCACGTCGCCGTCGGCATCGGGAATTGATGCCGCAAACACTTCGGCAGCCAAATCGTCGTCGGCAGCCACCTCGGCAGGCAGCACGGCAAACCGGCTGCTTTCGCACACCACACGCACCGTGCCGTAGGGCTTGAGCAGCAGCGGATGGTCGTAGATGCAATTTTCCAGGCTCTTCAGATAGTCGCCAAAACTCATGTCGAGGGCTATGGTGCCCCATGTGAGCGAGTTGTCTTGTGCTCGTGTGAACAGGGCATAGCTGATGCTTTGTTCGCTGAGCCACAGATGCATGGTCCACAGCTCAGGATGCTGAATGTCGATGTCGGTTGCGCCGTTGGCGGGTGTGGTGCTCATAGTGGTTTGTAAAAAAATATTTTATATGTTGGGGGATATTGCCGTAGCGCGGCTTCCCTGCCAAATTGTTCAAAAAAGTTATTGTATAAGAGGCTATGTGATGATGTGCCGCGAAGTGCGTGGCAGCATACTGCCTCCGTAGGCTTGCACAAAGTTACTGAAAATCTTCGGGAATTGCCAAATTGCAGATGCTCGAAGTGCAGCAAGGCGGTTCATTCTACGAGGGTGTTGAAGCTGTCGATGATGTCGTTAATCACCATTTTGCGGAACAGCCAGTGGTGCATGCCGCCGGGTATTCGTTGCAGCATCTCGTCGTCGATTGACAGCACATACAGCGGTCGAATGCGCCACGAGTGGTTGTAGCGGTTCTTCCAATCATACATGCAGTATTCCCACCAATGACAGTCGGCGCGCCACCATTCGCCGGTGGTGTAGCCGTTGTTCAATCCCCAACGTGTAGCCCCGAGGGCATCGGCATGGCCGCATTGGCGAAAGATATTGTAAGGAGCGAGCCCGAGGTCAATCACGCGTCCGAGGCTCACGCGGCACACAATCAGCGAGCCTGCGCTGTAGTGCAGCGCGGTAGAGCGGGCGGGGGCGAAGTAAATGCCGTTGCCGGCAAAGTTGCCGCCACCCACGTTCCACACCTCGGTGCGCCAGCTGTTGTTGCCCACGCGACCGCGGCTTTGTGTGATGCTTTCGCTGGCGGTGGTGTCGGTGCCGTGAAAGAGTGTGAGTGCCGGAATAAAGGTGTCGACTACGGTCCAGATACCGCTTTCGATGAATGTGAGCGAGCCGTGCCACATGGGATATTTGATTATGCGCCATGGCAGCCAGATGAGCCAGTTTATCCAATTGTCGTCGCCGCCTTCGCGATAGTGGCTGGGATAGAGCACTTCAAGGGCATAGTTCAGCGACTCGAACGAGCAGTGCACCACAAGGTTATAGTAGACGGCATTGACAAAACGCAGCGGGGTGAGGGCGATGTATAGCGGGATTTTCACCCATTCGAATATCTGCCGCAACTCCTGGTTGCGCGAGTCGTTGCCGCTGTTGAACTTGAAAAACAGTCGCCAAGGCTTTGAGGCATAGCGTTGCAGCCAATTCATGAAATAGAACGGCAGGCATGCCACCCAATAAACTTTATACGCCACCACGCTGATTATCGAAGCGCACCACAGCATGAGTTTGCGCACCACGATGATGCCAATCACCCAAAGAATGGCTGTCCAAGCCCAGCCGATTATGGTGGGCACTAATCCGTGCGACTTTGCTTTGCGAGGAGCCTCGGCTTGAGGCGCAGGCACCGGTCCTGCATATTGCAGATAGTTTGCAGAGCAGTATGCTGTTGTGTTGCCGCTCATCTCCACGATTGCCCAATTGTTGTAGGTGAAATTGGTAACCTTCACCTCGCTGCCTCGGGGCAGAGTTGTCACCTTGGAGTAGCTTTTGCCTGGTCCGTTGCGGAAATTGAGGTCGGTGGTGGTAGTGTATATTGCAGGCAGCGAGTGCTCGGTAGCGGCACACACTTCAATGCAGCACAATATCAGCAGAGCTGTTATGAAGGAGCGTAGGGTCATCGTGCGGGGCTATTCGTGGGGCTTGTGTGGTTCTTTAGGAAATTGTATGATTATGGCAAGACCGTCGGTGTAATCTTTGTCGCAACAGATGGTGCCATTCATTCGCTTGAGCAACTCGCGGCAAATCGACAATCCGAGTCCGCTGCCCGGGTTGAAGGTGTCCACTTTCTCGAAACGCTCAAAAATCAGCTCTTTCTTGTCGTTGGGCACACCTATGCCGGTGTCTTCGATGCGTATGTTCACGTTCAATGCGTCGAGGGTGATTGTGGTTTTCACATGTCCCTCTTTGGTGAACTTGAAAGCGTTGGAATATACGTTTTCAAACACCTTGCCAAGGCGTAAAGCGTCGGTTACGATTTCGATGTCGTTGCTTGGGCTGTCGATTATAGTTTTCACTTTGCTGTTTTGGTACGGAGCCAATGCAGCGGCTATGATGTCCATTAGGTTGGCACTTTGCCAAGAAAGCATCACGCGGTTCGAGTCGATACGTCCTAACGACAAGATGTTGTTGATAAGCACCATAAGCGAGTCGGAGTTGGCTCGGATGATGTTGGCATAGTCGCGCAGTTCGGCATTTTCGCCGGCGTTTTCAACAAGCAGGTTGCTGAAGCCCACAATGGCATTGAGCGGGGTGCGAATCTCGTGACTCATGTTTGAGAGGAAGGTCGATTTCATTCTGCCGTTTTGCATGTGCTTTTCGAGGGCTTCGCGAAGCACCGACTGGCGTTGCAGCAGCTCGGTTTCGTCGGCGCGAAGGCGCTTTTCGCTGAGCGAGAGGTGATGCCCCAGAATGCTGCTGCGGCGCACATGGTAGCCGAACAGGGCGAGCATGATGAGCGCCACCACGAGGAACACCGAGGTGTAGATGATGTTGTTGCGCTGCCGCTCAGCCATGTATTCTTTGTGCAGGCGTTCCACGTATTGCTCGTGGCAGATGTCTTGAAATTGGCTAAAGTCGCTCAAAATCGACTTGTTATATTCGCTTTGAAGCGTGTCGTAGGCAAGATAGTAGTTGGTGGTTGCTTCCTTGTAGCGCTTGAGGTGCTCCAGCACTTGCCCCTTGGCGTAGAGCAACGAATAAAGCGGGTCGACCGACGAGCTGTCGAGCTTGCTGATTGACTTGAGGGCGTCGTTGTAGCGCGAGCACGACGTGTAGTATTCGGCAATCGAGCGAGTGCTGCGGTCCTCCACAAACCAGTCGTCGACGGTGGCTGATTTCGACAGTATTGTGAAGAAATAGTTGGCATTTGCCTTGTCGCCGGAGTTCACGCTGTGCAGCAGCGAGTAGGCATAGAACAGCTTGAGGCAGCGTTCGTAGAGAGCACCGCTCGATTTTGCTATCTCGCCTTTCTGGAAAATCGATTGCATCTCCTTGAGGTAGATGCTGGCGTCGCAGCACGATGAGTCCTCGGTGTAGCACTCCAGAATTTGTGTGAGCAGCTGAAAGCGGTAGGTTGGGCGTCGGCTTTGCTTCTTGAGGATGTTGTAGCCGCACGAGTAGGCGTCGATGGCTTGGGTCAAAACCTTCGTTTTCATGAACACGTCGCCCAGCAGTTCGTAGCAAGTCACCTCGCCGTCTTCGCTGTGTAGGCGTTGAGCGTCTTTCTGAAGGTCGAGCGCGGCGCCGAGGGCTTTTTCGGTGTTGCCTTTTTCGAGGTGCGCACTGCTCTGATAGTATTTGGTGTCGAAATAGCGCGAGTACACCTCAGGTTTGAGTTGCACCTCGTCGAATTTCTGAGCCCATGCAATCACACTGTCGAGTTTGTTGATGTTGAAGTAGTAACGGCAGATGTGCGAGATTGCCATCGCTTTATAGGTGTTGCTGTAATTGTCTTTGTTTCTCGATGTCAAGCTGTAGAGCTGCTTCAGGTAGATGAGCTCGGCAGGTAGTCCGAAGTTGATGTCGGACAGCTTGCCAATCAAGCGCATCTTTTCGCGGTCGTTTTCAGCCTTCTGGAGGCTTTCCTTGGTGCGTGTTTCCAGAGTGCTGTCGACAGCGTAAGCCGAAACACTCAGCAACGCCATTGCCGCCAGCAATGCCACACGCGCAAGTTTCAGTAATGTGCGGGTCATGCCTTTACCTCCTTTCTCTCAAGCTGCTGCTCGAGGTCGATAGGGTGGTTGAACACAAAACGGGCGCCGTTGGTGTAAGTCTTGTCGACGTAAAGTTCGCCAAGGAGGGTTCGGCTGATGGCACGGCTGATGTATAGCCCCAGTCCGCTGCCTTGCGATGTCTCGTCGGCTTTTTCGAATTGTCCGAATATGCTTTCTTCTTTGCCCGGTTTGATGCCGCAGCCAGTGTCGGTGACGGCAAACGTCACGAACACGTCGTTCAGATTGATTGACAGCGTGATGGAGCCTTCATTGGTGAATTTTGCGGCATTGCCCAGCAGGTTGGTGAGCAACTGCTGCAAGCGGAACCGGTCGGTGAAGATTTCAATTTGCTTCTGCGGACAGTCGAAAATCACCTTCACGCCCTCTTTCACCAGAGCTTCGGTTGAGTAAAGCACCTTTTCAGCCACCTCCACCACGTTGGTTTTCTCGAGATTTACCTCAGATGCAGTGTCGTTTGGCGTGTCGATAATCTGGTTCACCAGCTTCAGCATCAAGTCGCTGTTTGAGCGAATCAATTCGGTGAATTCGCGGTTGTCGAACTCGTCCTTGCCGATGATTGACGTAGAAAGGATTTCGCTGAATCCCACAATGGCATTGAGCGGAGTGCGAATCTCGTGGCTGATGTTTGCCATGAATTCGTTTTTCTTGCGGTTGCTTTCCTCCTCTTCGGCGATGGCGTTCACCAAGTTGGTGTTCAGGCGAGAAATCTGTTCGCGCTTAATCTTGAGGTCGGCGTTAAGTTTCTTCAGTCGTCGGGTTTTTTTGATGTTTCGATAAAGAATGCCCACCAGCACGAGCACCGCAAATGCGATGATTGCAACAGCAATGATGAGCGCCACGTGCAGCGTGTGGGCGTCGCGCAGGCGAGCGTCGTCGTTTTCGGCGTCCTTGCTGAGCTGCTTCGACAGCTGCCCGTATTGGCTGATTTCGCGCAAGAGGTTTTCATTAAGGTTGCCTCGGAGCACGTTTGTGGCTTTCTTGAGCGTGAGGGCTGATTGCTGATACATGCCGGCAGAGTGATAGGTCTGTGCCAACAGGGTCAGATATTCGTGTGTGAAGCGGTCCTTGCTCTGCAGCAGATAGTTGATGTCGTGTTCCACGTCATTCACGTTGCCATGGTGATAGTTGATATTGGCACGAATGAGCAGGAATTGAGCAAGGTTCCATTTCGAAGGCGTGTATTTGCAGTCCCACAGTCGGTTGATGGCGTCGTTCAGCTTGTCGTAGCTGTTGCTGTAGGAGAGGAGAATGGCTTTGTTCATCTCGATTGTCCAGAGGTTTTCTCTCAGCTGCTCGGGAATGTCGAGTTTGGTTTGGAGTTTTTGCACTTCTTTCTCCCAAAGCCGAATGTAATAACCGGCATTCTGATAGTCGCCGTTGAAGAAATGATATGAAACCGCCGACGAGAAGGCGAGCATGAGCAAATTAGGGTTGCCTTGCTTGACGAGAACGTCAAGATAGTCGTCAATCATCGTCACGGCTTTATTGTCCTGGCTGGTGAATGAATATATTTCGGAGGTAATTAAAGCCACTAATGCTTGTCCAAATGGCGTGTTGTGCCGTTTTACGTCGAGCCCGAGGCGTTGCAGCTGGCTCCAAGCCGAGCGCATATCACCCGCCCAGTAGGCTACACCTATCTCATAGTAGTTGGCCATGAGCCAATAGTAAGTGCCTGCCTTGCTGTTGGCATAGATTTTCTCAGCCCATTGCTGCACCTTCTGGCGGTTGTCTTGCTCGGAATATATCCGGCAGAAACTCAAGTAGCAGTCGAGCTCGTAGGAGTTGTTGCGCAGCTGTGTTGCTACATTAAGCCTTTGGGTGTTGACGTCGAATTCTTCTGGCATATTGTAGCTCACTGCCGCCATACGCTCTAAGATGGCATATTTGTCGCGCAGCGATTTAGTGGCAGAAAGTTGCTTTGAGTAGGTTTTCAGCGCAACGCGGTTTTTGCCGCATTGTTGCTCGTAGATTTGTGTGGGTGTGGGCATGTTAACGGCAAAGCCCGAAAGTGAAGCTGCGGCAACAATCAGCAATGTGAAAAAGCGCGATATGTGATGAAAACACATCATTTAGGTTATTAAATCAATCCTAATTTATTAGATTGTGCTAAGATAAGGGATTTTAATGATATCTGCAAACAATTGCGCTAATTTGCTCGCTAAAAAGCACAAAAGGACAATAATGTGATTGAATTTTTGTAACTTTGCACGCCGATAAACATAACCGTGTGAAAAAATTATTGACGAGATGAATAACGTAACAAAAGGAAGCATTTATGCCATAGTGTCGGCGGCGAGCTACGGATTGAATCCGTTGGGCGGGCTGATGCTCGGGCGTGAAGGAATGAACACTCACACCATATTGTTCTCGCGCTTCACCCTTGCTGTGGCTATTTTGGCTGCGATAATAGCATTTAGGACAATAAAGGGCGGTGGCAATGGCATGCGTGAGCGTCTGCGCCAAGGCTTTGTGCTTGGCGCCGGAGCCAAATCGGTGTCGTCGGGCGGCAAAGGAGCAATGTCGAAACTGCTTGGCAGCGCTTGGGCGTTGGTGGCGCTGTTGTCGGTGCTGTTTGCCGTGTCGGCGTTGTCGCTCTATTCCAGCTATCTCTATATGGATTCGGGCATAGCATCTACGTTGCTGTTTGTCTATCCAATCATAGTTGCGCTAATCATGGCGGTGTTTTTTCATGAACGAATCACGGTGGTGACGGTGTTGTCGCTCGCGTTGGCGTTTGTGGGGATAGCCATGCTCAACGGTGGCGGTGCTGGCAGCCTGAATGCCGTGGGATGCGCCTTTGTGATGACTTCATCGGTGGCTTATTCGGTGTATATCGTTGCTCTGAATTGCTGGCGGGTGAAGATTCCGGTGCTCACGCTCAACATGTATGTGATGGCATTGTGTGCCTGCCTTATTGCGCTGCATTCGCTCACGGCTGATGATTATCGGCTCATGCTTCTGCCCACGGCAAACGCGGTGGGCTATGCTGTGATGCTTGCTGTGGTGCCTACGGTGATTTCGCTGGTGACCATGACCCGCGCCATCGAACTGGTAGGCTCTACGCCAACGGCAATCATGGGCGCGTTGGAGCCGGTGACGGCTGTGGTAGTGGGCATTTTGGTGTTTGGCGAGGCGTTCACTCCCTCAATTGCCATTGGCAATCTGCTCATCATAGTGGGTGTGTTGCTGATTATTGGCAGCCGCCAGGTGTTGGCATTCATGCGGTTGGCTATGCGTGGCGTGCGCAGGTTGCATATGTGAGGCGTGGCTGCGTTTGCTTTTTTTTTGAACGAATTATCCTTCATTGAGGAGGATGCAAATAAAACATAAATTGTTGATTATGAAACGAATACTTACTATTGCCGCTGGTGTGCTGCTTGCCGGTAGCGCCATGGCTCAGGTGAACGAATTTCAGGTGGCGGTTGACCGATTTGCCCACGCTGACTATCTGCGCAACGCCTCGGTGGGCGTTTGTGTGATGGACGTGGACAGCGGCACGGTGCTGGCTTCGAACGCTCCCGATTTGGCAATCACCACAGCCTCCACGATGAAGACGGTGACGTCGGCATCGGCGTTGGCTCTGCTGGGCAAAGACTACTGTTTTCACACCACAGTGAGCGCCATTGGCGAACTGAAGGGCAACCGCCTGCGTGGCAACGTGGTAGTGAAAGGATTTGGCGACCCGACGCTCGGTTCGCGCCATTTTGCTTCGCACCCCAATATTGTGGCTGAGGTGGTGGCTGCGCTCGACAGCTTGGGTGTGAAAAAAATCGACGGCTCGATTGTCTACGACGAAAGCGCCTATCCGTTTGAAACTTTCAGCGACAACTGGATGATTGAAGACCTTGCCTACGATTACGGTCCCGGCGTGCATGCCATAAATTTTCACGACAATCTGGTGAAACTCAGCTTCGACCGCTCGGGCACCGAAGCCACCGATTTTGTGTTCACGCCAGCCATCGGCAATTGTCAGGTAATCAGCCATGCACGCGTTGGCGATGTGCAGAACATGTATCGACTGCTGAACATCGGTCCGAACCCAAACATAATTCTCTATGGCGACATTCGCCGCAGCGACAAGCGTTACGTCGACGATTTTGTGAATCCTAATCCGGCGCAGCTGCTTTGCGACAGCATCGAGCATAGCCTCAAGGCTGCCGACATCGACGTGAAAAACAAGCGCATCAAGCCCGAAGATTTGCAGGACACTTTGTTGGTGGTCGACCACCGCTCGCCGCAACTCACTCGCATAGTGGCATCGCTGCTCGACCGCAGCGACAACATGTTCACCGAGGCGCTGCTGCGTGCCATAGCCCGCAACGACGGCAAAGATGCCACGGCAGCCAACGGCATGGCTGCAGTGAAACGCTTGTGGGAAAGCAAGGGCATAGACACCAAGCCGCTGTTTCAGCGCGACGGCAGCGGGCTGGCTCGCAACGGCAAAGCCACGGCGCGATTCTTTGCGCAAATGCTACGCCAAGCCAATGCCGACAGTGTGGCTACGGGTGTGAGATTGGCGTCGCTGATGACGCATCTGGGCGTTACCGGCAACATCGGAAAGCAAATTAAAAACTCGCCGCTCAAGGGCAAGATTGCTTCGAAATCGGGCAGCATGGGCGATGTGCAATGCTATGTGGGATATTTTCCTGCCGACTGCCCAAAATACACATGGGCGGTGCTCGTGAACAACTGGCAAGGCTCACGCTCTCATCTGAAAGATGAAATTGAAACCTTGCTGCTCAACCTGTTCACGCAGCGCAAAGGCGAGAGCCGCCCTGCCGATGAGTGAGCTTTGGCTGAGTGAATTGTCAATAGCCTGTTGTGTTAAAATTGGTTTATGCGATAATAAAAATTGTCATAAATGTGTGTATTTTCTGAACTTTTTAATAGGTTTGCAATAATATAGCGCAAAAGCCCCTTGACAAAAGGCGGCGCTATGGTGATTTGATAATAAAAAATATACAATATGGATAACTCGCTTGAAACCCTATTGAAGCAAGTGCTCGAATTGGAAGGCCTGCTGCTGATTGCCGAGAAACGCGGCGATGATGTGCCGAACTTGGTTTTTGACATGATTAAGCAGAAAGCAGCCGCCATAGGCGAATTGGCTGGTGTGGCTGCATCGGACAATAAGCAGGGCATCGACGCATTGCCCGACGATGAGCCCGACGACGACATCACTGTGGAGTTTGTCGACGACGAAGATGCACCATCGGCAGCGGAACCAGTGGAGGCGGAATCTTCGGCTCCAGTAGCCGCTGAGCCTGAGCCAGTCGTGGCACCTGAGCCTTCGGTTGTTTCTGAACCCGAGCCCGTCGTGGCACCCGAGCCTTCGGTTGTTTCTGAACCCGAACCGACACCAGTAGATGAGCCAGAGTCAGAGCCAGTTGAGGCACCGACACCGGCACCTGAGGAAGTTGAGCCTGAGGCAGAATTTGAGGAATTTGAGCCGGACCCCGACGACCAGCCGCTCACACTCGACGAGGCATTGCATCGCGACATGACAAAAGACTTGCGCCAAGCATTCTCGCTCAACGACCGTTATCGCTATCGTCGTGAGCTGTTTGGCAACAGCGATTCGGTGATGAACGAAACGCTGAATCTCATCGAAGCCATGCACTCGTTCGACGAGGCTGAGGACTACTTCTACAACGACCTTCAATGGGAACATGACTCGCCCGAAGTGGCTGATTTCATGGTGATTATCAAGAATCATTTTTGGAACAAGCGTCCGCAAGTGTGACAAAGTCGTATGGCAGGAAAACTCTATATAGTTCCTACACCGGTTGGCAACCTCGAGGATATGAGCGTGCGCGCCGTGAATGTGCTCAAGAGCGTGGATATGGTGCTCGCCGAGGACACTCGCACCAGCGGCGTGCTCATGAAGCATTTCGGCATCGCCACGCCCATGTCGAGCCATCATAAGTTCAACGAACACGACTCGCTGCCTAACGTGACTGCGCGCCTGCAAAGCGGCAGCAACTTGGCATTGATTTCCGATGCCGGCACTCCTGCCATCTCCGACCCCGGATTCTTGCTTGTGCGCGAGTGCCGCCGCCTTGGCATTGAGGTGGAAACCTTGCCCGGACCAACGGCTTTCGTGCCCGCGCTTGTCAATTCAGGTTTGCCTTGCGACCGTTTTTGCTTTGAGGGCTTCCTTCCGCAGAAAAAAGGTCGTGCCACCAAGCTCGCTGCTCTTGCTGCCGAGGAACGCACCATGATTTTCTATGAATCGCCGCTGCGCCTGCTGCGCACGCTCGAGCAACTCGCCGAAGCCTTTGGTGCCGACCGCGACGCCTCGGTGAGCCGCGAAATCTCCAAGTTGCACAACACCACTCACAATGGCACGCTTGCCCAGTTGGTGGACTATTTCACCCAAAACGCTCCGCGCGGCGAGATTGTGATTGTTGTGGCTGGCAAACAACCCGAAACCACCGTCAAAGTCGACAAATATGCCCAATTCAAGCAGCGCAATCGCGTGGTCGACCCCGACGAACAATAATTCTCCACAACACAATCTTAATTTAACTTTTCTGTCACTAAAAAATTATTTGACAATTATGAAAAAATTAGCATTATCACTCTTTGCTTTCATAGCCTTGCTTATGTGTGCCTGTGGCGGCGGTAAAACCGAATCTGCTCAGCCGGATGCCGATGCCGAACGCTACGATTCGCTGCGCACTGCGCTTGCCGAAAAAGACAGCCTGATGGCGCTCCTTTCGGAGGTGAGCGATGGCATGAACCAGATTAAGGATATGGAAAACATCCTCAATACTGCCAACCTTGTGTCGGAATCACCCGACAAAAAGCAACAGATATTGGGCGATATGGCTCTCATTCAGCAGGCGCTTGCCGACCGCCGTCAGCGCCTCGAAGCCCTCGAAGCCCGCTTGAGCAAGTCGAACAGCTACACCGACGAGATGAAACGAACCATCACCAATCTGAAGAAACAGATTGAGGGTCAGGAGGAAACCATACGCGGCTTGAACGCCCAACTGGCGGCTGCTAACATGCGCATCGACCAGCTGAACGTGAGCGTGGACTCGTTGAAGGACGAAAACACCAAGGTTAACATTGAAAAACGTGCAGCACTCGACGAGGGCGAACGCTTAACCAACGAGTTGAACACTTGCTACTATGTGCTCGGCTCGAAAAAGGAACTGAAGGACAATAAGATTATTGAAAGCGGTTTCTTGAGAAAAACCAAAGTGATGGAGTCGGACTACGAGTTGTCGTATTTCACACGCGCCGACAAGCGCACGCTCACCGAATTGCCTCTGCACACCTCCAAAGCGAAGGTGCTGAGCAAGCATCCTGCCAGCTCGTATAAGATTATCGATAACGGCAACAGCAAGACTTTGGTGATTACCAATAGCGCCAAGTTCTGGGAACTTAGCAACTTCCTCATTGTGCAGGTGAATTGATTTCATCTATAATATAATGTGTTGAAATTGAGCCACGGCGTCGCTGATGCCGTGGCTCAATTGTTGCTTGCAGCAACGAGCGGCTTTGTATGGAGTCCGCACAGTGGAAGTATAAGCGCCGAAGGTGCTTCACGATGCTTAACTGCTGTGGGCGTAGACGCTTCGGTCTGACCTGTCTGACCAGTCGGACATTGTAGGCGCTTAATGAGAAGGCTCTTTTACGCCCTTGAGGGTGACGATGCTTCTCTTGCAGGTGCTCACGAAAAAAACAATCCCTGCCGATAGGGCAGGGATTGCAATGATTATGGTTGATAGAGAGTAAGCCTCTCTAACAGATGCATTAATCTTTCACCTTAGCGCAGATGTATTCGCGGTTGAGGCGAGCGATGTTGCTCAGGCTGATGTTCTTAGGACATTCGGCAGCGCAGGCACCGGTGTTGGTGCAGTTACCGAATCCCAGTTCGTCCATCTTAGCCACCATAGCCTTAGCGCGGCGAGCAGCTTCAGCCTTGCCTTGAGGCAGGAGGGCGAATTGGCTAACCTTTGCCGAGACGAAGAGCATAGCTGAACCGTTTTTGCAAGCAGCCACACAGCAGCCGCAGCCAATGCAGGTAGCCGAGTCCATTGCTTCGTCGGCAATCTGCTTAGGAATAGCTATTGCGTTAGCGTCTTGCGCACCGCCGCAGTTGAACGACACGTAGCCGCCGGCTTGTTGAATCTTGTCGAATGCGTTGCGGTCGACCATCAAGTCCTTGATTACAGGGAATGCAGCCGAGCGCCATGGTTCAACAGTGATTGTTTCGCCGTCTTGGAACTTACGCATATAAAGCTGGCAGGTGGTTGCGCCTGTCGATGGGCCGTGAGGGTGTCCATTGATGTAGAGCGAGCACATACCGCAGATGCCTTCGCGGCAGTCGTGGTCGAACACGATAGGCTCTTCGCCCTTTTCAACGAGTTGTTCGTTGAGGATATCAAGGGTTTCAAGGAATGATGTTTCGGTGTCAGTTTCAACCGAATAAGTCTTGAATTCGCCTTGTGCCTTAGGGCCGGCTTGACGCCAAACCTTAAGATTTACTTTCATATTTGCCATTTGAATTACGTTTTCTTAATTAGTTGATTATGACTTATAGTTACGGGTTTGAACCTTGATAGCCTCGTATTCGAGTGGTTCCTTGATAAGTTGAGGAGCGGTGTCGTCGTTGCCTTGGTAGTTCCAGCACGATACGTAGAAGTAGTTCTTGTCGTCGCGCTTAGCTTCGCCTTCCTCAGTTTGATATTCTTCGCGGAAGTGACCACCGCACGATTCGTTGCGGTTGAGTGCATCGTAAGCGATAAGTTCACCCATAGTGATAAAGTCTTTCAAACGGAATGCCTTGTCGAGTTCCACGTTCATGCCGTCGCCAGCCTTGCCAGGAACGAACAGTTCGGTGTCGAATTCCTTGCGGATGCGTTTGAGTTCCTTGAGGGCTTTTTCAAGACCTTCCTTGGTGCGACCCATACCAACGTATTCCCACATGATGTGACCGAGTTCCTTGTGGATTGAGTCAACCGACTTGGTACCCTTGATGTTCATGATGCGTTCTTCTTCGGCGATACAAGCCTTTTCAACTGCCTCGAATTCAGGGAGGTCAGTTGAGAAGTGAGGCACCTGAATCTGGTCGCTCAGGTAGTTTTGGATGGTGTAAGGCAGCACGAAGTAGCCGTCGGCAAGACCTTGCATGAGCGCCGAAGCACCGAGGCGGTTAGCGCCGTGGTCAGAGAAGTTACATTCGCCGATAGCGAACAAGCCCTTAACCGATGTTTGCAGTTCGTAGTCAACCCAGATACCGCCCATTGTGTAGTGGATGGCAGGGAATATCATCATTGGGTTGTAATATTTCACGCCGTTGATGGTGTTGCCGAGTTCGCCTGGGTTAACGTCGGTGATTTCTTCGTACATATCGAAGAGGTTGCCGTAGCGTTGACGAACCACGTCGATGCCAAGACGGTTGATTGCTTCAGAGAAGTCGAGGAATACAGCCAGACCGGTGTTGTTCACGCCGAATCCCTTGTCGCAGCGTTCCTTAGCGGCACGCGAAGCCACGTCGCGAGGCACGAGGTTACCGAATGCCGGGTAGCGGCGTTCCAGATAGTAGTCGCGGTCCTCTTCCGGTATGTCAGAGCCTTTCTTGGTGCCGGCTTGCAGAGCCTTGGCGTCTTCAATCTTCTTTGGTACCCAGATGCGACCGTCGTTACGCAACGATTCCGACATAAGGGTGAGCTTCGATTGCTTGTCGCCGTGAACAGGAATACAAGTTGGGTGAATTTGCACGTAAGCAGGGTTTGCAAAGTAAGCGCCCTTGCGATAGCAAGCCATAGCAGCCGAGCAGTTGCAAGCCATTGCGTTGGTGCTGAGGAAGTAGGTGTTGCCGTAACCGCCGGTGGCGATAACCACAGCGTGAGCAGCAAAGCGTTCGAATTTGCCGGTAACCAGGTTCTTGGCAACGATACCGCGAGCGCGACCGTCAATCATCACCACGTCGTGCATTTCGTAGCGGTTGTAGCTCTTCACCTTGCCCATTTGAATTTGGCGGTTGAGCGAGCTGTAGGCACCGAGCAGAAGTTGCTGACCGGTTTGACCCTTAGCGTAGAATGTGCGCGATACCTGAGCACCACCAAACGAGCGGTTGGCAAGAGTGCCGCCATATTCGCGAGCGAAAGGCACACCTTGAGCCACGCATTGGTCGATGATGTTGTTCGACACTTCGGCAAGACGATATACGTTGGCTTCGCGAGCACGATAGTCGCCACCCTTCACTGTGTCGTAGAACAGGCGGTAAACCGAGTCGCCGTCGTTCTGATAGTTCTTGGCTGCATTAATACCACCTTGTGCAGCAATCGAGTGAGCACGGCGTGGCGAGTCTTGAATGCAGAAGTTGAGCACGTTGAAGCCCATTTCGGCGAGGGTTGATGCAGCCGATGCACCAGCCAGACCGGTACCAACAACGATGATGTCGAGTTTACGCTTGTTGGCTGGGTTCACAAGTTTTTGGTGTGCTTTATAGTTAGTCCACTTCTCAGCGACTGGACCTTCAGGAATCTTTGAATCGATTACAGGCTGAGCAGCAGTTGTTTTTGTTTCTTCCATAATAGTTGATTTTTTTTGAAAAATTTCTTTAATGGTTATTCACTCAGCTTTAATGTTATTCGCCTTTGCAGCAGTCGCCGCCTTTAGCGCAAGCGCCTTCACCTTTTTGGCATTTGTGACCTTCGGCACAAGCGCCTTCGCCATGGTGGCAAGGACGAGCTTCAGGGCAGATGCCTTCGGGAGCCGGCATGTTGTGGCAAGCCTTTTCCATGATTTTGAGCTCATAAGCAGGAGTCGGTTTGCCGGCGCAGTCGGGGCAATGAGCTTTGATAGTGAAAATTACAGCTTCAACGGCAAACAACAGAGCCACTGCAGTAGCCCAAGCGCAAGCTGTGCTCTTGAGGCGAGGCAACCAAGTGTCGTTGCTTGTGCCAAGTGTTTGGAATGCGCTCCAGAAGCCGTGAGTCATGTGGAACCAGAGGGCGCCAAAACCGATGAGGTAGATTACGAGAACAACCCATCCGAGAGGACCACCGAATTGGTGCATGATTTGACCCCAGCCATCAGATGCTGCGATGGTGTGCTCAGCGCCGGTCATCGGGCATACAGCCACCGATTCGAGTTCCAGGCATGGGAACAATTCGGCAAGCATCATGCGGCCCCAGAACTGATAGAGGTGAAGCACTGTGAAGCAGGCAATCACCACGCCGAGGGCAAGCATGTTTTGCGATGCCCATTCAACCGACTTCGGGCGGGCAGTTACCTCATAAGCATCGTTGCCGCGAGCCTTCTTGTTTTGAAGGGTGAGCCAGAATGCATAGATGATGTGAATCACAAACAGTGCGGCAAGACCAAGTGTAGCCGCTACAGCATACCAGTTAGCACCGAGAATACCGCAAATCTTGTTGTAAGCCTCTGGGCTAAAGATTGCCACTGCATTCATCAGCACGTGGAATGTTAAAAATAGGATGAGGGCGATACCGGTAACCGACATCACAACCTTTCTTCCTATAGAAGATTTTGATAACCACATAGTGAGTGTTGAGAATTTAAGTTATTAAAATTGAGTTAATTATTTTGTTGTCATTGTTTATGTTTTGCAAATTTACCGATAATTATGCTCTTTAGCAACAATTGGCGAAAAAATTCTTTAATAAAAATCTATGTTTCGCAACACATTTTTCGGGTTTGTGCAAGCCGATAATGGCTGATTGCGGCGTGTTTTGGACGGCAATGCGCTTGCCGATGTGAGTGTGGGCAAGGTTGGGATTGCTGCATTGCTTTTCGATGCGGAACGACGGGGCTCAGAGGATGTTCAGCAGGTGAAGCTCGTGGCGCAGGGTGGGGCAGTCGACAAACCGTATGCCCTTGATGCCCACGGCTTCGCAACCGTCGATGTTGGCTTGTTTGTCGTCGACGAACACACATTCTTCGGCAGTGAGATTCCAGCGGTTGAGGGCGCAACGATAGATGGCGGCTTCGGGCTTCAACAGGTGTTCTTCGCAGGAGAGCACTCGGTCGTGCAGCAGCCCGAACAGGTGGCTATAGTTGCGCATGGTTTCATACACCTTGCTCGACCAGTTGCTCAGTCCGTAAAGGCGATAGCCGCTCGAGCGTAGTTCGCTAAGCAGTTGATGCATGCCCGGCACTTCGCCCGTCACCACCTCTTGAAAGCGCTTGTCGAAGGCGTCGAACAGCTCGGCGCACGCCGGGTGCTGCTGTTTGAGCATGTCCACTTGGCGTGCAAAGGGAATGAGTTCGCGGTCGAGGCTCGAATAGGTTTCTTCGGCGAGCACCACTTGCATAAATTCGGCAAAAGCAGCCTCGCTCACTCGATAGTCGGCGCGTAGCACGGCAAAAAACCTGTCGAAATCGTAGTCGACAAGCACGCGTCCAAAGTCGAGGAGTAATGTGGTGATTTTTGCCATAATGTTGTCAATAGTGTAATGAAGTTCGGCATTATTGCCGTGTTGCCTCTTGATGGGTGTTTCTTTTGCTGCCAAAGGGCGTTTCAGCGGCGCTTGAGGAAGTTGGCGCGATGAGTCTTGTTTTTGGAGTAGACACATTCGCCGCCCGTGATTTCCTTGAGCGAGAAGGTGCGGAAAGTGATGTCGTAGATGTCGGTGTGCTGGCTGCCCAGACGCAGCATGCAACCGTTGTCCTCGTAGGCGAATGCGATGTTTCCGTTGGCGTCGACCACCATAGTGGAATAAGCCGAGCGGCGGTCGGTGACAGCAAATCGTGTCCAACCGGTGGCAAATGCTTCGGGGCGGGCAAAGTCGGCAGCTGAGTTGAGCACTTTCCAATAAACCGACACGTTGCAACGGCGGTCGATGTTGCTCTCCAGCGGTTCGGCGCTGCCAAAAGGCGTCGACTGCAAAGCCACATACACAGCGTTGCCCTTGCTGTCGCGGGCCGGCACAATTAGGATTTCGCCGTTGCAGGCGTTGTTTTGGGTTGCGGTGCCGCCATCGAGCGATGTAGAAGCCACGGGGTTAGCCCATTCGCCTTGAGCGGAGGCTGTGTCGGTGTAGCGGAATATGTTGAAGTAGCGACCGCCAAACATGCGGCAGCTAAGCAAGACGCTTCCGTCGGGCAGTTCTTCAATCTTGGCTTCGTCGCCTTGCGGAGCCGGGCAGGCATCAGAGCCGCCGAGAGGATGCCATTTGCCGCCGAAATCGTCGGAATAAACCACCAGGCTGCCACGATTGGTGGTGAGCACCGAATAGATGCGGTAGTATGAGCCATGCTTCACCAAGCTGCTCTGGCAGATGCGTCCGCTGGCAAAAAACAGGCGATAGACAGGCACTTTGTTCAGCCCCTGGGTTTGAGCCGACGGTGTGTCGTAGAGGCTATATATTTCGGGCGTCACTTCCTCGCCTTGCCAAGTGTAACCGCCATCGGTGCTGTAGTAGCGCCCCACTTTTTGGGCATTGCTCAGGTCGAGGGCGTAGGAGCTGCCGTCGGCATTCACGCTCACAGTGCTGCGGCCGTAGCTCACTGTGCCCGAAGCGCACATCAGCAGCATGCGTCCACTCTCGCGGTCGCACACCACGGCAGCGTCGCCGTGGCCCACGTCGAAGCCTTTGTTGCCCTTGCCTTCAGCCACCATTTGCACAGCAGGTTGCCAAGTGTTGCCGCAGTCGGTGCTGCGTCGCGCCACGATGCTGATGTTTCCCACCGAACCGATGTCGCCCCAAGCGGTGGCGTCGGTCACGCCCGAGCGGTCGTCGGTGAAGTAGATTAGCGTTTTGCCGTGGGCAAGCAGAGCCGGAATGCGATAGAACACATGGTTGGCAGTGTCGCTTTCAAACAACACGGTTTGCGCCTGCATCGATGCGCTCAAGGCGGCAAAGCCGCAGATGATGGTAGCTAATAGTTTCATTGTTCAGGGGGAGTGGGGTTTATGTGTAAGATAAAAAATGTTTTGTCGCCGGGTTATTGTTAGAATTATTATAATGGTTCGATGCAAAGATAATATTTTTTTCTAACTTTACACGACTAAAACTATTACGCAAAATGATTAAACGATTTGAACTACCATATCCACCTGCCGGCGAAAACCGCTTTGTGCACCTTTATCTGCCCGACGACTACGATGAGAGCGACGAGCGTTACCCGGTGCTGTATATGTTCGACGGTCACAATATGTTTCGCGACAGCGATGCCACCTACGGCACATGCTGGGGCATGAAAGATTTTCTCGACCAGTGGGATAAGCGGCTGATTGTGGTGGGATTGGAGTGCTCGCACACTGGCAACAGCCGCCTGAGCGAGTATTCGCCCTATAACTTCCGCACTCGCTCGTCGGGAGCGATTAAGGGCATAGGCGACTTGACTATGCAGTGGATTGTGGAAACGGTGAAGCCTCACATCGATGCCAACTATCGCACCTGGTGGCACCGTGAAGCCACGGCAATAGGCGGCTCGTCGATGGGCGGACTGATGGCACTGTATGCGATATTGCGCTACAACCGCTGGTTCTCGAAGGCGGCTGTGGTGTCGCCAGCCATCAGCTTTGTGATGCGCCAAATGCGTGCCGAGGCGCTCAAGGCAAAGCTCGACCCCGACACCCGCATCTTTTTCAGCTGGGGCTCGAAGGAGTGGCGCGGCAGCGACCGCCCAACCACGCGCAACATCACCGAGCTTGAGGACATTGTGCTAAAGCAGGGCGTGCGCACGTGGCTCTATCACCAGATTGGAGGCCATCACTGCGAAGCTGACTGGGCTGTGCAGGTGCCCACGTGGATGAATTTCATGTGGAAGATGCCTTGAGCGGCGCTTGCGGTGAACGAATTGCCGCTGCGATGCGTTTTTTGATATATATTAATAAGGAATAATAACGAAAATAAAACCGAACTTATATGAAAACAAGAATAACCGAACTGTTTGGCATAGAATTGCCAGTTATTGCCGGAGGTATGGTGTGGTGCAGCGGTTGGCGCTTGGCGTCGGCAGTGAGCAACGCCGGTGGCTTGGGACTGTTGGGAGCCGGAAGCATGCACCCCGAAACGCTTGCCGAGCACATCGACAAGATGAATGCAGCCACCACCAAGCCGTGGGGCGTGAACCTGCCGCTGATGTATCCCGAAATCGACCGCGTGATTCAGCTCATCATCGACAAGGGCGTGAAGGTGGTGTTCACCTCAGCCGGTTCGCCCAAGAAATACACCGCCCGGTTTCACGAGGCAGGCATCAAGGTGGCGCACGTGGTGGCAAGCAGCAAGTTTGCCGCTAAATGCGAGGAGGCCGGCGTAGATGCCGTGGTGGCAGAAGGCTTTGAGGCAGGCGGTCACAACGGACGCGAAGAGCTCACTACCATGGCGCTGATTCCGCAGGTGCGCAGAGCCACGTCGTTGCCGCTGATTGCCGCCGGAGGCATCGGTTCGGGCGAAGCTATGCTGGCAGCCATGGCGCTCGGCGCCGAAGGTGTGCAGATAGGCACCCTGTTTGCCGTGAGCCAGGAAAGCTCGGCGTCGCCGCTGTTTAAGCAATGTTGCGTGGAGCTTGGCGAAGATTCCACCATGCTGGCGCTGAAGAAAGTGTCGCCAACGCGATTGATAAAGAATGCCTTGTACGACCGCATAGCCCAAGCCGAAGCCCGCGGCGCCGAAGCCGACGAGCTGCGTGCCATACTCGGACCAAAGGCATCGAAGCGTGGCATCTTTGAAGGCGACATCGAGAACGGCGAACTCGAAATCGGTCAGGTGGTTGCCGGCATCAATGCTGTGCGCCCCGTGGCTGACATCATGCACGACTTGGTTGAAGGCTACGATGCAGCCCTTAACCGCATAAATAAATTATAAAACAGTGAATTATGATAAACGAAATACTGAAATACAACCGTGAGTTTGTGGCAGAAAAAGGATATGAATCCTATCTAACTGATAAATATCCCGACAAGAAAATTGCCATTGTGAGTTGTATGGACACGCGCCTCACAAAACTGCTGCCGGCAGCTTTGGGTCTGCGTAACGGCGACGTGAAAATTATAAAAAACGCAGGCGGTGTAATCACCAATCCGTTCGACAGCACTATGCGCAGCTTGCTGGTGGGCGTATATGAATTGGGTGTTGAGGAAATTATGATTGTTGGACACACCGATTGCGGTGTGCAGGGGATGGACGGAGAAGAGATGCTGCACCTGATGCGTCAGCGAGGTGTCGACGATGAGCACATCTCGCTCATGAAGCATTGCGGCATCGACCTTGAGAAGTGGCTTCACGGCTTCGACAACGTGGATGAGGCAGTGAAAGAGACTGTCGACTTAGTACGCAACCATCCGCTCATGCCTGCCGACATTACGGTGCGTGGCTACATTATGGATTCAACCACCGGTCTGCTCAGCGAGGTGAATGATTAGATGAACGGGAGCTGCATCACTTGGCCGTTTTCGCCCACTTTGCGTAGCACGCCGTTTTCCACAACAAAAAACTCGCCGTGAATCTGCTCAACGCCGTTTTTGCCGAGCAGATATGTGCCGTCGGGGAAGGCATAGAATCGGTGTCCGAGTATGCTGTCGGGCATAGCCAAATCGCGAAAGGCGTGTTTCCCGCCCGTGAGCGAATCTTTATATAGATAGTAGTGTGGCAAAATCTGCACCTCGGTGAGTCCGAGTCCGGGCAAGAAGCGTTTATATCGGGGGTCGGTGGCTTCGCCCTCCTCCTCGGGCAATGCATACACCACACGTGCGCAGTTCATCGAGCCGGCAGAGATGCCCATCACCACGCCTTGATAGCCGGTTAGCAGCGACGCCAAATCGATTTCGCGAATGAATGCGTTTTGCGAAGGCACATGTCCGCCGCCCATGATGATGAAGTCGCTTTCGGCAACGAGCTGCGCGGCGTTGTCGGCAGTGCGGCGGTCGAGCAGCGTGTATTTTTCGAACCTGAATCCGGCATCTTCAAGAGCCTTGCGCATGCAGCCCGAACAATGGTCGCTCCAAGGAGCATTGTCGGGGTAGGTGGTTACGAAAATGCACTTTGATGGCTGCTTCACTGCTTCGCGCAGGTTGCTGAGGAAATTGTTGGCGGGGTTGATGGCTCCGTCCATCGACACGCTTGGGCTGCTTGTTAGAAAGTACTGCATCGCAAATTTTTGGTTGTTTTTTTATTATTCTCTTGAAAAATGTTTACAAAGTTATAGAAAATAATTATTTTTGCAAAAACGATTACAAACTCGTTTTGCAAACGGCGTGTTTGCTTTCAAAATGAAATTGAATTAAAGCTGTTGATGTCAAATAATTACCCGGATATGAAAAATTTCGTGTTTGTTTCGCCTAACTTCCCAGAGAAGTACTGGCAGTTTTGCGATGAATTGCAGAAAAATGGTGTGCGTGTGTTGGGCATAGGCGACACGCCTTACGAATCGCTCAGCGCCGAACTTAAGCGCTCGCTCACCGAGTATTATTATGTGGCTAATCTTGCCGACTACGACCAGATGTATCGCGCCGTGGGCTATTATGCTTGGAAATACGGTCGCATCGACTGGATAGAGTCGAACAACGAGTTCTGGTTGGAATCGGATGCACGCCTGCGCACCGACTTCAATGTGAACACGGGCATCAAGATGGACCGCATCGATTCGATAAAGGAAAAGAGCGAAATGAAAAAATATTATGCCCAAGGCGGCATTCGCACCGCCCGCCAAATCAAGGCGAGTGAGGGCATCGATGCAGTGAAAGCATTCTCGGTTGATGCCGGCTATCCGCTGTTTGCCAAGCCCGATGTGGGCGTAGGTGCCGGCGGTACGCACAAAATTGAGAGCGAAGCTGCCCTCGAAGCGTTCTTTGCCACTACACCGCAGGTCAACGATTATGTGATTGAGGAATTTGTCACCGGCGACATCTGCACCTACGATGCCGTAATCAACTCAAAGGGCGAACCGTTGGTTGAATCGATGTGCGTGTGCCCGCCAAGCATCGCCGACGTTGTGAACGAGAACCTCGAATCGACTTATTTTGTTGAAAAGAAGATGTCGGAAAACCTGCGCTTCTGGGGCCGTCGCACAGTGAAAGCCTTTGGCGTGACATCGCGATTTGTGCACCTCGAATTCTTCCGCCTCAACCGTGCTCATCGTGGTCTGGGTGAGGTGGGCGACTTTGTGGCTTTGGAAGTGAACATGCGCCCGGGTGGCGGCTACACCCCCGACATGATTAACTATGCCCACAACATATCGATGTTCAAGATTTGGGCTGATATGATTGCCTTCGACCGCCGCACAACGCCCGACCCCAACGACGACTACTATTGCGTGTTCGCCGGACGCCGAGACAATGTGGCATACGTGCTCGACAACGCTGCCATCATCGCCAAATATCGCGATTCGATGATGATGACGCCACGCATTGCACCTGCTTTGGCTCCTGCCATGGGCGATTATGCCTACATAGCCCGCTTCCGCGACGCCGATGCCCGCGACGCGTTCCTCTACGACGTGTGCAACCGTGCCGAATAATTCACCCTACACCCTTGTAAATAACACAGAAATATGAATATAGAATATCACAAATGGTGGAGTCACAACCTTAATCGTGACATGGAATATAAAGTTTACGGCCACGACGGGCAAGCAATGATTGCCTTCCCATGCCAGGACGGCAGGTTCTACGATTGGGAGAACTATCACATGTTCGACGTGTTGGCTCCGTTCATCGAAGCTGGCCGCCTGCGTGTGATTTGCGTTGACGGCATCGATTGGGAAACATGGACGAACAAAGGCGGCGACAAGCGTTGGCGCATCGAGCAGCACGAGCGCTGGTTCCGTTATATAGTTGATGAACTGCTGCCAAACATACGCGTCAACAACGAGCAGATGTTTTTCACCTGCGGCTGCTCGATGGGCGGTTTTCATGCTGCCAACTTTTTCTTCCGCCGTCCCGACCTGTTCAACGGCATGATTGCCCTCAGCGGCTTGTATCACGCCAGCTACGGTTTCGACGGATATATGGACGGCGCCGTTTACGAAAATTCGCCGCAGGACTTCCTTAAGAATATGCCCGGCGACCATCCGTGGATGCAGATGTATCGCCAACGCACCATTGTGTTCTGCGTGGGTCAAGGCCGATGGGAAGAAGATTTGCTGTGGAGCACCCGCGAAATGGACCGCATACTCAAGGAAAAAGGTGTGCCGGCATGGTTCGACTACTGGGGATTCGACATCGACCACGATTGGCCATCGTGGCGCCAGCAACTGCCTTACATCCTTGGCAAAGTGTTGAGATAAGTTTGTGTGCATTATAAAAACTTTTTTTTACGACTCGCGACCTGTTTCGCGGGTCTTTTTTTCGTTGAAGCTGACGTGCGCAGGTGTTGCTTATGAGGCGCAAACGCATTATCTTTGCAGAAAATCTGCGAAAATAGGCTGCACTCGGCATAACGCTCAAGCCTTGCTTGGCGATTCTGCTCTCGATTTGCATTATCTTTGTAGGAACAATAATCTAAACATCTTGAATCATGAAGCATCTTCTTGTTGCCCTGTGCCTTATGGTTGCCTCGAGCACATTCGCACAAATTGCTCAACTTGACAATCTTGGCTTATCGCTCATTCCATCGCCTAAGGAATGCACCGTGAAAAGCGCAAAACTCAATAAACTGAAGGATTGCCGCATCGTGAAGCATGCCACGCTTCACGGCGACGACGAATACGGCTTGAGCATACGCCGCGGCAAGGCGACAATATGGGGTAATGAGGCGTGGGCGCGCCAGACACTGCGCCAGCTCACCGATGCCAACGGCTGTGTGCCCGATGTGGAGATCCACGACTGGGCAAGCTATCCCATACGCGGCTTTATGCACGACACCGGCCGTAACTACCAGACCCTCGACATGCTCAAACGCACCATAGATGCCATGAGCCTATACAGGCTGAATATGTTTCACTGGCATCTCACCGACCGCCCATCGTGGCGCATCGAGTGCCGCTGCTTTCCGCAGCTCAACGACCCGAAATATCAGCGACGTGGCCGCGACGAAGGCAAATTCTATACCTACAACGAAATACGCGAACTGTGTGCCTACGCCCGCGAGCGCGGCATCACGGTGATTCCCGAAATTGACATGCCCGGTCACTCCGAATCGTTCACCGCTGCCATGGGCTTCACCATGCAGTCGAAGCAAGGCATGGAAGCATTGAGCAAATGCCTCGACGAGTTTCTGGAGGAGATACCGGCATCGCTTTGCCCGTATATACACGTTGGCAGCGACGAGGTGCATGTAGATGACCCCGAAGGCTTCGCCCGTTGGGCGCAAGGCTATGTGACCAGTCGCGGACGCATAGCCATGGTGTGGGACCCCGGTCTGCCCGTTATGCCTGGAACCATCCGTCAGATATGGAACGGCGGAGCCGAATCGAATGCCAAAGCCATTGCACGCCCCGAGCGCTACGTCGATTCGTTTGTGGGCTATCTGAACTACTACGACCCTAACCTCTTCAGCATGCGTGCCTTCCAGCACAAGGCTTGCGGACAAGAGGTGCCCGACACCGCCAAGGCGCTTGGCGGAATTCTGTGCCTGTGGAATGATGTGCGCGTCGACGACAAAAGCCGCATTGCATTGCACAACGGCATGGTAAACGGCATGATGGCGTTTGCCGAACGTTTTTGGAACGGCGGCGCCGGCGGTTCGTCGATGCCCGACGAAAATCTCTATCCCGACCCGGCAACGCCCGACGGCAAGGCTTTGGCGCAGTTTGAGCGCCGCATGAGCAGCCACCGCGACCGCTTCTTTGCTGCCGACGACATTCGCTGGGTGGCTAATGCGCACATCGCTTGGGATATTGCCCTCGGCGACAAAACAGTGAAGGCATGGGGCGGAGCCATCGACCTCGACATACTTTGCCAAACCAGCGGCGTAAAGCCCGATGCGCTCCGTGAGGCAGTGGCAACCACATATATTAATGTGCCAGCCGACACTGTGGTGACCGCTTGGCTCGGATTCGACACCCCGGCGCGAAGCGACCGCATGTCCACTGGCATCGGTCAGCAATACCGCTGGGAAAACGACGGCCTGATAACCGTGAATGGCACCGCCGTATGGCCGTCGGAGCCTTGGAAGCAGCCGTGCGCTTATTGCTATCCGTTCCACACATGGGGCAGAGCACAGGAAGAGGAACCGTTCACCGACGAGCAACTATATTGGATGCGTCAGCCGGTGAAACTCAATCTCAAACAAGGCATTAACCGAATAGAAATCACCATTCCGCACGCATTCCGCGGTCAGCGATGGGGATTTGGATTCATACCCATGCGAATCAACGAAAAAGGAATGGCTGTTGAAGCCGGAATTTAAGGCGGCAACGAAGCCGATTCGGCAAATCATTTTTTTTCAGAACATAAAACCATGCAAATACTTCTTGCTTGCGCAAAAATAATGACCGACCCCGGCGATGCTTGTGCTCCGGCGCTGAGCACACCGGCGTTTGCCGCCGAAGCGATGCGGTTTGCCGCCGATATGACGTCGCTCGACGTTGACGACATTGCTGCCGCGATGCATTGCTCGCGTCAGATTGCCGCCGAAACGGCGTTGCGCTATCGCGATTTCTTCAGCGATGCGCCCCTGCAGCCTGCTGTGCTTGCCTATTACGGACAAGCCTATAAGACGCTGCGTGCACGCGAGTTCACCGCCGAGCAGTTGCTATATGCCGAGCAGCACTTGTGGATAACCTCGTTTCTGTACGGGTTGTTGCGGCCGCTCAACGGCATACATCCCTATCGCATGGAGGGCAAGGTGTGCCTGCCATCGGCTGACGGCGAAAACATGTTTGCTTTTTGGCGCAGTAGGCTCACCGGGTTGCTCATCGATTCGGTGAAAGCCGACGACGGCGTGCTGCTGCACCTTGCCACCGAGGAGATGCAGCACCTGTTTGATTGGAGCCGCGTGAAGCGCGAGGTGACAGTGATTCAGCCGCATTTTCTTGTCGAAAACAACGGCCGCACAAAGGCAGTTGCCGTATACGCCAAAAGCTGCCGCGGAGCCATGACTCGCCATGTGATAACCAACCAAATCAACAGCCCCGCCGAGCTGCTTCAGTTCAGTTATCAGGGTTTTTGTTACCGCGAAAACCTCAGTGATGCCGCCAATTTGGTGTATGTTCTTTAAGAAATAGCGAAAAATAGCAAAAAATGGTGTGAGCAAGCATTAACATTCGTTTGCAAATAATCGCATTGAAAGGGCAAAAATTTAAATGAGTTAACAAAAATAGTGCCCTCTATATATCTTTTAACTATTTGTAAACAAAAATTAAACATAAATTATTTTTTAGTAACCGAAATACCCCTACATTTGTCGGTGCGTTTTGCACGCAAGGGGTATTAGCGCCCCAAAGCGAGATGAGAAAATATTAACTGATAACATAAAAACAGAAAAATGACAAACGTAAAACAAGCAGAGGGCAAATTAGGCGTCCTCGTAGTAGGTTTGGGAGCAGTTAGCTCTACATTTATGACCGGTGTGCTCATGGCACGCAAAGGCCTTGCAAAGCCAGTAGGTTCGATGACCCAATACGACAAGATTCGTGTAGGTCGCGGTGCTGACAAGAAATATCTTCACTATAAAGACATTGTTCCAATTGCTGACCTCAAGGACATCGTGTTTGGTGCATGGGACGTTTATCCAGCAAACGCTTATGAAAGCGCTATCAACTGCGAAGTGTTGAAGGAAAAGGACATTGAACCTGTTAAGGACGAGTTGCTTCAAATCGTTCCTATGAAGGCTGCTTTCGACAAGAACTATGCAAAGCGTCTTGATGGCGACAATGTGAAGACTTGCAAGGACCGTTGGGACATGATGGAGCAAATTCGTCAAGACATCCGCGACTTCAAGGCACGCACAGGCGTTGCTCGCGTGGTTGTTCTTTGGGCTGCTTCTACCGAAATCTACGTTCCGGTTAACGAAAAGGTACACTATCACCTTGCCGACCTCGAAGCTGCAATGAAGGCTAACGACTGCGAACACATTGCTCCATCGATGTGCTACGCTTATGCAGCTCTCACCGAAGGTGCTCCTTTCATCATGGGTGCTCCTAACACCACAGTGGACATTCCTGCTATGTGGGAACTCGCTGAAAAGACCAAGATGCCTATCGCAGGTAAGGACTTCAAGACCGGTCAGACACTCGTTAAGTCGGGCTTCGCTCCAATCATCGGCACTCGCTGCTTGGGTCTGAATGGCTGGTTCTCAACCAACATCCTTGGCAACCGCGACGGTCTCGTGCTCGACGAACCAGCTAACTTCCGCACTAAGGAAGTGAGCAAGTTGTCGACTCTCGAATCAATCTTGGTTCCTGAAAATCAACCTGACCTCTACGGCCATGGCAACGATGAAGACACTCAATACTATCACAAAGTGCGCATCAACTACTATCCACCGCGCAACGACAACAAGGAAGGTTGGGATAACATCGACATCTTTGGTTGGATGGGCTACCCAATGCAAATCAAGATTAACTTCCTCTGCCGCGACTCTATCCTTGCAGCTCCACTTTGCCTTGACCTTGTATTGCTCAGCGACTTGGCTGCTCGCGCTGGCCGCTATGGCACACAACGCTTCTTGAGCTTCTTCCTCAAGAGCCCAATGCACGACTACACTCAAGACGAAGTGCCTGTTAACCACCTCTTCCAACAATATGTTATGTTGAAGAACGCTTTGCGTGAAATGGGCGGTTACGAAGCTGACGAAGAAATCGACTAATCATTAGCCTCTTCTGATTAACAGAATATTTCAGACATTTCTTACCAGTAGATAGATGGTAATACCGACGGCTGTCGCGATTGCGGCAGCCGTTTTTGCGTCACGAAAATGTGCCGCGCTTAACTGATTGGTTGCCTATTGATATGACGAGGATGCGCCATAATTACAATAGAATTATTCGGTAATCTCGTTATTAGGCGTCAGAAAGGCGCAACCACGGATGATTTAGCCGACGGGACTCAGCCGAGGGGTGAGCATTAGCGTAACCCGCGGTAGGGGTTGATTCCCTTTGGCAAAGTACAGGACGCGAATTATCATTGCTGCCGGGTCTGCAACCGCTCCACGGTTGATGCCTCTGGGTTTCTTTGGCTTTCCCCACGTAGCCGGCATCGCTTCGTTCGCCGTCAACGTGAGGTCGTTATTGAAGTTGCAACCGCTCGCGCGGTTGTGCGCCAGATATCAAATGAGTGTGATGATTTGAAAACCAGCAATGTGTGCAGGAAGTAAGTTGTAGAAATTTTGCTTCTTTTCTATTTTGTTTTATTGCCTTTCGGGCGACATGGCGAGTGTTATTTTGGCAATATCCATCGTTACACAGCCTCGTGGTTGTTTTTAAGAGCCTATTTTATATCAGGCTCATCACCATGATTACGCACAGCATTAGCAGCGTGATTGAATAGGTGTAGAAGATGGTTTTGAGCGTTTTTAGCAGCCCGATGAACTTTACGTTGCTGCGTGGCGTCCATATCAACCCGATTGACAGACAGGTGCAGAATATGTTGGCGATGAAGAATATGGGCAGATATGACGGAATCACCTCGATGAGGCTGAACGACAACGGCAGCATGAATGAGATGAGAGTGATGATTGTGGTGGTGTTTTTCTCTACCACAATAACCCGTTTTTCGTACCACGCAAACTTGTCGGTTTCGGCTTCGGCGTCGTAGAAACTGCTGAAATAGAGATTCATTATCAGGAACACGTTGCCGAGCGTCCACGGGAAGAAATATATGTAGGAGTTCACGCGGATGATGTCGCTGTTCATCATCCACAGTATGAGCATGTTCCACGTGAGAATTGACAGATAGAGCGCTATGCTGCTTGCGTCGACCTGCACAATCTTGGCGTTGTCGAGCATGGTTATTTCGCGGGTGAAAAATATTTGGTACAGGAGATACCCGGCAGTTTGCAGCAGAATGTAGTTCGATAGACTCCACACCACGATATAGTTGAACCGTGCGTCGGCAGCCACCTCGTTGACGAATGCCGAAATGAAGCTGACAACCACCGACGGCAGAAACGCTATCATAAATGTGAAATAAATCAGGCGTACGTCTTTGGCAACAGCGGCTTTCAGGAGCGTGATGATTAAAATAAACGACGAGAACAATGCCAAGATGTTAATGATGTCGGTTTTTTGCGATGTGCAGTAGATGATGTAGGCAATGAACGCCAAGATGAGCACAAAGTTGTACACCGAAAGAAAGAATTTGCCTTGTGAGTACATGTTAAGGTTCTGAGCCTTAATCTTTTTCAGCCCGAGGTAGGATAAAAGCAGAAGTATTATCTGCACAATGTTGATTGCGCTGTTAAGGAATGCAATGGACGGGTTGCTACGGTAGAAAAACCCGCAAATGGCAAAGGTGAACGCCGCCAGCAGTACGCCATACCATTTGTAGTACATCACCCTACAAACAACAGCAGCACTGCAATGTAGAAAGGCTGACTGCTGTAGAATACCGCCGACTCTTTGCTGAACAGCAGCGGCACGATGCTGATGGCCAGCGAGATGAGGAAGATGATTGAGATGTTCAGGCAAAAGCCGTAAGTGCTCAGCTTGTAAGTTTCGGAAGAATTTTTGGGGCTATTCATAGTTGGGCATGTTTTATTGTGTTGGGGCATTCTTTATAGGCTCGAGGTGCAGCATGATGTGGGTGCCGGCGCCGAACTCACTGCGCAGGTTGCGCTCTATTTCGCTGGCGCGGCGGTGCGCCTCGGCAAGCGGCATATCGCCCGGCAAGCGCAGGTGCATCTCAATGGCTATGGTGCTGCCTATGCGGCGCGTGTAAAGGTGGTGAATGTCCTTCACCTCGCGGGTGCGGTAAACGATGTCGCGTATGAGGTTCTCGGTGTCGCTCGGTAGGCGTTCCTCAAGCAGTTCGCCCGACGATTTGCGAATGAGCATGTATGCCGTCTTAATGATGAACACGCTCACCACCACGGCAGCGATAGGGTCAAGCACCGCCCATTTGTTGCCCAGCAACACAGCGCCGCCGATGCCTATGGCAGTGCCAATCGACGAGAGCGCGTCGCTGCGGTGATGCCATGCATTGGCTTCGAGCGCCGACGATTCAACTTCGTAAGCCACCTTGCGAGTGATGCGATATACCCATTCCTTCGACAAGATGCTTATGATGGCGGCGGCGAGGGCAATTTGCCCCGGCGACTGCAGCTGTTCGCCGCAACAGAATGCGTAGATTTTGGTTAAACCCTCCCAACCAAGCATGCAAGCCACGGCAAACAGCGCGATGCCGATGATTGAGGTGGCTATGGTTTCGTATTTGCCGTGTCCGTAGGCATGGTCGTCGTCGGCAGGCTTGTTGCTCAGGCGCACAAACACCAGCACGATAACGTCGGTGACAAAGTCGCTCAGCGAGTGCACAGCATCGGCAATCATCGCCGCCGAGTGCCCGAGTATGCCTGCCGCAAACTTGGCTATGAGCAGCAGCATGTTCACCACGCTGCCAAGCAGCGTGACGCGGTAGATTCGCCGATTTCTGTCTTGTTCCATTTGATTTTCCTCCTTTCGAAATAATCGAGTGCAAATATACTAAATTATTTGTGAATGGCAGGTGTACTTGGGTTGTAAGTGCTATGGGATGGGAGAGTGCGAGTGCGAGGGTGGAATGGCGGTGGCGGAAAAAGCAAGAGGTGCACCACCATCCGTGATACACCTCTTTGTTGAGTCTTCAAACTATTTTACTATAAAACTAAACGCCTATGCTTATTAAAACCAATTAAAACTAAACGCCTATGCTTATTCTAAGCCGGGCACTTTTGGCAACTTGGCGAGGCTTTCGGCAATCTGTTCGTCGGTGGGGATTACGTCTGACATTGTTTTGTTGTTGAATTGCTCGTAAGCCACGAGGTCGAAGTATCCGGTGCCGGTGAGTCCGAACACGATGGTTTTTTCTTCGCCGGTTTCTTTGCATCGGAGGGCTTCGTCGATGGCAACGCGAATGGCGTGGCTGCTCTCGGGGGCAGGCAGGATGCCTTCGACGCGGGCAAACTGTTCGGCAGCGGCAAACACCGATGTCTGCTCAACGGCGCGGGCTTCGATGAGTCCGTCGTGGTAGAGCTGCGAGAGGGTGGTGCTCATGCCGTGGAATCGCAAGCCTCCGGCGTGGTTGGCTGACGGGATGAACTGGCTGCCCAGGGTGTACATCTTGGCGAGCGGGCAAATCATGCCGGTGTCGCAGAAGTCGTAGGCAAACTTGCCGCGAGTGAAGCTTGGGCACGAAGCCGGTTCAACGGCGATGATTTGATAGTCGGCTTCGCCACGCAGTTTTTCGCCAACGAATGGGCTGACGAGTCCGCCGAGGTTTGAGCCGCCGCCTGCGCAACCGATGATGATGTCGGGCTTGATGCCGTATTTGTCGAGAGCGGTTTTTGTTTCAAGTCCAATAACTGTTTGGTGCAGAAGCACTTGGTTGAGCACCGAGCCGAGCACATAGCGATAGCCTTCCTGCGACACGGCTGCCTCAACGGCTTCGGAGATGGCGCAACCGAGGCTGCCTGTGGTGTCGGGGTGTTCGGCAAGAATCTTACGGCCAATATTGGTGGTGTTGCTGGGCGAAGGGGTTACGTTGGCGCCGTAGGTGCGCATCACCTCGCGGCGGAACGGCTTCTGCTCGTAGGAGCACTTCACCATAAACACCTGGCAGTCGAGTCCGAAATATGAGCATGCCATGCTCAGTGCGGTGCCCCATTGTCCGGCGCCGGTTTCGGTGGTGACGCCCTTAAGGCCCTGCTTTTTGGCGTAGTAGGCTTGCGCGATGGCTGAGTTGAGCTTGTGACTGCCCGAGGTGTTGTTGCCCTCGAACTTATAATAGATTTTGGCAGGAGTGTCCAACGCCTTTTCGAGGAAATAAGCCCTTACCAGAGGTGATGGACGATACATCTTGTAGAAGTTTACGATTTCTTCAGGTATGTCGAACCACTTGGTGTCGTTATCGAGTTCTTGCTTATTGAGTTCGGTGCAGAAGATAGGCGCCAAATCGTCGTGAGTGAGCGGTTTACCGGTAGCGGGATTGATGAGCGGAGCCGGTTTGTTGGTCATATCGGCGCGCACGTTATACCATTGCGTAGGAATCTCGTTTTCGGCTAAGTAGATTTTATAAGGAATTTTCGTTTCCATAATCGTATGCGTTTATTATGTGTAAAAATGAATAAATATCAATGTTATTTTTGCAATTTATCGCATTTTGCAAGGCTAATTAGGAGTAATTAGGGATGCTTGAATTGATATTGCACTGCAAAACTAAGTATTTATTTTGATATATGCTATAAAAATGCCAAGAAAATTGCAAAAAAAGTGATATTTTGTTTGTTGTTAAATAAATATACAATATAATGCACCGAAAATGTATATAATTTGTTTTGTGTAGGAGGTGAAATGTAGGGGCGTATAGCAGCTGAATCTGCAACCGCTCCACGGTTGTAGTTTTGTGTGGGGTATTCTGCTTTCCCCACGTAGCCGACTGCGCTCTGCTTGTCGTCAACGCGAGGTTATTGAGGTTGCAACCGCTCGCGCGGTTGAGCGTCGGGTGTCATATAAGTGTAATGAATTGGAAACCATCGATATTAACCGCGCGAGCGGTTACATTGTAAATAACCCCACATTGGCGCCGCAGGCGACTATGTGGGGACCTAAAAGCGCCCAAGATAACCCCAACCGCGGCGCGGTTGCACATCCAGCTGCCATGGGTAATTCGCGTCCTGTCCGGACGCCATTGTCGTGGGCGGTCGTGTACCGTGGGTTACGCTTCGCTCACCCACGGCTAAGTGCCTCGCCTCGACGGCTCGGCGTCACATGCTTCGCATGACATGGAAGGTGGATGTTCCACGAAATAACCTTGTAGGGGCTAAACATCATATATAACCATCTGATTGCCAGCGGTATAAACCGCAAACATTGGCGAGGGTGCCGATGGCAAAGCCACCATTGAAACTGCCATGGACATTGAATTGAACATGTTCCTGCGCCAAATGGTGGGTGGCAAAATTGAGGAAGGCATCGACAAAATGGCTGAGATGCTCACCCATTTGCCCTACGGCGATGGTTAATGCCACCTAAGAGAGAAGATATTTTATATAGTTTGCGAGGCTGTGCCAGAGGTGAGAGCGTTTGCCTTGGCACAGCCCCGTGTTTTTTATATCTCTACCGTCATAGTGCCTGACGTCAGCAGCCAAGTTCAAGTTGGTTTTTAACGAGGTGATAGTAGGTGCCGCGTTTGGCGATGAGCGATTGGTGGCATCCGCACTCTGCCACTTTGCCGCCATCGAGCACCACAATCTGGTGGGCATTCTGCACCGTGCTTAGGCGGTGAGCAATCACCACCACGGTTTTGCCTTTGTAGAAGCGGCTTAGGTTGTCGACAATGGCGCGCTCGCTCACCGAGTCGAGCGAGTTGGTGGCTTCGTCGAGGAAGATGTAATTGGGGTTGCGGTATACGGCACGGGCAATGAGGATGCGTTGTTTTTGCCCGGCACTCAAGCCTATGCCGTCGCGTCCGATGCGAGTTTCGTATTTCAGTGGCAGCGACATGATGTGGTTGTGTATGCAGGCTATGCGTGCGGCTTCAACGAGTCGTTGGTGGTCTACCTCGCTGTCGTCGACGGCGATGTTGTGGGCAATCGATTCGGAGAAAATCGCACCGTCCTGCATCACCACGCCGCATTGCCTGCGCCACCATTGTTTGTTGAGCGATGCTATGTTTGTGCTGCCCACGGCAATGTTGCCTGCCTCGATGGGGTAGTAGCCTAACAGCAGTTTCAGCAAGGTGGTTTTGCCGCTGCCGCTTGCGCCCACAATGGCGGTGACTTTGCCGTGCGGTATGGCAATGTTGATGTCGGAAAGTGTGGCGTCAGGAGCATGCGGGTCGTATCGGAAGGTGACTTGGTTGAACGAGATGCCATTCTCGGGGCAGATGATTGCTTCGCCTGTTGATGCCGGGGTGTCCTCGCCGTGGATTTGGCGAATTTCGTTGATGCGTTCAAGGCTGATTTTCACGTCCTGCAGCGAGTAAGCCCATTGGGTGAGTTGCTCCACGGGGCTGATTAGTTGCCCTATAATGAATTGTATGGCAAGCATTGTGCCCAGCGTGATGTGGTTGTTGATGACGGCTGTGGCAGCCATTACGGTGATGATGATGTTGAGCGATTCGGTGATGAAGATGCTTCCGGCGAAGTTGGTTTGCTGCAGTCGCAAGCTTTTCAGTTGCACGTCGTATAGCCCCCGCTGCATTGATTCCCATTCATGGCGGCGGCGCTGCTCGCAGTCCTGCAATTTTATTTCCTGAATGGTGGTGAGCAGCTGAAATGAATTGTTGTTGGCGGCAGCCTGACGCTCGAACATTTCGTAGTCCACCACGCGGCGACGACGCAGGAAAGCCATGTTCCACAGAGCGTAAATCGTAGCTCCGGCAGCAAAGATGCCGAAAATCGCAGCGTTGTAGTAGAGCAGCACGCCGGCAAACATGGCGAGCGAAAGCGAGGCAAACGCCACGTTGAGCGATTGCTCGGTAAGAAATGTGTTCACGCGGCTGTGGTCGGCAATGCGTTGCATGAGGTCGCCCGACGTTTTGGTGTCGAAAAACCACATTGGCAGCCGCAGCAGTTTGGCAAGGAAGTCGCTCACCAGCGATATGTTGATGCGCATGCTAATTTTCAGCAACACGCGGCGGCGGCAGAAGTCGATGGCTGTGCGGCTCACGGTGAGCATCAGTTGGGCAAGCAGGACAAGCCAGATGAAGCCGATGTCTTTGTTGTGTATGCCCACATCCACTATTTGCTGAGTGAGCAGCGGCAACGCTAGTTGCAGCAGGCTGCCCACGATTAGTGCCATAAGAATTGCGGCAAACGGGCGGCGATAGGCTGCAATGTACTTCATCAGAAATTTGAGTGAACGGCTGTCGCCGGCATTGTCGGCGGGGTTGCTGAGAGCGTAGAATTGTGGCGTTGGCTCAATCATCAAGGCAATGCCGCAAGGCTCATCGTTGTTGTGGGTGCTAATCCAGCATTGCTCAAATTCGGCACGTGAATATTTGATTAGCCCTTTTGCCGGGTCGGCAATGCAGAACGTGTTGCCGCCGCGAATGGCGTAAAGCACCACAAAATGATTTTGATTCCAATGCAAAATGCAGGGCATTGGCGAGTGAGCGAGGCGGTGGGCGGTGATGCGCACCCCGGTGGCACGCAGCCCCAGCGCCGATGCTGCCTGGCTGATGGCGAGCATCGACAGCCCTTCGTTGGTGGCGTGGCATATTTCGGCTATGCCGGCAATCGACATGCGTCGGCCATAGTGTCGGCACACCATTGCAAGGCATGCTATGCCGCATTGCATGGCATCGTGTTGGCGTACGCACTGAAATCGTTGGAACAGCATGGCGTCGAGATGGTTCGTAAGGAGTTAAAAACGAGCTTTTTCGGTGTTGCCGGCGCCTTGACCTTTATATTTCTTCTTGGTGGTGTTGAACATATATCGCACCGAACATTCAATGCCTCGGGTGTTGTTTCTTTGCTCAACATATATGTCGCGACAGTCGTTGAATAAAGTATAATGCCTTTTGTGCCCTGCATTGAACAAACCGTTATAATTGAGTTTCACTTGCCAGTGACGGTTGAAAGTCTTGGTGACACTGACATTGGTGTTAAGGCGGCTGCCCATATCGATGTTTTCGGCTTGTCCGTTGCTGAACCACGACACAGAGGCTTCAAGCCTGATGTTGCGAGGAAGAACCAAAATATTACGCCATTGCACCATCGCTATGGGGTTGTTCATGTGTCGCGTTGCACCTCGGTAGTCAATCTTGTAGAATTGCGTTAGCGCACCGGCAGTGAGCACGCCAAAATAGCGCCCGAACTGAGGCATATATGAAACAAATGCTTCGAGTCCGTTCAAGTTGTAGTCCGAATTGTCTTTTTTCAGCAATGTTGTGCCCCTGTTGGATGCTGACGATGATGAGAGGTATTCGCCAATCGATGTGATGATTTTACCGTCGGTTAACGAATAGCTTGCGGCAAGAATGAAATTGCCTATCTGATAATTGGCGCTTAATTTGTGTGTGTATTCGTTTCGCAGCAGAGGGTTGCCGCTTTCATAAAGATTGCGGTTAACGTAGATTACTTTGCTTGATAGTTGCGAGTAGAGAGGCCGTTTGTATTTGTAGGCATAGCTTAGTTGTAGCATGGTTTTGCCCAACGGCAAATTGATGTTTGCCGAAGGCAGCAGCTTGTCGTAGACGCGCGATTGCTCGGGGATGAGCACGCCGTATTCGCGATAGCGGCTGTCGATATGCTCGTAGCGCAAGCCCACTTGCAGGCTTGTCCTGCCTAATTGCTGAACCAATTCGGCATAGCCTGCCGAGGTGGTTTCGTCGATGGTGAGGCTGTTGTTGTTGAGATAATGCTCGATGTTGCTGAAGTTGTCGGAGCGGTGAGTGTCGATAATTTCGGCTCCGAAATTGATGTTGCCTTTCAGCAGCGGATACGAAACGTGGACTTCGGCGGCAAACATTCGCGAATCAACGTCGGAAGCGGTGGTTATATCGCGCTGGTCGGAATTGTTGATAAATTCATTCGAATTCATGTCTTCGTCGGTGGTTTTCCACAGGAAATCGAAGTTTGCAAAAATGGTAATTTTGTTAAATTTACCATTATAGTATCCATCCACCAAATGTGAGGTGTTGTGGGTTGAAGTGTACTGACTTATTGTAGAAAATTCATCGATTATGTCATCAATCCGGTTCTCTGTTTCGAAGGCGAGGCGCTTCCTCATGGGGGAGTGTCCAACTTTGTAATAAATGCCGGTTGAAGAAGTGGGCGAGAAGGTGTAGTCGAATCCTATTTGGGCATCGTAGGCCTGCGATTTGCGTTTCGTTGCGTACTCTATTGTTTGTTGAGAATGTTGCTCCAGCCAAGTGTTTTGTATGCTTGTGCTGGTGCCTTTCACTTTGTTGTAACCGTATTGCAGGTTGGTGAACACATCAAGGTTGCCGTTGCGATAGTTGAGGCTTAATTGGTCGTTGCCAATAAAGTAGTCTTGAACACCTAATTTGAGCGTATTGTCAAGCGAAATTCCTTCGCCCGGTTCGCGTTCGGCAATGATTCGGATTACTGCATTGGTTGAGTTTCCGTAGCGGGCTCCAGGATTGACCACCAGCTCCACGCGCTTTATTTTATCCGATTTTAAAATATCTAACTCACTGAGGTTGCGCACTTTGCGTCCGTTAATATAGTATGTGGGAGCGCCTCTCCCGAGCACTTCAATCGAGCCGTTGATGTTGATTATGCCGGGAAGATAGCCAAGCACGTCTTTAGCAGTGCCTATGTTTTCGAGCACGGTGCCGCGTATGGTGGTGGCGAGTGCGTCGCCCTCGATGCTAGTTACGGGCCGCGAGGCTTTCACCACCACTTCGCTCAAGCGAATCGTGTCGGGGATGAGCACTATATGCAGGGGAGCAGAGTTGGCTACTGCGTTGATTAATCGGTCGTTATAGCCTAAATGGCTTGCTTTAATGATGGCTTTTTGCGGCAATGCCGTGATGCTGAAGTGTCCAAGGCTGTCGGTGGTGGTGCCGTCGATGTAAAGCGAATCGGCTGGGTTAAGCAGCACCACGTTGGCAAGATGCACAGGTCGCCCGTTATGGTCCACAACAGAGCCTTGATATACAGATGTTTGTGCCGATGTGCCAAATGCGCATGCCATTGTAAGGAACAATGTGATTAGGAAAGATTTCATAATTCGTTCATTTAAGTTGATTCTGATTAAGTTATGAACTATATTTATTTTATTTTGGTAGATTGTTTAATGTGCTGAGAATGGGCAGTTTATGTCGGGATAATACCACTTGTCGCTGCCGTATTTCCTCACAATTTCGCGGTAGCACACTTGCCTGAGGGTTCGGCACTCGTCGAAGCGTGTGCATGAGTGGCAGAGCGAGTCGTCGGGTATGTCGGTTTGCTTGATGAAGTAGAGCGATTTGGCTTTTTCGGAGTTCCAAATTTCCTGTATGCTGTTGCGCATCACGTCGCCCACAATGAAGTGAGGATTCCAGTAAAGTTGTTCGCAGATGGTGACTTTGCCGTCGGGCAGAATGTAGAGCGACGAGAATAGCCCGCTGCAGAATGTGCGGTTGTCAAAGAATTTTTCTTCACGGTCTGCTTCGGCAGGCATGCCTGCTTCGGATGGTTGATTTTCAAAGCCTTGTGGCGGCATTTCGGGATAGCGGATTGAGAATTTGCTTGTTTTGGCTATTGAGGCAAGGTAGCTGATTGCTTCGCCCATAGCTTCGGCGCTTATTTCGATTTCGCTGTAAGGAGCACGAGGGTATAGGGTGGGGTCGCCTTTAACAATGTGCCAATCTTTTATGTTTCCAAGCGTGGTGAACAGTTCGTATAGCGATTTCATGTCGTTTTCCGAGCCGTTGTGGCGTGTAAGCACCGAATGAATCATCACCGGAATGTGGTATCTGTCGAGCATGCGCAGCGAGTCTGCCATGCGCTCGGCATAGCCGGGCTTCACTTTCAGCGAATCGGCAAGATGGCTATCGATGAGAGTGTCGAGCGAAATTTGAATGTCGAGCACATTCAGTTCGGCAAGTGTTTTTGCGATGTCGTCGTCGACGGGCATTTTGGTCGACAAGTAGGGGTTATAGTCGTTTTTGCGTAGTTCGGCAAGCACTTCGCGCCAATGCGGGTAGAGAAAAAATTCGCCGCCAATCACGTCGAAAGTGTTCACATTCAGCTGCTTGGCTTCGTTAATCAGCTCTATTGTGCGTTCAAGAGGGATGGTGCAGTGGGCGCGTCGCGATTTGTCCTGATAGCAATAGATGCAATCGGTAACGCAGGTGTTGTTCACCATCAGGGTGAGCACCGAAGGCGTGGCATGGCGTTTCATCACCACATCGGCTTTGTCGTATTCAAACATCTCGGGCTGATAGCGGTGCTCGTTCATCGGCTGCGTGCTCGACACTATTGTGTGCGGTGGAAAGGTCGACACGCCGCTGTTTGCTTTCATTGCAATTTGCTTTGGGTTGTCAATCAGATTGTTGACAAATTTTTCCACCAACTCGGCACTTACGTTTAGGCTCTCGGCAGCACTGCTGATGCAAAGCGACTTCTCCCTGCCGTCGACAAAGCTGAGAATCATTGCATAGATGGGGTGGATGGCATTGGTGAACGAATCCTCAATGCCGTCGAGCATATTGCGTCCCATCAGGCGCGCCATCACCAAAGTTCTTCCTTCATCGGGTTTGAGCGTGTATAGTGGATTAAATGCAATATATTCCATATCCATAGGTTATGGTATAACAATAACGTTCATAACGGTTGTTGTGCATGCCTTGCATGTGGTGCACATAATACAAGCTGAACAAGATACACATTCTCTTGCACAAAGTGTGCAAGGGTTAACCGGTCCATCAGTGTCACCGCCAGCTTTTATTTCAAACATTTCGGAGTTTGTTAGTAATTCTTCTGCTTCTTAAGCATATCGTTCTAATATCGAGCAATGAAATATTGAAAGAAATAGAGGTTAATCGCCCTTTTTGCGGCGGAATATGTGCATCACGTTTGTTGCGCAGAAAGTGCAGGTGGTGCAGGTTGAAATACATGTGGTGGCGCAATAGCGGCATTGCTCAGAGCCTTTGCCTGCCTTGATTTCGTAAAGTTCGGCATTGGAGAGCAACTCCTCAGCTTCGAATGAATGTTTTCTTAAATTTTCGCTACTCATAACTGATGTTTTTTTGGTTGATTAATTAATAAAAGCAAGTAATAAAACAAGCAAGGCAGTTTGCGTTGTTATGTGTGCATGCCATCGCTAATGGCAAAGGTAATAAAGTCATTTCAAAATTCCAAAAAAATCTGCCGGTACAATGGGCGGGCTTTTCTGCGATGAGAGTTTTGACGGTTGGGCTTGAGTCTGGTGGTTGAGTGCAAACGGTGTGTAAAACTATTGAATTATTATCCATATGCCGGTTTTGTCACTGCCCTCTCGCTTAAGTAACCCAATTTGGCGAAGTGCTTGTGTTGCTCGTTTTGCAGTTTTGTCAGTTATTGATAACTGATTAGAAATTTCAAGATGGGTGATTGTGGGATTGCTTTTGATAAGCTCTAACACATTTTGCTGGGTATTTGTTAGTTTTACAGGGACATTTACAGGGACATTTACAGGGACATTTACAGGGACATTTACAGGGACATTTACAGGGACATTTACAGGGACATCAGACAGATTAAGTCGTTGAATTGCAGATTTGAGAGGGAGTGTGACGGTAGCAATAGTGCGGTCGCTTTCGATTATAGGACGCGTACCGGTTAGAACTTCCCAGCTTGTTAGCTTCATCATGCCATAACCGGCATTTTCGGCAATTCCGACGTAGCGGAAAAGTTTAGCAATGGTTGGATTACGGAGCTTGGAGTATACTTTGCTGAGAATCTCATTAACAGGTAGAGGAAAGGCACCGCCATTCTTAAATTCGATATGGTCGGTATAAACGCGAATACAGGATCGTAAAGAATCGAAATAGTCGCAGTGCATCACCATATTTGCCAATGCCTCGCGGAGTACCAAATACTGGCTTTCATCTGTTTTGGCGAAACCGTTGTCTCTGATGCGTATCGGAGCATCAACGAGGGTGCGAAAACGGCGAAGAATAATCTGTACGGCATCCCATATATTCTGCTGCTCTGGTATGCGATAAGTATATCTGACTTCAGCTTGTTGGATTGTCGGTCCTGGAATTTCTATGTAATCAACGCAGAATGTAGGCACATAGCGCAAAACGTATGGAGATTTGCCAAACATCAGCAGCCCGGCGTAAGTAAGCATGCCATTATTGGTGATATTGACACT
>SFEA01000103.1 GCA_004557385.1 Bacteroidales bacterium
AGCGCCAATGGCACTACGTTCAACATGTCTACTCACTCAACCTTCAAGAACTACTATGATGGTTCGGGAACTGCATGGTTTGGTGTTGATGCCAATAGCGGCAAATATAATATCTACATTGAGGTGAGTGCCGAAACTACATCGTCGAACGACGAAGATTGGTATTTGGGCATTCTTTTTTGGGGAGCAAAGGGTCAAACCATTAATGGTTGGGACATTGAGGGATACACCGACTTCACCAATCTTGGTTACTCAAAATTTGTCGACGGTGACTCGGAAATGTCGATAAGCAGCATGGCAACTGGCAAGAACACCATATCGGTTGGTGCATTTGTCTCGCGAAACACCTATCCGGCTGTGGGTGGAAATAGCTATACCTACAATTCGCTGACGAATGGCACTATTGCTACGTTCTCGAGTTATGGACCTGATGCTAATGGAGTGCAGCGTCCCGAGATTGTTGGTGGCGGTGCAACGGTGGTGTCGGCAGTTAGCCGTTACGACACGTCGACTACCGGTGCCGATAATTACAACTTTCTTGCTGCCGAGGTTGAAGATGCCGCGGGAAAGAAGCATTATTGGGGCGACATGATGGGCACATCAATGTCGTCGCCTCAAGTGGCAGGAATTTTGGCGTTGTGGCTTCAGGTGAATCCTAACCTTAGTGTTGACGATGTAAGAGATGTGTTTGAATCTACGTCGATTCAAGACAGCTATGTTACGGCAGGTCCCGCAAAGAAATGGGGCTATGGCAAAATAGATGCTCTTGCAGGAATCAAGCAAGTGATAGCGTCGGGTGTCGACAACGTGAAAGCCGACAACGATAATGTGGCGATTTATCCTAATCCTTGCGACGGCAATTTTGAGGTTTTCGCTCCGGGCGAGCAAAGCGTCGAGGTTGGCATATACTCGGTAAGTGCAGGAAAACTGTCGCCGGGTGTATATTTGGTATCGGTTGAGGGCAGCAAACTAAAGAAAACCACAAGACTCATCGTTAAGTGAAGATTGAATATAGCATAAGGAAACTTGCAGTGGTGATGTTGTTGATGTGTATGTCGACAGCATCACTATGCGCTTTTAGTGGCAAGTTGTCGCCGCGTTCGCGATGTGCGCTCAGTGAGGAGGTGACGAAATCGGAGGATATGAAGTCGTGCTTCATAAAGATTTCTGATGAGAATGTTATTGCCGACTTAAAGCGATTGGGCGTGAAGATAAATTGCAGATTTGGCGACATGGTCACGGCACAAATTCCTGTAAGCAAGTTCTTCGAAGTAAGCAAACTGGCGCAAGTGAAATATATGCAGTTGGCGCAGCGCATGTCGGTGTGCAACTACAATGCACGGCGCATGTCGGGTGTTGATGAAGTGCATTCGGCAAAAGGCATAAACCGGGGCTATACAGGCAAGGATGTGATTGTTGGCATGGTGGATGTAGGCATCGATTTCAATAGCATTGAGTTTCGCAACGAGCAAGGCGAAAGCCGTGTGAAAAGCGTGTATTTGCCGTGTGTTGAAGGCGGAGCCACGTCGGAGATTGGCGGTGAAGAATTGCCGGGTTCGTCGTATGCCACCCCCGAAGCCATTGCTGCATTAACCACCGATTGCACCACTATGTCGCACGGCACCCACACTACGACTACGGCGGCAGGCAGCTATAAAGGCAACGATTGCTATGGCGTTGCCACCGATGCCGATTTGGTGCTTTGTGCTATGCCGGAGGAAGAACTCACCGATGTGAACATTGCCAACAGCATTGCCTATATATTCGATTATGCCGACAGAGTGGGCAAACCGGCAGTGATAAATATGAGTCTGTCGTCGAACTGTGGACCGCACGATGGCACATCGATGTTGTCGCAGGCGATGGCGGCGATAACCGGTAAGGGGAAAATTTGCGTGCTTTCGGTGGGCAACGATGCCACTTTGCTCACCAAGGTGTCGAAACAATTTAATGTCGATAACGACCTGCTATGCACATTTTTCGAGAATCTTTATGCCCGTTATTGCATTCTTGGCGACTGCGACATGTGGGCGAATTCGTCGCGCCCGTTTAAAGCACAGTTTGTGATTTACGACAAGCGTAAAAAGGCATTTGCCTACGAATCGGCGTGGTATGAAGCCAGCAGCAGCGACGACGGTGTTGTTGAACTGAACTTCGACGAGATTGATAAGATGAAAGAAATCTACACCGGCAAGGTGTGTTTTTCGTCGGGGATAGGCAATAATGGAAATATGGAATTGTACACCACGTTCAACGTCAAGGCAGTGTGTGAAGCCAGCGAAGCAGGAAACTATTATATGGGCATGCGCTTCAGCGCCGATGATGGCGTCACACTCACAGGATGGACCAACACCGGCACCGGTATGGTGTCGTATGGCATTGATGGGTGGGTTTATGGCACATCCGATGGCAATATCAGCGACCTTGTCACGGGCGATGGAGTGATTTCGGTGGGAGCATATTGCTCATGCATTAGTGTGCCAACGTTTGGCGGCACAGTTGATTATGACGGTGGTGAGTTGGGCGACATTGCATATTTTTCGAGTTACGGCAAGGATATGAACGGTATTAGTCGGCCCACCGTGACGGCACCTGGCTATGTGGTGGTGTCGTGCTTGAACCGTTTTGACACCGATGCCATTGCATTTGTCTCCGATAAGACATATTCGCAAGACATTGACGGCAGCACATATTTGTGGGGCACGATGTACGGCACGTCGCAGTCGGCACCAGTGGTTGCGGGCACTATTGCCTTGTGGCTTGAAGCAGATGCCGAACTCACGCCCGACGATGTGAACCTGATTCTTGAGCAGTCGTCAACTCGCGACGAATTTGTTGAGCAAGGCAACTCCGACAAATGGGGCTACGGCAAACTGAATGCATTGAAGGGAAATCATCGAGGGAAGTGGCATCGACAATGTTGCCGAGGCAAGTAAGCTGTGGAGCCTTGGCTACAGCGGCGGAGTGTTCACTCTTTTGTCGCCATGCGATGGAAATGTTCAACTGGAGCTGTACGACGTGTCGGGCTGCAGGGTGTTGAGTGCAAGCGGCGTGGTTGATGGCGGCGTGGCTAACATAAGGTGCAACGATGAGCCTGCAAAGGGTGTATATGTGGCGCGAGTGACAGTTGATGGATTAATATACA
>SFEA01000055.1 GCA_004557385.1 Bacteroidales bacterium
ATCTCGAAAAGTTCCTCAACCAGCCCGATGCAGATCTGAAAATAATGCTTGCTGAAGAATCTGAATCGCCGCCCGACGATACTGAAAACTGCTGAGGGGCTTATCTTATACATAAAGTAAGCCCAACTTCTGCCATTCAAGAAGTTGGACTCGACTTTTTATGGTTTAGCGGACAGTAATAATTATATATAACCATTAGATTGCCAACGAAATTAACTGCGCCAGCGGTTAATAATGCAGATTATCAAGTGTTTACAGAGAAATCTCTCGCAGATGTTGGGATGCCGTGACAAAGTAGCGCCATCGGAGATGGCAAACTATGCTTAACCGCTGGCAAGCCACAAAGTGGCGCAGCCTGCGGAAAGAGTGCTGCCATAAATATGTGCCTCGAAGTGGCACAACATTGTTCGACGTCTTCGACGCCGATATATTGTGTGGGATTCGATTCTCCGCAGGTTTCGCTTCGCTACACCAGCGGTTAAGCATAGTGAAGCACCTTCGGCGCTTTTATCGCAATATATAATCATTTGATTGTCAGCGATATTAACCGCCTGCACGGTTGAGCGAGTGGTTTGCCATGATGTTTAGGGATTTTTAGGTTATTTTCTGTTATCTTTTTAACGCCGGTCTGTGAAGATAGGCGTTTTTATTCTTGCGGGAGGGTGAGGTAAAGCAAACCGGGATTAGGTTTTACGTAGACTTCTTGCAAGATTTGATTGCAAAGGGGAGTGCGCAAATGCGACACCGGGTCGTAGTAGTGGCGCGGATTGTTTTTCAGCCATTCGTCGTGGGTGAAGTCGAACACTCGCTCTTTCTCAAACCACGAGCGCATCAGCTGGGCTGTGAGGCAGTCGAGTGCAGCGCCGCGATAGGTGGGAAGGACAATCACAGCATAGTTGCAGCGCAATTGGTGCAGGCGTGTGGCTATGTATTTTAGCCAATGCAGGTTAGATGCTTCGACGGGGGCAGGTGGTTGGGGAAACAGTGGGGCGTATTCTTCGAATTTTTGCAGCAGTTGGGGCGTGTAGTAATTGTCGGCTTGTGACACAACATATTGCTCCAGTGCGGCATAATCGTATTCGTTTGTGATAAGGTTGAGCGGTGATGTGGGTTTTTCGGGCGATGGCTTAGCATTTTTCAATATGTGCTCTTTAATAAAGTCAATTTGCCTGAATGCAGTGAAGTTGACATGTTGAAATTCAATCCAGTGCAAGCCTCCGCCGTTCAGGCGAGGGTGGGGTGTGTAAAGATGGTAAATGCTGTTTTGAGAGCGGCGCAGCATGGGTTCTTCAATAACGATTAAGGCGTTTCGCAGATTGCCGCCTTGGCGAATTATAAAGTCGATTTTCTGAGCTATGCCTTGCAGCGTTTCGCTTGAGGCGTCGAAGTGCATGGCGCTGGCGTGAGGAGGCAGGTGTTTTTTCCAAACCTCGATGCTGAAATACCCCGATATTGACGAGCCGAAGATAAACGAATCGTAGCCTTGTGAGTGGCGGTTGAGCAAATACACCTCGGTGGAGAGCAGCGAGCGGTTGACCAACTGTTGCTGTGGGCTAAGCAGAGGATTGCGCCACAGGCTGCAGAAGGGGTCAAGCCAAGCATATAGGGCAAAGAATGCCATGATTGGCGTAGCGGCAAGCAGGGTGAGTGATATGAATTTTTTTATATTGTGCATCGTAGAAAAGAAAAATCGAGGAATTCAGAACTGAAAATAGATGTATTGAATTGTGTTGAAACCGAGGCAGTAGGTGATTGCTGCCAGCAGAAACCAGTAGATTGCAAACCGTTGCCAGGCCGATGCCGGCATGCGCTCGAGAGCGAAATCGTGGTGGCGTCCCAGCCATTCTACGGCAAACAATGCAGCAACAAGCGGCAGCGCCGTTATGCCATTGGGCACGCAAAACAGCTGATTATGCGCAATGCATTGCAGCATCATCTGATAATTGGCAATACTGTAGCAACGAAATGGAATGAAGCAGAAGGCAGCAGCCAAAAAGGTCGAGGCAATGGCTGTGGCTCGCCGCATGCGGCTTTGCACAGGGTTGCCGGTGCCGTGAGGGCGCGCCTTGGTGATGTGGCAAGCTGCCACAAGTGTGCCGTTGAGCAGTCCCCAAATGATAAACGTGAAATTTGCGCCGTGCCAAAGCCCCGACAAGGCGTAAACCACAAGAATGTTTGCGCAAGTGCGGGCGAGTGAGCACCGGCTGCCGCCAAGCGGAATGTAAACATAATCGCGAAACCAGTTCATGAGCGTGATGTGCCACCTTCGCCATAACTCCGCCATGTTGTGCGAGAAATAGGGGTAGCGGAAATTCACTGTCAGGCGTATGCCTAACAGTCGCGCCGAGCCGATGGCAATGTCGCTGTAAGCCGAGAAATCGGCATAGATTTGTATGGCAAAAAATATGTTGCCCAGAATGAGAGTAGATGCCGTTTGGCTGAGCGGATTGTAAAGCATGTTGTCGACATACGACGCCAAGGTGTTAGCCACCACCACCTTTTTTGCCAAGCCCCACAAAATTTGCCGCATGCCAATCACCGCCTGGGCGTAGCAAAACGTGCGTGGCGCGGCAAACTGCGGAATCAGCTGCGAGGGCTTTTCGATTGGTCCTGCCACAAGCTGCGGGAAAAATGCGATGTAGCAAGCAAATGTAACGGGGTCGGTGGTGGGCTGCATGGTGCGGCGGTGCACCTCCACTGCGTAGCTGATGGCTTGAAATGTGTAAAACGATATGCCGATGGGAAGCACAAGACGCAGTGTGGGCAGCGAAAGAGCCACGCCCAAAGCTTCGGCAGCTTGCTGCAGAGTCTCGACAAAAAATCCGAAATACTTGAAAGTGGCAAGCACGCCAAGGCTGAATGTCACGCTCAGCGAGGTGTAGAGTTTGCTCAGCCGTCGGTGTCGTGCCGCTGCAAGCGCCAGGGTGTAGGTGACAAGCGTGGTGGCAGCAATCAGCGCCAAAAACCGATAATCCCACCAACCGTAAAACAGGTAGCTCGCCGCTAAAATCAGGCAGTTCTGCAATCGATAATGCTGTCGTGGAATAGCCCAATACATCGCAAAAACGATGATGAGAAAAAAGGCGTATATTAGAGTGTCGAACTGCATTATTAGGCGATTGTTGCTGTTGCGGGTGGGCTTGTGAGGCAGAATTGATTAGCCTCGCATGTTAGTAGATGAATCCGTTTATGATTTGTGAAATTGTGGCGGCGTCGTTTGCCGTGATGGGTGCTCCGATAGGCAGACTAACCTCGTGGTTGGCGATTCTCTCGGTCACTGGCAGTGCGCCGTGCTCAATGCCCGTGTAGCAAGGCTGAAGATGAGGCGGCACGGCATAGTGGATGTCGGTTTCCACGCCGTTCATCTTCAGGTATTCGCGAAACTCGTCGCGGGCTGACACCATGATTGGGTATTGATGCCAAACTTGGCGCATGCCCTCAAAAGAGGCTGGCGTAGTCACGGCAGGGTTGCTGATGTGTTGGCTATATGCTTGGGCAACGGCTTGGCGGCGGGTGGTTTCGTCATCGAGGTGGCGCAGTTTCACTCGCAGAATGGCAGCCTGAATCTCGTCGATGCGGCAATTCACGCCCTGATAAATGTTGTGATATCGGCTGTCGGCGCCATAGTTTGCCAGAGCCCTCACCGCATCAGCCAGCGCCTTGTCGTTGGTCGTCACAGCACCGGCGTCGCCCATCGCTCCAAGATTTTTTGTGGGATAGAAACTCGTTGCAGCAGCGTGTCCGAGTCCGCCGGTGGAGAACGAGCCCCACAGCCCGGCAACCGCCGAGCGTGCGCCTATGGCTTGAGCGTTATCCTCAATGAGCAGCAGGTCGTAGGAGCGAGCAAGTTCAAGCAGAGTGGCGTCGCAGCAAGGCGTGCCATAGAGGTGCACAGGCATAATGGCGCGAGTGCGTGCGTTGATGGCCTCTTCAATCAGGCTTGTGTCGAGGTTCAGCGTAGTGGCATCGGCGTCGACCAGGCGAGGCACCAGAGCGCATTGGCTGATGGCGAGCACCGAGGCAATGTAGGTGTTGGCAGGCACGATAATCTCGTCGCCGTCGCGCATCAGCCCCAGCTCTTTGTATGCCATGATGATGAGCCGCAGAGCATCCAACCCGTTGCTCACCGCCACACAATGCTGTGTGTGGCACAACTGGGCAATGGCAGCCTCCAGCTGGGCTGTTTCGTCGCCGAGCAGATATCTTCCGCTGTGCAGCACGCGGCTCACTGCCTCCTCTATTTCGTCGATATAGGGCGCATTTGCGTTCTTGAGATTGAGAAACTGATGCTTTTTCATTGGTGAGTGGTTGTGGTTATGCCTTTGGAGAGCAGAAATTCGTCGTAGCAACGTATGTAGTCGTCCTCGGCGAAAAAGTGGGATGCCAGCACAAGGCACACCGAGCCCGAGGCAAAGTTGTTGAGCACACGCCAAATGCCCGGCTCGATAATCAATGCGATGTTTGGCCGGTTTAGGGTGACCGTGCGTTGGCTGCAGCCATCGTCGAGCAGCACGTCGAAACTGCCGCTCACGGCAATGAGCATCTCGCGGCATTGCTTGTGGCTGTGACCGCCGCGTTCCTCGCCCGAAGGCACGTCGTAGGTCCAATACACTCGGCGCACTTCGAACGGAACGTCTTTCATATTTTCCACCACCGAGAGGTTGCCACGCGGGTCGCATATCTTGGGCAGATTCACAATTTTTGCTTTACCTGTTTCCACTGTTCGTGTTAGTATTTGATTGTAACGTGCCTCGATGTAAAGGGTGAGGCCACTGGCAAAATTACTTATAAAATTTGATATTTCACCTTCCTGCCACAAAAATTAATGGCTAAGAGCGCCTGAAAGCGCACGCGCGGGTGCAATGCCCCGATTGAAAACTATGCGAAAGCCATCGTTTGGCAGCCCGCGTAGGGCGAGGATAGTGCAGTTTCGATATCGGTTTTCAGGGCAGGTGGCGGTGAACGGAAACGACGGTTTGCGAAATCGGCGCTTTTTTTGTATCTTTAGCGGCTAAAACATAAACATGAAAAATCGAAGATGAAGGAAGACGATAGCGAAGATTACGAAATGGAAGGTGCCGAGGGTGGAGCTGACGAAAGCGAGAAGGCAGGGCACTCGGCATACGTTGTACCCAAGGACCAGAAACTGCACCTGAGCGGAATGTTTCAGAACTGGTTTGTTGACTATGCCTCGTATGTGATTCTGGAACGTGCCGTGCCGCATATCGACGACGGCTTGAAGCCTGTGCAGCGCCGCATACTGCATGCCATGAAAGAACTTGACGACGGACGATATAACAAGGTTGCCAATCTGGTGGGTAGCACTATGCAATACCACCCGCATGGCGATGCGTCGATTTACGGCGCCCTGGTGACTTTGGGCCAGAAGGGCTTGCTCATCGACACGCAAGGAAACTGGGGTAATGTGCTCACCGGCGACCAGGCTGCTGCCGGCCGTTACATCGAGGCTCGTCTTTCGCAATTCGCTCTGGAAACGCTATATAGCCCTAAGGTGACCGACTGGACAAAAAGCTACGACGGCCGTAAGGACGAGCCGCTGACGTTGCCTGCCAAATTCCCGCTGCTGCTGGTGTTTGGTTCGGAGGGCATTGCCGTGGGCCTGTCGTGCAAGATACTTCCGCACAACTTTGGGGAGGTGTGCGATGCTGCTGTGAGCTATCTGCGTGGCGAGGAGTTTGCGTTGTACCCCGATTTTCAGGCTACAGGCGGATTGGCTGACGTGAGCCACTACAACGACGGCGAACGTGGCGGAGTGGTGAAAGTGCGCTCGAAGATTGAAAAACGCGACCAAAAGACACTTGTCATCACCGACTTGCCTTACGGCAAGACCGGCACGGTGCTCAAGGAATCGATTCTGAAAGCCGCCGAAAAGGGCAAGATAAAAATCAAAAGCGTGGTTGATTACACTGCCGAGCGTGCCGAAATTGTGGTGACGCTGCAACCCGGTGTGTCGAGCGACCGTACAATCGATGCCCTGTATGCCTTCACCGATTGCGAAGCAAGCATCTCGCCCAACTGCTGTGTAATCAAGGACCACAAACCGCAATTCCTAACCATAAGCGATGTGCTTCGGTTCAGTGTTGACCGTACAATGCATATTTTCCACGACGAACTGATGATTGCGCGCGGCGAAACGCTGGAGTCGCTGCATTTTGCATCGCTTGAAAAAATATTCATTGAACAGCGCATCTATAAGGACAAGGAATTTGAAAACGCGCCCGATATGCCCGCGGCTGTGAAGCACGTTCACAAGCGCCTTGCGCCGTGGACAAAGGATTTCTATCGCGAAGTGACCGACGACGACGTGCTCCGGCTGATGGAAATAAAGATGGCGCGGATATTGAAATTCAACACCGACAAGGCGGATAATTACATCCGGACATTGAACGAGCGAATAGCCGAAATCGACTATAAGCTTGCCCACATGGTGGAACACACCATACAGTGGTTTGAGTATCTGAAACAAAAATATGGGCACAAATTCCCTCGCAATACCCAGATTCGCAATTTCGACACCATCGTGGCATCGAAGGTGGCTGAGGCTAACGAAAAGCTGTATATCAACCGCGAGGAGGGATTCATTGGCACAAATCTGAAGAAGGACGAACTGGTGTGCAGCTGCAGCGACATCGACGATATAATAATATTCTATCGCGACGGACGCATGAAGGTGGTGCGCGTTGCCGAAAAAATCTATGTGGGCAAGAATGTGCTGTATCTTAATGTGTTTAAGCGAGGCGATGAGCGAACAATCTACAACGTGCTCTATCAAGACGGACGCGGCGGAATCACATATATGAAGCGTTTTGCCGTGACCGGAATCACTCGCGACAAAGAATACAACATCACGCAGGGCAAACCCGGCAGCCGAATCGTATGGTTCACGGCAAATGCCAATGGCGAAGCCGAAACGCTGCGAATTACGCTCAAACCAAAGCAGCGCCTCAAGGTGTTGCAGTTTGATATCGACCTTGCCGATTTGATGGTGAAAGGTAAACTTGCCAAGGGTAATGTGGTGACAAAGAACGAAATACACCGAATCACGCTCAAGGAGCGCGGTGGCTCGACGCTTGGCGGTCGCGAGGTGTGGTTCGACCGCGATGTGCTTCGCCTAAACTACGACGGCCGAGGCGAATTGCTTGGCGAATTCTTTAGCGACGACCGCATTCTGGTGGTGATGCAGAATGGCGATTTCTTCATCACTACATTCGATGCCGAAAACCACTACGACGAGGGAATTATCCGCATAGAAAAATATCGGCCGGGCATTGTGTGGACCGCAGTGCTGAACGATGCCGACCAAGGTTATCCCTACATCAAGCGCTTTACGATGGACGCAAGCGCAAAGCATCAGCGCATGATTGGCGAGAACCCGAAGTCGCAGTTGCTGATACTCACCGACGAGAAGTATCCTCGCTTCGAGGTGAAGTATGGCGGCGCCGATTCGTTCCGCGAGCCTATGACGATTGACGCCGAGGAATTTATCGGGGTGAAAAGCTTCAAGGCAAAGGGTAAGCGCGTGAGCAATTGGAGTATCGAGGAAATCAAGCAAATAGAACCGCGTGTAGTCGACGAAGAACAAGATGCTGCTCAGCCACAGCCACAGCCTGTTGCCGATGACGATGTTGAGGTGGTTCCAAAAGATTCGGTAATCGACCAAGGTGCGGTGCGCGATGCGTTGACCGGGCAGATGCGAATGTTCGATGAAGATGAATTTGAAGATGAAAAGTAGAACTAAAATATTGCCTCGGCTTTGCCTCTCGGCGCTGCTTGCTGTGGCGGTTTGCTGCGCGGCTCATTGCCAAGAGGCTGAAACCGAAGTGAAGCGCCCGGTGGCTTCGTCGTTTATGGTTGAGGGTGGCGCGTCGTCGATTCTCGACACCTATCTGAGCCCGATTAAAAACTCGGGTGCCCATGTGCGATTGGAGTACGAGCGCTTACAAGCCATGCGTTTCAATCCCGACAACTGGCTTATGCAGCTCAATACGGGTGTCGATTACGACAATGTAACTAATCCTGCAGGAAATCACACCGAACACTCGCTGATGGCTGATTTCCGCTGGGGCATGATGCGCCGTTGGCAAAATGTCTACACTCGCGGCCTGCAGCTGGCACTTGGCGGCATGGCTCAGTTTCGCGGTGGCGTGATTTACAAGCCTTCGAACAGCAATAACGTGGTTTCTGCAAAGATTCACTTTGCTGTGGGCTTGTCGGGAATGGCTTCGTATGGCGTGAAACTGCTTGGTGTGCCTGTCACATTGCGTTATCAGGCTACTTTGCCTGTGGCTGGAGTGTTTTTCTCGCCCGAGTATGAGGAGTCGTATTACGAAATTTACGTTGGCAACCACACGGGTTTGGCGCATTTTGGTTGGTGGGCAAATCGCTTTGACATGACTAATTTGCTCACTGCCGATTTGCATCTTGGCAGCACTGTTTTGCGTCTTGGTTATCGTAACCGTATCGAAACGTCGTGGATTAACCACCTGAACACGCAAATTTTCACGCATGCTGCGGTGATTGGTGTGGGCGGTGAGTGGCTGAGCCTGCGCAGAGGTGATCCGATTAGCGAAAAATCAAAAATCATTTCGGCAATGTATTGATGATGAAACAACGATTTTTTTACATATTATTTTTGATTGGCATGTCGTTGACGGCGGTTTCGTGTCACGACGAAGTTGATTTTGCCAATAATCCGTATGGCAATTTCGATGCCTTGTGGACATCGATTGACGAGCATTATTGCTTCTTCAAATACAAGGATGTGAACTGGAAAGCTGTGGGCGATACTTATCGAGCCAAATTGCAGCCGAAAATGACCGACATGGAGCTGTTTGCCGTTTGCTCTGACATGTTAAAGGAGCTGAAAGACGGGCATACTAATCTCATTTCGCCTTGGGATATGTCGCGATATTGGATTTGGGAGCAGTATCCGGTGAATTACGACGAACGAATAATCGACCAATACTATTTGAATTTCGATTACAAACGCACATGTGGCATCAAGTATCAGATTCTGAAAAATAACTACGGATATATGTATTACGGCGATTTTTCGGTGTCGATTGGCGAGGGCAATCTCGATATGATTTTTGCCACGCTGGCTTCGTGCGACGGTCTGATTATCGACGTGCGCAACAATGGCGGCGGTTTGCTCACCAATGTAGAGCCGTTGGTTGCTCGATTCATCAATCAGAAGATTCTTGCAGGCTCTATTTCACACAAAACCGGACCCGGGCACGATGAGTTCTCGAAGCCTTACGATTATTATTTCTCTCCGGCTTCAACAAGTCGCATTAAATTCAACAAACCCATAGTGGTGCTTGCCAACCGGGCTTCGTTCAGCGCTACCAATAATTTTGTCTCGATTATGAAATCGCTGCCGCAGGTTAGGGTGGTGGGCGACACAACGGGCGGCGGTTGCGGACTGCCGTTCACCAGCGAGATGCCAAACGGCTGGAGTGTGCGCTATTCGGCAAGCGCTATTACCGATCCGTCGGGGAACATAACAGAATTTGGCGTCGAACCTGATTACAGGGTCGACATGACCGAGAGCGAGATGGCTGTGGGAAAAGATGCAATTCTTGAAAAGGCTTTTGAGGTGTTGAACAATCTCATTGCTCAAGGAGTTATTTAGAATATGGTATAATAATAAATAATGTATTAAGGGAAATATGGACAAGTCAATAAATAAATACATCGAAGAATCGATTAAGAAAAACTGGCAAGGAAAAGCTCTGAGCGATTTGCAAGGAGCGACTCTCAGCTACGAGGAACTGGCTGTGAAGATGGCTAAATTGCAGATTGTTTTCAAGGCTGTAGGCATCAATCGCGGCGACAAAATTGCTTTGTGTGCCAAGAACAGCACGCAGTGGGCTTCGGCTTTCTTTGCTACAATCACCTACGGTGCTGTGGCTGTGCCGTTGCTGCACGAATTCAAGCCCGACGCGCTTCACCATCTGGTGAACCATAGCGAGGCAAAGGTGTTCTTTGTCGACGACAGCATTTGGCGTAATCTCGATGCCGATAAGCTGCCAAAGCTGGTGGCAGTGGTGCGTATGAGCGATTATAGCTTGGCTCTATGCCGCGACGCGAAAGTGCAATTGGCTCACGACAATGTTGAGCAACTCTATAAGCAAGCCTATCCGAATGGCTTGAAACCCGAGGATATCACTTATTGCGACGCTGAGGCTGAAGATTTGGTTGTGATAAACTACACCTCAGGCTCAACAGGTAACTCAAAGGGCGTTATGATTCCGCAACGCGCACTGTCGTCGAACATGAAGTATGCTATTGAGCATCTCAAATTCTTGCTTCCGGGCGATGGCGTTGTGTGCATGCTGCCGTTGGCGCATATGTATGGACTGATGATTGATCTAATACATCCGATTGTGAAGGGGTGTCATGTGTATTTCCTTTCCCGCAATTTGTCGCCAAAAACCATCCTCGAGGCATTCCGCGAGGTTAAGCCCAAACTGGTGGTGACCGTTCCGCTCATCGTGGAAAAAATCATCAAGGGAAAGGTGTTCCCGCTGTTGGCTACGCCCAAAATGCGTGTTTTGTTGCGAATACCTGTTGTCAGAGGTATGTTGTTGAAGAAAATCAGAAAGAGCATCATAAACGTGTTTGGCGGCAATTTAATGCAACTGATTGCCGGCGGCGCTGCCTTAGACAAGGATGTGGATAAGTTCCTTTCGCTAATCCGTTTCCCGTTCACTGTGGGCTACGGCATGACTGAGTGCGCTCCGCTGTTGGCTTACGCTCCTTGGCAGGAAACTAAAAGTGGCTGCAGCGGTCGTCTGGTCGACCGTATGGAAATGCGCATCGATTCGCCCGACCCTGCTAACATTGCAGGCGAACTGTGGGTGAAGGGCGAAAATGTGATGCTGGGCTATTATCATAACGAGGAAGCTACTGCGGCTGTGATGAAAGACGGCTGGATGAACACCGGTGACCTTTGTAACGTGGATGCCGACGGATTCATATTCATTCGCGGGCGTAGCAAGAACATGATTCTCGGTCCTTCGGGTCAAAATATCTATCCCGAGGAAATCGAGCCGACAATCAACAATCTGCAGTATGTGGTTGAATCGATTGTTATTGAGGACAAAGGCAAACTTATTGCGCTGATTTATCCTGACTTTGATGCAGCTAAGGCTGACGGTTTGGAAGGTGAGAACTTATATAACGCATTGAAAGCGAGCGTGATGCAAGCCAACAAGAGCCTGCCGTCGTATGCTCGCGTTGCCGATGTGCGCATCCAGCAGCAGGAGTTTGAAAAAACACCTAAGCACAGCATCAAGCGCTTCCTCTACCAAAAGTAAATCGGCTATATGTTTATTAAGATATGAGTCATACGAAACATTTTCTTAGATTTTTGCTACTTGGTTTGCTTTTGTTTGACGCACTAATTGTGTCGGCACAAGGCATTTCGGTGGCGAGTTTTCGCAGGTTGGATAACGACCTCACGGCAAACATCGCCGGAACGATGATGAAAGACCAAAACGGTGATGTTGCTGCGCTCATCAAGGTTGTGACCACGCAAACCGGGTTCACATTTGAGGGCGGCATGGCTGGAATTGTGAAAACTCGGCAGGAAGCGGGCGAGATTTGGGTGTATGTGCCGCACGGCATTCAGCGAATCACCATCAAGCACCCGCAGTTGGGCGTGTTGCGCGACTATTATTTTGAAATTGGCATCGAGGCAGCGCGAACCTATGAGATGGTTTTAACAACCGGCGAGGTGCGAACGGTGGTTACTCAGGATACCGGTGGTTCGTTTCTTGCGATTACGGTTACGCCAAAAACTGCAAGCGTTTATATCGACGAAGAATTGCAGGAGAATGACGGCAGCGGCGAAATCACCAAGCTGTTGCCTTACGGCGAGCACCAATATCGCGTTGAGGCAGGCAACTATCTTCCCGAAGCAGGTATAGTTACCATCGGCAAGGAAAAGCAGACGCTGACTATCAGCTTGAAGTCGGCTTTGGCTTCGCTTTCGGTGAACAGCACCACGCCCGGCACTCGCATTTTCGTCAACGAGAAGTTGCGAGGCACTGATAAGTGGCAGGGAAGTTTGGCTGCGGGAATGTATGTCATCGAGGGTAAACTCGATGGTTATCACGATAGCAAAACCACCATAAACATAGGTAAGCAGGAGGCAAAGACAGTCACACTTCCGGCGCTTGTGCCGATGTATGGCACGCTGAGCGTGAACTATAAGCCGATTGGCGCTGAGGTATGGCTCGACGGCAAACAGCTTGGCTCGTCGCCCGATATTTTCAAGAA
>SFEA01000104.1 GCA_004557385.1 Bacteroidales bacterium
GTTTCATGAATCAAAACTCCCTGAGGAGTGGAAGTGCCCACAGATGTGGCAAACCACATCACGAGGTGTTTTGCAAGAGTTTTAGGAATACTTGAATTCACATTGTACATCGACATGTGGTCGCCATTATAGGTAGCCCAGCCCAATGCCAACTCTGAAAGGTCGCCTGTACCGAGCACCAACGCATTGAATTTGTTCGACAAATCCATCAATATCTGCGTTCTTTCGCGTGCTTGACCATTTTCGTAAGTGACATCGTGAACACAAATATCATGCTGAATATCTTTGAAATGCTGCTTCACAGCATCAGCGATTGGAATTTCCATCACAGTCACACCAAGAGCATTCATCAAAGAAAGGGCATTGTTATATGTTCTGCCTGTAGTACCGAAGCCCGGCATTGTCACGCCGTAAATTTTCTTTCGGTCGTAGCCCAGTCGGTCGAAAGCCCTGACAGCCACAAGGAGTGCCAAAGTGGAGTCCAAACCACCAGAGATACCCACCACCAAACTATTGATATGGGTGAATTGCAGGCGACGCATCAAACCCTCCGTTTGAATATTCACTATCTCTTCGCATCGTGAATTGCGATGGTCTTCGTAAGGCACAAAAGGAAGTGTTTTTAGCGTTCGGGAAAGTGGTGTTTCGTCGTAATTGAGCGTTTTGGGCCATGTGAGCGGAATAAGGCGCATTGGACGACTAAACTGTAGCATGTTGTCGTTATAACTACCATTGATGCGACGCTCGTTATTCAACGCCTCAATATCCACATCCGCAAAAGTGATTTGTGGATCGAGTTCGAAACGCTTACATTCACTGAGAATTGATCCGTTTTCAGCAATAATGGCATTGCCGGCAAACACTAAATCGGTAGATGATTCGCCAAAACCAGCCGACGAATAAATATATGCAGTGGTGCAACTGTCGGATTGGTGCTTGATTAAATCACGCAAATATTGGTGCTTGCCAATAAGTTCATTTGAAGCCGACAAATTCACAATCACATTTGCGCCATTGATTGCATAAATCGAACTAGGTGGAATGGGAACCCATAAATCTTCACAAAGGTCAACACCCACTTTCACCTTACCAGCATTGAAAATGAGGTTGGCACCAAAAGGCACAACTTCACCATTAATAGTGATTTCAGTTGCAGTCTTGGTCACATTATAACTCGTGAACCAACGCTTTTCGTAAAATTCTTTATAATTCGGTAAATAAGTTTTTGGCACAGCACCGAGAATCTTGCCACCCTGAATACACACGGCGCAATTATAAAGGTGCCCGTCACAGCGAAGTGGTGCGCCAATAAACACCACAATATCGGAATTGATAGTGGATTGCTGAATTTGCTGAATTCCTTCTTCTGCAGCGTCGAGCAACTGTTCGTTGCCAAACAGATCTGCACAAGTGTAAGCAGTAACACAAAGTTCGGGTAGCACCAACATCTGCGCATCGCACTGCTTGGCTTGCTCAATGCTGCTCAATATACTTTTCACATTAAAGTCGACATCGGCAACATTAACAGATGGAACTGCCGACGCAACTCTAATATACCCATAATCAGTCTTATTTTGTATGTACATAATTTACCAAATTATTAACTTACAAAATTACTCAAAAATGGCGATATGATAGGTATAAGTTGAGACAAAAACGAGTAAGAACTATTGCCAAAATGAAAAAAAACGGTTTCAATAAACTCAAAACCGATTTTTCATATATCATGTTGGGAAAATTATCAGCAATGGCAACCTTCAATGTTAAAGCCACGAAGGAAGTCGGCAGTCGGCATCCTGCGTTTACCAGCCATTTGAAGCGACAATATCTCAATTTTCGCATCTGCACATGCCACCCAAAGGCGTTTACCGTCAGTTGTCAGGGTGCCAGGCACAAGGTTTGCAGATGGTGCTTCAGGTTCGCCTGTTTCAAATATTTTCACAGCATAAACCTTGCCTGCAGCATCAACAATCTCAGTCCACGCGGCTGGATATGGCGATAAGCCACGCACATGGTTATACACCTTTTCAGCACACCAATTCCAATCAATGCGACAAGTGTCCTTGAAAATCTTGGGAGCAGCATTCAA
>SFEA01000105.1 GCA_004557385.1 Bacteroidales bacterium
ATATTTATTTTTTGTTGTTTTCAAACAAATTCGTTGCAAAGTAAGTAATTATTTACCAAATATTAAAGAAAAAAATCCATAAATTGTGCGTCGTTGCACTTTTTTAGTTTTCGTGTGCAACGAATATTGATTTTTTTTCAAAATTTAACACTTATTGCACACTCGTTCGTCATTTTCTCTAATTTATTGGTTAATAACGTGCCTACGAGATTACTTTTGCTTTTTAGCGCCTTTTCTCGATTCGGCAGGGAGTGGCTGCACTTCGTCTTTGTTCATGTAGTAGTTGATGCGCACAATGCCGCCCTTGTAGCCGAGTGCCACAGCGGTTCCGTTCTCGCTCTCAAACACATTGTTGCCTGCGCTCACAAAACCATTCTTGCCCATGTTGGCGGCCATGAATGCCACGAGGTCGTCTTCAGTGCCATCGGCGTAAGAAACCACAGGGAAGTCGAAGCCCACAAGGCGAACTTGCGTGTTCACGTTGAAATTAACCTGACCGTCGGCACCTTTCGATGCGATAGGACCGGCAAACGAGACAAGGGTTGAGCCCACAGCCAACGCGTCTTGACCAACGTAGGCTTCAGGGTGAGAGGTGTCGATGGCTTGGAGCATGTGGCCCACGGTGGTGCCCTTTGCCACAGGCACGAAGCCCTGCTCGTTGAACATGCTCATCAAATTGCTGCCAGTGATAGCCAAGTCGATGAAGCCGCGAGTGGCAATGGCGCTTGGATTGCCGTTGGCATGCGCAATCTTGGCGTTGCCCACAGGCTTGCCGTTTTCATCTACGAGGAAGTAAACGCCTGCTTTTTCGCTCACCAAGTAGCGGTTGGCGCACACGTCGATGATGTCGAGATACTTGATAGGCACCACCACTGTGCCGTTGGCGTCGATAGCACCAAACTTGTCGCCCTTCATCACGATAAAGCCGCCCTTGCCAGTGGCAGAGTGCTGGTCGTAGCCGTCTTTCTTGATTTTATCCGACACTTGGAATGGATTGGGGGCCTCCTTGCCTTCAGGATTGAGGCAAATCACGGTGTCGCGCTTCGCCATGTTCACCACAGGAATCACGCCCTGGTTGAAGTTGGGAGTGAGAGGGTTATACATGGTGGAATTGGTCTTGAAAGTTTCTTCGCCCTTCTTGTCGATAAAGCAGATGTCCACGATAGAGTCGTTGTCGCGTTGGCGTGCCACCGTTGCGTGGTCCTCAAACATGAATGGGTGGGCCTGGTCGTACTTTGGTGCAATCGCGGTCTTGCCCTCGGTGTCGATGTAGCCGTATTTTGAGTTGATGAAACGAGCCACGGCAAGTCCGCGGTTAAACATCGAGCATTCAGCCACGCTGTCGCTCAACTCCTTCACCACCTCGCACTTTTCGTTGATGATGCTGATGGGCTTGCCCTTGAGGCTTGCCAGAGCCAAACCCTCCACGCCAAACTCGGTGGCGCTGCCAAAGTGCTCCTTGTTGACAGGCTTTTTAGGGTCAGCCACATTATAATAGTCGAAGGTACCTTCGTCGTTCATCACAAAATACATGTCGTTCACCACAGCCGATGGCATGGCTTTGTACACATCTTTCACCACCACATCGCCAGATTCGAGGTCAAGAATACTCCACATCTTGGAGCCTTCGAGCTGCACAGGCAAATACTTCATGGGCAATGGATATGCCTCGTTGGTTTTGCTGCCGTTGCAAGCCACCATAAGCAGCAGCATAGCCGCAGCAAAAACTGATTTCAATAAATTCTTCATATAGCGTAATTAATTAGTTTTCAGTCAAAATAAAGGGCGATGTGGCAGAAAAAAGACCACAATCGTCCATATATAATGCAAAACTACAAATAATTTTCCACATTTCCCCCATTTTCCTCACCAGAATTGCCACCCAACCCCCACTCCACCCACTCCACCCCACCATCAAAAGAACCGTTCCTTTGATAATGTTTTATTATATATCATTAGATTACAAATAGTTACAAATCGATAAAAACACCAAGTCGCACCAAAAATTCAAATGAATGCCCAAGCATATTACACCATAACGTAGGGACATGCCTTCGGCATGTTTCAAACGAAGGC
>SFEA01000106.1 GCA_004557385.1 Bacteroidales bacterium
CGCCTTCACCAAAGCCGGCGTTCCGCAGCTGTCAACCGACCAATATGTATATCTGGGCAACATGAACTCGAAATACAACATTGGCTGGAGCAACACCGTGAGCTGGAAAGACCTCTCGCTCTACTTCCTCATCAGCGGACGCATTGGCGGCAAAACCATGTCAATCACCGAGGCTTATCTCGACAACTACGGCGTGTCGAAGCGCAGTGGCGACGCTCGCCTGGCTGCCGAAGCCGGCAACATTGTGTGGACCGCTGCCGACGGCACTCAAAAGCCGGGTATGATGGTTGATGGCCAAGTGGTGCCTGTGGAGGAATACTACAAGACAGTGGGCGGACAGGTGTTTGCCACCGAATACGTCTACAACGCCACTAACCGGTTTCATCAAAAACTTGCAGCTCTCGGTGGTTGGTCGTAACCTGTTCTTCATCTACAAAGATGCACCGGTCGACCCCGATATTTCACTCTCAACAAAGAACGGTCTTGGCGCATTCGATGTGTTCAACATGCCTTCTACACGTTCGGTGGGTGTAAACCTCAAGCTGGAATTTTAAGTCAACACGTCTTACAAAAATCACACAGATACATTTAATATGAAAATCAATTCGTTAAAAGCCATTATTTTAGCACTTCCGCTGTCATTAATGATGTCGTGCTTGGAGTTCGACACTCCTTCCGACGAGTTTACCGGTGCTGAAGAAGAGGTTGAGCCTGAAGTTTTCCATGGCAAGGCTGACGAAATCAACTATAAGAAAGCGATTACTGAGGAAGGCTTCACCAAGGCGCAAAACAACCTGAAGACATTCTTCCGCCAAGTGCCTACGGCATCCTACTATATTCGCGGCGGCAAGAATGGTGCCATGCCTCAAGAGCATCAGTATCAATACGTCTACAACCTGCACATCGACAACTATGCGGGCTATCTTTGCGCCGACCAGAACTTTGGCGGCCGCATGCCAAGCACCTATTCGTATAACTACGATTTCTGCGACGGCCCTTACGGCTCGTTCCTCGAGGTGAAAAACAACCTTGTGAACATGCTCAACCATCCCGACATCGATTCGATTCCCGAGGTGAAAGCCATCGGCTTGCTGCTCTACAACTTTTCGGCACAAGAAATGGTCGACATCTATGGCTCAATACCTTACGTTGACCACAAGAACAATGTGGAGACCAACCCGTTTGAGTTCAACAAGGGTATGGACATCTATGCTACAATCGTGGATAATGTCGACACTATCGTGGCTTGCTTCGACCACTTCAAAGAGCGTCCGCAGTGGTATAAGAGCAAGGTGAACAATCTGCTCAACACCGTGGACGTAATCACAATGGACAAGAGCATCGACTCGTGGAAGCGTTTTGCCAACTCGCTCAAACTGCGCATGGCAATGCACTGCGTGAAGGCGTTGCCCGAAAAGGCTCGCAAGTGGGCTGAGGAAGCCGTAGCAAGCGGCGTGGTGGAAACCACCGACCAAGAGATTGCGCTCAACTGGATTACCGGCTGCTTCTACCATCCGTTGCACACCATTGCCAATTCGTGGAGCGACACGCGCTTGAATGCTTCGTTCGAAAGCCTTCTCATGAGCCTCGACCACCCATTTGCAAAATATTTCTTCACCAACAACCTGGCGCCTATCACCAACACCGCCACCGGCAAGGTGCTGCCTGCCGACAACCGCATTGTGGGCTTGCGTGCCGGACTGGTGATGATGAGCGGTCAGAGCACCGACGTGAACCCACGCTGTGCCTATTCGTCGCTTGCCACCGACTACATCATGGACGCTCCGCTCTACTATGTGAAGGTGTCGGAAATGGATTTCTTGCGTGCCGAGGGCGCTTTGCGCGGCTGGAGCATGGGCGGCACACCGCAATTCTTCTATGAGCGCGGCATTCGCAATGCACAAGTCGAGGGCCGTTACGACGAAGAACGCCAGATGTATGCCGAATACGTCGACAAGTACATGCAGCTCGATAAGCCTGTTGCTTACACCTACGTCGACCCAATGGACGATGCCAACAACATGGCAAGCGTAACCACCATCGGCGTGAAATGGAACGAGAGCGACGACCGCGAAACCAAGCTCGAGAAGATTATCACACAGAAGTATCTGTCGCTGTTCCCATATTCCAACGAGGCTTGGACCGAAATGCGCCGCACA
>SFEA01000013.1 GCA_004557385.1 Bacteroidales bacterium
CTCTATCGTGCCCTTCGGCGTCATCTGCGCTTGCACTGTAAACGACATCAAGCATGCTACGAGTGCTATTGAAAATTTTGTCATGGCAGTTAAAGATTTAGTTCACCCTAAAGGTAGCGAAAATTATCCACCAACCACATAAAATCGCCTTTAAAAAACATATCTGCCGCAAATACACCCTAAATCGACGTGTCGGGTATTCTGCGTTGCCAACCAAGGCAATGATTGTATATCAATACGCCCTCGCAACGCAATCTCAATGATTATCAGCAATATCAACCGCGCGAGCGGTTGCAGACCCAGCAAAAAAGGCAATTCACATGCTTCTCTAATCCTAAACTAAAATTTTGGCACAGCCCCGCAATGCGTTAAGAGAAGGCATTACCATTCAGCCCCGAAAGAGATTCTCTTTTGATTTCAAATCTTAATGAGATTTCTTTGCAAAATAGAAAAATCCCAAAAATATTTATTATATAAAACTTTCTGTTGGACTCTACAAACGCAAAAATCACAAGTTTTTAGTGTGTATTATGGCTATTCCATTTTTATTATTAACTTTGTGTTCAAAATCCGACAATTCTTAAAACGAATAGTTTAATATTAACAAACAAATGAATGGACGCTACTCAAAAAGAATGGGCCTACAGCCAATAGTTGCAGAAAGTCCAATAAGGCATAAAGTACCGAAGGATTTTATTTGCATCACTTTTCTCTTCTTCATCCTGATATGAATCCATATTTATGTGGATTTTGTTCTCGACGTGCATGAAAAGTTACTCAGTTCGTCATAGATGGGGAGCACAAAAGAACGTTATCTGAATATCGCACTAGCTATGAACACAGAATACAAGAATTGTTATATACACAAATCATATGATTGGAAATATCGACATACTGGTAAAGGAACTCTGCAAGCTTCCCAAGGAAGTTGGGTGGGTTGAGTTCAAACACAATAATTGCGAGCCTACAATGGTTGGTGAGGATATTAGTGCTCTTGCTAATAGTGCAACTTTGAACGATCGTGATTATGCCTATATGATTTGGGGCGTAGATGATGGTTCACATGAGATTGTTGGCACTAAGGTGCGGTTGCAGATGGAGAAGAAAGGTGAGCAGGAGTTGGAGAACTGGCTTCGCTATCTACTTTCTAAGAATGCAGATTTTGAATTCTATGGTGCTGACATAGATGGTAAGCATGTTGAGTTGATTAGAATCCACAAGGCACTTAACGAGCCTGTTGCGTTCCAGAAGATTGACTACATCCGTAGTGGCAGTTACACCAAGAAACTGCATGAGTTCCCTGTCTTCCGTGCTCAGTTATGGGATAAGTTGCGCCATGCTCAGTTTGAAGATGTATGCGTAAAGACTAACCAACGATATGAGGACATCATCAGGCTGCTTCAAGTGGATGCATACTTTACCTTGTTGAAGATTCCCCAGCCAGCTGAGAAGGATGCTATAGTGCATTATCTAAATGAGGATGGAATCATTCAGAAGCAGGATAATGGTCTCTGCTCGATAACGAACTTAGGTGCCTTGCTATTTGCAAGGGACCTGAACGAGTTTACAAGGTTAGGACGTAAAGCCATGCGAGTGGTTCAGTATAAGGGCATCAACCGACTGCTAATACAGAAAGAGGAAACCTTCAGTCAAGGTTATGCTGTATGCTTCGAAAACCTTGTGCGCTATGTAAATGCTCTGTTGCCAAGCAACGAGGATGTAAATGCTGTTCGGCTATCAACAACAAGCAAGTTCCCACTGCCTTCTGTAAGAGAAGCCATTGCGAATAGCCTTATCCATCAGGACCTGTATATAACAGGAGCAGCCCCTGTAGTGGAGATATTTGACAATCGTATAGAAGTGACTAATCCTGGTACTCCATTGGTAGATGTGCTTCGCATTATTGATAACCCTCCAAAGTCAAGAAACGAGAAACTGGCCTCACTCATGCGTCGATTGAAGATGTGTGAGGAACTTGGGCGTGGGTGGGACAGAATGGTGTTGGCATGTGAAGCCCAATTCCTTCCTGCTCCTCGTATAGAAGTTTTCCCAGATAGCACCAAGGTCACTCTTTTCTCTAAAATGGAGTTTAGTAATATCCCCCTGGAAGACAAACTTTGGTCATGCTATCTCCATGCCTGTCTGATGTATATACAAGGCGAAGCCCTGACCAACAAGTCGCTGAGGGATAGGTTTGGCATTCCAGAAACATCATCTAGCAGTTCCTCTAGATTAATCCGCGAAGCTATAGGGAAAAACTTAATTAAAGTACTTGACCCCAATACGGCTCCACGGTATATGAAGTATATCCCGATATGGGCATGAATTTAACTTGCCTATAACTTGCTGAGAAACCAACTAAAGAGGTTGTATAAAATCATAAAGCACTGTAAGTCAACAAGGTAACAGAGTAGATTTAATTTACCGGTAACTTGCTGGTAACTTGCTGAAAGACTAAAAATAGATATTATATGTTATTTGGAAATAGAATTAAAGAGCTCAGAGAAGAGCAAGGTTTGCTGCAACGACAGTTGGCGGCTTTCTTGGAGATTGACACCCCGATGTTCAGTAAGATTGAACGTGGTGACAGACGCGCAAAACGTGAGCAGGTCATCAAACTTGCAGAATATCTTCATCAGGATGAAAAGGAAATGCTCACCTTATGGTTGGCAGACAAATTCATTGTTGCTGTTGAGGATGAACAGGAACGTGACCTGTGCAACGATGCCATCATTGTCGCACAAGAGAAAATCAAGGCAATGTGACTATGGATAAGGAGAAACTGGAGAACATCCTCAGATATATAAGGCATATCTATGGCAAAAAACAATAAAAACTGGGAAATACTCAATAGCGAATACGTGATTCGCCGCCCGTGGCTGACGGCGCGCAAGGACAAGGTGCGCATGCCCAACGGTGTGGTAAACGACGAGCATTGGGTGCTTGAATACCCCGAATGGGTGAACGTGATTGCAATCACGCGCGACGGCCGCTTTGTGATGGAATATCAATATCGGCACGGGCTGCGCTGCTGCGGCTACGAGCTTTGTGCCGGTGTGGTGGAAGATGGCGAGGACCCGCTCGACGCCGGCAAACGCGAGCTGTATGAGGAAACTGGTTTCGGCGGCGGCAAATGGACCAAATATATGGCAATCTCTGCCAACCCCAGCACTACCAGCAACCTCACTCATTGCTACATTGCCGAGGGCGTGGAACCGATTTCCACCCAGCACCTCGAAGCCACCGAGGACATCGACGTGGTGCTGATGACCGCTGCCGAGGTGCGCGACAAGCTGCTGAACGGCGAAATTATACAGGCGCTTATGGCGGCTCCGCTGTGGCGCTATTTCAGCGAACATCCCGAACTATTCAACGATGAGAATCACGATTAAGGGCTACCGCATGGCTGCGTGGCTGCAACGCCTCACATTAGTGCTGGCGGTGGTGGCTTGCTGCTTCCACAACGCGGCGGCTAAGGCGCGGCTCACGCCGCATTACAACGTGGCTGACAACACATATAACTTTTGGCTTTATCTGCCCGAAAACTACGAGCAGACGCAAGGCAACACGCCTCTGATATTGTTTCTGCACGGCGCCAGCCTATGCGGACGCAACCTAAACAGCGTGAAGCGCTACGGTCCTATCGACGCCGTGGAAGAGGGACGTAAGATTGACGCAGTGATAGTGGCTCCGCAATGCCCGGGCGGCGGTTGGAAGCCCGAGAAAGTGCATGCCACACTCGAATGGGTGAAGCAGAATTTCCCCTACAACCAGCAGCGAGTGTATGTGGTGGGCATGAGCATGGGCGGATACGGCACCATCGACTACTGCGCCACATATTACTACGAAGTGGCTGCCGGCATTGGCATGTGCGGCGGCGCATACGTGAGCGCCGAAACGCAGCAGAACCTTGCGCAAATGCCGTTCTGGCTCATTCATGGCACTGCCGACCGCGCTGTGCGTATCGACGAATCGAAGAAGGTGGAAGCAAACATACTAGCAGCGCCCGAAGGCGGGTCCAGGCTGAAAACCACCTGGCTGCAAGGCGGCAACCATGGCGCTCCGGCGCGTGTGTTCTATCACCGCGACACCTATTCTTGGCTGTTCAGCCATTCGCTCAATGACGACAACCGCCCCGTGAACCGCGACTACGACTTCACTTTGGCATCGCTGCGTGGCGCCTACAACAGCATGCCGCGTGGCGTGGTGAGCGTGGTTAACAGCAGCAAGGGCACGGTGGTGAAGTTCACCGACACCGATTTCGACGGCGACGAATTTGAGAATATCACCTACGACGACATCGACTTCGATGCCGGCGAGTTTGTGCCGGCTGGATTCGACGACGACGTGCTCGACAATAATGCCACCAGCCGAGGTGTGCTCAACACTTCGGGCATGAAAAAGGTGAAGCAAGCCGAAAGCCACGATGCCGGCACCGAACGCAACGAGGCTCGCAAAAAAGAGAAGTCAACCAAGGCAAAGACCGTGACCGTGCGCAGCGGCGACACCCTCAGTGCAATAGCCCATCGCAATGGCACCACAGTGGAACGGCTGTGCCGCGCCAACGGTTTATCGCGCAACGCCACATTGAGCATAGGTCAACGCCTGAAAATAAAATAACCCAACCCTGCCGCCAATGATATTGCGATGCTACCTTGAAATAACCAACGTATGCAACCTCAGCTGCCGGTTTTGCCCAAAAACGCACCGCAAACCGCAGAGCATCACCGCCGAGCAGTTCGATGCCTTGACCGACAAGCTGCGAGGCGAGGTGCAATATCTCTATCTGCATCTCATGGGCGAACCGCTGCTGCACGCCCAGTTGCCGCAGTTCGTTGCCATGGCGCGTGAGAAAGTTTTCCTGCCCATTGTCACCGCACGATGCCCACGCGCTGGCATTGGCAAAGCCCTACAAGATGCAAATTTCGCTCCATTCTCACGAGGGCAACGGTAAATATAATCCCGAGGAATATGTTAGCACCGTGGCACGTTTCGCCACCGAATCGGCTGCGCAAGGCACCATAGTGGTGCTGCGGCTGTGGAACCGAGGCGGCTACGACGAGTGCAACAGCCTCATCGAACAACAGCTTGCAGCACACTTTGCCCAACCGTGGACCGAACGGCACGACGGCTGGAAATTGGCAGAAAACATCTATTTGGAATACGACGGCATGTTCCGCTGGCCCGACAGCACCATCGACGAATACGGCAGTAACCAGGCATTTTGCTACGCTCTGCGCAATCAGATTGGCGTGTTGGTCGACGGCACGGTGGTGCCATGCTGTCTCGACCACGACGGCGAAATGGCGCTGGGCAATCTGTACCAATCAACGCTCGCCGACATCCTTGCCACGCCTCGCGCACGCGCCATCTACGACGGGTTCACCGCTCACCGCGCCGTGGAGCACCTGTGCCGACGTTGCGGCTATGCCCTCAACGCCAAGCAATTCCGCCGATAGCTGCTAGTGTGCCATCAAAGCGTCACGTTGGCAGCAGATGGCGAGGAAAGTATTTCGGCTGTATAGGCACGAAACGCGTCGGGTTTGCGCGTCTTCAGAATCTTTTTGCGCAACTTACGGTCGGCATCGGGCAGAAACAACTTCCAGAACGATTGCATACGGTCGAGCCACTGCACGTCGCCACACGACGATTGCTCGCAAGCACCAGCCACCGCATCGTAGAATCGGCGCAGTCGCTCAAGTCGCTCCTGCTCGTCGGCTTCAGGCACCAACAGATAGGGACGCGCCACAATGGCACGGCCAATCATCACAGCATGCAACTCGGGGAACAGGCGGCGCAGCTCCTCAGCGCGCTGCAACGAATCGACGTCGCCATTATACACCATCTTGTGGCGGCAACGCCCGTAAAACCGTGCAAATGCCTCCTGACTGGCTTCGCCGGCATACTGATGGGCAGCGGTGCGGGCATGCACAGTTACATACTTCAATGGTGCATTGTTCACCACCTCAACAACCTCGTCGGCAAGGTCATCGAAACTCTTCACACCCAGGCGTATCTTCAACGAAAAATCGATGTCGGGCATTTGCTCAGCCACCTTCAGCACATCAGCTACGGCAGCCGCATCGGCAAGCAGCGACGCTCCGCGACCGCTCTTCATCACCGGCACAAACGGGCAACTCATATTGATGTCGATGCGCTTCAGCCCGGCAGCTGCAATGGTCTGCGCCATGGCGAGGGCTTCGTCGAAGTTCTTGGGCAGAATCTGCGGCACGGTGGCAGGTTCGCCTGAAAGCAACTGCAACTCGCGCTCGTCGCGGCGGCGCAATTTGCCGCCTTCGAGGCGCATGAATGGTGTGAACATGGTGTCGACACCACCAAAACAGCGATGCAGAGCCATCCTGAACACGTGGTCGGTGTAGCCCTGCATCGGTGCCAAAAATATTGGTGTTTGATTCATATATCAACAAAAATGTGTTAACGCAAACGCAGCGCACGAGCCAAGCCCAAATAGCTCACCGTCACTCCAACGATATATCCTTTCACCGGAGGCACTGCCTTGTTGTAGGAGCCATGGGTGATGAACGGCGAGATGCGAATGGCAGAAAGAAACTCCTCGCGCTGTCCGGTGAGGAAGAACGGTGTGTCGCTAACGTGCTTGTGCAGCTTGATGTCGAAATCAATCGAGGCAATCCAACTGAAATTGTTGAGCGACACTTTTTCGGTGCTGTTCACCAGACGCACCAATTCGGTTTTGCCGTCTTCGGTGGTGACGTTCTCGTAGCGGTAGTTGTCCACCTTCCACCCGAAGCTGCTCCAATAGCCACCCATGTTAGGAGTGATGGAGAAGCGTTTGGTGTCGAGCACAGTGTAGCCCAGCGTGGTGCCTATGCCCAGATAGGTGGCATAGCTGTCGGTGTTGCCCTGTCCGGGCTTACCGGCTATGTCCGACGGCACATTGAAGATGTTGCTGTTGTTGAAGCTCGGCTGTCCGAAAGAGATGTCGGCTTTGAGCTTAAGCTGCTTATATCCGCCGGTCAAGCCCAGCGAGAACAGCACGCAGCCCGAAAAATCGTCGCTGATGCTGCCGGTAGGCACCATACCGCCCACGCCGGCTTGCACGCCATAGCTAAAATTGCTGGCGCCGATGGTTGGCACCGGCGGCAACCCCAGTTCATCGAGTTGCTTGCGAATGAGATATTCTTCCTCCTGAAGGCGATTGTCGTTAGCGCCATTCTGAGTGTTTTCGGCGATACGCAGAATGCGCTCGTCGTAGAGTTGCTGATAGTAGCGCAGCGTGTTTTCAGCCTCAAGGCCCGAAATGCCGGTGTTCAGCTCGGCTTGCAGGCGGCGGCGCATATATTCAAGCACATCGAATTGCAGCTGATGATATCGCAGGCGTTGCGCAGTGCGGAACTTGGTGTCGGCAAACGACACCGAGGTGTTCATCAACGCGCTGGCTTCGAGGCGATAGAGCACATTTGTCTTGCTCGACGACATCTCGGCGGGTGTAATAGCAAGATACGCCTTCATATACGACGGCTCATCCTTAATCACCGCTTGCCCGAGGAAGTCATTCCAAGTGAGCGGACCGTCGCTCCACGACTTCAATGCCACATCGGCAGCGCCCATTGTAAACGGCGACAACAAAGCCACAAGAAACAGCACCAAGCCGGTTATTTGTGATTTTTTCATTACAAAAAAACGTGTTAGTTGGTGATTAATTTACTTCAACTCCTCAAGTATTCGCTTCAGCACCACTTGAGCCGAAATCTCGCGGTTGGCAGCTTCCGGAATCACAAGCGAATTGGCACTTTCAATCACGTCGTCGCTCACAATCATGTTGCGGCGCACAGGCAAGCAGTGCATGAAGAAGCCATTGTTGGTGAGTGCCATCTTTTCGGTGGTGATGGTCCAGCTGCGGTCGGTGCTCAGCACCTTGCCGTAGTTAGGGTCGGCGTATGCACTCCAGTTCTTGGCATAGACAAAGTCGGCACCGGCGAGAGCCTTGTCCTGGTCGTATTCAACGCGGGCATTGCCCACAAAGCGAGGGTCGAGCTCGTAGCCGTGAGGGTGAGTAATCACAAAGTCGTAGTCGGCAGCGTTCATCCACTCGGCAAACGAGTTAGGCACAGCCTGTGGCAATGCCTTGGGGTGCGGAGCCCAGGTGAGAACCACCTTCGGGCGCTCAACGCGCTTGTGCTCCTCGATGGTGATGAGGTCGGCAAAGCTTTGCAACGGATGCACAGTGGCTGTTTCCATTGCAAACACCGGACGTCCCGAATACTTTATGAACTGGTTGAGGATTTTCTCCTCGTAATCGTCGGTTTTATTTTCGAAACGGGCAAACGAGCGCACGCCAATCACATCGCAGTAGCATCCCATCACCGGTATTGCCTCAAGCAAATGTTCTGGCTTGTCGCCGTCCATAATCACGCCGCGTTCGGTTTCGAGTTTCCATGCGCCTTGGTTTACGTCGAGCACAATCACGTTCATGCCAAGGTTCATGGCAGCCTTTTGCGTGCTCAGGCGAGTGCGAAGCGACGAATTGAAGAATATCATCATCAGGGTCTTGTTTTCGCCCAGATGCTTGTAGGCAAAACGGTTTGCCTTCACTTCGAGAGCTTCGTTCACTGCGGCTTTCAAATCGCCGATATCTTCTACGTGTTGAAAGTATTTCATAACTGATAGATATTAAAAAAATTATATTAAGAATGCTAAGTTATAAACAAAATTCCATTTTCAAGCGAAGTCGCCGAATATTTATGTTTTTTTCAAACAATTCTCAGCCATCAGCCTTCGGATATCGTAATTGGGTCACTGCCCCCGATTCATCGGAAAAGCCTGCCCACAACCGGCAGCCGCTTCAGGACTTTGCCGAGATGCTCAACGCGCACAATCACCGCGGCAAACAGCACAAGCAGCGCGGTGCGATAAGCAATGTTTAGCCAAGTGTTGCCCAAGTCGACCATCGTCATCGCGGCAAACAGTGCGGCAGCAAGCAAGGTGTAGCCGCCAATGGCTTTGACGGGATAGGCAATGGGATAGTAGTGCTGACCGGCGATGTACGACAGCAGCATCGACGTGCCGTAGCCGGCAAAGCCAGCCCATGCGCATGCCATATAGCCATAGCGAGGCACAAAAATCACGTTCACGGCAATCATCACCGCGCACCCTATGCCCGAGAGGTAGGCGCCCCAGATGGGCCTGTCGGTGAGTTTATACCAAAACGACAGGTTGAAATATATGCCCATCATAATCTCGGCAGCCATCACTATCGGCACCACCACCAGCCCCTGGCGATAGTCGGCGCCGATGAGGTGCTTGAGCACATCGATGTAAGCCACCACCGAGAGGAATGCCAGCAGCGTGAATATCACAAAATAGCGCATTGCCGAGGCATAGTATTCCTTGTTGTTGCTGTCGGCGCCCTTGCCGAACACAATAGGCTCGTAGGCATAACGGAACGCCTGCGTTATCATGGCCATAATCATGGCAATCTTCACCACAGCGCCATAAATGCCCAGCTGCTCCTTGGCATCGGCAGCATGATACACAAATGGGAAGATGATTTTGTCGGCGGTTTGATTGAGTATGCCGGCAATGCCCAGCAGCACCATAGGCCACGAGTAAGCCAGCATCCGGCGCAGCAGTTTGCCGTCGAGATTCCACTTCACCGCCCTCAGCTCGGCGTAGAAGGCAAAGGTGATGAGCGAGGTGCAAATGAGGTTGATGAGGAATGCATTGCCCTCATAAGGCGTGAAGCAGGTGAACGCCACGATGTTGAGCATTATGTTCAGGACGATGAACGCCAGTTTGAGCGCTGCAAACTTCATCGCCTTGCGTTTGTAGCGCAGATAGGCAAACGGAATGGCTTGGAAGGCATCGAGCGCCACCGTGATTGCCATAAAGGCAATAAACTCGGGGTGCTCGCCGTAGCCCATTACCTGGGATATTGGCGCCAATCCGCCAAGCACCACAGCAAGGAACACCGCCGAAAGTGCACTCACATAGGTGAGCGCAGTGCCAAACACATGCTCGCCGTTGTTGCCCTCCTTGTTGGCAAAGCGGAAGAAGGTGGTTTCCATGCCGAATGTAAGAATCACCAGCACCAGCGCCGTGTAGGCATAGATGTTGGTGATTGTGCCGTAGCCGCCGCCGGCTGCTGCAAGTTTGTGTGTGTAGAGCGGCACCAGCAGATAGTTGAGGAACCGCCCTATGATGCTACTCAACCCGTAGATAGCCGTATCTTTGGCCAACGACTTCAAATTCACTGCCATAGCAAAAATGCATTAAGTGTAATTTCGTAATTTTTAGTGTGTAATAATAATTCCCGCAGCCCATGCGGGCGCTCAATCGGCGGGTACGCAGCCCTGTGCGCTCAATCGCCAAAGAGCGACCCCTGTTGGCTGAATCGCGAACGGCCCAGATGCTCGTAAGCCAAGTCGGTGGCTTCGCGTCCGCGCGGCGTGCGCTTCACAAAGCCCTCTTGAATGAGGTAAGGCTCATACACTTCCTCGAGCGTGCCCGGGTCTTCGCCCAGCGCCGTGGCTATTGTGGTTACGCCCACAGGTCCGCCCTTAAACTTGTCGATGATGGTGAGCAATATCTTGTTGTCGATTTCGTCAAGCCCGTATTTGTCGATGTTCAGCGCCTCGAGGGCATAGCGCGTGATGTCGGTTTCGATTTTGCCGCTGCCCTTCACCTGCGCAAAGTCGCGCACACGGCGCAGCAAGGCGTTGGCAATACGTGGCGTGCCACGGCTGCGCAAAGCAATCTCCTGTGCGGCATCGTCGGTGATGGGCACGTTGAGCAACCGCGCCGAACGCCTCACGATGCGGTTCAGCACCTCGTGGTCGTAGAACTCCAAGTGACAGTTGATGCCGAAACGGGCGCGAAGCGGCGAGGTGAGCAAGCCGCTGCGCGTGGTGGCGCCAATGAGGGTGAACGGCGACAGATTGAGCTGCACCGAGCGCGCCCCGGGGCCCTTGTCAATCATGATGTCGATGCGATAATCCTCCATTGCCGAATAGAGATATTCCTCAACCACCGGACTCAACCGATGTATTTCGTCGATAAACAGCACATCGTTTTCGTCGAGCGAGGTGAGCACGCCAGCCAAGTCGCCGGGCTTGTCGAGAACCGGTCCGGAGGTCACCTTGAATCCCACCCCAAGCTCGTTGGCGATGATGTTCGACAGCGTGGTCTTGCCCAACCCCGGAGGTCCGTAGAGCAACGTGTGGTCGAGGCTTTCGCCGCGCCGCTTTGCCGCCTGAACAAACACCCGCAGGTTCTCAATAATCTTCTCCTGTCCGTTGAAGTCCTCAAAGCGCTCGGGCCGCAAGGCTCGCTCGAAATCCTTGTCCGACTCCTGTCGCTGATTGCGTATGTCAAAATTTTCTTCCATAACCACAAAAGTAGCAATTAGTCGTTTATTATGCAACTTGCAAGGCAGCAAAAAAACTCCGACGCAGCTATTGCTCGGCTCGCAACAATTGCTTAACTTTGAATTATCCAACAAAACTCTAAAAAACCTCAACAACGATGAAGAAGTTAGTAATATCGACAGGAGCAGGCATTAGTGCCGAAAGCGGAATAAAAACCTTTCGCGACGCCGACGGTTTGTGGGAAAACTATCCGGTGATGGAGGTGGCAAGCCACACAGGCTTCTTACGCAATCCCGAACTGATTCATAAATTCTACAACGAACGCCGCGCCCAGCTGGTGAATGCTAAGCCAAACGCCGCCCACTACGGACTGGTGGAACTGGAAAAATACTTCGACGTGCAAGTGATTACGCAAAACGTCGACGACCTACACGAGCGCGCCGGCAGCAGCAAGGTGCTGCACCTGCACGGCGAACTCATGAAGATGCAATCGCTGAAAAACGAGAATCACGTGTACACTCTCGACCGCGACCATCTGGAAACCAGCACCGCCACCCGCGACCAATATGGCGACCCAGTGCGCCCGTTCATCGTGTTCTTCGAGGAAGCCGTGCCCAACTTCACTCCGGCAATGAAGCTGGTGCAGGAAGCCGACATCTTTGTGGTGATTGGCACCTCGCTGGTGGTTTATCCGGCTGCAAGCCTCATCAACTGCGTGCGCCCCGGCAAACCAATCTTCTACATCGACCCGAACCCCGCCCGTGTTGACCTCGACAATGTCACGGTAATTAAAAAGCCTGCCACCGAGGGCGTGAAAGAACTGATTGAAACACTCAAAACAATGCAATAACCGCCACCAATGGCAACTTCTATGCCCCTTTGTGCCGTAATTATTGGATTATTCAGTGAATTCAAGATTAGAGAAAGACGCGAATTTGCCCTCGTGGCTGGGTCTGCAACCGCGCAGCGGTTGTGGATGGTGGGGAGCATTCTGCTTTCCCCACATAGTCGCCTACGGCGCCAATGCGGGGTTATAGACAATGTAACCGCTCGCGCGGTTAATATCGCTGGTTTTCAATTCATTACATTTATATGACACCTGACGCACAACCGCGGCGCGGTTGCAACTTCAATAACCCCTTATTGACGGCGAGCGTTAGCGATGCCGGCTATATGGGGACTGACAGATACTTCCAACCAAAACCAACCGCGGCGCGGTTGCAGACCCAGCTAATCAGGTATTTCAACGAGAAAAGAATTCAAGCGAGAACTTCTTTCGATACTCATCACCCAACTCCGACACATATTTGCCCTCAAAAGTAACCAAACGATGTTTGTAGCCGCTGAATCTGACAGCACTCCGCTGAGAAGCAGTGTTACATTTACAAACGCAAACAAAAACTCGCTCCAAAGCTGCCTTATATATAAAATTAAGGTTGTTAATAACTTTTTTTGAAAAAAATCAATTTCTATATGTAAATTATAAGGAATATTTTATAACTTTACAGCGAATTATCGATTGGTTTGATGTGCCACACTTAATACACAATCAATCAACAGATTATATGGTGTTTAATGACTTGGTCGAAAATTTGAATTTGTAAATTTATGGATAGTATGGGGATAACTTATCACATACCGGCATTGCTGAACGAGTGCATCAACGCTCTTGACATTAAGCCCGACGGCACCTATGTCGACGTCACCTTTGGTGGCGGTGGTCACTCGCGCGCCATAATGGAGCATCTGGGCAGCAACGGACGCCTTTATGGTTTCGACCAAGATATGGACGCCTATGCCAACCGCATCGACGACCCCCGATTTACATTCGTACACAGCAATTTTGCCTTTCTGCAAAACTTTATGCGCTACTACGGCGTGGACGGCGTGGACGGCATTCTTGCCGACCTGGGCGTGTCGTTTCATCACTTCGACGACCAGCAACGCGGCTTCTCGTTTCGCTTCGACGGCAAACTGGATATGCGCATGAATCAGGATAATCCACGCGACGCTCGCACTGTGATTGCCGAATATAGCGAGGAGCAACTCGCCAACATACTATACCTCTACGGCGAGCTCAAGCAATCGCGCCGCATTTCCGCCGCCATTGTAAAGGCACGCAACCAAGTGCCCATCGAAAGCGTACAGCAACTGCTCGACGTGCTCAAGCCATTCATACGCCCGCAGCACGAAAAAAAGGAACTGGCACAGGTGTTTCAGGCTCTGCGCATCGAGGTGAACAACGAGCTGGCAGTGCTCGAACAGCTGCTCAAACAGTCGCTGAAAGTGCTCAAGCCGGGCGGCAGACTGGCGATTATCACCTATCACTCGCTTGAGGACCGACTGGTGAAAAACTTCCTGCGCAGCGGCAACATCGAGGGCAAAATCGAACAAGACTTCTTCGGACGAATCAACTCGCCGCTGAAGCTTGTGAATAACAAAGTGATTGTGCCCGACGACGACGAGGTGAACCGCAATCCGCGCTCGCGCTCGGCAAAGCTGCGAATAGCCGTGAAGCTTTAGCACCAAGGCAATTAACAAAAAAAACAATCATCAACAAGCAAAACATATTTTCACAACAATGGCAAAGACCGAAAACAGCGAACCGAACGACCCTCAGCAACAGCAACAGGTTGCCGACAGGTCGGAGCGCATCTTCATACGCATTCTCAAGGGCAAGATTGTGCCCTATCACTTCTTCAAGAAGCACTGGATGCTGGTGACGGTGACCGTGTCGATGATTTTGATGTCGATTGCCAACAAATATGAGTGTCAAACAAAAATCACCGAGATACAACGCCTCGAGCGCGAACTGAAGATTATGCAAGCCAATCGCGTGGAGGCAAGCGCAAATTACAATTCGCTGATTCGCGAAAGCAGTATGATGCAAATGGTCGAAACAAAACAGCTCGACCTGATATCACCTGAATGTCCACCATATAATCTATCGGAGTATGAAGCAAAATAACAAGAAAAACATCATTTTCAGGTTTGAAGTGGCAATAGCAAGTATGCTTGTCTTCGCCATCCTGATTGTTCTGGAGCTGACACGAACAACCGTGGTGATGAGCGACAAGTGGAACGCAAAAGCCGAGAGCCTGATTAACACCGAAGGCACCATAGTGCCACAGCGCGGCGACATCTACAGCGACAACGGAAGCATTCTTGCTGCCAACATCACCTTCTTCAACGCCTGCATCGACTTTAAAGCTGAGGGGCTTAAGGTGGATTCACTAAAGAAAATGTTGCCCGCACTCTGCGACAGCTTAGCACACTTCCGCCCTGGGAAAACAAAAAATGAATGGAAAAACGAAATTGAAAAACAACTGCAAACACGCCGAAGCCGAGCATTCACATTGTTCACAAAACTCACCGACAACGATGTGAATCGCCTGCGCACTTTCCCGTTTCTGAACATGAAAAAACGCCACACGGGATTCTACACCACCACGTCGAACTTGCGCGCCAAGCCATTTGGCTCGATGGCTGCACGAAGCATAGGCAACGTGGGCGAGAACGACAAAGGCGAAATACACGGCCGCTCGGGGCTTGAGATGGCTCTCGACAGCTATCTCTACGGCACACCGGGCGTGTCGGAAAAAGTGCAAGTAACTTCCGGTATGGCTAAAATCGTAAAGACACCTGCCGTGCCGGGATATAACATCACCACCACCATCAACGTGGCGCTGCAAGACGTCGTGGAAGAGCAGCTGCTGAACGTGCTCACCGAGGTGAACGCCGAATGGGGCTCGTGCGTGCTCATGGAGGTTGCCACCGGCGAAATCAAAGCCATCAGCAATCTGGAGTGGAACGCCAAAGAAAACGCCTACGTTGAAGGTGTTAACCACGCCGTGCTGGGCTACGAGCCTGGCTCGGTGATGAAACCCATATCGATGATGATTGCCCTTGAGGACGGACTGGTGAACGACATCAATCAGCCAATCGTCACCGGACGCTCGGTGATGTATGAAGGCCGTGCCATCACCGACCCTCACGGAGGCGCCGCCCTATCGCCAAGGCAAATCATCGAGACATCGTCGAACATAGGCATGTCGAAAATCATCACTTCGGGATTCTCGAAGGACAAGGGATATGCACTGCATCCCGGCAAGTTTCGCGACCGCCTCGAGGAACTCGGCTTCTTTGAGCCGTTCAACACCGGCATCGCCGGCGAACGTGTGCCCACCGTGAGGCGCCTGGGCGAAACACGCGCCGACCGCGTTGCCCTCACACGCATGTGCTACGGCTACTCCACTCTCCTGCCGCCGTTGCGCACCTTGGCTATGTATAACGCCATTGCCAACAACGGCCACTATGTGCGCCCGCATTTGGTGAAGAAATTTTCGCGCGTGGGCGAGCCTGACTCGATTGTGCCGGTGACATACATACGCCGACAGGTGTGCGACTCAATCAACGCTGCCAAACTACGCACCATGCTGCACGACGTGGTGTGGGGCGACCATGGCACCGCACGCTCGCTCAAGGATAACGAAGTGGAACTGGCTGGAAAAACCGGCACCTGCTACGTCACCGAAGTCGGCGCCGACAAAAAGGTGCGTTACAACAACCAGTTGCGACGCCTTGCCTTCTGCGGATTCTTCCCCTACGAGAAACCAAAATACTCGTGCATTGTGCTCATGAAAAGCTCATTTCGCAGCGCTGCCGGCAGCAGCGGACGCGTGATGCTGCAAGTGGCGAAGAAGATGTATGCTCACGGCATGTTGGGCACCGATATGCCCATCACCAAGAACGAAAAAGCCTCTATGCCAGTTATCTACGCCTCCGAGCGCCTCAACCTGCACAAACGCGTGAGCCAAAACCTCGGCGTTGCCAAAGCCAAAGCATTTGCCACGCCCAAAGAAACCAAAAACGGTGGCGTGCCTAACGTGAAAGGATTGAGCGCCCGCGAAGCCATCGAACGACTGGAAAATGCCGGGTTGGTGGTTGCCATCAACGGCGCGGGCTACGTGGCGCAACAAAGCATTGCCGCCGGCTCAGCCTATCATCGCGGACAACAAGTGATTTTGAATTTGCAACAATAAACGTAACTTTTTTCATACGACAAAAATGGAAAAAACATTAAAACAAATAATAAGCAGCATCAAGCCACTCAACATTGTGGGCGACACCAACGTGACAATAACCGGCGTTGAATGCGACAGCCGCAAGGTGGCTAAAGGCATGCTGTTTGTGGCTGTGAACGGCGTGGCGGTCGACGCCCACCAGTTCATTCCTGCAGTGACAGCTGCCGGAGCCGCTGCCGTGGTGTGCGAGCATCTGCCCGAGGCACTTGCCCAAGGTGTGACATACGTGGTGGTGGAAAACAGCACTGTGGCACTGCCATACATAGCCGGCGAATGGTACGACCACCCATCGCAACACCTCACCTTAGTGGGCGTGACCGGCACCAACGGAAAAACCACCACTGCCACCTTGCTCTATGAGATGGCTGAAATGATGGGATATAAAGCCGGATTGCTGTCGACAGTGCGCAACATCATTCACCAGACCGTGCACGACGCCAAGCAAACCACCCCCGACCCGCTAACCCTCAACCAACTGCTGCACCAAATGGTGCAAGAGGGCTGCGAATACGCATTCATGGAGGTGAGCAGCCACTCGTGTGTGCAACACCGCATCGACGGTCTGCACTTTAAGGGCGGATTGTTCACCAACCTCACACGCGACCACCTCGACTTCCACAAGACTGTGGACAACTACATACGCGCCAAGAAATCGTTCTTCGACGGGCTTCAAGCCGATGCATTTGCCATTACCAACATCGACGACAAGCAGGGCTTGATGATGACACAAAACACCAAGGCGCAAGTGCGCACCTACTCGCTGCGCGCCCTCGCCGACTTTAAATGCCGCATCGTGGAGAGCCGCCTCAACGGCACCTCGCTAAACATCAACGGCCACGACATCGAGGTGATGTTCACCGGCAAATTCAATGCCTACAACCTCACCGCTGTCTACGGCGCCTGCCTGATGATGGGCTGGAACCCCGACGACGTGTTGGTGAAGATGAGCATGCTGGTGCCCGTGGCTGGGCGTTTCCAAACCTTCCTGTCGCCTAAGGGCTACACCGCCGTGGTCGACTATGCCCACACCCCCGACGCCATAGTGAACGTGCTAGCAAGCATCAAAGAGGTGATTGGCAACAAAGGCGAAATAATCACCGTGGTGGGCTGCGGAGGCAACCGCGACGCCGGCAAACGCCCCATCATGGCACGCGAAGCCGCTGCCCGTAGCAACCGCCTGATTCTCACCAGCGACAACCCTCGCTTCGAGGAACCCGAAGCCATTCTTGCCGACATGCAAGCCGGACTCGACGACGAGGCGCGACGCAACACGCTCACCATCACCGACCGCCGCGAAGCCATTCGCGTGGCTTGCCAACTGGCTCATCCAGGCGACGTGGTGCTTGTGGCAGGCAAAGGCCACGAAGACTATCAGGAAGTGAAAGGCGTTAAGCACCACTTCGACGACCGCGAAGTGATTGCCGACATCTTTGCCGGCGAAAAGGCATAAAACGTCAAAATATTAATAAGTTAACAATTAACAAACAAATAATAACCTAAGCATTATGTTCTACTCGTTATACGAATTGTTGAACAACTACGACATTCCAGGCGCACGACTGATGTCGTACATCAGCTTCCGCTCCGGCGTCGCACTTGTGCTGTCGCTTTTCATTGCCATTGTGTTTGGCCGACGCATCATCAATCGCCTGCAGCTGATGCAGGTGGGCGAGATTGTGCGCGACCTCGGGCTCGAAGGGCAAATGAGCAAAAAAGGCACACCCACAATGGGCGGCATCATAATCATCATCTCCATTGTGATTCCGTGCCTGCTTGTTGGCAACCTCACCAACGTGTATATGCTGTTGATGATATTTTCCACCATTTGGCTCGGTTGCCTCGGCTTTGCCGACGACTACCTGAAGCTGGCGCGCCACAACAAAGACGGCTTGAAGGGCAAATTCAAGATTGTAGGGCAAGTGGGCTTAGGACTTGTTGTGGGCATCACCATGTATCTCAGCCCGGGCATTGTGATGCGCGAAAATGTTGAAGTGGTGAACCGCGAAAGCAAGGAAGTGGTAATCAGCCACAAGACCACCAACGAAAAAGCCACACAAACCACCATACCGTTTGTGAAGAACAACAACTTCGACTATGCGTCGTGCACCAAGTGGATGGGCAAGCACGCCCAAACCGGCGGCTGGATACTGTTCATCCTCGTCACCATCTTCGTAATCACCGCTGTGAGCAACGGCGCCAACCTCACCGACGGGCTCGACGGCTTGTGCACCGGCACCTCGGCTGTGATTGGCGTGGCGCTTGCCATAATGTGCTATCTGGGCGGCAACGTGATATATTCGAGCTACCTCAACATCATGTACATCCCCAACAGTGCCGAGTTGGTGGTGTTTGCCGCCGCATTCATCGGAGCAACCATCGGGTTCCTTTGGTATAACTCCTTCCCGGCACAAGTGTTCATGGGCGACACCGGCAGCCTAACGCTGGGCGGAATAATCGCCGTGTTTGCCATACTCATCCGCAAAGAGCTGCTCATTCCTTTGCTGTGTGCAATATTCTTTGTGGAGGACCTCTCGGTGATGATTCAGGTGGCTTACTTCAAATACACCAAAAAGCGCCTCGGCGAAGGCAAGCGAATCTTCAAGATGACGCCGCTGCACCACCACTTCCAGAAACCCGGAAATGCCGGCATCGAAGCAATCATTCAGCGACCCATTCAGCCAATACCCGAATCGAAGATTGTAATGCGGTTCACACTAATTGCCATCTTCCTCGCAGCAATCACGTTTGTGACGCTGAAGATTCGCTGACAATAACGTCATTTCACTAAAGAGAATAAAAAAAACCTACCTCAAAATAAGAAACAAATAAATATTACGCGATTATGAAAAGAATAGTAGTATTAGGCGGCGGAGAAAGCGGTACGGGTGCCGCTGTGCTCGCCAAGACAAAGGGCTTTGAAGTATGGCTTAGCGACATGGGAGCCATCAAGGACAAATACAAAGCGCTTCTTAACAACTACGGCATTGAGTGGGAAGAAAAACAACACACCGAAGAGAAAATACTCTCTGCCGACGAGGTAATCAAGAGCCCGGGCATACCCGACAAGGCTCCAATCATGCAAAAGATTCACTCCAAAAACATCCCAGTGATTTCGGAGATTGAGTTTGCCGGCCGTTACACCGACGCCAAGATGGTGTGCATCACCGGCAGCAACGGCAAAACCACCACCACGCTGCTCACCTATCACATCCTGCAAAGCGCAGGGCTTAACGTGGGTTTGGCTGGAAACGTGGGCAAAAGCCTCGCCCTGCAGGTTGCCACCGAACACCACGATGTGTATGTGATTGAATTGAGCAGTTTCCAACTCGACAACATGTATGAGTTCAAGGCTAACGTGGCTGTGATTATGAACATCACCCCCGACCACCTCGACCGCTACGACTATAAGATGGAGAACTATGTGGCAGCCAAGTTCCGCATCACTCAGAACCAAACCAGCGAGGACTCGTTTGTATTCTGGCAGGACGACCCAATCATTGCCGCCCAGCTAAGGACGCTCAAGACCGAAGCACGCATGCTGCCCTTCAGCGAGCACGACACCCACGAAGCCGCTGCATACATCCGCGACGGCAAGATGGTGGTTGACGCCGGCAACGGCGAGTGGGAAATAAGCCGCGACAAACTGTCACTGAAAGGCTTGCACAACCTCTACAACTCAATGGCAGCCGCCCTGTCCGCATCGATTCTCGATATCAAGAAAGATGCCATACGCAAGGCGCTTGCCGACTTCCAATCGGTTGAGCACCGCCTGGAATACGTCGACACCGTGCGCGGCGTGCGATACATCAACGACTCGAAAGCCACCAACGTAAACAGCACCTGGTATGCCCTCGAAAGCATGACCCAACCCACCGTGCTGATTCTGGGAGGCAAGGACAAAGGCAACGACTACAGCGAAATCGAGCAATTCGTGAAGCAGAAAGTGAAAGCCATTGTGTGCCTCGGCGTTGACAACACCAAGCTGCACAACTTCTTCGACGGCAAAGTGCCGACAATCACCGACGCCGGCAGCATGAGCGAAGCTGTTGAAAAGTGCTCGCAACTGGCAGCCGAAGGCGACGTGGTGCTGCTATCGCCCTGCTGCGCCAGCTTCGACCTCTTTAAGAGCTACGAGGACCGCGGCGAACAGTTCAAGGCTTGCGTGAAGAATCTCAAATAACCCAACCGTCACTAACACTTAACCACAACCGAACAATATGGCTCAAACCAACATACAAATCGAAGAAGAAACCGTGCAAAGCGGCGACCGCTGGATATGGGGCATCTACATTGCCCTATGCCTGCTTTCGGTGGTTGAATCGTATGCCGCGCTTAGCCAAGTGGTGGGCAAACAGGGGCTATACATACCTCTGCTCAAGCACTGCGGGCTGCTCGGATTTGGGTTTCTCATACTTTGGGTGACACAACGCCTGCACTACACCAAATTCATATTTTTCATCAAGGTGTTTGCCGTGCTGGTGTTAATAAGCGTTGTGTCGGTGCAATGGGTGGGTAGCACCATCAACGGTGCGCAACGCGTGATTCAGCTGCCCGGATTCACCCTGCAGCCAGCCGAATTGGCTAAACTGGCAATTGCTACAATCATACCGCTGATTGTGTCGCGCAACCAAATCTCCAACGGCGTGACCATGAAAGGTGCCATCATTGCCGTCACCGTAGTGTGCGCATACGCGGCTTTCCTATTGGGGCAAGGCTTAACCAACACCCTGCTGCTCATGTTCACCAGTGTGGTGATTATGTGGGTGGGCGGCATAAAGGTACGCCAGCTGGTGATGGTGTTTGCTGTGTATCTGGTGTTTGGTATGGGCTATTACATGATAATGAAGAACAACCAAAACAAGCAACGTCGTGCCGAAATCGAGCAATTGGCATCGAGCGGCGCCGACGTGAGTGAGCTGCAAGCCTACGACGACGATGACGCCAACCCCGGACGTTCGTCAACCTGGACGAACCGCATCGAGCGCTGGAAAACCAACCACGACTCGCTGGTGTATATGCCCAAGACCGCCAAAAACGAGCAGGAAATGTATGCTCACATGGCACAAGCCCACGGCGGAATTTGCGGCGTTGGCCCCGGCAACTCGCGCGAATGCAGCCGACTGCCGCTGGCTTTCTCCGACTATATCTACTCAATCATCGTTGAAGAAACCGGGCTCATTGGCGGCTTGTTTGTGATGATTCTCTACCTGTGGCTGCTCATTCGCGCCGGGCTCATTGCCAGCCGCTGCGCAAGGGCGTTCCCTGCACTGCTCATCATGGGTATGGCGGTGATGATTACGTTCCAGGCACTGGTGCACATGGCAATCAACACAGGGCTGTTCCCCGTGTCGGGTCAGTCGCTGCCGCTCATCTCCGAGGGCGGAACATCGGTGCTGGTGGTGAGCGCCGCATTTGGCATTATGCTCAGCGTGAGCCGTCATGCCAGTCAAAACACCATCGACAAAATGAAAAAGAAAGATTTGGAGAATCTGCCCAAAGAGGAACAGGCTCCTAACCCAATGCAAATTATCATCAACAATGAACAATAACACTAAACAACTCAACATTCTCGTGAGCGGAGGTGGCACCGGTGGCCACATATTCCCCGCCCTGTCGATTGCCGGCGAAATACGCCGCCGCTACCCCGATGCCAACATCTTGTTTGTGGGCGCCGAGGGCCGTATGGAAATGGAAAAAGTGCCAGCTGCAGGCTACCGCATCATCGGTCTGCCCGTGTATGGCTTCAATCGCAAGAATCTGTTCAAGAATGTGAAAGTGATGTTTCAGCTGCTCAAGAGCATGCGCATGGCAAAGCAGATTCTCAATGAATTCAAGCCCGACATAGCCATCGGCGTGGGCGGCTACGCCAGCGGACCCATGCTCAAGGCTGCACAAAAGGCAGGCATACCCACACTGCTGCAGGAGCAAAACTCCTATGCAGGTGTCACCAACAAACTGCTTGCCAAGGGCGCCACAAGCATCTGCGTGGCTTACGACGGCATGGACCGCTTCTTCCCCGCCGACAAGATTGTGATGACCGGCAACCCTGTGCGCGCCGCGCTGCTGCAATGCACCGCCTCGCGCGACGAAGCGGTGAAGGCGTTCGGCCTCGACCCTGCCAAGCGCACCATCCTCATCATTGGCGGCAGCCTTGGCGCACGCACCGTCAACAACAGCATCATTGGCGGCTTGAAGGCTATCGGTGCCAAAGCCGATGAGGTGCAGGTGATTTGGCAATCGGGCAAAATCTACGACGAAAACTGCCGTAAAGCCCTCGCTGAATCGGGCGTGAAAAACGTGATTCAACAAGCATTCATCACCAATATGGACATGGCTTATCGCGCTGCCGACTTGGTGGTGTCGCGCGCCGGCGCCAGCAGCATCTCCGAGCTGCAACTACTGGGCAAACCGTCGATTTTGGTGCCTTCGCCAAATGTTGCCGAGGACCATCAAACCAAAAACGCACTTGCTCTTGCCCACCGCAATGCTGCCATCATGGTCACCGACGCCGATGCGCCTACTACTCTTGTCGACACCATGCTCGACACAGTGATGCAAACCGAGCGCCTCAACACCATTGCAACCAACGTGAAAGCCATGGCGTTGAACAACGCCGCCGAAAAAATTGTGGACAAAGTGATGGAAATCATCAATCAATAAATATCCTTTGTTATTAATCAATTAAAAAACGAGCACAATGAACAATTACAAATCGCTATATTTTGTTGGAGCAGGCGGCATAGGCATGGCAAACCTCGAACGCTACTTCATTGCCAACGGCTATAAAGTGGCAGGCTACGACCGCACGCCCAGCGAACTCACCCACGCCCTCGAAAGCGAAGGCGTGAGCATCGTCTACGACGAAGACCCTGCTCTCATCCCCGACTATTGCCGCGACGCTGCCACCACGCTGGTGGTTTACACCCCTGCCGTGCCGGCTTCGCACGCCGGTTTGATGTGGTTTCGCAACAACGGTTTCCGCGTAATCAAGCGCGCCCAACTGCTCGGCATCATCACTCACAACACCAAGGGGCTGTGCTTTGCCGGCACACACGGCAAGACCACCACATCGAGCATGGCAGCCCACATACTCAACGTGTCGCCAATTGGCTGCAACGCATTTTTGGGCGGCATACTCAAGAACTACAACAGCAACCTCATCCTCTCCGACCATAGCGAATACTCGGTGATTGAAGCCGACGAATTCGACCGCTCGTTCCACCACTTGCTGCCCTATATTGCCGTGGTGACCGCCACCGACCCCGACCACCTCGACATCTACGGCACCGAGGAGGCTTATCTTGAAAGCTTTGCCCACTTCACTGAGCTAATACGCCCCGACGGAATGCTCATTGTGCACACCGGATTGAAGCTCAAGCCGCGCGTGGCTGAGGGCGTGAAAACTTACACCTACTCGCGCAACGAAGGCGATTTCCATGCCCAAAACGTGCGCAAAGGCAACGGCGAGATAGTGTTCGACTTCGTCACCCCTACCGAGGTGATTGCCGACGTTACGCTCGGCGTGCCCGTCGACATCAACATCGAGAATGCCGTTGCTGCCATGGCTGCCTGCTGGCTGGTGGGTGCCGACCACGACAGCATGCGCAAAGCAATTGCCACTTTCGGCGGAGCTAAACGCCGCTTCGACTTCTGGCTCAAAGAACCGAGTGAACACGGCAAAGTGGTGATTGACGACTATGCCCACCACCCCGACGAGCTGCGTGCCAGCATACGCTCGGTGAAGGACCTATATCCCGGAAGACGTCTCACCGCCATCTTCCAGCCGCACCTCTACACCCGCACCCGCGACTTCGCTCCGCAGTTTGCCGAAGCGCTCTCGCATGCCGACGAGGTGATTCTGCTCGACATCTATCCGGCACGCGAGCAACCAATACCCGGTGTCACCTCCGAGATAATATTCAAGGACATCACTTGCAGCAAGAAAACACTCATCAACAAGAGCCAGCTGCTCGACACCATCCGCGCCGGCAGATACGACATCCTGCTCACCGTGGGCGCCGGCGACGTGTGCAACTTCTTGCCAGAAATTTGCGAAATAATTAAACAACAAACTAACTGACGTGCGAAAACTCACCGACATACAACGACGCATCTTGAGCGTGCTGGGATTAGCCGCCTCGCTCGCCGCAATCATAATTGCCGGCGTGTGGGCTAACAGCCAAGCCGACAACGCCGTGTGCACAAAACTCGAGGTGAACATCATCAATTCCGATAGCTCGATGTTCGTCACCCGCCAAAGCATCTTGCAAGAACTTGCCAAGCTGCACATCGACCCTGTGGGCGAACGAATGTCGAAAATCAACACCAAGCGGATTGAGCAACAACTCAGCCAATCGGAGTATCTCGAAAATGTGGAATGTGTGATTGTAAACAACCACACCATGCTCATTCAAGCCTCACAACTGGTGCCCGTGATGCGCATCTTCGACGGCAATCGCTCCTATTATGTCAACAGCCGCGGCAAACGTATGTCGACCACGGTGCGCTATCACGTCGACGTGCCTGTGGTGAAGGGGCATTTCACCGACGCATTCCCGCCCTCGCGCCTGCTTCCGCTCATCAACTACGTTGAAAACGACGAGACGCTCAATTCGCTCGTGACCATGTACAGCGTGCGTGACTCAAACAACATCTTCATTGTGCCATGCATAACAGGGCATGTGGTGAACATAGGCGCGCCTACCGACCTCGACAACAAGTTTGCCAAGCTGCGCGAATTCTATGCCAAGGTGATGCCGCTAAAAGGCTGGAACTACTACGACACCATCTCGGTGAAATTCAGCCACCAAGTGGTGGCTACGCGCCGAAACAAGGCATTGGCTGCTACATTCGACTGGGCAAGCATAAACGACGAACCGGATGCCGACATCGAAACGATGACCACCAGCGACACCGCCGTGGTGACATCGTCAGCCGACCACTCATCGCAGCGCCCTGCGGCAGCAAAGCCCAAGCCCGAACAGCAAGCGTCAGCAGCTGAGCAGCCGAGCAATAACACCGACAAAGCCCGCAGCAAGGTGAAAAGCGCATTCAACCCACAACAAAAGAAAACAAATTAAAAAAAATACTCCCACCCAATAATTATTTAATCAACATGGACACTACACAATACATCGTAGCAATCGAAATAGGCAGTTCGAAAACCGTAGGCGCCGTGGCTGAAAAGCGCAGCAACGGGCAACTCGTTGTTGTGGGCATCGAATCGGAACCTACACTCAACTTTGTGCGCTATGGCTGCATACAGAATGTTGAAAGCACCAAAGCGTCAATCAACCGCATCTTGCTCAAGCTCAGCAACCGCATCGATGGCGACATCAGCAGCGTGTATGTTGGCGTTTCGGGCCGCTCGATTCACAGCATGCCTACCGAGGTTCAGCACTCGCTAAACACCGAGCAAGCCATCACCAAAAGCCTACTCGACAACATCAAGAGCGATGCCACACGCAACAGCCTGAACAACTACGACACCATCGATGTGATTCCGCGTAGCTACACCATCGACAAGATTGAAATTCGCAACCCGGTGGGCAGCTTCGGCACCGACATCAAGGCTCGCCTCAACCTCATCGTTGCCAAACCGTCGCTTCTCATGAACCTCAAGCGCGCGTTCAACCAACAAACCCAAATCAAGGGACTAATCACCACTGCCGTGGCTGTGGCTGATGCCGTGCTCACCGCCGACGAACGCTCGTTGGGATGCATGCTTGTGGATATGGGTGCCGAAACCACCACAGTGTCGATTTACCGCAACGACGCGCTCGTTTACCTCGTTACAATCCCTTTAGGCGGACGCAACCTCACCCGCGACATCACCGCACTGGGCATTCGCGAGGAAAATGCCGAGAAAATCAAGCGTAACCTCGCCAATCCGCTCAAACCGGCTGCCGACCCTGTAACCATCGACAACATCCGCTCGAGCGACGCCTCGAACTACATACTTGCCCGCACCGGCGAAATCATTGCCAACATCACGGCTCAAGTGAGCAATGCCGGAATGTCGCTCAACGACATCCACAGCATCGTGCTTGTGGGCGGCGGCGCTATGCTAAAGGGGCTCGACCAGGAAATCAGCGACAGCGTGAACATAAGCAGCAACAGCATTAGCGTGCGCATCGCTTCGAGCATACCTTCACAGCTCACCACTGCCACCACCATACCCAACATCGTGGAAAATATTGGCGTTATGGCACTGCTCATTGCCGGTTCAAAGCAAATCGGCTACGACACATGCGTGGTGAAGCGCGTCTACGCTCCTGCACCCCCTGTTCAAGAAGCCGATTTGCAGATTGTAACCGAACGTCCTAAAGAACCGACTAATCAAAAAAAACCATCGCTAATCCAGCGCATCAGAGACCGCGTGGTGCGCGCTCTCGACGAAAGCGACAACGAGAACGACAACTATTCGTCGTGACACCCCCGATGCAGTGAAAAGTATTTAATCATCAACGCTCAAAAAAACCAATAACGCTATATGAACCAAGCACAAAATTTCAACGACGAAGTGATGGGCGACCCAGGCTTCAAAGACGACGACAAGATGCCTACTATCATCAAAGTGGTGGGTGTGGGTGGCGGTGGCGGCAATGCCATCAACCACATGTATATGCAAAACATTCAAGGCGTGTCGTTTGTGGTGTGCAACACCGACCGTCAGCACCTCAACAGCTCGCCAGTGCCAACGCGTCTGCTCATCGGCCCTAACACCTGTCAGGGCTTGGGCGCCGGCAACGACCCCGAGGTGGCTAAGGCAGCAGCCGAAGAAAGCGCCGACCAAATTGCAGCCCTGTTTGACGACGAAACCAAGATGGTGTTCATCACCGCCGGTATGGGTGGCGGAACAGGCACCGGTGCCGCCCCTGTGGTGGCTCGCATTGCCCGCGACCACGGCGTGCTCACCATCGGCATCGTAACAATCCCATTCCTTTTCGAAGGCGACAAAAAGATTCTCAAGGCGCTCAACGGCGCCCAAGAGATGAGCAAATATGTTGATGCCATTCTCATCATCAACAACGAACGCCTCACCGAGATTTATCCCGACATGGACTTCCTTACAGCCTTCGGCAAAGCCGACGACACGCTCTCGACAGCTGCACGCTCGATTTCCGACCTCATCAACGTGAACGGTAAAATCAACCTCGACTTCAAGGATGTTAACACCACCTTGCGCGACGGCGGCGTGGCTATCATCAGCAGCGGATACGGCGAAGGCGAAAACCGCGTCACCAAAGCCATCGAAGATGCCCTCAACTCGCCGCTGCTCAAAAACCGCGACGTGTATGGCTCGAAGAAGATTCTCATGAACTTCTATTTCAACCCCAAGTCCGACCATCCTTTCGTGATGGAGGAGGTGAACGAGATGCGCGAATTCATGTGCAACTTCGACAGCGACGTCGACGTGATTTGGGGTACCGCATTCGACGAATCGCTCGGCTCGAAAATCAAAATCACCATTCTTGCCTCGGGCTTCAACGTGTCGCTCAACAAAGAGAATCCGGCACCAAAGGTTTCGAACCGCAAATCGGCTACCCGCACTGCCGCCTCGCCTCAGCAACCCATTGCCACCGAGGAAAACAGCAACGAGATAATTGCTGCCGAATATGGCTCGCAGAAGGTTGAACAACGCGAACAAGGCATGGCTCGCGCCCGTTATCTGGTGCTTTCAACCGACGATATGGAAAACGACGAACTGCTCGAAAAGATGGAGAACACTCCCACTTTCCGCCGCGACCCCAAGTTCAAGTCAACCATCAAGGCTATGCAAAACTCGGCTGTGCCAAAGCCCGGTGCTCAGACCTCCGGCACCCCTAAACGTGCCCACGAGATAAACTTTGGTGACGATTAACTGAAATTTAATCATCAAAAAACAAATAACTAACCCTCCTAAAAAACTTAATCAACATGTTTGAAAATCAACCTAAAGGACTGTGGACACTTGCCCTCGCCAACACCGGCGAACGCTTTGGCTACTACACCATGCTGGCAGTGTTTGCGCTCTTCCTTGGCGAAAACTTCGGCTTTGCCGCAGGCACCGCATCTGAAATCTACACCTGGTTCCTAACCCTGGTTTACTTTCTGCCCCTGTTTGGCGGTATCGCCGCCGACCGCTGGGGCTACAGCAAAATGGTGGTGATAGGCATCATAATCATGTTCTTTGGCTATCTGCTGCTGTCGGTGCCATTGGGCGGCGACATGGCGGCTGTGGCAGCCATGGTGGCAGCCTTGCTGCTCGTGAGCCTCGGAACCGGTTGTTTAAGGGCAACCTGCAAGTGATGGTGGGCGACCTCTACAACGACCCACGCTATGCCGGTAGCCGCGACTCGGGTTTCTCGCTCTTCTACATGCTCATCAACGTGGGCGCATTGTTTGCTCCAACAGCAGCCATCAAGGCTATGGAATGGGCACAAACCGACTTGGGCTTCTCGAAAGCCGACAGCTATCACTTTGCCTTTGCCGTGGCTTGCGTGAGCGTGATTGTGTCAATTTTGATTTACTACTTTGGCATGAGCACCTTCCGCCAAGTGCTCACAGTGAAAAAGGCTGAAAAGAAAGGCTCCGACGCCCCGATTGAAGAAATGAGCAAGGCTGAAACCAGCGAACGCATCCTTTGCCTCGTGTTCGTTTATGCCGTTGTGATTTTCTTCTGGATGGCATTCCACCAAAACGGACTCACCCTCACCTGGTTTGCCGATGAGTTCACCGCAACCTCATCAACCGGCTTGCAAAGCATGCTGTTCGACGTCACCAACCTCGTTGCTTGCATCTTCATTGTTTACGGCATCTTTGGCATCTTCCAAAGCAAAACCACCAAAGCGCGCACCATCTACGGCACGCTCATGGTGCTTGCCATTGCATTCCTGGGCTATAAATATGCCAACATCGCCGACATGACCGAACTCAGCGCTCCAATCTTCCAGCAATTCAACGCCTGCTTTGTGGTGATGCTCACACCGGTCAGCATCGCGCTCTTTGGCTGGCTTGCCAAAAAAGGCAAAGAACCTAAGGCTCCGTTCAAGATTGGTTTGGGTATGCTCGTGGCAGCAGGTGCTTATCTGCTCATGACCATGTCGTCGATTGGTCTGCCCGCAACTGACCACCCCAACCATGTTGCTGACGTCACACCAAACCTGCTCGTCACCACCTATCTGATTCTCACGTTTGCCGAACTGCTGCTCTCGCCAATCGGCATCTCGTTCGTGACCAAGGTGGCTCCTGCCAAGTATAAAGGCATGATGATGGGCGGCTGGTTTGTAGCCACCGCATTGGGCAACAAACTGGTGTCGATACCGGGTCACATGTGGGATATGCCGCTTCCGATAGTTTGGGGCACTCTTATGGGCATTTGCTTGCTCGCCGCAGCATTCATATTCGCCATCATCAAACGCCTCAACAAGGTGGCTTAAAATGCGGCGGAGCGCGTCCGCCGCATAAGGTTATAGGGTTATGGGGTTATAGGGTTATAAGATTCTTGGGTTATAAGGTTATGAGGTTATAGGGTTATAAGAGAAATTCCACCGCATAACCACAAAACAACGCTAACCGCATAACCACAAAACAACGCTAACCGCATAACCCTTTAACCCTTTAACCTTATAACCGCAAAATTCGCAAAATTTTGCCAGAAAAATTTTGCCAAGCAAACAACGCTAACCCCATACCCCTTTAACCATATAACCTTATAACCACATAACCTCATAACCTCATAACGACCCCATATGGATACTTTCTCATTTGAAAATCTAAATGCCTACAAAGAGTCAAAATCACTTGTCGTAGAAGTTTACAGGTTAATTGCAAAATTCCCCCAATCTGAAAGATTTGCTCTTTCGGCACAGTTGCAACGTGCAATCGTTTCAGTTCCTTCAAACATTGCTGAAGGCAGCGGTCGTGTTTCCTACAAAGAGAAAATTCATTTTCTCGAAATAGCCTATGGCTCCCTGATGGAATCATTTTGTCAATTAGAAATTGCTTGTGAGTTAAACTATATCTCTGCTGAAGAATTAGCCAAAATCAAAGAGAAATTGCTTGCTGTTTCTCGGTTAATCAATGGCTTAAGCCAAAGTTTCCAAAGGAAACTCAACCCATAACCCTATAACCGCATAACCACATAACCACATAACCCTATAACCCTATAACCCTATAACCCTATAACCACATAACCCTATAACCACATAACCACATAACCGCATAACCGCATAACCGCATAACCGCATAACCGCATAACCCTATAACCGCAAAAATTTTGCAAGCAAAATTTTTGCATTTTACCACCAAAGTGCGTAACTTTACCACCCAAAACCATCAAAACCACACAAATTATGGAAAACGAGGAAAGAATAGCACGAATAAAGTATTTAATCAAGGAACTCAACCTCAAGCAGCGCGACTTTGCCGAGCGCATAGGCATCGACAACAGCAACCTGTCGAAGTATCTCAACGGGCGGCTGCCCATCAACGACGCATTTGCCAACCGCATGGTGGTGAACCTGGGTGTGTCGAAGCAATGGCTCATGCAAGGCACCGACATTCCGTTCCCCAAAGAGAGCAACATCCCGGCGGCATCTAATTTGCCGAGCAGCGATGCCATGCAGGCACCAGCCGCCGGCACGCCGGTCTACGACATCGACGTCACTGCCGGAGCGCTGCCGCGTTCGATGCTCTTTGCCAACGACCAGATTATTGGCAGCATCAATCTGCCCGACATAATCAGCAACAACTGCCGCGTGGTACGCGTGAGCGGCGACAGCATGTCGCCAGTGATTCACAATGGCGACTATGTGGCACTGCGCGAACTCAGCAACATCGAGCAAATATTCTGGGGACAAATCTATGTGGTGCTGCTCGACGATTACCGCCTGATAAAATTCCTGCGCCGACATCCCGACCCGGCGAAGGTGATTCTGCGCAGCGCCAACCCCGAATACGACGACATGGAAATCAGCCGCGCCGACATTCGCGAACTCATGCTCGTGCAACACATCTTGCACCTCGACACACGCATGTAGCGGTGTTTTCGGAGCATTTAGTGCCAAATGTATTGTATTTTGAAAAATAAATATGTAATTTTACAAAAAACAACTATTTTTCCTTTAACATACAAATGAAGCAACTCAAGCTAATAGTCATACTCCTCACCACAGCAATGATGTTTGCAGCATGCAGCAGCGACAGTTTTCGCCTTGAAGCACGCATCGAAGGCCTCGGCACGCAGAATGTGCAGATAGTGTACGCCACAAGCGATGGCGTGCAAAGCGATTGGGTGACTGCCAACGACGACCGCCTGAGCTACGAAGGCTTTGCGCCCGAGCTAACCGTGCTGCAAGTGCTCGACAGTGACAACCGGCTCATAGCCCGCATGGCTGTGAAAAACGGCGACAAACTGAAATTCCGCGGAACACTCACCGACCCCATGGGAATTGAATTCAAAGGGTCGGATGCCAGCGAGGAGTGGAGCAAATTCATCAAGGAAAACAAAGAACTCTATGACGCCGGCAACCAACCGATGCTCGACATCGCCATTGAGAAATTCATTCGCGAAAACCCCGACAACGTGGTGTCGACCTTGCTGCTGCTCTTCGACTACGGCAGCCTCGCCAACACCGATGCCATAGACAAACTGCTGGGCACCATCAACGACGACGCCAAGCCGCTGTTCCTAATCAGCACCTACCAGACGCTGCGCAACGAGCGCTCGAAAAGCGAAAGCAACAATCACTTTTACATGCTCGACCTATACGAATCGACAGGCAAATGGAGCACATTCCGCGCCAACGGACACAGCTTCAGCCTACTATGGCTATGGAGCCGCGACGATGCCAAGCACAGAGCCACTGCCGACTCCATCAAGCAGCTGGCTAAGTCCTACGGCAAACGCCTGCAGGTGGCTGACGTGCTTGTCGACGGCGACACCACCGTGTGGCGTGCCACTTTCAAAGCCGACAGCACCGATTGGACCCACTTCTGGGCTCCAGGCGGTCCTAACGGCCGTTATATGAACACCATAAGCACTTTCACCACACCGCGCTATCTGCTCATCGACTCTCTGGGCATATACAACTACCGCGGAGAATCGCTTGCCGAACTCACAAAGGTGCTGAAAGCCGGAGGAAAGAAAAGCCCCAAAAAGAAATAGAATTAGGCTTCCAGAACCTCTAAACAACCACTTATTAACCTCAAAAAACACTCTGATTATGAAAAACCCATTTATGCCACTGCTCATTCTGCTTGTGCTTGCCCTCACAGCGTGCGGTGGCAGTCACCGCGAAAACCATTCGGTGACAATCGGGCACATCAATTGGCGGTCGGCTGTGATTGACTCGGCAGCCACCGACTCCGTGACGGCGCTCGCAAACGACAGCACCATCCACGTAGTGTTTCAAGAGCCTGACGTGAAAATACTCAGGATTAACCCGTTTGCCACTGTAAAAAACTATATTAAATACTACTACGAAGCACCCGACAGCCTCATCGTCACCGATTCGCTGGCACTGGCTCGCCCCGAGCTTGCCGACTCAATAAAGGATGCTTACGACGACGACGACAAAATGCCCTACATCAACCGCAAAATGGGCGTGGAATCGGCTGATTCGCTCTTTGGCTCGAGTCTACTCATTCTCATCTCGGCTTTTGTGCTGCTCATTTTCCTGTTACGGAAAATCTACAAAGTATTTATTCGCTCACCATTCAACGACGACGAGGAGGACTGACCTATGGCAACAAAAGAAGACCTTAAACCCCGCTATGCCGTTACTCTCGACAAGGCAATGGAAAGCCGCATACGCCAGGCTGTGAACAACTATGCAAATAGCATACCCCACAACCCGTTAACCTCGCTCGGCGACGACATAAGCATCAGCACCGTGTCGCTGAGGCCAATGTACACACTCAAACTCGACACGCAATACGAGAGCCGCTGGAAGGCTGACTTCGACGACCCCTATCGCGGCAAAGCCGGGCGCTATGTGCCCGACAAACCGGTGTGGTCGCTCAACCTCTACGCAGCGCCATCGACACTGAGCGACGTGACGCACAAGCATGTGATTGAAAACACCGAGCAAATCTACACCTGCCGCACCTGCTCGGGCAGCGGAAAAGTGACTTGCAGCAAATGCGGCGGCGATGGCAGAGTGACCTGCTCAAGTTGCGGCGGACGTGGCACAAAAAATTGCTCACGTTGCGACGGAAAAGGCTCGAAACACTGCTACTCATGCAACGGAAGCGGCATTATAAAATATACACGTCAGGAAACCCGCTATCGCGGCAACATAACCGAACTTGTGACCATACACGACACAAAATCGTGCAGCAGTTGCAGTGGCAGGGGACGCCAAATATGCACTTCATGCAACGGTAGAGGCTCTTTCACTTGCAGCACATGCGGCGGCAACGGCAAAGTCACCTGCAGCAGATGCAGCGGAACCGGCAAAGTCACTTGCCCAACCTGCGACGGACAAAAGCAAATGATTCACTACCGCGCCGTGATGCAGCAATTCTCTTACAGCCACAACACCAATTACGTTTCCGACACATCGATGTTCAACAGCGGCGAGTTCGCCGATATTCACTCGAGATATAAAGGCTACGAAGTGTACAGCGAGTTGAACACGAAAGGCAATATCACCAGCCAAAAACTCACCGAACTCAACCAGCAGATGGGCGGATTTTTCGACAAAATGCTCACTGCCGAGAAAAAAGACGGCAAATCAATAATCTACCAAAGCCTCACCATCACGCGCCTCGACGCCTATTACTTCGAATACACCTACAACGGCTCGTCGTATCAGGGCGTACTGCTCAACAACGCATTCCGCCCGGGCAGCACATCGCCCATCAGCGAGCATGCCGAGGAAGTGATGGACAACACCGAGAAATATATGCGCAGGCGCATGTTCCCGCAGGCATGGCACCACTCCAACATTGCCAGCGATATGAACGTCTACGGCACACGCTCGCGCGCCTCAAGACTGCTTGCCATAGCCAAACGCAAAATGGGGCATCTGCACGAGATGGGTGCCGCACTGGCTTTCATTCCCATGTTGTTGTTTGGCGTGCCTTGCATCTATCATTTCTACGACGTCTACAACCCTGTGCTGAAGTTTATGGCGCACGCCAACGACCCAAACACCATGGGATACGACTCCTACCCGATGTCGATGACCCTGCTGTCGATAGTGATTCTGTGGTTTGTGTATATGCGCTGCAAGCGCCCGTTGTTCCCCAAACTCTACTACGCCACCACCAAGCTCAACACCATAGGCGTGGTGTGGGGATTTGTGTCGTTCGCCGTGATGAGCGTTCTTGCGCTCGCGGTCACCGACGTGATAGTGGCACTGGGCGGCAGTCTATTAGTGGAATGGATTGTAGGCCTTGTACTGTGGGTGCTCAAAGTGGCACTGATGATAGTTGTAGTGATTATCATGCTTGCTTGGGAACTGATTTCGTGGCTCTGGGGACTGATATTCTGAGCCACCCGTCAATATAGCAAAACAATGGGGCTGCTTCGATGCAGCCTCATTTTGTGTTATTCCTGATACGGATTCAGGCCAAAAAAATCATATCTCCTATTTCCTTTGTTCCACTTTGTTGATTGCCACGCCTCGGCCGTCAATCATATACAGCGCCAGCGACTGCTTGTTGGCTGAAATCACCGAGAAACCCGCTTCGGGCGAGCAGAACTGCGTGCCATCAACGGCTTTCACCTTGCGAGCCAACGCACCAGCCGAGTTCACCACATAGTCGATGCCATCGCCAGCCACACGCAGGTGTTGGAAGTTGTGTATATGGCCACACACATACATTGCCACGTTGCCGTAGCGGCGCAGCACTGGCAGCAGCACACGCTGCATGTCGGCACGTTCGCTGTCGGACTTCGACGTCTGGGCAAACACCGGATGGTGGCCCAGCACAATCACCCAATCTTCGCAAGCAGCCTTGAGCGTGGCGTCGAGCCACTGCAGCTGCGCGTCGATGTCCTGCTTGCAGGCATCGGGATAGCCAATGCTGTCGGTGCGATATTTCTCAATCAGCGGCGTGGTGTCAATCATCACCACACGCACTGTGGTGCCGTGACTTTCATATACGCGGCTGTAGTATCTGCCCGGCATCACCCATCGGCGGCTGCGCAACGAATAGTCGAGCACCGCGCAGGTGTTGCCGCGATATTCGTGGTTGCCGAGCACAGGCAGCCAGTCAATCATTAGTTCGGGATGGGTGTAAATCGATTCGTAGTTCGATGTCCACAGCGGGTCGTCGACCGATGCCACGCCGTTGAAGTGATGCACATCGCCCACGGCAAGCACACATTCCGGACCGATTTCCTCTGCCATATTGCCCATCAGCTCGGCTATTGGGCGCTGTTGATAGTAGCCGTTGCGACCGAGGTCGTTGGCAACAAACAAGTTCACATCGGCTTTCAGTTTCTTCCAAGCCTTTGCATCCTGGGCGTTTGCATTGAACACAGCCAGCGCCAACGATGCCACCAAAGCCGTAGCAAGCAATGCCAAGCGCAGAGTCAATCGGTTTTCTTTTGTAATTATCATAGTTGGTTAATCTCTTTTGGGGTTAGTAGTAGCGAAATTACAAATTAATCTTGATACCGGCATTCAATTTCACGCCATAGTATTCCACCTGCATAGTGCGGTCGGCAACGCCTTGATAGTAGCGCAGCGGCTGGTTGAGCAGGTTGGTAGCCTCGGCAAACACAGTGAAGCGTGTGCTGCGACCCCAGGTGTAGCTGGCATTGAGGTCGAGGTAGTTCACCTTGTCGTAGTAGCGGTCGAGGGCGCGGCTGCCGGTGTTCATAGTGTCGATGAAGCTCGATGCGAAGTTATACGACAGGCGCACGTTGATGCCACTCTTTTCGAAGTATAGCGAAGCGTTGGCGGTGTGTTCAGGCGAGCCAGCCATGGTTACGTTGTCGCCGTCCTTAATGCCCAGGCGAGGGTTATAGTTGCGTGTCGAGCTGTGGGTGTAGGTGTAGTTGCCGTAGAATCCCACGCAGCGCAGCCACGGAGCGATGAAGCCGAAATCGCGTTGATAGGCAGCCTCAACGCCAAAGATGCGAGCATCGTAGGCATTCATGTTTTGAGTTACTTCAAACTGCTCGGCGTTGCCCTTCAAACCGAGTTCTTCGCCTGTGTAGTAGCCCAAAGTTTCAACATTCACGCGCTTGATGTCCTTGTAGAACAAACCGAGGCTCACCATGCCCACGCTCTTGAAATAGTAGTCAGCCGAGAGGTCGAAGTTCCACGATGTTGTAGGCTTGATGTTAGGGTCGCCGATGGTGGCTTCCTGGTCGGCAATGTTGAAGCTCTTGTTAGCCACAAGCGCCGAGTATTTCGGGCGCGATATTGTGCTTGTCACTGAAGCGCGGAGGTTGCCGTCGTCGCCCAACTTATACTTCAGCAACAGGCTTGGCAGCAAGTTGGTGTAGCTGTTGTTGAAATCGCCGGTTGGGGTGAGGCTTTCCTCCTCGTTTTCGTCCATCACATAGTTCACGCCGCTGGTGGCGAGGCGAGTGTGCTCGAGGCGCAAGCCAAGAGTGGCATCGAGGCGTTTGCCAAGACGTTGGTCGAGGCGGATGTAAGCAGCATGAATCTGCTCCAGCGCCTTGTAGTTGCCGGCTTCTTCCTCAAGCACATCCTCGCCATCAGCCTTGTCGAATTTCATAGTACCCATATAATTCTTGTCGACGAACTGCGAGCCGATAGGATATTGGCTGCCCGGCATAAAGCCGTCGCGCACCTCGTTCACGAGGTTTTGCTTCCAGTCGGCAAGATATTTGTCGGCAGCGTCGGTGTAGTCGATGTATACTGTGTTGCGTTTCTTGTCCTTGCGGGTGTATTTGTAACCGAACTTCAGCGTGTTGCCATATTCGCCCTTTGCAAGCGGCAGAGTGAAGTTGATGCGCTCTTTCCACTCGTTTTCAACGATGCTCTGGTCGGAGTTGCAGAACTCGTCGAGCTTCCAGTTGCCTTCGGCAAGCGACGGCAACGCAAGTGTGCAATAAGGCTGACGGTCGCCCACATCTTCCATGGCGTCGCCAAAGTTCAGACTGTCGCTGCCCTTGAGCTTAAAACCGATGTAACGCTCGTTTGGGCGGTCCTCGGTGGCACGAGCATAGCTCGAAGCCCAATCAATCTTCAGGCTGCCCAGATAGTGCTCGCCGTCTAGAGTGAAATCCATGGTTTGCTGACGTTCGAGGCGAGCGCTTTTGTTGTCGTCGCTGCCAGCCTTGGTTTGCAGCACCACGCTTTGGTCCTTGGCTTTGCTGTTGAGTTTCTTATAGCTGATGCGATAGCGGTTCTCCCAATCGTTGCGGCGATTGTAGATGCCCTTGAACGAGATTTTGTTGAGCGGGTTGAACTGATAGTCGAGCGAGAGCGAATAGCTTTGACGCTCACGAGTGACGTAATACTGGCGCACCTGAGACTCTTTGAGCTGTATTTCGCCGTTTTTCTCAACATACTCAAACTCGGTGTTATCCGAGCCGCCGGGCGCATATTGGTAGCTGGCGCTTGCCATAATGCCAAAGCGGTTGTCGAAGAAGCGGTCACCCCAGGTGGCACCCAAATTCCATTGCGGTTTACCGCTAATCCAAGTGTATCCCGAACCGGCGGTGAAGTTGAGCACACGGCGGTAAGGAGTGTTTTTGGTGATAAGGTTGATGCCACCGCCAATGGCGTCGCCGTCCATGTCGCTGGTCACCACCTTGTTCACCTCGATGGTCTGCACCATGTCGGCAGGAATAAGGTCGAGCTGCACATTGCGGGTGTCGCCTTCAGCCGAGGGCAGGCGGTTGCCGTTCACCGTCACCGAGGTGAGGTCGGCGCTGGTGCCACGCACCTGACCGAAGCGTGCTTCGCCTTGGTCGTATTGCACGTTGATGCCGTTGATGCGCTTCAAAGCATCACCAATGTTCGAATCGGGGAACTTGCCCACTTGGTCGGCTGAAACCACGTTAGTTACACCCATAGCCTGTTTTTGCATCTGCAATGCGCGGCGCTGATTGGAGAATGCTCCGGTCACGCTCACCTCTTGCAGTGTGGTGCCTTCTTTCATCTCAATGTCGAGTGTCGACACCTTGTCTTTCTCGACCTTCACGCGGCAAACCACCGGCTTGAAGCCCACATACGACACGCGCAAGGTGTAGGTGCCGGGCTTTAGGTTCAGCAGGGTGTAACGGCCATCGATGCCGCTCATTGCGCCGGTTTTGGTATCCTCAATCAATATCGATGCACCTGGCAACGCATGGCGTTCCGAGTCGGTGATTACGCCCGACACTGCCTCACGACTGCCTGTAGGGGCTTTGTCGGGCGTTTCGGCTGCATTAGCTGCATTCGTTGAATTAAGCACAGAAATCGCTGCCATAATTGCAGCAAAAACAATCTTTTTTACCTTTTTCATAGTTGATTATCCATTTTTCAGTTTCTCGCCGCAAAATTATTTTGGCAATATTTCATGGCTATAACACCCAGGTAAATTTTCTGTAACAAAATATACCGCACAACCAAACATTTGCGGTTCCCGCGAAAGACTTGCAGCAAGCGCCGAAGGTGCTTGACTATGCTTAACCGCTGGCAAGCCACACAGTGGCGCAGCCTGCGGAAGCGCGGATAACTCTCCATGTTTCGGCGTCGAAGATGTCGAACAAATCTATAGCTAAAAGAAAGTCCGTTGAGGACGTACCTGCTTCTGCGAGAGACCTCCGGGCGTATTGCCATACGCCCAGCGACCGCAGCAATGTGTTTAGTGATAGCACGATGATGATTAGGGAGTATTGCCATACGCCCATACAAATCAAGGCGAAATTTATATATAACCATCTGATATCCAGCGAAATTAACCGCGCGAGCGGTTACAATTCGTGTAACCCCGCGTTGACGGCGAGCGCAGCGATGCCGGCTACGTGGGGGAAAGGTAATGCCCACACGAATCCACAACCGTGGAGCGGTTGCAGACCCAGCAGCGATAAGTAGTGGATGCAATGTTAACCGATTAGGCACGCAAAACGATTACCCACTTGATTCTGCCTATACAATATTAATTAGATTGGACTTATTCGCAGTATTAATACTAATTAATGTCGCTATGTAAAAATAATCCGTGTATTGGTTTTGTAATACAATAATTACTCTATATCTTTGCTATTACATAACCTCTAAACATAAAACACGATGAAACCACCATTTTCAACTATACCAGTAATTGTCAACACTGTTGCAGGGGGGGGATAATGAATAAATTTCAACTAAATATAAAGTTCATCGTATGTACCATAGCAGCCGTTTTCGTTGCTATGGGCGAAAGCGCAATGGCTCAGCGGCCTCACGATTTCCGCTCGGAGCAGATTGCCTTGTGTGCGCAGCAGGCAGCGTGTCAGCCGGGCGACACCGTTACGGTGCAAGGGCAGGTTACTTGCCTTGCCGCCAACCGAGTGGCTCCCTTCAGCAACTACCTATACATCGAGCTTATCAACCCCAGCGACTCGGTGGTGGTGCGTCAAAAGGTGTCGTGCAAACCAAAAGGCTCATTCAAGGCTGCGCTGCCCATCGACCCGCTTGCCGCCTACGGCATCTACTACATACGCGCCTACACAAGCCTGATGCGCAACTTCTCACCCGAATCGTTTGCCACACAGCCGTTGCTGGTGGGGCAATCGTTCCCCGACTTCGACAATATCACCACCGACGGCGTGAAGTGCACCATCATTCCTCACGGCGGTCACCTCTGCCCCGGCGCACTGCAGAACGTCACCGCGTATGTAACCAACTACCTCAACGACCCGGTTGCCGACGCAACGCTTGCCGTTATCACTCAAAACGGCGACACAATAACCTCGCAACGCACATCGCCTTCGGGACTGGCGATGCTATCGTTCATTCCCGACCAACAGCTCTCCTACTCGCTGCAGATGGCTGTTAACGGCGTGAAAAAGGTGTTCCCGATGCCCAAATGCGACGCATCGAAGCCTGTGCTGCAAGCGTCGGTGAACGGCGCCCAAGTGCGGCTTGCTTTGCTTGGCGCTGTGGGCAATCTGCAGCAACTCAAGTTGTATGCCTACGACCGCATGAACGGAATATCAAGCATAACCCTGAACCGCACCAACGGCTCATTCAAGCTCGCTGCGGCACCGCCAATGGTGACACTTTTTCTCACCGACGGCAATGGCAAAACACTGGCACAATGCACTGCTGTGGCACGCCCCACACAAGAACCTGCGCTGAATCTGCCCGAAATTGCCTCAGTGGGCATACCCATCGAGCTGCCCGCAGCCGGCGACGGTGCCACTATGATGGCTCGCTTGTTGCCCGAGAACACCCGCTGGGCGCAACCTGCCGAGGCACAGCTGTGCTATCTTGCCGACTTGCACTCACCCATTCCTTTCCCCGAAAAATATCTCACTCAGCCACAAAAACAACGCACAGCCGACTTGATGGCTTGGATTGGGACTGCTTCGTTCAAGCGCTTCGACATTGCCGAAGCGGTGAAAAAAGACACCGCAATCTACACCTATTTGCCCGACGATGTGATGTATTTCAGAGGCAAGGTTGAGTCACATTCAAAAAAACCATTCAACAATGGCTCGCTGGTGGCTTATAACACCGAAAGCAATGCCGTGTATAACGCCGAGCTCAACAAAAAAGGCGAATTCACCATTGCCGTTGACGACTTCGACGACGGCACCCGATTCTTCCTGCAAGCCGTAAACAAAAAGAACAAGCCCGAGGCAATGTATGTGAAAATCGACGACGAAACCTTCCCGGCACCTTACATCGACAGGCATCTGTCGCTGGGCAAAAGCCAATATGCCACATCGGAAGTGACATATCAAGGTGGCAACTGGAACCGCCAGCAACTGCCCGAAATCACCGTGAAGGCTCGCACTAAACACGACAACCTGCATTCCACCACCCGATTCTACGGACACTCCTATAAGGACCGCAAGACGATTGAAGAACGCGGTTTCCTCACGCTTTTCGACATCCTTAAGGACATCCCCGGCATTACAATACGATTGGTGGCAAAAAGCGCCGATGAGAACGGCGGATTCGACGACCCAATTACGGGAAACAAAAGGCAAGAACCAGGCGGCAATCCGTCGGACCCGAAGGACAAAAGACTCGAAATCGACTATGCCATATTTTCGTCGAGAGGTCCAAGCACATTTGGCAATCATAATCAAGTGGTAATGCTCATCGACGGACTACGCACGCCGGAACCGCTTGCAAGCCTGATGCAGATGTCGTCGTTCGAAATTGAATCGGTGGAATACTTGCGCCCATGGCAAGCTCTCACCTACACGTTCGGTGCACTGAATGGCGCCGTAAATGTGGTGACCCGTAACCGAGAAAAACCCCGAGATGTGAAATCGAAAGGCACACTGTACACGCCAACAGGACTGACGCCTAACGCAACAGACTCGGCACCGGTTGCCGACAAACCGGGCAACTACCGCCTGATTGTCGACGTGATTTCGCCCGAAGGCATACATTCCTACGAAAGTGCAGTGAAGGTGATTGCCCGCTGATTGGCATCGCCACCGCGAACACACCGCGAACACACCGCGAACACACCGCGAACACATCGGCTTTTAATGCAATTTTTGGTTGCTAAAATTTTGCATCATCATTGCTTTTTTATACCTTTGACACGAAAAGTCGCCCGTAAAAGTGTTAAACATCTAATATTCAACAATATAAATCAAGCCTATAACTCATTTATAAACGATATTGCGCATTGGTGGATTGCAAAATCGTAATATTCTGCGACATATTAGTAAGAAGCTGCTCACGGACACTCGGTGCAGAAGCAGTATCTTTGCTTATTGATATCGAAAACACAATACCACTAAACCAATAATTTTGGCAATAACGAACAAAACAAAAGCAAATAAATTGCACTGACTATGCTTATGGGCGTGATGCATGCAAATGCAGCAACTGCTGCCGAACAGCCGTCGGCGCAAATCAAACTCGCCATCGACGCACAGCAACAGGCCCCACATACAACTCAAATTTTCTGATAGTAAGTTACGCCAGCTAAACCACAGATTTTTCTGACGCAATTCAAGATTCCTGATATACCGAAGTTTTTCTGACACATCAGATTGCTTCCCTTGACACTACGCAGCCCTGACAGAGCCACAATCCCGCTCCGCCAGGGCTGCCCGCGTTTTCCAAAAATCAGCCATTGCGCTTTTTGTGTAACGCAATTTACGCAATACATCCACCTGTGGCGGGAAACGGGGCGAAATAAAGCCCAAGGACGGCGTTTTGGTTCCTTGGGCTGCGTGGATATCATTCAGGGCGCGAAAACGCGCGTATGAGGCTTAAAATGGCTTTGCAGCCTCGCCTGTGATGTCAGCGAAGAGGTTGTTGGCAAGGCTCGATGCTCCGATGCGGAAATATTCGTTGGTGAGCCACTTCTCGCCAAGCACTTCTTTGACGATGGTGTAATACTTCACGGCGTCGGCGCTGGTGCGAATGCCACCCGAGGCTTTGAAGCCCACCATGCGGCCGCATTTCTCGTAGTATTCCTTGATGCATTGGCACATCACATAGGCAGCCTCGACGGTTGCACCTTCGTAGATCTTGCCAGTAGATGTCTTGATGAAATCGGCACCCGAATACATCGACAGAATCGACGCTGCACGAATGTTGGCAGCAGTCTTGAGCAATCCGGTTTCGAGAATCACTTTGAGGTGTGCTTCGCGGTCGCCAGCCTTAGCAGAGTGCTTTATTTCGGCTATTTCGTCGGCAACTTCTTCGTAAGCGCCATCAACGAAATAGTTCACCGGGAACACGATGTCCACCTCGTCGGCGCCGTCGGCAACGGCAAGCGCGGTTTCAACGGTTTTCACCTCCAAGCGAGCTTGCGACGATGGGAAGTTAGCAGAGCAAACAGCCACGTTCACCTCCGAAACATCGAGGTTTTCGCGCACCACCTCGGCAAACTTCGAGTAAACGCAAATGGCAGCCACGTTAGGGTAGCCGGGATAGTTGTTTTCAAACTCATTGACGCGCTGAGTGAATGCAGCCACCGAGCGTTCGCTGTCGTCGGTGCTCAGCGTGGTGAGGTCGATGCAGTTGAGCAGAAAGCGATACACCTCGTTGGTGGCGTTTTCGGCGCAATGCTTTTCGAGCAATTCGTTCACGGCAGCTTTAACGGCGGCATCGTCGGTGGTCACCTTGCTGCTTTCGATGGTTTGCAGATATTTGTTTGATTCCATAGTTCTATATTTTTTAATTGGTTTATTACTCTTTGTTATTCAGTTTAGGGTTATTGATATGCCGCGTGCAGTCGCGGGCGGTTTTCTTAGCCAGATTGGCGCGAAACGCCTCGGTGATGTCGACGCCGGTTTGGTTGGCAATGCACATAAGCACCCACAGCACATCGGCAAGTTCGTCGGCAAGCACCTTGTCGTCGCCGGGTTTGCACGATTGGTCGCCATAGCGACGCGCCATCACGCGAGCCACCTCACCCACTTCCTCGGTAAGAATCGCCATATTGGTGAGTTCGCTGAAGTAGCGCACACCGTAGGTCTTTATCCATTGGTCGACCAGCTCCTGTGCCTCTTTGATTGTCATAGCATACAAAATTACTCTTTTAATTTCGAATCTACAATAATGGTCACCGGACCATCGTTGATTAATTCAACTTTCATATCGGCGCCAAACACGCCTTTCTTCACAGTTTTGCCGGTGATATTCTGCAATTCCATGCAAAAGCCGTCGTAGAGGGGCACAGCCAAGTCGTGACCTGCAGCGTGGATATACGACGGACGATTGCCCTTCTTGGTGGAAGCGTTGAGCGTGAATTGGCTCACGGCAAGAATCTCGCCGTCGACGTCCATCACACTGCGGTTCATCACTCCGTTTTCGTCGTCGAAAATGCGCATATTGGCAGCCTTGGCGGCAAGCCACTGCATGTCGGGCACGGTGTCGGCTTCGCGCACGCCCACCAGTATCATCAGCCCCTTGCCGATTGAGCTAACCACCTGATTATCAATCGCTACCGATGCTCGAAGCACCCGTTGTATCACTATTCTCATTGTCTTTATCTGTTATTAATCCGTTGGTTTTCAACACGTTAATCACCAATTCAGCCTTTTTTGCACCAATCACGCCTGCCACCTCGTCGAATCCCGCTTCAGCCACTCGTTTCATGCTCTTGAAATGCTTGATGAGCGCCTCGTGAGTTTTCGGACCCAAGCCTTTCACGCCGTCGAACAAGGTGCTCAGCTGGCTGTGACTACGGCGGTTGCGGTGATGGGTGATGCCAAAGCGGTGCGCCTCGTCGCGCAGATGCTGCACCACACGCAGCGACTCGCTGTTCTTGTCGATATAGAGCGGAATGCTGTCGCCGGGGAAATAGATTTCCTCGAGCCGTTTGGCAATGCCCACAAGCGCCACACGCCCGCGTATGCCCATGGCATCGAAAGCCTCAACGGCAGCGCTCAACTGACCCTTGCCGCCGTCGACAACCACCAGTTGCGGCAGCTCCTCGCCCTCCTCCATCAGGCGGGTGTAACGGCGCGTGAGTACCTCCTTCATCGAAGCGAAATCGTCAGGTCCTTCCACCGTCTTGATGTTGAAATGGCGATAGTCCTTTTTCGATGGTTTGGCGTTGCGAAACACCACGCACGAAGCAACAGGATTGGTGCCTTGAATGTTCGAGTTATCGAAACACTCCACGTGTCGCGGCAACTCCTTCAGACGGAAATCGCGCTGCATGGTGGTGAGCGTGCGCATCACTCGTTGGTCGGGGTTGAGCTTCTCCATACGTTTGAGTTTATCCACCTTGAATTGCTTGGCGTTTTGCAGCGACAGCTCGAGCAACTTGCGCTTGTCGCCACGCTGCGGAATCACAAAATGCACGTTCTCGAACTCGGCATCGGGAACCACCGACACAAGCACGTCTTTCAGCTGCAAGGCAAAGCGTTCGCGCAACTCGTCGACGGCTATCGACATCAGTTCCTCGTCGGATTCATCGAGCCGAGTCTTATATTCCAGCGTAAGCGTCTTAACAATCGAGCCATTGCGCACATGCATGAAATTCACATAAGCCGAATCGTCGTCGCGCAGCAAACTGAACACGTCGACGTTGTGCAACTGCTGGTTCACAACCTCGCTCTTGGCACGATACTTTTCGATGAGCAGATATTTTTCTTTGAGAGCCTGCGCTTCCTCGAAGCGCAATTCGCCTGCCAGCCGCGTCATCTCAGCCATCAGGTGCTCGGTGAGTTCGCGCGTGTCGCCATTGAGAATCTTCTTGATTCCTTCGATATATTCGGCATAACGCTCCACCGACACCAACCCACGGCAGCAGCCCTCGCAATTGTGAATATGGTATTGCAGACACAGCGAAGTTTTTCCACGTGAAATGGTTTCGGCAGTGATTGAGTGAGCACAGGTGCGAATGGGATATATTTTGCGAATCACATCAATCACCGTGCGCGCCATGTTGGAATGAGCATAGGGGCCGAACAAACGGGCGCCGCGCTCAGGCTTGTTGCGAGTGACAAAAACCCGTGGGTATGCCTCGGCAGTGACGCATATCCACGGGTACGACTTATCGTCCTTCAGCAGCACATTGTAGTGCGGCTGATATTCCTTAATCATGCTGTTCTCGAGGTGCAGAGCATCCTCCTCGGTGCGCACCACGGTGTATTGCAGGTCGGCGATGTTTCGCACGAGAATATTGGTGCGCGCCACAGTGTGCACGCGATTGAAATAGCTGCTCACGCGGCGTTTTAGATTCTTAGCCTTGCCCACATATATCACCACCCCATCTTTGTTGTAGTAGCGGTAAACGCCCGGGCTGTCGGGCAGCAGGCTAATCTTCAATTTCAGTTCATCGCTCATCGACATATCTCAACAGCAACCATTCGGCACACTCTCAAGCACAGCATGCGAGAGCAATCAATAAACAATCATCGAGTTGACAGGCACATCAGCAGGGAAGAGTTTTCTGCCCTCGAGTGCCGAAAGTTCTACGATGAAATCGATGTAAATCTTCTTCGGGTTCATCGACTTCACCAGTTCGTAGGCAGCCAGCATGGTGCCGCCGGTAGCGAGCAAATCGTCGTGAATCACCACCACGTCGTCGGGCGTGATGGCATCGCGGTGAATCTCGATGGTGTCGGTTCCATACTCCTTAGCATAGGTTTTGCTGATGGTGTCGGCAGGCAGTTTGCCAGGCTTGCGCAAAGGCACGAAACCGGCGCCCAGCTCGTGAGCCAAAATAGAGCCACCGATAAAGCCGCGAGCTTCGATACCCACCACCTTGGTCACACCAAGATGTGCGTATTTTTCCTCGATGTCTTCGGCGATAATGGCAATTCCTTCGGGGTTCTTGAAGGCAGTAGTAAGGTCGCGGAACATGATACCCTTAGTAGGGAAATCAGGAATGGTTCGGATAAGGCTTTTCACCTTTTCAATTTTCTCTTTGTCCATTGTTTGGTGTTTATGTTAGTTTTTATGTTTCACGTGAAACAATTTTGATTTATCTTCCTAATAATAAAAGCAATATATTAATGTCGCTTGGCGAAATACCCGGTATTCTCGAGGCTTGTGCCACGGTGTCGGGGTCGATGCGTTCGAGCTTCTGCCGAGCCTCGGTGCTGAGCGCTTTCACGTCGGAATAAACAATTTTTCCGCGTAATTTCAGGTTTTCGAGGCGCTGAATCTTGTCGGCAATCACTCGTTCGCGTTCGATATACCCCTGGTACTTTATTAGTATCTCAGCGGCTTCGATTATCTCGTCGCGGCGAGCGTCTTCGAGGGCAGCGAGGCGTTCGGCAAGCGGCTCAACCATAGTGGCAAGAATCTTTATTGTGAGCTGAGGACGCAGAATCAAATCGTAGAGCTTTGTGCCCTGCTTGAGCGTGGGCAGCCCTTCGCGTTCGAGCATGGGGTTGATGATGCTTGCCTTGATTGAAAATTCCTTGGCAAATTCCACAATTCCCTCGATTTGCCGACGCTTGCTAAGCATCAGTTCATAGCGCTGTTCGGTTGCCAAACCGAGTTTATAGCTGCGTTCGGTGAGACGCATGTCGGCATCGTCCTGACGAAGCAAGATGCGATATTCGGCACGCGAGGTGAACATGCGATATGGCTCGTCAACACCCTTTGTGACCAAATCGTCGATTAAAACGCCAATATACGCCTCGTCGCGACCGAGCACAAACGGTTCGCCGCCCACCACATTCTGGTGAGCATTGATGCCAGCCACAAGTCCCTGCCCTGCGGCTTCCTCATAGCCGGTGGTGCCGTTCACCTGACCGGCGAAAAAGAGGTTCTTCACGCGCTTGGTTTCGAGGGTGTGATTGAGCTGCGTAGGGTCGAAGAAATCGTATTCGATTGCATAGCCCGGGCGATAAATCTGCATATCGGCAAACGCTGGAATGCGCTTCAAGGCATCAAACTGGATGCGCCACGGAAGCGACGACGAGAAGCCGTTGAGATACATCTCATGGGTGGTTTCACCTTCCGGCTCGATGAACAGCTGATGCTCAGTTTTATCAGCAAACGTCACTATTTTGGTTTCGATGCTGGGGCAATAACGCGGACCAATCGAGGTGATTTGTCCATTGAACAGCGGCGATTCGGGCAGCCCGTCACGCAGCACAGTGTGCACATCTTCATTGGTGTAGACGATATAGCACGAGCGCTGCTTGAGCTTGCGCTCCACGTCGGGCAGGAACGAGAACTTGTGGAAATCGTCGTCGCCCTGCTGCTCGGTGGTGAGCGCATAGTTGATTGTACGACCGTCGATGCGCACCGGCGTACCGGTCTTCATGCGGTCGGTAGCGAAGCCTAATTCGCGTAATTGTTCGGTGATTCCGTGGCTTGCAGGCTCCGAAATGCGGCCGCCCTGCATCTTCACGGGTCCGATGTGCATGAGTCCGTTGAGGAATGTGCCGGCAGTGAGCACCACAGCCTTAGCACGGAATTCAACGCCCACCGACGTGCGTACGCCACACACCACACCATCTTCGATGAGCAGGTGGTCGACCGAATCTTGCCACATGTATAGGTTAGGAGTGTTCTCAACCGTTTTACGCCATTCCTCCATGAAACGCATACGGTCGGCTTGCGCCCGCGGGCTCCACATGGCAGGGCCCTTGCTGCGGTTGAGCATACGGAACTGTATTGAGGCAAGGTCGGTGACGATGCCCATCTGACCGCCTAAAGCGTCGATTTCGCGCACAATCTGCCCCTTGGCGATACCGCCCACGGCAGGGTTACAACTCATTTGTGCAATCTTGTTCATATCCATTGTTATGAGCAATGTCTGCGAACCCAGATTAGCAGCAGCGCAAGCAGCCTCGCATCCCGCATGACCGGCGCCAATCACTATTACATCATAACTGAATTTCATAATTCAAACACATTATTTGGCAATATGGCAAGCGCATCATTCTCATGAGCTTCCATGATTTCGCGCTCGCCGGGTCCCTTATCGTTAATGCCGCACAAATGAAGTACGCCATGAATCACAACACGCATAAGTTCCTCATTATAAGCACGTTGAAATAATTCGGCATTACTTTTCACCGTATCCAGCGAAATGAACATGTCGCCACTGATGCGCTTGTGCGAACTATAGTCGAACGTGATTATATCGGTGAAGTAGTCGTGATTGAGAAACTGGCGGTTAACCTCGATGATGCGGTCGTCGCTGCAAAAGATGTAGGTCAACGGACCCACAACCCTATTGTGGTTGCGTGCCACCTGCTTAATCCACTCATTCACAGCCAATTGATTAAAAATTGGCAACTCAGTTTGCTGAGCTAAATAAGTAATTTCTGTCATATCTACAAAGATAGATGTTTTAATCGGGTTTTTGATTCACTCGCCGAAAATAAATTGCCGATAATTTGTGCAATTATCGGCAACCAGCGGCTCAAAGCCGCGTGAATATCGTATGTAGCAGAGAGGTGGCTATACCCCTCACGTCATTATCCAAAGAAGAAATAAGCCACCATAATAGCGGCGATGCTGCCCACAACATCGGCAAACAAGGCAAACGGCACTGCATAGCGCGTTTTCTTCACCCCTACACTGCCGAAGTAAACGGCAAGGATATAGAATGTGGTGTCGGTGGCACCCTGCAAGCACGACGAAACGCGGCCCACAAACGAGTCGGCGCCGAAAGTGTTCATGGCGTCAACCATCATTCCACGCGACCCGCTACCGCTCAACGGCTTCATCAGCGCCGTTGGCAACGAGCCCACCCACTCGGTGTCGAAGCCCATGGCTGCCACGGCTTGCGTAACCCAGTCGACGAGCACCGTCATGGCGCCTGATGCACGAAAACACCCGATTGCCACGAGTATTGCCACCAGATACGGAATAATCATCACAGCGGTCTTAAAACCGTCCTTGGCGCCTTCGATAAACGCGTCGTAGACGTTGATGCGCTTGATTACGCCGCTCAGCAGAAACGACACAATCACCGTGAGCAGGATGAAGTTGGCAAAGAAGCTCGAATAGGTTTGAATGTCTTCCTGCGAAAGCCTCGAGAAGAAATACACCACCCCGCCGATGAAGGCAATCATGCCAAAGCCGAAAGCAAGAAGCACCTTGTCGATTTTGATGCGCTGCTTTATGCACAAGGCAAGCACGCCAGCCAGCGTGGCTATGGTGGTGGCTATGAGAATCGGCACAAACACGTCGGTGGGATTTGCCGCACCGCATTGCGCACGATACATCATCACTCCAATCGGAATAAGGCACAACCCCGAGGAGTTAAGAATCAGGAACATGAGCATAGCGTCGGTGGCAGTGTCCTTCTCGGTGTTGATTGACTGCAACTCCTGCATCGCCTTCAAGCCGAGCGGCGTGGCTGCGTTGTCGAGCCCGAGCATGTTAGCCGACACATTCATGAATATTGCACCCAGAGCCGGATGGTTTTTCGGCACCGACGGAAACAGGCGCGTGAATAGCGGTCCGATGAGCTTGCCAAAAAACGCGATGATTCCGCCGCGCTCACCAATCTTCATCAAACCCATCCACAGCGAAAGGATGCCTGTGAGTCCTATTGAAATTTCAAACGCCTGCGCCGACGAGTTGAACGCGGCGTTCATAATGTCGCTCCATATCGACAGGTTTCCGTTAATCGCCGTGTCGACCAACGCAACGACAAACGTGATGAGAAAGAAAGCGACCCAAATGTAATTTAATACCATATATTTGAAATTTGATTACTCTCTACTTTTATGCAAAAAACAAAGAATAACACATTAAACTACAAATTTACGCAAAATCTCACTAAACCAACGGTTTTTAGCCGAAAAAAAGAAAAACACCTAATCCGAAATTTTTCTGACGATTTTTGCAAAACAGCATTTTCCGATACAAACAACTATTTATCAGGCATTTAAGCCAAACCAAACTGCTTGAGAATTGAAAATTCAGCAAGGACATGGGCAATCGGTTGGATTTTTTAGAAAAATAAACGGCATTTTTTCGCATCGGACTGATGCTGAGCAGCGCTATCGTGTTTTCACGTGAAACAATGGCTGCAAAAGCCGTCGGTGCCGAACCGAGAAAAATTTTGTCATCGGCAATCATTTTTGCTTACAACAATAATTTGTAACTTTGTCGGGCAATACAATCATCAATAAAAAATCAACTCAACTACGCGTCATGCGAAAGTTCATATTTCTTGCCACATTGCTTGCCTTCGGGCTAATGGCAATCATCTCATGCAGCACCGACAGTGCATCGCACTCCGGCACCGCGCCGCAATCGTCTGGCGAAGCAACATCCTCAACTCCCGGCGATGCTGAAGGCAATGCCGACTCACTGCCCCACCTGCGCTACAACCCCGACAGCGTCTACCTCATAGTTGGCGTAGGCGACGTGATGATGGGCACCAACTACCCCGACACTGCCATGCGTCTCACTGCCGACGACGCGGCAACGCTGTTTGCCCATGCCAAGCCCTACATAAGCGCAGCCGACGTGGCTGTGTGCAACCTCGAGGGCGTGCTTCTTGACTCGGCAGGAACGCCAAAAGAGGTGAAGAATGCCGAAGCGCTGCACCTGTTTCGCATGCCGGAGCGATATGCCGGCAGGCTCAGCGATGCCGGGTTCGACTTCATATCGATAGCCAACAACCACGCCCGCGATTTTGGCTACGAAGGATTGCAAAGCACCATGCGAGCACTTGAGGGTGAAGGGTTGAGCTGCGCCGGAGTGCTTGGTGCGTGTGAGAGCGCCGTAGTGGAACGCCGTGGCGTGAAATTCGGCTTCGTTGCCATTGCCCCTAACGCACTGATGGTGCCTCTGAAATCGCTTTCCTACACGCTTAAACTTGTGAAACGGCTCGATGAGGAATGCGATGTGGTGATTGTGTCGGCGCACGCCGGTGCCGAGGGCAACGACTGCCGCCACGTCACTCGCGACACCGAGACCTACTTCGGCGAAAACCGCGGCAATATCTACCATGCTGCTCACGCCCTGATTGATGCCGGCGCCGACGTGATTTTTGCCCACGGACCGCACGTTTCGCGTGCCGTTGAACTCTATCGCAATCGATTTATCGCCTATTCTCTGGGCAACTTCTGCACCCCTTACGGCGTGAACATTCTTGGCTCGGGCGGACATGCTCCTCTCGCCGAAGTGAAGGTGACAAACAAAGGCGAATTTATCGACGGACGCATAGTGGCATTTATGCAATACGACCGCACAGGACCGAAAAAGGCGCGTTCAAACGCCGTGATTGACGACATCATCGCCCTATCGCACGACGATTTCCCCGAGTCGCCGCTCGTAATCGCATCTGACGGCAAAATACAAAAAAAATTAAATGCTCGCTAAACCAAACGCACGCCCAAAGCGTCATATCTATATAGAGTATAAACAACAATTATTAAACTTTTTATCATCTATGAAAACAAACCGCATCGTCGAAGCATCTATCCTGGCATTTGCAATAATAGTGCTCGGCTTCAACCTGAAAGCAGGCATCGACCATTTTGTTGACAAAGACCGCCGCGTGACCGTGAAAGGCCTCGCCGAGATGGAAGTGCCGGCAAACAAAGTCACCTGGCCAATAGTGTCGAAAGAAATTGGCAACGACCTGCCAAGCCTCTACTCAAAAATCAATAGCACCAATGCTGCCATTAAGCGATTTCTCAGAGCCGGCGGACTCACCGAAAGCGAAATCAGCGTCAACGCCCCTGTGGTGATTGATATGAACGCCGAGCGCTACGGCAACAACCAGTCGGGCTATCGCTACAACATCACTTCGGTAATCACCGTTACATCGAGCAAGGTGGACCTCGTGCGCAAGATTCTCGCCCGTCAAGGCGAACTGCTCAAGGACGGAATTGCCATTGTCAGCGGCGACTATGAGAACCCAATCCGCTATGAATACACCGGGCTGAACGACATTAAAGGCAAGATGATGGACCAAGCCATCACCAACGCCAGCGCCACAGCACAGCAATTTGCCACCGTGAGCCGCAGCAACCTCAGCCGCATCGAGAGCGCCTCGCAAGGGCAATTCTCAATCGAGGACCGCGACTCAAACACGCCTTACATCAAGAAAGTGCGCGTAGTCACAACCATCACCTACTCCCTCGAAAACTAATCCCACTCTCGCAGAGTTGTCTGTAGGGGCGGATAACCTCTCGCAGAGTTGTCTGTATTGGAGTATTGCCATACGCCCTATCATTTTGAATTTCAACGCATTAAATACACCTGTTGCCGATATAGGGCGTATTGCCATACGCCCGGCATCATCGGCGCCACGTTATTCTGCGGTATTTGCGAGAGAATATTGCTGAATCTGCAACCGCGCCGCGGTTGTTGATGGTGGGGTGTGTTCGGCTGTCCCCACATAGTCGCCTGCGGCGCCAATGTGGGGTTATGCAAGTTGTAACCGCTGGCATGCACAACCGCGCGAGCGGTTGCAACATCTATAACCTCGCGTTGACGACAAACGTAGTGCAGTCGGCTACGTGGGGATAAGCGGATGAATCCCCGTCCAAAGTCAACCGCGGCGCGGTTGCAGACCCTGCTGCAGGGGGATTCGCGTCCTGTCCAGACGCCAAATGGTGGTGCGCCGCTTTCCGTGGGTTACGCTAACGCTCACCCACGGCTAAGTCCCGTCGGCTTGCGCCTCCGGGTTCACGTCCTGTCCGGACGTACTTGCATCCTCGATTTCTGCGAGAAACTATACCCCTAGCGCAAATATGCGCAGATAATCCTATAATCTGCTTAATCTGAGTGAGCCAATCGCCCACTTCTGCGGGTTCTGCGATTTCTGCGAGAGACTATACCCCGATAGCGTATTGCAATACGCCCTATATCAACCACGCCACAAGCCCACAATTTCTGCGGGTTATGCGAGAGATTTTGCTGCCTCAGCATCATCGAAAAAATACAATATCCCACTCCTTCAAAAAGGCATTATTTAGGATGAAAGATGCTCCCGATTTTCTGCGATTTCAGTGAGAAATTTCACTTTCAGTGAGGAAATGCTGACTCTCGCTCAGAAGAGCAAGACTTCGTATATTTTTCAAGACCTCTTATATTTTTAATAAAACAGCAGCAAAACCAATTTTTTCATTTGTCAAATCAACAAATTATTTGTCAAATCAACAAAAATACAAAAAACAACAAAAAATACAACGAAAAATAACACGATTTTTTAAAATAAATTTTATTTTTACCTCCAAGAGTTGCAACTAATTTCTTCGCTCGACGCTCGCCGAAGTGTTTGAATTGGCAACATGCTAATATTTATATCAAACCTGTGAAAAATATTAACCCCCAAAAATAATACAATATGATTAAAAATTTACTCCGGAACAGACTCGCAACAATAGTTGCCCTGTTCATCGCATTATTTATTCTGCCCAACGTGGCAAAGGCACAAGAAGCCTATGCCGTGAAAGACGGCACCACCCTCACGTTCTATTATGACGACCAACGCACCAACCGCACCGGCACCGTGTATAGTATCGGGTATACGAAATATAACACATATATCACCAAAGCCGTGTTTGATGCCTCGTTCAAAAGCTACCTTCCTACCAGCACAGCAGACTGGTTTAATGGCTGCACAGCGCTTGTGACAATTGAGGGTATAGAAAATCTCAACACTGCGAATGTGACCGATATGAGCTGTCTGTTCCGTGAGTGTAAATCCTTGACCTCTCTCAATTTATCTAACTTCAACACCTCGAAAGTCATCAAAATGAACCAGATGTTCTGGGGATGCTCATCTCTGACCTCGCTTGATGTATCTGGCTTCAATACAGAAAACACGACTGATATGAGAGAGATGTTCAGAGGTTGCTCATCTCTGACCTCGCTTGATGTATCTGGCTTCAATACAGAGAACACGACTGATATGGGCATGATGTTTAGTGGTTGCTCGTCGTTGTCGTCGCTTGACGTCACTGGATTTAGCACCGCAAACGTTACCGATATGGGCTATATGTTCGACGGATGCACTGCGCTGGCGTCGCTCGATGTATCCAACTTCAATACTTCAAATGTGACAGATATGTGTCTGATGTTCGAAAATTGCTCATCACTGACTTCGCTTGATGTTTCTAATTTCAATACTGCGAATGTTACCAACATGTTTAGAATGTTCTCTGGTTGCCAATCACTGACCACGATTGACCTTTCTAATTATATCACCGACAAAGTAACCAATATGTACAGCATGTTCTCGGGCTGTTCATCGTTGTCGTCGCTCGACGTATCTAATTTCAATACTGCGAATGTAACAAGTATGAACGGGATGTTTAAAGGCTGCTCGTTGCTGACCTCGCTTGACGTATCTAACTTCAACACGTCAAATGTAAAGAATATGAGCAACATGTTTAGTGGTTGCTCGTCGTTGTCGTCGCTTGACGTCACTGGATTTAGCACCGCAAACGTTACCTATATGGGCTATATGTTCAGAGATTGCTCATCTCTGACTTCACTTGATTTATCCAACTTCAACACTGCGAATGTGACCGATATGAGCGGAATGTTCTACAGTTGCAAATCCTTGACCTCGCTCGACGTATCAGGCTTCAACACCGCAAATGTAACCGATATGGGTTATATGTTTAAAGGTTGCTCGGCACTGACATCCCTCGATGTCTCAAGTTTCAACACCACGAATGTAACCAATATGAACTCTATGTTCTACGGCTGTTCTGCACTTACCACCATATACTGCAACAGAAGTTGGACATGCTCAGATTCAGAATCAATGTTCTTAAATTGCACCTCACTAAAAGGTTATGTGGCATATAACGCAAACTACACTACTGCTATTGCAGCCAACCCGAATTGGTACTTCACAAAATCAGATAGCCGAGCCTACGCTGTTGTAAACGAAGGTGTTATTACCTTCTACTATGATAATCAAACCGACAACCGCACCGGCACTGTGTTCAGCGTGCCTGAAGCCGGACATGCTGAAGCGTGGGTTGGCTCGACGAATGAAATAATCACAAAAACAGTGTTCGATGTTTCATTCTATGGCTATGTTCCCAGTAGCACAGCATATTGGTTCTGCAACTTCAATGCACTCAAGACTATCGAGGGATTTGGAAATCTCAACACTGAGTCTGTAACCGATATGACAAGAATGTTCTACAACTGCAACTCTTTGGAATCGCTCGACCTTTCAACATTCAACACCACGAATGTAACTGACATGACTGGCATGTTCTATAACTGCAACGCTTTGACCTCGCTCAACGTTTCTAATTTCAAAACAAATAATGTCACTTTTATGAGCGGAATGTTTGAAGGATGCAGCGCCCTTACCTCGCTCAATCTCTCGAGTTTCAACACGATGAAAGTCGCTGACATAAGCAGCATGTTCTCGGGCTGCGAATCGTTGACGTCGCTCGACGTTTCAAAATTTAGCGTAGATAAAGTAGTAAACATGAAGCACATGTTCTCCGACTGCGCCCAACTCACCACCATCGTTTGCGACGATGCTTGGTCATGCCCCGACTCAAAGAAGATGTTTGACGATTGCACCAAATTAAAAGGTGCTGCTGAATATGATGAAAGCATGACCGATGCCGCAATGGCGAACCCCGAAACGGGCTACTTCACCAGAGTGGGCGCTTCATCAGTGTCAGAAGTCAACGCCGACACCGAAAGCGGTGCCACCGGCACCTACAATATGCTTGGCGTGAAGATGCACGATGACCTGCAATCTCTGCCCGCTGGCATCTATATCGTCAACGGCAAAAAGGTGATTGTGAAATAATCAATCTCCCACGATAAGTCGGACATGTCGGACGAGTCCGATGACCCTGGACTTGCAACGCAAAAGCATCGCATACCGTTTGTGGCATGCAATATTGTTGGGTCTGCAACCGCTCCACGGTTGTTGATGGTGGGGTGTGTTCGGCTGTCCCCACATAGTCGCCTACGGCGCCAATGTGGGGTTAGAGAGGATCTAATCGCTCCGCGGTTAATATTGCTGGTAATCAGATGTTTACAATCATTAATTGTAGGGGGGTATGGCAATACGCCCAAAAGCACGCGGTGGTCGTGACGCCTCTCTCGCAGATTGCGCAGAACGGGGAAATATAACAAGCGCCGGAGGTGCTTGACCATGCTTAACCGCTGGTGGAGCGTTAGCGAAACCTGCGGGGAGCTGGATACCTCACTATCATTCGGCGTCGAAGATGTCGAACAATGTTGTGCCACTTCGAGGCACATTATTATTGGTGCCACCTCTCCGCAGGCTGCGCCCTT
>SFEA01000107.1 GCA_004557385.1 Bacteroidales bacterium
AGTCTTCGTATTTGATTTTGCTGGCAAGTTCATAACCGTCGCGCGGAGCAGCCCACATGCTGATGAGCACAAACATGCCAATCACAGCCACCACGATGATGGTTTCGAACACGCGGGTCCAACCGAATGAGTCGGCAACGTAGCCCACGAGCACGCCCGAAAGGCCCGAGCCAAGATAGCCAAGCACGCCAGCGATGCCGTTGGCGCGAGCCGAAGCTTCCTTAGTGGCTTGGTTGCCAAGCTCGATGCCGATGAGGGCTTGCGGGCCGTAGATGCAGAATCCGGCACCTACAAGCACGGCAGCCGTGAGTGTGAGGCTTGCCGAGTCGGGCAAGAAGCGGAAGATGGTCATGAAAATGGCGGCGCCAAGCATGCACATCACACACATGCGGTGACCCTTGCCATCGAACAGTTTGTCGGTGAGCCATCCAGCCACCAGAGTGCCCACAATGCCGGCAATCTCGAAGGCTGCCACAGTCCATGCTGCGTCCTTGATGTTCAAGCCGCGGCTTTCGGTGAGGAACTTAGGACCCCAGTCGAGAACGCCCATGCGAACCACGTAAACAAACAGGTTGGCAACACAGAATGTCCACACCCAACGGTTTTTCCACACCATTTCGAGCTCGAATTTCTTCTTTGCCTTGGCATCTTTGGTTTCGCCGAGTTTGCCCAGACCGGTGTCGGGCAGGTCGGGCAGACCCACTTCCTTAGGCTCGTCGCGCAAGCCCAAGAAGATGAATATTGCACCGGCAACAGCCAAGCAAGCAGGGATGTAGAAGCACCACTTCCAAGCGCCAATGTGAGCGGCATACGAAAGCACCTGCTCGGTGGGAGCGCCTTCAATGGGCAAGCGATGCGCCAATCGAGTGCGAGCAGTTCCACACACTCATCTTGGTGGCAAGTTCGCTCGGGTGAATCCAGTGCGGCAGGATGCGAGCGCACGGAGGATAACCCATGCCTTGGAAATATTGATTGAGAATGATGGTTACACCCATCACCAAAATAAGGAATTCCACCATTTGCGGACCGCCCTTCTGTCCGGTGACAAGGACACTGAAATCGGCGCCATAGCCAAATGCGAAGTTAGCCAACGCACACAGCAACAAGCCCACTGCCATCACAATGCGTCCCTTGATGCGGTCAACTACATATCCGTTGATGAAGCGCGAAAAACCGTACACCAACGAGCCTGCGAAAATAATCCATCCGAAACTCTTGTTTGAAATGCCATATTCGGCAGTTAATCCTGGCATTGCCAATGAAAAGTTCTTGCGGACAAAGTAGAACAGCGCGTAGCCCACCATAGTCACCAAAATGGTGCGAAGCTGCCACGACATAAAGCTCTTTTTGCTTTCGCCGAGCGAACTATATACACTTTCTTTTGCCATAATGCTTTAATGTGTTAATAGGTTTATGTGATTTTTTTATTTTTTGCTAATCAGGTTGCGCTCTTCGCCGTAGGTGAATGCCATGAACAGAATCGACAAGCCGCAAGCTGCAATGAGCATGATGAACGTGGCGTCCATGCTCACCTCCGACACATATCCCATGAGGGTGTTTGCCAGCACGGCGGTGCCGAAGAAGTAGCCAAAGAAGCCAGTCAACCCGGCAGCGGTGCCGGCAGCGTTCTTTGGAGCGAGGTCGAGGGCTTGCACACCGATGAGCATCACCGGACCATAAATGAAGAATCCGATGCCTACGAGTCCGATAAGGTTAAGCGTCATGTTGTCGCCAGCCTGCCAATATATTACAATGAATATAGCCACCAGAGCCATGAAGATAATTGTTGGCAAGGCACGCATTCCGCGGAACACCTTGTCGCTAATCCATCCGCAAATGATGGTGCCGGGGATGGCTGCATATTCAAATGCAAAGTAAGCCCAACCGGCGCTCTTGAGGTCGATGCCCTTGTCGGTGAGGATGGCAGGAGCCCAATCGAGCGCGCCGTAGCGAACCATATACACAAAGGCGTTGGCAATAGCCACAAACCATAGCATCTTGTTGTTGAACACATATTTGAACAGGATTTCCTTGGTGGAAAGCACCTGTTCGCTCTTTTCGCTGTAATTCTTTGGGAAGTCGTTGCGCCATTTTTCAATTGAGGGCAGTCCGCAGCTTTGAGGATTATCGCGCAGCAGGCAGTAAGCCACCAACGCCACCAGCAATGCCACAGCAGCCGGGAAGATGAATGTGCCGGCGAGGAAGTAGAGGTTCTCGTTGTTGCCGTAGAACCAGCTGCCGAACCACATAGCGCCGTAGGTTGCCATCGGGCCCACCAAGCCGCCGCCCACGTTGTGGGCACAATTCCAGAAACTCATCCACGTGCCGCGCTCGTTCTGCGAGAACCAGTGAGTCATCACGCGTCCGCACGGAGGCCATCCCATACCGTTGAACCATCCCACAAGGAAGTTGAGCACGCCCATGAGCAGGATAGCCCAAGTTTTGTTTTCAGGACAGTTGGCAATGTCGAGACCGGCAATAGGCACCACCATAAACATCATTGCAAGCGCCGAAAGCACCAGCCCAAGAGGCAAGAACTTACGAGCGTTGCTGCGGTCGCTCGCTCACCGTTGCCATGAAGAACTTGGCAAAAGCGTATGCCACGGCATTCATTGCCAACACGGTGCCAAGGTCGCCCTTGGTGATGGCACCGGCAGTGAGGTCGGTTATCGACGGTATTGCCATCGAAAGGTTTTTGCGTACAATATAGAATGCAGCATATCCGATGAATGCGCCCGAGAACACTTGCCAACGCAATGCGCGGTAGCGAGCATCGGCTTCAGGTCCCGTTTGTTCGGGTTTTGCAGCAGGTGGTGTTAAAAATCTCATATCTCTTTCTGTTTAGTTTTAAATTTGGTTATATACAGGTAGTTATTTCATATTTAAGCCACGAGTAGCTTCAACATCAAGCGCGTCGGCGATAATTGAAATGGGGTTAGCAACCGGTGCCGATGTGTTCATTTCAATCTGCCATTTGCAGGTTTCGCAGTCGGTTGCCACCATGTCGACCTTCTCCTGCTCAATCTGGCGGAACACAGGTGCACCAATCATCTTCGAGAAGTTGTGGTTTTCCTTCTTGAAGCCGTAGGTGCCGCCAATGCCGCAGCACTGGCTGTCGAGCATCACGAAGTCGACGCCCGGAATCATGCGCAGCAACGATGTGGAATAGATTGCCCAACCCAGTTTTTCCATGTGGCACGGGGTGTGATAGGCAATGCGAGCACGATAATCGCTGCGGAACGCCAGCTTCACTTCGCCGCTGTCAACGAGGTCGAAAATGAATTTTGTGGCAAGCACGATGCTGTCTTTCACGTCGTGGTTGTCGAGGCCGAGCAGATGCTCATATTCGTCGCGCATGGTGAATGTGCATGTGCTGCTGGTGGTGAGCGTCACCCTACCCTGCTCCTTGGCTTTGCGTATGCTGGCAATGTTCACCTCGCCCTGCTTGCGGGCTTG
>SFEA01000108.1 GCA_004557385.1 Bacteroidales bacterium
GTTAGTGGCGTTGTAGACGTATTCGGTGGCAAACACCTGTCCGCCCACTGTCTTGTAGTATTCCTCCACAGGCACCACTTGGCCATCAACCATCATACCGGGCTTTTGAGTGCCGTCGGTAGCGGTCCACACAATGTTGCCGGCTTCGGCAGCGAGGCGAGCATCGCCGGTGCGCTGCGAAACGCCATAGTTGTCGAGATAAGCCTCGGTGATTGACATTGTTTTGCCGCCAATGCGTCCGCTTATGAGGAAGTAGAGCGAGAGGTCTTTCCAGCTTACGGTGTTGCTCCAGCCAATGTTGTATTTCGAGTTCATGTTGCCCAGATATACATATTGGTCGGTTGACAGCTGCGGAACGCCGGCTTTGGTGAAGGCGACGAGCCGCCCTTTTCGTAGCGCACCACAACGTGTCCGTTAGCAATTTTTTGCTCCATCTTGGCAGGATTGCCGCGGTCGTCGGTGTAGGTTTTCACAATCTTGTTGGCGTTGAAGGTGAAGTTGATGCCCGATTTCCATTTCCAGTCGTGGTTCGACACAATGTCGTAGGTGAGGGTGGTTTCAATACCCTGGTTACGAATCAAACCGGTGTTAACAGGCTTAGCCTTGCCGCCTGTGGTGGCGCTCACGAAATAGCTGTTTGTGAGGTCGGTGTGATAGTATGTGAGGTCCCAGTTGAGGGCGTTGCGGAACATCGAGATGTCGAAACCGGCTTCGAACGACTTCGATTTTTCGGGTCGAGGATTATCGAAATAGCCATAGCCCGAGCCTGAGATGGCACCTGTTGAGAGGTCGGTGGTGCCTTTGGCAAAGAACAGGTTAGGAATTGAGTTACCCACTTCGGAGTACGAAGCACGCAGCTTGAGGTGAGTGATTACTGCCGGCAGATGGGCATATTTGTGCACCAGCGTGTTGGCGCCAATCGACCAATAGCCGTAGTTGTCGGGCGTGCCGCGGTCGGTGAACTGGCGGAATGCACGATACCAGTCCTGACGGTAGCTACCTTCTACGTACACCATCTCTTTCCAGCCCACTTGACCGGTGAAGAACAAGCCTTTGTCCCAATTCGATTGCTTCGAATAGGTAGTGCCGTTGCCGTTCCAGCCGGCATCGGGTTCAAAGAAGTTCACGATGGTTGGCAGTTGTGTCATCGAACCGGCATTGTAATAGGTTGCCGATGTCCAAATCTTTTGCGTTTCGCCCTTGGTGGTGTGACCCGACCAACCGAGCGATGCCGACACGTCGTAGTCGCCATAGCCCTTGTTGTAGCTTGCCATAACGTCGACATAGACGTCGTTGCTGCTGATTATGTCCTGACCATATACGCCGTAATCTTCCATCGAAGCCACATTCCAAGTAGTGGCATAGCGGTTGGTGAAGCCCTTAAACTTCGAGCGGTCCATGTTCAAGCGACCTTGCAGCGACAGCCCGTCGAACACCTCGTAGCGAGCCGATACCGAGCCGTAGGCGCGTTCTTCAACCGACTGACCGCGGTTTTGATTCACCAGCCAATAGGGGTTGTTATGCCCTGCTGTGAAATAAGCCCATTGCTGTCTCGGACCGCTCAACTCGGTGGTTCCGCTCACGCGATTACCAGCCTTGTTGAAGTAGGTGTGGTTATTCGATGTCCATGTGCCGTCAGCCACATAATTGGTGCGATAGTAGTCCATATCCACATTTCGCGAAGCCAAATAGAGGTCGTAGAGCGGATTGAGCACGGTGCCGCCGCCTGGACGGTTGCGGTTGCGTGCATACACATAGTTGAGCGACACGTCGATGTTGAGCTTGTTGTTGAACAACGAATAGCTTTGACGCAGCGAGAGTGTATTACGATTGTACGTATTGTTTGGCACCATGCCGTCGGAATGGGCATTGGCATAAGAGAAATAGGTGCGAACCTTTTCGGTGCCGCCGCTCATGCTCACCGAGTTGTTCCATGTCACGCCGGTCTCAAAGAAATCGGCAATGTCGTCCTTGGCAAAGTTGCGAAGCTTGGCACCTTGATAAGCCAGCTCCTCGGAGGTCATGTCAGCCACCTTCTTGCCCCAGCTTTC
>SFEA01000109.1 GCA_004557385.1 Bacteroidales bacterium
TGAACACATGGATTGGGAGTCCGTTTTCCTTACACATGATGGTTGCTGTCATGTCCATCACCTTGAGGTTGCGGTTGTAGATTTCGTCGTAGGTGATTTTGTCGAACTTGGTGGCTGTTGGGTCCTTTTCTGGGTCGGCGGTGTAGATACCGTCAACACGGGTGCCCTTGAGCATCACTTCTGCCTCCACTTCAATGCCACGGAGTGCCGAGCCGGTGTCGGTGGTGAAGAATGGGTTGCCAGTGCCGCACGACATAATTGCCACCTTGCCTTGCTCCATAGCCTCGATAGCACGCCACTTGCTGTACTGCTCGCCGATTGGGAACATGTTGATGGCGGTGAGCACCTTCGATGGCTGGCCCACTGCGTCGAGACCTGAACTCAATGCGATAGAATTGATCACGGTAGCCAACATGCCCATCTGGTCGCCCTTCACACGGTCGAAGCCTTGCGCCGCGCCTTTCAGTCCGCGGAAAATGTTGCCGCCACCGATTACGATAGCCACTTGCACGCCAGCGTCAACCAATTCCTTGATTTGCTCGCAATAGTCAGCCACACGCTGTGGGTCGATACCGAAGCCTTGCTCGCCCTGGAGCGATTCACCACTGAGTTTGAGAAGCACACGCTTATAAATTGCCTTCATAGTTTGTCCTGTTTTTTGTATTTGCTACTTGTTTGTGATTTCGTAATGCAAAAATAGCGAGTTTTGCGCCAACTGCCAAAAAAAAGGTTGGACAACCGCTCGGCGATTAATCCAACCTCTATATCTTACTTAATTAAAAGTGGTCAACTCTTACTTTGAAGCCTTAGCGCGCTCAATGTATTTGTCGATGTTCATACCGAGAGCGGTGCGTGGGAATTGAGTTTTCATAGCCTCATACACGGCGAGTTCGTCGTCGTATTTCTTGGTGGCGTGAAGCACTGTAGCCTTCTTCTTCATGATGATAGGAGTGAGTGATTCGTTGTCGCCAGCTTGCTTGATAGCCTTATCGTAGTTAGAGATGGCCTTGTCGTAGTTTTTCTTGTTCACATAGCAGTCAGCCAAGAGTGATTGAGCAGCAGGGCCCATAATCTTACCGTTGAAGCTTGAGCCTTCGAGAAGCTGGATGGCTTCATCGTATTTCTTTTGCTTGTAAAGAATAGTTGCTGCCATTTGTGCTGCGCGGTTAGCAGGAGCGTATGATTCGTTGGCAGCCTTCTTGTATGCTGCAAGACCTGCAGAGTCGCCCTTAGTCACATATTCCATATCGGCCTTGTTGATCTTGCATACCATTGTTGCGAACCATGATAAAGATTGCAACAGCTGCAAATACTGCAACGATAGCACCAACACCACCGTAGATGAGCTTTCTGTTGTTTTCAAGTTTCTGTTCCCATGAGGTGAGCGTTTCGTTCACTTCGTCAACAGTTGTACGAGCTTGTTTGTTGTTCTGTTTAGCCATATTATGTTTTTAACTAAAAAATTTTCAATAGTTTCAGCTCGCAAAATTAATAGTAATTATTGTGATTTAAAAGTAATTTGCGGATTATTTTTCAAAAAAGAGCGAAAACGCATCAGTTATATGCTTAATTTGAGTAAATTTGCGGTCGAAAAGCGAGCAATATCACTTTTGCAATTCTTAAATTTATTTATCTAAAGTGAAAAAGATTCTTTTGGCAATGGGCATGATGCCGCTACTGTGGTGCTGCGATGGTAGTGGCGAACGCAAAACAGCGGACAGTGGCACCGACACGGTGGCCACAACCAGTGCCGCGCCCACTCCCACCAGTGAGCGAATTGCCACAATGACCGAGGAAGTGCGCATGCTCATGGAGCAATTCGGCGAAAACCCCGATCCAAAACTTCTGCAACAGGCAATGAGTATCAACGACAGCATTGAGCGGCTCGACACCACACAGCAGGGACGCTTCAACACCGCTCTCACGCGCGCGCAACTGCTCGCCATGAGCGGCAACATGCTTGAGGCGATGGAAATTCAGGAACGATTGCTCAGCAACAACCCCGACGACTTTGTGCGCCTCCAGTTCTACGCCGGGAAATACCGTATGGAGGGCAAACTCGACTCGATGAACATCTACGCCGAGCGTGCGTTGAGCAGGTGCGACAAGGTGATTGCCGACAGCGCCGACAATGCCGTGGCAGTGGACC
>SFEA01000110.1 GCA_004557385.1 Bacteroidales bacterium
GAAGTCTTTCCGAAAATAAAGGTTGATGATGTTATTGGTTTTGGGAAATATAAAGGTCAAACATGGAGGGCGGTATATTCGGAAAACCCTGAATACATCATGTGGGCAGTACGGAATCTAACTGATAAAGATTTTGATTTAGAAGATTTTAAGTTCTTATTTAGTAAATAAAGAGCCTTTCCTTTCGGAAAAGCCCTTTATCGTTGAGAGGGAGATTCGGGGTCAGATGACGCGGAAAACGTAGCCGTTGTCGCAGTAGTAGTCCCACATAAACAAGTCGCGTGCGAAGGCTTCGTAGTCGAAGTAGTTGGCGAGATTGCCCATCTGCTTTTCGAGGTCATAGCAGTCGTTCACGATTTCTCGTGCGAAGTCTTCCTCGCTGTCGTACTCTCCGACGTAGCAGTCCTCGAAATGTTCGAGATCTTCGCTGCCCCAGTCGATGAAAGCGTCCACAGCGTCCGGCGAAAATTTTTCGCACAAGTCCCAATAATCTCTTACAGCCTCGAAGCAACACTGACCGAAGCAACTTTCATCGTACCATTTGCGAGGGAATGCCTCGTAGTCCTGGAACATCAGTTCCGGATCCTCCTCGTCAGCATGAATTGCTTTGCAGAAGTTTTCAAAATCGTCGTAGTCTTCAAACGTGGTGAGGTCGATCCAGAGACCACGAATGCCTTCCTCTCCGTTGTATTTGCCGTATGTGCCGCAGTAGATGCTGGGATTGCCTTCGCAATCGCTTTTGTGTTCACCTATTGCGTCGATGAGTGTTTCAGGCGTGAAGCCGAGTTCTTCGAGGCGTGCTTCCACCTCTGCCGTGATTGTCAAGTCGCCGAAATCAAGTGCAAGGCGAACGCAGTGCCGTGCTTGCACGAGCATTGCTGAGCCGCAGCCTTGATTATGCAATTGTAATCTGATAGCCTTGATGTTTTGAATTGAATTTTTCATTTGCTTAAAATTTTAAATTTTACACTGCCACAAAATGGCATTGTGAGCGGATTGCTCATTTGCTTAAAATTTTAAATTTTACACTGCCACAAAATGGCATTGTGAGCGGATTGCCGCAAAAGCAAGGGTGATTGCGTCGTTGCAGGGTAGCGAAACGGCGAGGAACACAGAGTGCACACCTGCCCTTGCTGTTCCGCGGTATGCCATAACTTTGCGGCGTAAAATAAAATTTAGCGAATGAAAACCCGCAGGGTCAAAACGAGAGCGAAAGAGCAACAAGAGGTGATGCCGACATAGGCAGAGTGTGGTGCACGTTCCACTTTGAGCCATCCGAAACACCATTGGCGCAAAACAAAGCGGTTGAAATCCCTGCATCGCGGCACAGAAGGCAAAGCGGTGGACGGCAGATGCTTTATGGCTTAGACCTTACCACACTCGCAGACGCAGACACCAAACTTCATTGCAACGCAAAGCCAACGAGGAAGCCGCTTGCAGGACGGAGAGGACGTACCCAATGGTGCGACGCTTCGGCGAGGTGCGGCAGTAAGAGATACTTGTGCGGAGTTATTCGACAGCGTGGGCTGCATCATCGGCACAAAGGGGCGAAAGAAGAACGAGAGAGGACTGCCACCACGGAGAGCGCGAAGCGGTCAGCGAGGAAAACGTAGCCGAGAATATGACCGTTCCACGAAAAGCCGATAGGGCAAATCGCCTCGACTACAAAGCCACGGCTGCGACAATGTGTGACTGCACGGCAACGGCCACACTTTTCGCTTTATCAATCACAACATCCGCAAAGGTGTCGCCTCAAAGGCAGCTCTTAAAACGAAAAAAGCCGTCTATTCATCACGAACCGACGGCAAGACATATCAATCTTTCTTACTTATGACACTGGGATTGAGTATTTATTATATAGAGCAACTTGTTTTTTACTGCTGTTTAAGAATCCTCCTTTCCAATTCGATTTCCAAGTAGCAACAAGAGGCGCTATAACGATTCTTTCGGATTTCAATCGAGGATTGTCCGTTGAAAGTCTTGTCCTTGAAGAAATTTTCAATGAATTTTGTGAAAATTTCTACGATTTTTTCGGTGGAAAAGTCAAGATCCACCTCAATTTCCATTTTCTCTTTTTCTTCTTCCATAATTGATTGGTTTTTTAGTTAGTAAAGTGTTATTTATCGCACGGCACGAGCGATTTAATCGC
>SFEA01000014.1 GCA_004557385.1 Bacteroidales bacterium
TGCTCGCATCAAATGTATCTTGAAAACTTTTAAACTTCATTAACTCGTTGTAGACCATAGAGTTATGGCGATTTTAGCACCCGAAATGACCTATATGCCAATAATCATCGTTTGTTAAGGATAACCAGGGCTGCAATAACGCCTGGCACCCATCCGCAAAGCGTGAGGATGAGGACAATGAGTATTGAGCCGCATCCGCGGTCGAACACTGCCAACGGCGGAAAGATAATTGATAGTAATACTCTGATAAGCGACATAGCTGTTGTTTATATTAATGTAAGTGTAATAAAAAAGCACCGATATCGTGTTGGACAGATAATCGGTGCCATTGTCGGGATGACAAGATTCGAACTTGCGACCACTCGCCCCCCAGACGAGTACTCTAAACCGGACTGAGCTACATCCCGCTACCTTGATTGGTGATGCAAAATTACAAAAATAGTTTGGATTAGACAACATTTCTTGTAATATATGCAAAAAGTATTCTTGAAATATGTGTCTACAATGTTGTGAGTCAATGATTTGATATAGACAAATTTTGTTGTGTGGCAGGTGCCGTTGGAAGTCGATTTTGTTTACTGGCGGAATGAAAAAAAAGATGGGAGAAATCCTCCGAAAAGAATTTTTCCCATCTTAGATGTATTCAATAGTTGAATAATGCAATATTATTCAGCCTTGCCGTCGCTACCGAGCACGTTGATGATTTTGTGCTTGTAGAGTTTTTCCATGTTGTCGCGAGCTGGACCGAGGTACTTGCGTGGGTCGAATTCAGCTGGCTTTTCAGCGAACACTTTGCGAACGGCAGCAGTCATAGCCAAGCGGCTGTCAGAGTCGATATTGATTTTGCAAACAGCGCTCTTGGCAGCTTCACGAAGCCATTCTTCAGGAATACCGATAGCAGCCTTGAGAGCACCACCGTACTTGTTGATAGTTTCAACTTCGTCTTGAGGAACCGAAGAAGAACCGTGGAGCACGATTGGGAAACCGGGAAGTTCCTTTTCAACAGCCTTGAGAACATCAAATGCCAATGGAGGAGGAACGAGCTTGCCGTTTTCGTCCTTGGTGCATTGTTCCGGAGTGAACTTGTAAGCACCGTGCGATGTGCCTATAGAGATAGCCAAGCTGTCGCAGCCGGTGCGAGTAGCAAAGTCTACTACTTCTTCAGGGTTGGTGTAGGTGTGGTGGTCGCTCGATACTTCGTCTTCAACGCCAGCCAATACACCGAGTTCGCCTTCAACAGTCACGTCGAATTGGTGTGCATATTCAACAACCTTCTTGGTGAGGGCGATGTTTTCTTCGTAAGGAAGGTGAGAACCGTCAATCATCACAGAAGAGAAACCGCAGTCAACGCAGTCCTTGCAAAGTTCGTAGCTATCGCCGTGGTCGAGGTGAAGCACGATTTGTGGTTTAGCCCAGCCAAGTTCCTTAGCGTATTCAACAGCTCCTTGAGCCATGTAGCGAAGGAGAGTTGCGTTAGCATAGTTGCGAGCGCCCTTCGATACTTGAAGGATAACCGGAGACTTGGTTTCAGAAGCAGCCTTGATGATAGCTTGAAGTTGCTCCATGTTGTTGAAGTTGAAAGCAGGAATTGCATAACCGCCTTCAACAGCCTTAGCAAACATTTCGCGAGTGTTTACGAGGCCAAGATCTTTATAATTTACCATTTGTTAAATATATAAAAAGTGAATAAAATCTTTCACACTAAAAAATGATTCAATTGTTGCCTATATACAAAGGACAATAACCTTGAATTTTTTCACTGCAAAGATAACTATTTTCCTTTATACTATTGCACTCTTATAGTAATATTTTTTTCTAATAAAGTGGTGAAAGGTTGGAGATAAACTGTTAGAGCCATCGGTGGTGCTTGCTATAGAAATAGAGCAGCGCCCGAGCGTGGCGGCGAGCCATAGGCGAGAGCAGGCTATGCGAAGTGATGCGGCGGTGCAAGTGCTCGATGCAGATGTGTGGCAGATAGCACACCTTATAACCCGCTTGGGTGGCGCGTAGGCAGAAATCGGCGTCTTCTGGGCCGTAGAAAATGTTGTCGTCGAGAAGACCGATGGTGTCGATAAGCAGGCGTGGAAACATCTGGCAAGCGCCTATCACATAGGTGGGATATATCACGCCATGCTCGTCGGTGCGGAAGCGAGTGGTGCTCGTGGTAAGGCGCAGCACATTTCGCATTTTTTGTATCAGCCCCGGGTAAGGCTTCATACTGTTTTGCACCGTGTGGTCCTCGTTGAGCAGTCGGCAAGCCACAATGCCAGATTGAGGATTCTGCTCGAGATAAGCCAACATTCCTTCGATGGCTTCGGCATTGACCACGGTGTCGTTGTCAAGAATGAGGATGTATTGACCCGTAGAAGCAGTGATGCCCTGATTGCGAGCGGCAGCCACGCCGCGATTTTCGGCATTGGCTATGACCGTAACCTCGGGAAACGACTGCTCGAGCATCTGCAACGAGCCGTCGGAAGAGCCGTTGTCGACCACTATCACCTCATGGCTGATGCCCTCGATGGCAGGCATGAGCGAGTCGAGGCAACGATGCAGCACATCGCGCTGATTCCAGGTGAGGATGATTATAGATAGGCGAATGGTCATGGCGTGATAGATGGGTGATTATTTGGAATATCCGAAAAGTTTTATTTTCAGAGCTTTGAGAGCGTTGATAAATTCCGACATACTCTTAAAACGGCGCAGTTGCTTGAAGATGAACGACGGGCGAATGAAGTAGCTCAGATTGTTGCGAAAGAGAGCTTTTTCCATATCTTCGGCCGAGAGATGCGGGTAGTTGAGAATCGATTCGCGCTGCACATCGGTGGGTACATAGTCGGGCGTGGCTAGCCAGCCGTTCTCTATGCACATTTTGTAAAATTCGGTACCCGGGAAAGGCGAAACAATGTTGAACATTACTTGGTCGACATTGAGTTTTTTCGCCTCGCGGAGAGTGTGGCGAATGGTTTCCTTGGTTTCGAGCGGACTGCTGCCGATGAGCACATTGAGTTTCACCGGCACGCTATATTTTTTGAGCAAAGCAATGGCTTGATAGATTTGAGCCGAAGTGATGCCTTTATTGATGAAACGCAGAATGTCGTCGTTGAACGACTCGATGCCTAAATCCACATAGAGGCATCCCGACTCGCCCAACATCTTTGCAATAGGTTCGGTGATGGCATCAACGCGCGCCTGGCATCCCCAAACGAAGCCGAAACGGCGCATAATTTCGCAAATCTGTGATGTTCGCTCCTCGTTCCAGATGAAATTGTCGTCCATAAAACCAATAGCCTTGTAGCCGCGGCTGTGCAGCAACTCCATTTCGCGTTCGATGCTTGCCACGGAGCGGAAGCCGATGTTGGGTTTGCGGCCAAATTCCTTGCGGAACTCCATCTCGCGGGCAAAAGTGAGCGAACTGGGCACGCAGTAGATGCAACCATAGGGGCAATTACGCGAGGTTACAGCCGTGGTGTAGGGGCCGGTTTTGAGTTTGGGATTGTGATATTGCTTGTCCTCGATGAAGTGTCGAGCCGGGAAAGGCAGCGCATCGAGGTCGGAGATTAGCGGGCGGAAGGGGTTGCTGTGAAATTTGCCATCGCGCATAAATGAAATGCCTCGCACTTCGCTCCAGTCGCGGCGGTTGTGCATAGCATCTACTAGTTCGCGCACGGTGGCTTCGGGTTCGCCGCGCACTATTATCACATGGTCGTGGGCAAGGCATTGCTTGGTGAAATAGGTGGGACCGGGGCCCAGCAGCACCACATAGGCATGAGGAGCCACCTCGTGGATAATATGCATAGCCTTGAGGTCGCTCTGAATAGAGAGATTTACTGTCCAGATGAAATAAATGTCGGCGTTGCGCTCGGCGATGAATTGGCGCAGCGATGCTTCGTTACCGTTGCCATCGAACACAAAGTCGCGTCGGGTGATATCGTGCACACCTTCCTCTTCGAGTACGGCAGCCACGGAGAGCTCGTAGATATTAGGCATGGGATACACCATACGAGTGCATCCGGCGGTGCGCTCGGCAGGCTGATGCCCTATGAGTTCGGGAGGTGTGAGAAAAGTAATCTTCATTTCAAACAAAAAATAGTGTTTTTTGTAACAAATAATAAGCAAAGCGAGTTATGCCGGGCAAAAAGTGCCGCGGAGTCACTCATTAGTTATATAGTAAAAACGAATGTAAGAGCTATTAATTATGCAAAAAGGGGTAATTTGTGAAACTTTTAATATGTTTTTGGGGTCAAATGGGTGATAAGTGAAGATAATCAATTATCTTTGTTTACTTTTTATGGCCTAAATGAAGGCGCAATAGAGAGAAATAATTATCAATTAACAACCCAATAACAAAACTATTAAAAACAAACGCAACGAAAAGTAATGAGAAGATGGCGCATTGAGGATAGCGCGGAGCTATACAACATCAACGGATGGGGGTTGAAGTATTTTTCGATTAACGAAAAGGGACACATTCAAGTCACCCCACGCGAGGGTTATGCCGGAGTGGATTTGAAAGATGTGATGGATGAGTTGCAGGTGCGCGATATCACGGCACCGATTCTGCTTCGCTTCCCCGACATTTTGGACAATCGTATCGAAAAGATTTCGAATTGTTTCAAGTCGGCATCTAATGAGTATAACTATACTGCCGAAAACTTTATCATTTATCCCATTAAGGTGAACCAAATGCGTCCGGTGGTTGAGGAGATAGTGAGCCACGGCAAAAAGTTCAACATCGGCCTTGAGGCAGGCAGCAAACCGGAATTGCATGCCGTATTGTCGATTAACATCGACGAGAAATCGCTGATTATTTGCAACGGATATAAGGATGAGAGCTACATCGAGCTGGCATTGCTGGCTCAGAAGATGGGCCGCCGTATATTTCTTGTGGTGGAGAAACTCAATGAACTGAAGCTGATTGCCGAAATATCGAAGCGCCTGAACATACGTCCTAACATTGGCATTCGCATCAAGCTGTCGAGCTCGGGCAGCGGCAAGTGGGAAGAAAGCGGTGGCGACCAGAGCAAGTTCGGCCTTAACTCAAGCGAACTGCTCACTGCCATCGACTATCTGCAGAAGAAGCAACTCGACGACTGCCTGAAGCTGATTCATTTCCATATCGGCAGTCAGATAACCAAGATACGCCACATCAAGAATGCCTTGCGCGAGGCGTCGCAGTTCTATGTGCAATTATCGCGCATGGGTTTCAACATCGACTTTATTGACATTGGCGGCGGACTTGGCGTTGACTACGATGGCACGCGCAATAGCGCCAGCGAAAGCAGCATGAACTATTCGATTCAGGAGTATGCCAACGACGCTGTCTCTGCCATTGTGGACACTTGCACGAAGAATGGGTTGAAGCAGCCAAACATCATCAACGAGAGCGGACGCTCGCTCACTGCCCACCATTCGATTCTCATCTTCGAGGTGCTTGAAACGGCTCAGTTGCCCCAGTGGGACGATGACGACGACAAGATTTCGGACGACGACCACGAGTTGGCGCGCGAACTATACGACATCTGGGACAAGATAAACCAGGGCCGCATGATGGAGGATTGGCATGATGCTTTGCAGATACGCGAGGAAGCGCTCGATTTGTTCAGCCTCGGATTGCTTGACCTGCGCACCCGCGCCTTGATTGAGAAGCTGTTCTGGTCGATTGCACGCGACGTAAATGCTTTGGCTTCGGATATGAAGCATGCTCCCGAGGAATTGCGTAAGGTGGCAAAGAAACTGCCCGAAAAGTATTTCTGCAATTTCTCGCTCTTCCAGTCGTTGCCCGATAGCTGGGCTATCGACCAGGTGTTCCCGATAATACCTATTTCGCGCCTCGACGAGAAGCCTACGCACATGGCAACGCTGCAGGACATCACTTGCGACAGCGACGGCAAGATTGGAAATTTTGTGTCGCCAAGCGGCGTGTCGGCATCCATTCCGGTGCATACGCTCAAGAACAACGAGTCGTATTATCTTGGCGTGTTCCTTGTGGGTGCTTATCAGGAGATTTTGGGCGATATGCACAATCTGTTCGGCGACACCAATGCCGTGCACATAAGCGTGTATAAGGACCGCTACGAAATCGACCAGATTATCGACGGCGAAACCGTGGCTGAGGTGCTCGACTATGTGCAGTATAGTCCTAAGAAGCTGGTGCGTAACATCGAAACATGGGTTACCCAATCAATGAAATTGGGCAAAATCACCCCCGAAGAAGGTCGCGAATTCATCAGCAACTATCGCTCAGGCCTATATGGCTACACCTATCTTGAGCGCGAGTGACTCTAATGTGATAATATAGCTTATTAAAATATGGGCAATTTCTCCTTTCGCTGCGAGAGATTGCCCTTAAATGAAATATTGAAAAACGAAAATCGATGCGATATTTTATGCGATTGGCTTATCGTGGAGCCAATTTCCACGGATGGCAAACACAGCCCAACGACGTCTCGGTGCAGGAAACGCTGGAGCAGGCTATGACAATGGTGATGCGCACCCCAATCAAAATCACCGGTGCTGGGCGAACCGATGCCGGGGTGAATGCAGCCATGATGGTGGCGCACTTCGATGCCGAGCCGATTGCCGACCCGGTGCGCCTTGTGCATCAACTCAACAGTGTGCTGTGTAAGGACATTGCTGTTTACAGCATCTTCCCGGTTCACGACGATGCCCATGCACGCTTCGATGCCACCAGCCGCACATATAAATATTTCGTCGACACAGCAAAGAATCCATTCCACTATCCGCTGAGCTGGAAGTGCCCGCCCGATTTAGACTTCAATCTGATGAATGAGGCAGCCGAGCATTTAATGGAATACATCGATTTCACAAGCTTCAGCAAGTTGCACACCGATGTGAAGACCAACAATTGCCGAATCACGCACGCTCGTTGGGAACGAGAGGGCAGCCAATGGGTGTTCACCATCACAGCCGACCGCTTCCTGCGCAACATGGTGCGTGCCATAGTGGGCACACTCGTTGAGGTGGGGCGCCATAAAATCACCGTCGAGCAGTTCTGCGAAATTATTGAGAAGAAGGACCGTTGCAAGGCAGGCACGTCGATGCCCGGCAATGCGCTTTTCCTATGGGATATCACCTATCCATATCGAATTGAGTAATACTAATAACGATTGGACGATGAACTCCATGCGCAGTTTGATTTACGTTTTTTTCGATATTGACAATTAGCGGATGCATCAAGGCGATTGCCTTACACCGATTAATCATTTATCTATGCGAATTCGCGATTTCTGCGAAGGACGCGAATTACCCCAGTATGCTGAATCTGCAACCGCCCGTGCGGTTGTAGTTGATTTTGGGTGCAGTTGATGCCGTGATAGATGAAAAATGTGACAAATTGACTAATAAATAAGCCTAAAACTGCCAAAATTGCTGTAGTAATATGACATTTTGACGTATTGTTGACGATTTTCTCTTATGGCATGTAAATTGAAAATAAATAAAGCGAAAAGCTCGTGATGAGCGGTGCGCTAAAAGCAGCATCTCTTGCGAGAGCGATTCAAGAGATATTAGAAATATAAACAATAAAAAAACATAGGAGATTAATATTATGTTGACAATTAGAAGAAATCAAGAATGGCTTCCAAGCGTGTTTAACGATATCATCGGTAATAACTTTTTTGAACATGCAGCAGTGAGCGCAACGTCGCCTGCAGTGAATGTGATTGAAAAGCAACAAGAATACATTGTTGAAGTGGCTGCTCCGGGCATGACAAAAGACGATTTCAAAGTGAATATCGACGAGGACGACAATTTGGTTGTTGCCTTGGAGAAAGAAACCAGTGCCAACAATGACAAGTCGGCTGAGCAGATGCACTATCTGCGTCGCGAGTTTGCTTACACTCGTTTCCGTCAGGCAATGATTTTGCCAGAAGATGTCGACAAAGAAGCAATTTCGGCAAAGGTTGAGAATGGTGTGCTCACTGTAGTGCTTCCTAAGCTCAAACCACAAGAGGCTAAGAAAACCAACCGCCTGATTGACATTCAGTAAATTGGCATTGATGTCATAACCTTTGCGGCACCATGTAAGAGGTGCTCTGCAATAGGGCGAAAAGGGCTCCACATATTTTGTGACATATATTTTTATGATGGTTAGTTATTAGTTGAGCCGCTTGCACCAAACAGGTGTGGGCGGCTTTGCTGTTTATGAAAAAATACTTTTATCGACCGAATCTGTGTTCGCATTATTGTGCTTATCTTTGCAGAAATAATATAAACCATTATAAAAAACTAAAAACGAAGAAATGAATAAGTCGATGAAACTTGCAATTGCTGCAATTTGTGTGTTGTGTGCAGGCGTGAGCTGCATGCAGGCGGCTAACAGCAAGCCCTTTGTGATTCCGGAGATTGAATCGTGGACTGCCGGAGAAGGTAGCGTGAGACTTTCGGGGCGTATTGTTGTGAAAAGTGAAAAGCTTGGTGCTGTGGCTGCTGCCCTTGCCGATGACTATCGCACCATGTTCGGGCGTGAGATGGTGGTGGCTAAGGGTAAGGCTAAAACGGGCGATGTGGTGTTGCAGCTTTCAAAGGATAAGACTCTCGGCAGCGAGGGCTATCGAATGACGGTTGGCGAAAACATCACTATTTCGGCACCGACGCAAACCGGGGCTTATTGGGCCACCCGCACCTTGCTGCAGATTAGCGAGCAGACCGCCAGCCATGAGCTGCCGTGCGGCGAGATTGTCGACAAGCCGCAATATGCGTTGCGTGGTTTTATGATTGACTGCGGCAGAAAATATATTCCAATGTCGTATCTGCGCAATCTGGTGAAAGTGATGGCTTACTATAAGATGAATGCTTTGCAGATTCACCTAAACGACAATGGTTTCCGTCAGTTTTTCGGCAATGATTGGATGCAGACCTATTCGGCATTCCGCTTAGAGTGCGACACTTATCCCGGCTTGACTGCTAAAGACGGACATTACTCGAAGAAAGAGTTTGTTGAGCTTCAGCAGCTTGGCGAGGCATGCGGTGTGGAAATCATTCCTGAGATTGATGCTCCGGCTCATTCGCTGGCATTCACTCAATATCGCCCGGAATTGGGCAGCAAGGAGTATGGCATGGACCATCTTGACCTTTTCAATCCTGCCACTTACACCTTCATGGATAACCTCTACAAGGAATATCTTCAAGGCAAGGAGCCGGTGTTCCGTGGCAAGCGTGTGCACATAGGCACCGACGAATACTCCAACGCCAAGCGCGAAGTGGTGGAGAAATTCCGTGAGTTCACCGACCACTACATCCGCCTTGTTGAAAGCTACGGTAAGCAGGCTGTTGTGTGGGGTGCGCTCACTCATGCCAAGGGCGACACCCATGTGAAGAGCGATGGCGTGCTGATGGATTGCTGGTATAACGGCTATGCCGACCCGCGCGAGATGAAGCGCCAGGGCTATAAATTGGTGAGCATACCCGACGGATTGGTGTATATAGTGCCTGCTGCCGGATATTATTACGACTATCTGAATTGCAAGTACCTGTACGATAATTGGACACCGGCTGTGATTGGGCGTGAGCATTTCGATGAAAACGACCCAGCTATAGAGGGTGGCATGTTTGCAGTGTGGAACGACCATGTGGGCAACGGCATCACAGTGAAAGATATTCATCATCGCGTGTTTCCGGCATTGCAGACGCTGTCGGCAAAATGCTGGGCTGGCAAAAATGTGAGTGTGAAGTATGACGAGTTCGACAGGCTGCGCTGTGAGCTCAGCGAAGCACCGGGTGTGAACGAACTTGCTCGACATGGCAAGAAAGGCGATGTGGTGGTTGCCGAGCGCCTGCTTGCTGCCGGAGCACAGTTGCCCATTGAGGAGATTGGCTACGACTATTCGGTTAGCTTTGTGATTGAAGGCGCTGAGGAACAGCGTGGCACCGAGCTGCTGCGTTCGGCAAATGCGGTGTTCTATTTGTCCGACCCCGAAAGCGGCCGCTTGGGATTTGAGCGCGAAGGCTATCGCAACACTTTCAACTACAGCGTTGAAAAAGGCAAAAAGGTTACGCTCACCATCGAAGGCACCAATCGTGCTACTCGTTTGCTGGTTGACGGCAAGTTGCGCGAGGAATTGGCTGCCAAGCCGCTGTATGTGGTGAACGAGGACGTGCGTGCCCATAACATGGTGGAGGGCACTTTGTCGCACGAGCCTGTGCTCTACGACCCAAAGGCGCGCATCAACCTTCAGCGCACGTTGGTGTTCCCGCTGCGCCGTGCCGGCAATTTCAAGAGCACAATCACCAACTTTAAGGTGACGGTGGTGAAATAGCGCTTTTATGGCACAAAGGTGACACTAATCATAGCTTTTTTTGACTTTTTCAAAAAAACAGGTGCTAAAATTTTGAAATATCAAGATAAGTGTGTTATCTTTGTGCCATTAAAAAACGGGGTATTAGCTCATCTGGTAGAGCGCAACACTGGCAGTGTTGAGGTAAGCGGTTCGAGTCCGCTATGCTCCACAAAAAAAATTTAGGGAGACGAATTTCGCCTCCCTTTTTTGTTGTTACATATTGTGTTATTTCACCGGTTGCACCGAGTAGCCGGCTTTTTGCAGAAGGTCGATAAGACCTTTTTCGCCGGGCAGGTGACCTGCACCAACCACCACGAGAATCGATTTCGCCGGCATCAGTTCTTGCAGTTTCTTTGCCCAAACAGCATTGCGATTGTAGATGAGTTCGTCGATGTTGCGTTGTTTTTTCCATTCCGGTTCATCGCTTTCGCGTTGCTCCTTCATGATTGCCTCATATACGCCATTAAGGTCTTGTGCTTTGTAGGCATTTGCCAGTTCGATGCCCGCTTGCTTGGCGCTGTCGAGTTTGGCCAGGGTGCGAGTGAGCGATTCGGCTTGCTCTTTGATGGGTTTGCCGTAGAGAATGTTCAGTTGAAATTGTGTGGTTTCAAAGCCGCCAAGTTCTTTGCCGAGTTGCGTGGCTTTGCCTTGAATGGCAAAGTCGATTTGCTCCATAGGGTTGAAGCCTGGAAAACTTTCCATGAGCATAATCAGGGCAAGCTGTGTTGACACATAGGCTGGTTTCAGCGTCTCGAGTTGAGATATGCTAACCATGCCCTGAGTGGCAGCGCGAAACAGCGAATCGGCTTTGGCAAGCGAGGCAGGGTCAATCACTTTGCTGAGGGTGCTGTCGGCAGGTGCCATAATTGCCGCCATCATAGCTTGTTGGGCATTGGCAATGTCGGCTTTCTCAATTTCGCCATAAACGGCATCGCACGCATTCAGGGCATCGTTGAAGCCAGGAATGCTGTCGGTCATCTTCACTGTTGCTATATGGCAGGTGCCAAATAAGTAGCTGGGTTTTGCAAGTCCGTTGCCCGACACTTTCCACAGCAGTTGTGCGTTTGCGCTGAATGTGAATAATGCAACCAGAGTTGCAATAAATGCTAATTTTTTCATATTCATATTTCGTTTTTTTTATTTGTTAGACGCAGAGAGATAGTGCAAAATTACAGAGAAATTTGTGAAAAAAGAGGTTGTGCCAATTTTTTTTGGGCAATTATATATAATTAGACCCCGAAGGGAATAGATATGTATGTTGACGTTTCACAGGGAGACTAATGTCCTTGCCCTCACCGTCCTTACACCCACTTACCTATTTTGTTATATACTGTATGCTTTCTATGATATAATTGATTATGTAGTCAACATCTTTTTGGGTTATAGGCTGTGAGAATATAATTCTACCTCTTTCATTATACTTCCCTTTAGAATCTATAATTGAATCCATAGTAACTTTAGTGTTATCCATCAGTCGATATATCATCTTCCATTTATTTAAGGCTTCGTTTTTTGAAAAGTTTCCATCGCCATCCTTATCAGTTGGAATAATATCAATCTATTTAAGTACTTTTCTTATATTTTCTTTGATTATTTTGTTGATTTTCATAATTAAAAATTTTTATTTACAAATAAATACTATATTTTTGTAAAATAGAATCATATTTATTGATTCTTTCTATGAGATATCTCAGGGGAGAGACCTAAAATTTTCATAACACAAATGCCAATGTATGTTTGACTATTTCTTCTTGGGGTCTAATAATATATAATTACCTTTGGTTTAAGTGATTAATTGAATAGGAAATAGTTTTTTAGGCAGAAACAGATGGCTTTAGGTTTTTTGTGAGAGACAGTTTTTAGTTTGAAGTTTTAATATAGTTTAGTTTAGTTTTATGAAGCGTAAAGTTGTGATTTACACAGTGTTGGCTATTTCGTTCGTTTTTATGCAGCCTGTGTCGGCACAATGGGGTGTCGACACAAGCAGCACAAATTTCAGGCCATCAAGCAACGTATCGTTTAGCGAAACTTCGCTGCCGATTGTTTTTCTGAATGTGGAAGGACAGACCATACAGAAAAAAGACAAGATATTGGCGTATATGACGGTTATCGACAATGGTGACGGACATAACTACCGCGACACCATTGCACACCCTTCTCAAACCAAAAATTATCAAGGACACATAGCACTGAAGTATCGCGGCAATTCGTCGTTCTACAATTCGCGCAAAAAACCTTTTTCGGTGCGACCGCTCACTGCTGCCTATGTTGATGCCAAGAAGGCAAAGGTGGTGATGCTCGACATGGGCAAGAAGGGCGATAACGACTGGTGTCTGCTCGCTCCTTGGGAGGACCGCAGCTATACGCGCGACTTGCTCACGTTTGAGTTGGCAAGGCCCTATATGAGCTATGTTCCGCAGGGCCGTTATTGCGAAGTTATAGTTGACGGGTGGTATTATGGTGTTTACATCCTTGCCGAACGTCCCACCAAGGGCAAGGACCGCCTCTGCCTCGACGACCCCGGCGACTGGGACGGTGACCTCAGCGGCGACTATCATGTGTGCGTCGACCGCACCGACGAACCGCATTACTATCAAAGCAAATATCATCCGCTCGATGGCGAGGGCAACGAAATTGCCAATCGATACATCACTTTCCAATATAAAGATTTTGAATACGACGACTTCATGAATGCCGATTTCTTGGCAAAATATCCGCATGCCATCGATTCGCTTCATTACTACATCGACAGCATGGAGGATGCGCTGAAGAGTGATGCTTATGCCGACGAGAAACGTGGCTATGCGGCTCACCTCAACCCGTTGTCGTTTATCGACTATCAGCTCAGCACCGAGTTCTGCAATAACATCGACGGCTACAGGTTGAGCACAAATCTATATAAGTATAGCAAGAAACATGCAGCTTCGGCTGAACTTGACCACCGTTGGCAGATGACGTTGTGGGATTTTAATATTGCTTATGGCAATGCGAGTTACTATCAGCCTAATTCCGACATTTGGCGTTATCAAACCAACGACATCATGGGCAGCGACGAGCAGCTTGTGCCGTTTTGGTGGGAGCGTCTGATGAGCGACGATGCCTACGTCGACCTTCTGAAGCGGCGTTGGGCGGAGTATCGCGAGGGCGCTTATACACGGAAAAACATCGAGGCGAAAATCGATTCGATGGTGGCTGTGCTGAAAGATGCCGGAGCTATCACGCGTGACAATCAGGCATGGGGCTATCAGTTCAGTAACATCGACAATCAGGTGTCGGTTCTGAAGCAATTTATTGTAAATCGTATGGCGTTTATCGACAGCGAACTGGGCTATGAATCTCCGTCGGGTGGCGACGGTGACGACGCAAACAGCACTATGCCCGTGATTGTGATTGGCGGATTTAATCAGGACGTGATTTGCGAGGACCTAGAGAATGTGCATAACAACACCACGCAAAGTACTCTAAGCCAATTTCAGGGGCTCGACAAGGCAGGATATGGCTTCTATACCAGCAACGTGCGTGCCGAAGGTGCGTTGTGTGGCACCGATGGCAGGTTTTGCAGCGCATCGGCAAACTATATCATGCCTGTGGCAGCCAACAATGCACTGATGCTGAAGGATGTTGAGGGCGGCACTGCCGAGGGCACGTTGGTGCTTGCCTCGGGGGTTAAAACCAGCAAGATATATGCAATAGGCACCTGTGGCGACGGTGATTCGCAACTGAGCGTGAAATTGAATTATGCCGACGGCACAAGCAGCAAAGCAGTGTTGTGGAGCTTAAGCGACTGGAGCACTCAAGGTGGCGCAGTGAGTGGCTTGGGCAGAATAGCCACCAAAGACGGCACATGGAGCGGCGCTGCCGGCACATTGTCGAGCTCGTGTAAATTCAATTTGTTTGAGATTGCCATCGATGCCGAGCCGCAGAAAGAGGTGACGAGCATCACAGTGCAGCGCGTTGGCAGCAATTGCCCGTCGGTGTTGGCGTTGTCGATGGCTGTTGATGATAGCGCCGTAAGCCGCACGCCGGCAGATGCCAGCAGGTGCATAGTGGCTGTGTATAACCTTGAGGGCATAAACATTCCGTTCCTGCAGCCGGGCGTAAACATTGTTCGCTACAGCAACGGCAAGGTGCGTAAGGTGGTTGTTCGCTAACCTATTGAACACTGAAAATACTGTGAGACTGGTGATTTGATGCCTAAGGAGGCTTTAAAAAGCCGGCCTTTGTTTGAGAAACTTGTTTTGGATTTCGCATATTCAAAACAAGTTTTTTAATTTTGCAAAGCAGAAAAACAATGGCATAATAATTATGAAAAAACAGAACACCACAATATCGATATGCAAGGGCATTGCCATAATTCTTATGGTTATGGGGCACGCCGAGGGTCCCGGACTGTTGATGAATTTCATATATCTTTTTCACATGCCCATATTCTTCATCACTGCCGGCTACTTTTTCAGCCGCCGCTACCTTACTGATTCGTGGACATACGTAGAGAAGCGGTTTGCAGGATTGTATGTGCCTATGGTGAAATGGTCGCTGGTGTTTTTGCTGCTGCATAATCTGTTCTTCGAGGTTGGGTTGCTTAACGAGCAGTTCGGCAATTGGGAAAACGGTGTGACTCACCCTTACACTACGCACCAAATGTGCCAGCGTGCGGTGAACATAGTGTTTTCGATGGCAGGTTACGATGAATTTCTGCTTGGGGCGTTTTGGTTCTTCAGGGCGTTGCTGGTTACGAGCATCCTGTTCATGGCATTATATCGGTTGCTCGACGGGCGAAGGAGGTGGCTGCAAGGCAATGGCGCAGTGGTGGCAATCATTGTGGCGGCACTGGCGTTTGCAGCCTTTCGCATAGGCAACGGGGTGAAGATACTCACCATCATTCAGGGCGGTATACGCGAGAATTGGGGCGTGATATTTTTTGGCGTCGGGGTGCTATTCCGTTCTTACGAGCACAAGATTAAGGAGCATTGGACGCTTGCGCTGCTGTTCTTTGTGCTGCTTGTGGGTGGAGCACACTTGCATCTGGCAGGAATGAATTTGAGCCCGAAGCTCATAGACGTGCTCACTTTGCCCGTCACCGGCACCATCGGATTCCTTATGGTTCATTACGTTTCGGGTGTGATTGACCGCCATCCAGGCATTTTGCGCACGTTCTTGGTGCATGCCGGCAACATGACAGTATACATATATGTGTTCCACATCATTTCGTTCAAGGTGGTGAGTGCCATCAAAATCATGTGGTATGGGCTCGATTGGGGTCAGATAGGATGCCACATGGTGATACATGAGCATCACGACGACCTGTTTTGGGTGCTCTACACCATTGCAGGCGTGGGCTTGCCACTGCTGTGGATGATGGGATATAATTCGGTGAAGGCGCGTTTGACACGTACTAAAGAACAGGTTTGACGCTCGAGGGCAACTCGATTGCCATTGTGAGCCCCGAAAATGCCATATTTTGCAAAATGGCGGCAAAAATAGTGGAAAAAGTTATTGAGATATAGGAAATTATGCGTAACTTTGCACCCATATCTGCGGGAACGAATCCGTGGATTGTAATTAACTAATTTATTAACTAATTTAAATGAGCGAAGAATTAAAAAATTCTCCAATTGAAGATTTCGATTGGGAAGCCTATGAAAGAGGCGAAACTCAAGGAGAGAAATCTCACGAAGAGTTGGAAAAGACCTACGACGAAAGCCTTAACACAATTAAGGACAAAGAAGTAACTGAAGGTACCGTTATTGCAATCAACAAGCGCGAGGTAGTGGTTAACATCGGCTACAAGTCGGATGGTATTATTCCATTGAACGAATTCCGTTACAACCCCGACCTGAAGATTGGTGACAATGTTGAGGTTTTCATCGAAAACCAAGAGGACAAGAAGGGTCAATTGATTCTTTCACACCGCAAGGCTCGCGTGGCAAAGAGCTGGGATCGTGTAAACGAAGCGCTTGAAAACGACGAAGTAATCAAGGGTTACATCAAGTGCCGCACTAAGGGCGGTATGATTGTTGACGTATTCGGCATCGAAGCATTCTTGCCAGGTAGCCAAATCGACGTTAAGCCAATCCGCGACTATGATGTATTCGTCGGCAAAACAATGGAATTCAAGGTTGTTAAAATCAATCAAGAATTCAAGAATGTTGTTGTATCGCACAAGGCACTCATCGAGGCTGAACTCGAACAACAAAAGAAGGAAATCATTGCAAAACTCGAAAAAGGTCAAGTGCTTGAAGGTGTTGTTAAAAACATCACATCTTATGGCGTATTCATCGACCTTGGTGGCGTAGATGGTTTGATTCACATCACCGACCTCTCTTGGGGCCGTGTTAACCACCCAGAGGAAATCGTTTCGCTCGACCAGAAGCTTAACGTGGTTATCCTCGACTTCGACGACGAAAAGCGTCGCATTGCATTGGGCTTGAAGCAACTTCAACCACATCCATGGGATGCTCTTGACCCAGACCTCAAGGTTGGCGACAAGGTTAAGGGTAAAGTTGTTGTTATGGCTGACTACGGTGCATTCGTTGAAATCGCTCCTGGTGTTGAAGGTCTCATCCACGTTAGCGAAATGTCGTGGTCGCAACACTTGCGTTCGGCTCAAGACTTCTTGAAGAAGGGCGACGAGGTTGAGGCAGTTATCTTGACTCTCGACCGCGAAGAGCGCAAGATGTCGCTTGGCATCAAGCAACTCAAGGCTGACCCATGGGAAAATATCGAAGAAAAGTATCCTGTTGGCAGCAAGCACACTGCCAAGGTTCGCAACTTCACCAACTTCGGTGTGTTTGTTGAACTCGAAGAAGGCGTTGACGGTCTTATCCACATCAGCGACCTCTCTTGGACTAAGAAGATTAAGCACCCATCGGAATTCACTCAAATCGGTGCCGACATCGACGTTCAAGTTCTTGAAATCGATAAGGACAACCGCCGCTTGAGCCTTGGCCACAAGCAACTCGAAGAAAATCCTTGGGACGTGTTTGAAACAATCTTCACTGTTGGCAGCGTACACGAAGGCACTATCATCGAGCTCCTCGACAAGGGCGCTGTTGTTGCATTACCTCACGGTGTTGAAGGTTTTGCTACTCCAAAGCACCTCGTTAAGGAAGACGGCACTACTGCTAAGCAAGACGAAAAGCTCGACTTCAAGGTTATCGAATTCAACAAGGACGCTAAGCGCATCATCCTTTCGCACAGCCGCATCTTTGAAGATGCTGCTAAGGCTGAACAACGCAAGGCTAAGAAGGCTGCTGCTAAGTCGGCTGCTGCTGAAGAAGCTCCTGCTACTCCAGTTATCGAAAAGACAACTCTTGGCGACATCCAAGAATTGGCAGCTCTCAAGGAAAAGCTTTCGAAGAAGTAATTCTTTTGTGCAACATCAACAAAACGATGAAATAGGCAAGGCGTCGGGAAATGTTTCCGGCGCCTTTTTTTAATGCTTTGCCACAGGCATTTGGCAATGTTGATGCTTTGTGGTAACTTTGCCGTATAAAACAAAAAATGATATGACAGAACTGATTTCGCAAATTAATTGGATGGGAATAGTGATAGGTGTGTCGACATTCCTCATCATCGGGTTGTTCCACCCGATAGTAATTAAGGGAGAATATTATTTTGGCACCCGTTGCTGGTGGTGGTTTGCCGTTGCCGGGGTGGCACTGATTGTGGCAGCGTTGCTGGTTGAGAGCGTTTTGGCTTCGGCATTGCTTGGCGTCACGGGCTTTTCGAGCTTCTGGTCGATACTCGAGATATTCGAGCAGCAGGAGCGTGTGCACAAGGGCTGGTTCCCGCGCAATCCCAAACGCACCTATCCATGGGACGAAAAAGACAAAAAATGATAATATTTTGTTGAGCATGAAATATTTGAAGGCATAAGCATTTGATTTGTTGAAATTATAGATTAACTTTGTAGATAATTTAGTGCTTTGCTTTTTGTGCAGTGCCACATTGTGGTATGGCAAAGATGAACCAAATTTGGGGCATACACATTATTATAATATAATTAATTGAAACGGATTGTTGTAATATTATCATTGTTTTTGGCCTCGGTGAATGTTGGCATGTATGCCCAACAGACGCAGTGGCAAGAAACGAAGCACGCTGTTCAAACCGAATCGGATTTGGAAATTACGGGCAAGGATGGCGTGATAGTGGTGAGGACAACAAAGCGCATTCAGGTGAGGGTGTTCACCATTTTGGGGCAGTTGGTAAGCCAGTCGGTGGTAAATCCCGGCGAAAGCATTCTCAAAGTTAATTCGCGTGGAATTTACATTGTCAGGGTTGACAACCGTACATTCAAGGTGGCGCTATAACCAAGTGAGCGTTTGTGGCAATAAGAGATAATTCTTAAGTCTTGTGGTTTCTTGAGAGAGTGTGCGTTGCAAAATATCTGATGCTGCGACGCGCCGGTGAGAAATTGTAAGAAAAATTGGCGTTTCCGATTTCAAATTATTAGTGAAATAGTGATAATGCTACCAATTTTTTGTAAATTTGCGGTTGCTAAATTGAAATAAGACAAAAACGAACTAAAAATACAAATAGAAAGATGGAAACTAACTTAGACTGGTCGAATCTCTCGTTTGGCTATATGAAGACTCACTACAATGTGCGTTGCACATTCAAGGATGGCAAATGGGGAGAAATAGAGGTCACCGATTCGGAGCGTGTGGACTTGCACATGGCAGCAACATGCTTGCATTATGGTCAGGAAATTTTTGAAGGCTTAAAGGCATTCCGCGGCAAGGACGGCAAGATTCGCATTTTCCGCCTCGAAGAGAATGCAAAGCGCATTCAGCGTAGCGCTGAGGGCATATTGATGGAACCGCTTCCTGTTGAAAAATTCCGTGAAATGGTTGAAAAGGTGGTTCGCCTAAACCAGGATTTCATTCCGCCGTATGGCAGTGGCAGTTCGTTGTACATCCGTCCGCTTGAGCTTGGCATGTCGGCTCAGGTGGGTGTTAAGCCAGCAACCGAATATCTGTTTTTGATATTTGTCACTCCGGTTGGACCGTATTTCAAGGAAGGCTTCAAACCCACCAAGGTGGCAATTTATCGCCAGTTCGACCGTGCAGCCCCATGTGGCACCGGACGTTGGAAGGTGGGTGGCAACTATGCAGCCAGCCTCACTGCCGGCGCTTTGGCTAAGGAGGGCGGCTATTCGGCTGTGCTTTATCTCGACCCGAAGGAAAAGAAATATATCGACGAATGTGGTCCGGCAAACTTTTTCGCTGTGAAGGGCGACACTTACATTACACCCAAGAGCGGTTCTATTTTGCCGTCAATCACCAACATGAGTCTGCAGCAGATTGCTAAAGACCTTGGCATGAAGGTGGAATGTCGTCCAATCTTGCTTGAAGAGCTTGCCGAGATGGACGAGGCTGCCGAATGTGGCACCGCTGCTGTGGCTGCTCCAATTTCGCAGGTCGACGACATCGACGAGGGTAAGTCGTATGTGATGTCGAAGGACGGCAACCCCGGTCCTTGGACCACCAAGTTGTACAACCACTTGCGTGCCATTCAGCTTGGCGATGAACCCGACACTCACAACTGGGTGACTGTGCTCGACTGATTTTTTTCACATACGAGGCTATGTGTGTAGCCCGAAATAAAAAAAACGACAGCGTTTACGTTTGCATTTGTGCCGTAAGCGCTGTCGGTGTTTTTTGGGGGGGTGGGGTGATGGTGTTACTTAGCGTCTTTTATGGCTTTAACCCATATTTTATAGCCGTCATCTTTGAGGTGTAAACCATCATTGGTCAACTCTTTGCGGAGAATGTTGGTGCCGGGCTCAACAAACAATGGGAAAAGATTGATGAATTTCAAGCCTTTTTCCTGAGCGAGGGCGGCCAGTTTGGCGTTGATTTCGGGAATCTGGTCAGTTTTTCCGTCGAGGTTTTTGTATCGTTTGAACGATTCGTTGATTGGCAGCAGGCTTTGCATCACCAACTCGGTTTCGGGGCTTTCGTTGAGAATACGGTCAATCACCATGCGTGTGTGCAGTATGATTTCGTCGGTTGTGAGGTGGTGGCTCACATCGTTCACGCCGCAAAGATAGTAGATTTTCTTGGGCTTTCCGGGAAGGATTTGGTGCAGGCGGTTGTAAATTCCCATCACTTCGTCGCCCACGATGCCTCGGTTCACAACATGTTTCCAACCAAGGCGTTTGCCCCAGTCCTTGCCGCCTTCGGTGAGGCTATTGCCAAGCATAACTATGTCGTTGCTTGTGATTGCAGGTTCGTTCATGAAGCTCAAAAAACGGGTGTAATAGTAGGGATAATAGAGTTCGGTTGAAGCTTTGTGCTCGGGAGTGAAGCCGGTAGAGGTGTCGATAAGGGCACCGGCAACGGCGTTAGCCACCAGGGTGCGCAGTCGCACAACGGCGCCGGCATCGTCGGGGTGTGCACGGTTGGTGAGCAAAATCACGCTGATGTCGTTAACCGGGTCGATGAGCACACTGGTGCCGGTGTAGCCGGTGTGTCCGTAGGTTTCCGGCGAGAACATGTTGCCAAGGTTGCTGGCATAGTCGGAATATACGTCCCAACCAAGGGCGCGTCCCAGCGGAGCCTCGTCGCGAGGCACGGTGCGCATGGCTTTCACGGCAAGTGGACTGAGGATGCGAGTGCCGTTAAGTTCGCCGCCGTTCTGCAAGGCTGCACAAAGTATTGCCAAATCTTCGGCAGTGGTGAAGATGCCGGCGTTGCCGCTGATGCCGAGGTTCATTTCGCGAGCAAGCGGGTCGTGAACTTGTCCGAGGAAGCACACTTTGCGGTCCTTGCCCTGCTTTTCGGTAGGGGCGATGTAGTAGCCTCTTGTGGTCGACGATTTAGCTTTTTTGTCATCGGTGGTGAGGAGAGCGTCGTCGGTCACCACCACGTTTTGGTCGTTCACCCAAAGACCCGATTTCTCGTTGAGGTGGCATGGCAGATAGTCGGTGTGGCGCATTCCCAGCGGCTTGAAGATGTTTTCTTGAGCAAATTCACGCAGTGTTTTCCCGCTGATTTTCTCAATTATTTTTTGCAGGGTGATGAAGTTAAGGCAGCTGTATTGGAAGTCGGTGCCGGGCTTGAAGTCGCGAGGGCAGGTTGCAATATAGCGCATCAGAGAGTCGGCATTGGCTTCTTCGCCATATTGCTTGCGCAGTTGGGCAGGAGCTACATAGGCAGGAATGCCCGAAGTGTGGGTGAGTAGGTGCTCAATGCGTATGGTTTGGCGTTGTTTTCCGTCTTCACTTTTCCAACTCATAAAGCCGGGGATGTATTGGCTCACAGGGTCCTGCAGGCGAATGTAGCCGCGGTCGATTAGAATCATCGCGCTCACAGCAGTGCTCATCGACTTGCTGCACGAAGCCATGTCGAAGATGGTGTTGGTGGTCATGGGCTGTGCCTTGGGGAACACGCTGCGGTTTCCGTAGGCACGCAAATAAGCCATCTTGCCGTTGCGCACCACGGCGAGCACGGCGCCCGGAATCTCGTTGTTGGCAATTGCTTCGTTGATGATGCGGTCGGCATTGAGCATGCGTTCAGCATCGAGTCCTGCCTGCTGCGGAGCAACGCAGGGCAAGGGTTGGGCATTGAGTGCAAACAATGAGCACGCAAGTCCCAACAGGGTTGCAAAGAATTTTTTCATACCGTTATTGAATAGTTTTTATGTTGCTAATGTTTTTTATGCTATCAAAGGTAGAAAAAAATATTGTCACCGCCAACAAGTTGATAGTGCAAAATAAGCCATGATGTTGTGGTGTGATGAAAAAAACTATCGGATGAAGAGATATACGTCGTAGGCAACGTATAATGCAAGGAAAATGAAACCTTCGATGCGGTCGAATCGCTTCTTTCCGAAAGTGAATATCACCATATAGCAGAGCAGTGCACTGAGGATGAGCATTCCAAAATCGGCTATCTGTATGCTCTCGGTGTTGAATGGGTGTATCAGGGCAGGGATGCCGAGCACCATGAGGATGTTGAAGATGTTGCTGCCGAGCACATTACCCAGAGCTAATTGGGCATTGCCGCGGCGAGCTGCAATGATGCAGGTGATGAGTTCGGGCAGCGAGGTGCCGAGTGCCACGATAGTGATTGAAATCACTGTTTCGCTAATGCCCCAAGCGCGGGCAATTGCTTGCGCCGAGTCGAGAAACAGCGTGCCGCCACCAAGCAGCGAGCCGAGTGCCGCCAAGGCAATAACCACGAGCAGCGGTGTGCCGAAAGTGTCGTATTTGCTTGAGGTGTCATCACTTTCGTCAGGCGAGGCCTTGCTGCGGCTCTTGCTGATGACATATAGTGTGTAGGCTGCAAAAATCGATAGCAGAATCAAGCCGTCGAGCCTCGACAAACCGTTTGTGCTTCCGGTGAATGTCAGCACGGCTATAAGAATTGATGTGGCAATGGCAAATGGAATGTCGCGTAGTGTTTGTTCGCGTTTGATGGTGAAAGGCAGAATGGCGGCTGTGGCACCCAGAATGAGCAGAGTGTTGCAGATGTTTGAACCAACGACGTTGCCCAGCGCGATGTCGCCGTGTCCGGTTATTGCCGACGACAGGCTAATGAACAATTCGGGCGAAGAGGTGCCCATGCCAATTATGGTGAATCCGATAACGAAATTGCTCAAGCGGGCTTTTTTGGCTATTGCCACAGTGGAATCGACCAGCACATTTGCTCCGAAAAGCAACAGCGTGAGCCCGATGATGAGTATTAAATAGTCCATTGTATGTTAAATTGATAGAACTTATATTGCTTTGCAAAAATTTTTGCAAAGATACATCTTTTTTGCCGAAGCCGAAACTATTCGATGCTTATCACTGTCACCGTAGCGCCATCGACCTTGAATTTCACTTCGCGGTTGGCGAATGTCATGCCGTAGATGCGCTCGGGGTCGTGTTGGTAGCGTGGACGTGGGTCGCAAGCCAGTGTGCCCCGCAGTGCAGCCAGCGTGTCGGCACCAATTCGGCAGGCAAGATTCTCGGGAATATTCACATCAAGTGGTTGCATAGCCTGGGTGTTGGTGTCGGTGAAACCGCCGGTGGCGTCGGGGTGGCTGTCGGTGTAGGGCAGATAGGGCTTAATGTCGATTATCGGGGTGCCGTTCATCAGGTCGGCACCGGCAACGATGATAGCCGGAGCGTCGGGTGAAGTGTAGTCGACGTCGATAAGCCTCACCGACGACAGTCCGATGGCATTAGGGCGGAATGGCGACCGTGTGGCAAACACACCCATTCGTGTGTTGCCGCCGAGCCGTGGCGGGCGCACCGTCGGGCTCCAGCTGTCGCGTCGGGCTTCGGAAAATTGCCAGATGAGCCAAAGATGCGAAAAACCTTCAATGCCTCGCAGCGCATCTGCCACGCGGTATTCCGGCTCAAATACTATTCTTCCGCGAAGCGAGTCGATTATCCCGCTTTGGCGCGGCACGCCGAACTTGGTGTTGAATTCGGTGTGTATATGCGCTATTATTTTTATTATGTCTGATTCGGTTGGGTGTGCCATAATTGAACCCTTTGTTGTTAAATATTATTAATGCAAAGCGATTTTGTTGTAGTGGTTTTGCGTAAAACTCCAAAACTGCGTATCTTTGCAGTGTGTTTTTCATGGTATTAGATTTAAGGTTAACAAGATTGGTTGTCGTGAGACAATCAATTTTTTTATATACCTAAGTGAAAACACGGGTCTCTCTTGGCTATTGTCAATTAGCCTCAGGCGCGCTTTGTTCGGGCTCGTCTTTTTTCACCAGCAATGCGCTTAGTTCGTAAAGCAAATAAAGTGGCATAAACACAGCTATCATTGAGAATGGGTCGCTGGGGGTGATTATAGCCGCCATAATGAGCAGCGCGCAAATGGCATGTCGCCTATAGCGGTAGAAGAAACTGCGGCGTATGATTCCGAGTTTCGAGAGCATAAGCGACAGCAGCGGCAGTTCAAACACGATGCCCATAGTGAAGATGAGCGAGAGGAAAGTGTCGACGTAGCTGTCGAGTGATATTTGGTTGGGCACCAGCTGACTGACGTGGTAGTCGGCAAAAAAACGCAGCGAGAACGGAAACACAATGAAGTAGCCCACAGCAATTCCGAGGAAAAACAGCAAGTTGCCGATGGCAAACACGGTGCGGGCTCCGCGCTTCTCGTTTTCGTAGAGTGCCGGGCTGACAAATTGCCAAAGAATGTAAACAACGATGGGGAACGACAGCACCAGCGCCAACCAAAACGATGTGGACATGTGAATGTAGAATTGCGATGCCAACTGAATGTTGATGAGGTTGACGTGGAAGTCGGTCGACGAAATGCTGCCTAAGCCGGGGACAAATTGCGCAAGGCGGTTGAGCCACTTGTAGAGCACGAAACTGCCGTCGCACGGGGCGAGAATCACACTGTCGAACAACTTGGGCATGAATATAAACAGAATTATCGCCATGCTCACGAGTATGCCGATAACTTTAAACAGGGTCATGCGCAGCGCTTCCACATGGTCCCAAAACGACATGTCAGCCAAATCGGGCTTTTGGTCAGTTTTCAATTTGTGCTATGCAAAAATATTGACGAAATTAATCTTTTTTGGTGTCGGCAGCCGATGAATCAGATTTTTTTGGTTCGTTGGAAACCGGACGCTCAATTTCGTTTTTGATGTCCTCCATGCCTTCCTTGAAGCTGCGAACTCCTTTTCCAAGTCCGCGCATGAGTTCCGGAATTTTTTTGCCGCCAAAAAGCAGGAGAACTACAAATACGATAATGAGAATTTCGCCAGTGCCGAGGTTGAACAGCAGAAATATATTATTGAACATAATATCAATTTTTGATGAGTAAACATTGTTATTAACGATTGCAAAGATAAAGATTTTTGCGAGAAATCCGATAAAACACATTAAAAATAGTTATCTTTGCAGCCTGAATTAATTAGAATACAACAGTATATATCTATTTTTTTAAGTAAAGAAGAATGAAAGCATTTGTATTTCCAGGTCAAGGCGCACAATTCGTAGGAATGGGTAAGGACCTTTACGAGAACAACGCCGAAGCACGCGAAATGTTTGAAAAAGCAAACGAGATTTTAGGTTTTAGAATCACCGATTTGATGTTTGAAGGCACTCCAGAAGACCTCAAGCAAACCAAGGTTACACAACCAGCCGTATTCTTGCACTCGGTGATATTGGCAAAGACTCTTGGCGAAGAATTTAATCCCGATATGGTAGCTGGTCACTCGCTTGGCGAATTCTCGGCACTTGTTGCAGCAGGCGCAATGTCGTTTGAAGATGGCTTGAAGCTGGTGTCGAAGCGCGCAATGGCAATGCAGAAGGCATGCGAAGCAGCTCCTTCAACTATGGCTGCAATCATCGGCTTGCCCGACGAGAAGATTGAAGAAATATGTGCAGAGGTCAACGCCGAAGGAAACATCGTTGTTCCTGCCAACTATAACAACCCCGGCCAATTGGTTATCTCGGGCAACATCGAGGCAGTGAATGCTGCATGCGAAAAGCTCAAGGCAGCCGGCGCAAAGCGCGCATTGGTGTTGCCTGTAGGCGGCGCATTCCACTCACCACTGATGCAACCAGCCAAGGACGAACTTCAGGCTGCCATCGAGGCAACTGAGTTCAGCACTCCAAAGTGCCCTGTTTATCAAAATGTTGATGCAAAGGCTCACACTTGCCCTGCCGAAATCAAGGCAAACCTGATTGCTCAGCTCACAGCTCCTGTTAAGTGGACTTACGAAGTTCAAAACATGATTGCCGACGGTGCTACTGAGTTCACCGAATGTGGTCCTGGCAAGGCTCTCCAAGGCATGATTTCGAAAATCAACCGCGAAGTTGCCATCTCAGGCCGCCAATAATCTCCTGAAAAGAGAGAATTGCTATACGAAACGCAAATTCGAGTTATTCGGGTTTGCGTTTCGCTCATTTACTGACGTTAATGCGGCTTTTGTAAGGAATGAATAATGATTTAACAATAATTAACTACATTATATGCTATTTTTGTAGCTGTGATAACGTCTAATAGACGCACAACATGAAAGTGTTGGCAACAAAACGCGAATCTAAACAACAAATTTATTAATATATAAAGAAATGAAAATTATCAAGAAAGTGTTGCTCGTTGCATTGTTGGCAACGGGAATGCTGCAAAGCAATGCGAATGCACAAAGCATGCCAACCATCCCGGTTGACACTGCAGTGCGTGTAGGAAAATTGGCAAATGGATTGACTTATTACATCCGTCACAACAACTATCCTAAAGGACAAGCCGAGTTTTATATTGCGCAGAAGGTGGGTTCGGTGGTTGAAGAAGACAACCAGCGTGGTTTGGCTCACTTCCTTGAGCACATGTGCTTCAACGGCACCAAGACCTTTAAGGGCAACGAAATGCTCAAGTGGTGCGAATCGGTGGGTATTAAGTTCGGCGCTAACATCAATGCCTATACCGGTGTCGACCAAACGGTGTACAACATCTCGAAGGTGCCAACAGCACGCGTGGGTGTGCAGGACACCTGTTTGATTATCCTTCGCGACTGGGCTGACGGCTTGTTGCTCGATGGAGAGGAAATCGATTCGGAACGCAAGGTGATTCACGAAGAATGGCGCATGCGCATGGTGGGACAGATGCGCATCATTGAAAACCTGTTGCCAACAGTCTACCCTGACAGCCGTTATGGCTATCGCCTGCCTATAGGCACAATGGATGTGGTTGACAACTTCCCATACAAGGCTTTGCGCGACTACTACGAAACATGGTATCGCCCCGATTTGCAGGGCATCATGGTTGTGGGCGACGTCGACGTTGACCGCATCGAGGCAAAAATCAAAGAATTATTCTCGGGCATAAAGATGCCAGAAAACGCCAAGAAGCGCGAATACTTCGAGGTAAACGACCATAAAGGCACAATCTATGCCATCGGTTCGGACAAGGAACAACCTAACTCAATCATGCAGGTGATGTATAAATATCCTGCGTTCCCCGATTCGCTCAAGAACAACATGGCATATCTGGGCTATATGTACGCATTTAATATCGCAACCAAGATGATGAATGCTCGTTTGAGTGAAATCTCGAAGAAGGCTGATGCCAAGTTTGCTTACGCAGGCATGAGCAGCGGCGACTTCTTCATTGCCAAGACAAAGAATGCACTCACTTTCACTGCTCTTGCCAAGGACAACGACGTGAAGGGTGCCTACGAAGCCATCAACACCGAGATTGCTCGTTTGAAGAAATACGGCTTCCTCGACAGCGAATATCTGCGTGCCCGCGACGAATACATGTCGCAACTCGAGAATGCCTACAACAACCGCAAGCAGCAAAATTCGGGCAACTTGGTTAATGAATATGTAGAGAACTTCTTGAATAACGAGCCTATTCCGGGCATCGAATATGAATATAACACCATGGGCATGATTTCGAAGAGCGTTCCTGTGGCTGCAATCAATCAGGTTGTTCAGCAGCTTATTGGCGACGACAACCGCGTAGTGATGGTGATGTTGCCTGAGGCTGAGGGCGTGAATGTTCCTACAAAAGAAGAATTGCAGGCTATCGAGGTCAGCGTGGCTGCAAGCAACATCGAGGCATTTGTCGACAATGTTAAGACCGAACCGCTCATCAGCCAACTTCCTGCAAAGGGCAAAGTGGTGAAAGAAACCGCTAACGCACGCTTTGGCACCAAAGAATGGACTTTGAGCAATGGCGTGAAGGTGATTGTGAAGAAAACCGACTTCAAGGACAACGAAATTGTGTTTAGTGCAGTTGCCAAGGGCGGCTCGTCGAATGTTCCGGAATCGGAAGCTGACAACCTGTCGGTATTGGGCTTGGCAATGCAACAACGCGGTTTGGGCAAATTCACTGCCAACGACCTCGAGAAGTATCTTGCCGGCAAGCAAGTTGGCTTGGGCTGCAGCGTCGACTATTATGGTCGCACCATCGAAGGCAAGTCAACTCCAAAGGATTTGAAGACCATGATGGAGATGCTTTATATGACATTTATTGATATGCGTTTCGACGCCAACGAGTTTGCAGCATTGCAGAATCAATACGTGAGCATCCTGCAAAATCAGGTGAACACTCCGGAATTCGTGTTCCAGACTCGTATGTCGAAGGCTCTCTACAAGTCGGCTCACGAGCACATGATTACCGTTGATGGCATCAAGGCTGCCAATCGCGACCGCATCGAGGCTATGGCACGCCAATACTTCAGCAATGCTGCTGAGTTCACATTCATCTTCAGCGGTAACTTCGACGAAGCAGCTTTGAAGGAGTATTGCGAACAATACATTGCCACTCTGCCTGCCGATGCCAAGAAGGTGGTTAAAGATGTTAAGTATGTTGGTTTAGGCATCAACAAGGGTGCTGCTACACAATCGTCGACCTACAAGATGCAGACTCCGCAAACCTATGCTTCGTTCATCGTATCGGCTAATATGCCTTACAACTCAAAGAACAGCAAGATTGCTTCGGCTGTGGCTCAAATCCTCACTTCGCGCTTCATCGAACAAATCCGCGAAAAGGAAGGCGCAACCTACAGCGTTTATACTCGCGGCAAGATGTCGAAATTTGCCGACTTCAACGTGCAATACAACACCACTTTGCCAATGAAGCCTGAAAAGAAAGACCGCGTGGTGGAAATCGTGAAAACAGCGTTCAACGACCTTACTACTAACTGCACTGAGGACGAACTTGCCAAGGTGAAGGAATACATGGTGAAATCGTTCAACGAAGGCATGAAGCAAAACGCTGCATGGGTTGGCGCAATTGCCGGCTATGAATTGAAGGGCGTTGACATCTTCGAAAATGCTGTTGATATGATTAATGGCATCACTCCTGCCGACATTCAGAAATTTATGAAAGAAGTGATGAAGCAAGGCAACTTCCAGATTTATTTGATGGCCCCTGAAAACTAATTATAGTTTGTTGAAATAAGCTTATTAGCGAGGCGTTGCACTCATTTAGCGAGTGTGGCGCCTTGCTTTTTTCATTTGCAATGCCAGGCGGCTTGGAGGTCGGGGCAGTGATACTTGCAAAATTTTTGCTAATTTTGCACATCAGAATCAGAATTTTAAACAGAAAGGATATGTTACAGATACAAGACACGCTTGTGAGCCTCGACTTGGTGGAACGCTTTTTCTTTTGCGATCTCGATAGCTGCCACGGCGAGTGCTGCATTGAGGGCGACGCCGGTGCACCCATCAGCGATGAAGAAGATGCCCAACTGAAGCGCATCCTGCCGGAGATTTGGAACGATTTGCTGCCTCAGGCGCAGCGCGAAATCGAAGCCAATGGTGTGAGCTATATCGACGAAGAAGGCGACCGCGTGACCCAGATTGTGGGTGGAAAGAACTGCGTGTTCACTTGCTACGGCGAGAATGGCATGTGCTATTGCGCCATCGAGAAGGCGTATCGCGAGGGCAGAATAGATTTTTATAAGCCTATTTCGTGTCATCTCTATCCCGTAAGGCTTAAGCAATATCCCACTTTCACGGCTGTGAACTATCACCGATGGAAGATTTGCAAATGTGCCGAGGTGCTTGGCCGGCAAAAGGGTGTAAGGGCTTATCAGTTCCTCAAAGAGCCACTCACGCGTCGTTTCGGCAAAGAGTGGTACGACGAGCTGTGCCTTACTTGTGAAATGTATTTGAAGGAGTACGGCGACGAGTGATTGCGCTGTAGGCGTACAAAAAAGCTTTGGAAACTAATTGCGATTTCCAAAGCCTCAAAGAAAGAATGTTAAAAAAGGAAGTTGGCTTTTATCTATTATTTAAGTTCGGCTCTTCTTTGGTTGCATCGATGAATGAGATAATTGCGATTTGTGATGCAGCCTAAGTTTGCACAATTTCTTTATTCTTTAGGATATAAGGCAGGGCATAATCATTTGTTCTGCGCCGCCCAGTTGCGCAGCAGAGCGTTGGCTTTGAACAGCACACCAGCTTCGCCGCGGAAAGTGCCCGAACCCATAGGTTCGCCTGCAGGAGTATACCATTCGTAGAATCCCTTGTTTTCAACCACGCGTTGCAGCATTGGTTGCAGCTCGTTGTAGGCTTGTGGAATCATGTCGTACTTCACCAGCGCGTGAATCATGCGGGCACCAAACCAAGTCCAGTCGCCACCGTTTTGGTAGCCGTAGGGATACATGCCCACATTTTGGAAATATCCGGCAGGGTAGGTTGGATACATAGTGAGGCCGATGGTTTGAGCGTGAGCTTTAGCCATGTTTTCGAGCATACGCTCGTTGGCGTTAGCCACCTCTTCGGGTGTGAGAATGTCGGCAAGTATAGCCACAGCGGTGCCTCCTTGATAATATATCTTGTTTTCGTCGAAGTCGGCAGGGAAAGGCGATTTGTCGAGGTAGATGTGCGGAATGAATTTATGATTGCTTGAATCCCACAAGTGGCGACGAATGTTTTGCTTGAGCTGGTCGCGTTTCTCGCTCCAGAATTTAGCCTTTTCAGAATCCTTGGTGAGTTCAATGAAATTATTAAGGGCAATCATCAGCATGGCGTTGTCATAAATGTCAATTGTGAGGTGACTGTTCTTGTCGATTTCAACGCCCCAGGGGTGTTCGGGCTGCACATCGCCCCAGTCGGCGGTGGTGGCACCGATAATCAGTCCGTATAATTCGTTATATTTTTCAGTGAAGAGGTATTGCAGCGCCCATTCCATGCGGTCGATAACCTTCTTGCCGTTGATTTCGGTGTTGAGGTAGTCGTGGTTGCCGCTCTTGTTGACATATTGATATATAGCTTGAATAAGCGATGCTTCTTGGTCGGTTTCCACAGTGTTTTTGTGGGCGGCATATTGTGGCATGGTTTTGCTGTAACGGTATTTGTAGCCAATGTCGCTCACTACAGCTTTTTCGGCAGGAATGAAGCCGTCGACAATGTCGCCGGTTTCGCCCTGAAAATGCCAGAACACGTTCAGATTGTGGCGGACGGCAGAATCGGGTAATTCTTCCATCGACAATTCTATGAAGGTGTTGTAGTCGCGAATCCACACTTCGCCATATCCGTCGCCGGCATTAAAGCCTTGACGAATAATTTGTCGTGCCATAGCATCCACGCTGTCCATCAATGCGTTATTGGCGATTTCGTGTGCATAGTTGATTTCGCCGTTAGGCTGTGAGCAACTCCATGGAGCCAGCGCTATTGCTGCCGTGGCTAATAAGTTTAATGATTTTGTTTGCATAATAATATGGTGGAGAATGTTGGTGATATTAATGGTTTGTGAATCTCGGTTTAAGTTTAGTTTTTTTGAATTACGATGCAAAATTAGTGTAGGCATATAAGAAGAAAAATGCATATTTCAATTAATTGTTTGCACAATCTTACGATGTGTGTTTTTGCCGAAATAATAATAGTAAGAAAGTGTATATCAATAGTAAGATATTTATAGTGATTTGACAATGCAATATCGTAATTTTGCTTCATCACTTTATTGTTATGTTTTTTATTGAAGAATGAAAAAACTACATTGTATAATATTATTATGGGCATTGCTGCTTAATTTGTGCAGTGCAAGTGTTTATGCCGAAGGCAATAAGCTTTTTTCAAAGGGTTGGCTGGCACACTTGCCAAGGCAATAGCCATGCTTCGCCAGTGGGCAAAATCGAATTATTGAAAATTATAAGAACTCAAATAATAACCTAAACTATGCGACAAAGCAACTACGATAAGTGTCCTTCAACTGCAATCCCCGGCAGTCTTGTGATTGGCTGGAACGACATTGCAATTGAGATTATGAAAAAAATGGGGCAGAAGGGCGTATGCGTGATTGAATGCTATCAAGGCGTGCATATCAGCGAACTTGAGCAAAACATTGGTTGTTTTGGTTTCGACCATGTGATTTATGCCGACAGCCTGATGAAGCCGGAGCAGGAAATCAGGGAACTCACACAACCATGGGTGACCGACGACCGTATTTTTGGACATCGCGCACCGTTCGCCTATGAGCATTTATTTGATGCCGAAAAGGTGGCAGATGCCCGCAAACGCATCGCCCAATGCCAAGGCAGAGTGTTGGTGTATGGTCATGGCGCTTATTATGTGGCACAACATGCCGATGTGATAGCCTACATTGACATGGCTCGATGGGAGATTCAAATGCGTTCGCGCCGCGGCGAGGTGTGTGGCTTGGGCATCGACAACCGCAATGAGGAGGCGAGCCGTCACTACAAACGTGGCTATTTTGTTGACTGGATTGTGTGCGACAAACTGAAGAAGACATTGCTTCCGATAGCCGATTTCTGGCTCGACACTCACACACCGAATCATCCAAAAATGATTACCGGCGACCAAATGCGTGAGGGATTGGTGAGAACTGCCCACAAGCCTTTCCGCGTGGTGCCATTTTTCGACCCGGCTCCATGGGGCGGCCAATGGATGAAGCAAGTGTGCGACCTCGATGCTTCGGTGGCAAACTATGGCTGGTGCTTCGATTGCGTGCCCGAGGAGAATAGCCTCTATTTGAATGTTGACGGCACATTGTTTGAGATGCCGTCGATTAATGTGGTGTACTATCAAACACGCGCTTTGCTTGGTGCTCCAGTGGAATCGCGTTTCGGTGAAGATTTCCCTATTCGTTTCGACTTTCTCGACACTATGCAAGGCGGCAACCTAAGCTTGCAAGTGCATCCAACCACGCAATACATTCGCGACACTTTTGGCATCTACTATACACAGGACGAAAGCTACTATCTGCTTGATGCCGAACCCGATGCCCATGTCTATTTGGGCTTGAAAACCGGTGTCGACGGCAAAGCCATGATTGATGCGCTCAACGAGGCGCAAGAAACCGGCGGCGAGTTTGATGTGGAACGCTATGTCAACAAATGGCCGGCAAAGAAGCACGACCATTTTCTCATACCCAACGGCACGGTGCATTGCTCGGGAGCAGGCGCTATGGTGCTTGAAATCAGTGCCACTCCAAGCATCTTCACATTCAAATTGTACGATTGGGGCAGAATGGGTCTTGACGGGCGTCCGCGTCCAATCAATATTGCTCATGGCAGCCATGTGATTCAGTGGGAACGTCAAACCGATTTGATTAAGAAAGATTTCATCAACGCGATAAAGCCGATAGCCTCGGGCGATGGCTGGCTTGAAGAAAGCACCGGACTGCACGAAAACGAGTTTATTGAAACCCGTCGCCACTTCTTTAGCGTACCGGTGATGCACGAGGCTGGTAAGGGCGTGAATGTGCTCAACCTTGTTGAAGGCGACGAGGCGGTGGTTGAAAGCCCCGATGGCTTGTTCGAGCCGTTTGTGGTGCATTATGCCGAGACGTTCATCATCCCGGCATCGGTGGGCCGATACACCATTCGCCCATGTGGAGCCAGCGAAGGCAAGCGCTGCGGTACAATTAAGGCATACGTTAAATTCTGATATTCATTGAAAAAACAAGAAAATTATGAAAAGCAAAATTATCATCCCCATATTATTAGGCTTTTTTGTCATGGGGTTTGTCGACGTGGTGGGCATCAGCACCAACTATGTGAAGGCTGATTTCAACCTGCCTGACACTATGGCAAACTTGCTGCCGTCGGCAGTGTTCTTGTGGTTCTTTGTGTTTTCCATTCCCACGGGGCTTTTGATGGCTCGCTGGGGCAAGCGCAAGGTTGTTGCAGCATCAATGTTGGTGACGAGCATTGCCATGTTGTTGCCTTTTGTGACGTATAGTTTTGCCACCATGATGCTCACGTTTGCCTTGTTGGGTGTTGGCAACACCATGTTGCAAGTGTCGCTCAATCCGCTATGTGTCGGATTGGTTGATAAGAATCGTCAAGCAAGCATACTCACTTGGGGTCAGTTTATAAAAGCCATCTCGTCGTTCTTGGGTCCGATACTTGCCAGTGCGGCAGCCCTTTACACCGGCGAGTGGATGATGATATTTGCAATATACGCAGCATTCTCAGTTTTGAACCTTGTGTGGATTTGGTTCACCATATCGCCCGACGAGCCCGGTGCCAAAACGGCAACCTTTGGTAGCACACTCTCCTTATTTTCCGATTCATATATATTTCGTTTGTTTGTTGGCATACTTGCCATAGTAGGTATTGATGTGGGTTTGAACACTGTAATTCCACGCTTGTTAATTGAAAAAACGGGAATGCCTCTCACTCAGGCAGCCTTGGGCACCAGCCTGTATTTTGTGGCACGAACAGCAGGTACGTTTGTTGGAGCCATTGTGCTCACCATGCTCAGCCCGCTGAAGATGCTTAGGGTGACTATGGCAGTTGCCATTTTTGCTGTAGCCGCACTGATGTTCTGCTCGGCACCATGGCTGTTGTGGGTTCTGATTGCCCTGAGTGGAGTGATGTTTGCAAATGTGTTCTCAATTATTTTCTCGTTTGCTCTGCAACACAAGCCGGATAGCGAAGGCTCGATTTCGGCACTGATGATAATGGGCGTGTCGGGCGGCGCGTTGGTTCCACCGGTGATGGCGTTCGTTGCCGACGCGTGGTCGCAAAGTCTCAGCCTGGTTGTGCTGGCAGTTGCCACGTTATATCTGCTGTTAGGCATCTCGCAGCCCAAAAATGCCTGAAAAAGTGTTTGATTGCGCTGCAAATCGCAACGCATGATGCACAAAAAGGCGAAGATATTTTGCTGAATGAGAAAAAATTGCTAATTTTGCACCGCTTTTGTAACCTCTGACGAGAAGAAGTGTGGCTCGTGAATGTTGCAGGAGGATAAAGAAAACAAATAAACAAATTTTACAAGATGGATTTAATTAAAGTTGCTGAAGAAGCATTTGCAACAGGCAAGGAATTCCCTGCATTCCAACCAGGTGACACTATCACTGTTGACTATCGTATCAAGGAAGGTAACAAGGAACGTATTCAGCAGTACAAGGGTGTGGTTATCCGCATCTCGGGCGAAGGCAAGAAAAAGCGTTTCACTGTTCGCAAGATGAGTGAAAACATTGGTGTTGAACGTATCTTCCCAATCGAATCGCCGTTTATCGACAATATCACTATCAACAAGTATGGTAGAGTTCGTCGCGCTAAGTTGTACTACTTGCGTGCTCTCACCGGCAAGAAGGCTCGCATCAAGGAGCGCCGTGTTGTGAACAAGGAAGCATAATCAGTTCAGCTGGATACTGTTTCTTTGACAGAAAGATAACAAAAGCCATAATCCTGAATGAGGGATTGTGGCTTTTTAAATATCAGCATTTTGCTGAAAATATTGCACACACCGAGCAACTGAAAATTGCAAAAATAGTGTTATCTTTGCAACAGAATCTGCAAATGAACAAAATTCAAACAAATTAATATTAAAAACAAGTATTTTTAGCAATGGGAAAGAAAGCATTATTGTTGATTCTCGATGGTTGGGGAATTGGCAACCACACAAAAGCTGACGCTATTTCATCAACTCCAACACCCTATTGGGATAGTTTGATTGCTAATTATCCAAACTCGCAGTTGCAAGCCAGTGGCGAAAATGTTGGTTTGCCTGACGGACAAATGGGTAACTCGGAGGTGGGACACCAAAATATTGGTGCCGGCCGCATTCTTTATCAAGACCTTGTGAAGATTAACAAATCGATAAAGGAAGGAACTATATACAACAATCCTGAGGTGAAGAGCGCATTCTCTTATGCCAAGGAAAACGGCAAGAACATTCACTTCATGGGCTTGACTTCGACTGGTGGTGTGCACTCGTCGCTTAACCACATCTTTGCACTTTGCGACATTGCCAAGAGCTACGAACTCGAAAACGTGTTTATCCACTGCTTTATGGATGGTCGCGACACCGACCCTCAGAGCGGCAAGGGCTATGTGGCTGAAGTTGAAAAGCACTGCGCCGAAAGCACCGGCAAGGTGGTGTCGGTTGTGGGTCGCTACTATGCAATGGACCGCGACAAGAACTGGGACCGCATCAAGCTCGCTTACGACCTGCTGGTTAGCGGCAAGGGCGAACAAGCCACATCGATGACCGATGCCATTCAGGCAAGTTACGATGCAGGTGTTACTGACGAATTTATCAAGCCAATCAATAATAGCACCGTAGATGGCACCATTAAGGAAGGCGATGTGGTGATTTTCTTCAACTATCGCCCCGACCGTGCTAAGGAAATCACTATTGCGTTCACTCAGCAAGACATGCCGGAACACGGCTTGATGCGCATCAAGGATTTGCAATACTATTGCATGACGCCTTACGACTCGTCGTTCACTGGCATTCACGTGCTTTTCCGCAAGGACAACGTGAACAACACACTCGGCGAATACCTCAGCGCGCTTGGCAAGAAGCAGCTGCACATTGCCGAGACCGAAAAATATGCCCACGTTACATTCTTCTTCAATGGTGGTCGCGAGAATCCTTACGAAGGCGAGGACCGCATTCTGGTGCCTTCGCCTAAGGTTGCAACCTACGACCTCAAGCCCGAAATGAGCGCTTACGAGGTTAAGGATAAGCTGGTTGAAGCCATCAACACACAGAAGTATGATTTCATTGTGGTTAACTACGCTAACGGCGATATGGTTGGTCACACCGGTGTTTACGAAGCCATCGAAAAGGCTTGTGTTGCCATCGACAACTGCGTGAAGGACACTGTTGAGGCTTGCAAGGCTAACGATTACGAGGTGATTATCATTGCCGACCACGGTAATGCCGACAATGCCATCAACCCTGACGGCACTCCAAACACTGCTCACTCGCTCAACCCGGTTCCGTTTGTATATGTAACTGCAAACAAGGATGCTAAGGTGAAGGACGGCGTGCTTGCCGACGTGGCTCCATCAATCCTCAAGATAATGGATTTGCCACAGCCTGAAGAAATGACAGGCAACAATCTGATTGAAGCATAAGCATTAACAACGCTATAATACAATGGGCTCGGGAGTTATTGCTTCCGGGCCTAATTTGTTCTAAATAATAAGTTATGAAAACATTGATTGCTTGTTGCGGCATCGATTGTGAGAACTGCGATGCGCGCATAGCCACAGCTACCGGCAACGAAGCCCTGCGCATAGCCACGGCGCGCAAATGGACTGCAATGAACGGCATTGAAATCAAGCCGGAGTATTTGCATTGCATGGGGTGCCGCACCGAGGGTGTGAAAACCTATTATTGCACCGATATGTGCCAGATTAGGGCGTGTGCTGCCAGACGAGGCTATGCTACTTGTGGCGAATGTGCCGAGGTGATGACGTGCCCCACGGTGGAGCCGATTCTGAAACATCAGCCCGATGCCATCGACAATTTGTTGTCATTCGGTTCTAAGAGGCTGCTGCTTCGCCCGTGGCATGAAAGCGATGCCGAGATTCTGTATTATTACGCCATGGACGAGGAGGTTGGACCTCGTGCCGGATGGGCGCCGCATCAGTCGGTTGACGAAAGCCGCGATGTTATTAATAATGTGTTTCATAATGCCACTACATGGGCAATTGTGCTTCGCGAGACAGACAAGGTGGTGGGCGCAATTGGCTATGGACCGTCGTGCGACTGCGACCTGCCGGCACGCCCCGACGAACCGACGGTGGGCTATTGGGTAGGCAAAGAATATTGGAATCAAGGAATATGCACCGAGGCGCTTGCGCTGCTGATTGACCGCGTCGTTAACCACACAGGCATTAAATCGCTGGTTAGTGGACACTATGTCGACAATCCAGCCTCGGGACGTGTGATGGAAAAGTGCGGATTTGTGGCAACCGGCGAGTGCTGCACGTCGCCGTCGCTTTATGGCGATTCAAACCGCGTTATAAGGGTGCTTCGTTGGGAAAGATGAAGAATTTGTTGTCATGAAGATGCCTTAATATTTTTGTTGTCATTGTTTTTTGTTAATTTTGTGGTGAACCTTATGGCAAAACCACAGCAATTTGCCTGAAATGGCTTGGCAACAGAAAATATTAATGACTAAATATTAACCCTATGAAACGCATCTTTTTCACATTTATCGTTATCGCGACGATGGCCATGTCGGCTATTGCGTCGCCCGAGAAGTCGGCTGCTGATTTGTGCCGCCGAGTGCTTGGCGAGAAATCTAAGATTTTCCGATTTGAGCAACTGAAGGACTCGCTTGACGTAGACCGCTACTCGGTGGAGAGTAGTAAAGGCAAGATTCTGATTAAAGGAAACAGTGCCAACTCGATGGCTGTGGGGTTGAACCAGTACCTTGTGAAGCTGTGCCACACAAGCGTGTCGTGGTGGGCAAACGACGATGTGGTGCTGCCGCAAACCATGCCTTTGCCGCAAGAAAAAATGCAGGGCAGGGCGGTGTGCAAAAGCCGGTTCTTCTTGAACTACTGCACATTCGGCTACACCATGCCATATTGGAAGTGGAACGATTGGGAACGCATGATTGACTGGATGGCTCTCAATGGCATCAACATGCCGCTTGCCATCACCGGACAAGAAACCATTTGGCTGAAAGTGTGGAAGAAAATCGGTTTGGATGAAAAGGATATAAAGAGCTATTTCACCGGACCGGCACACTTGGCTTGGCACCGCATGTCGAATATCGACGCTTTTCAAGGCCCTCTGCCCGACACCTGGCTTCGCGACCAGGAATTGTTGCAGAAAAAGATTCTGGCTCGAGAGCGTGAATTGACCATGAAGCCCATCTTGCCGGGTTTCGCAGGACACGTGCCCGGAAAGTTGCGTGATTTATATCCCGATGCAAAAATCACTATGCTCTCGGATTGGTGCGGATTCGAGGACCGCTGCCGCAGCTTCTTCCTCGACCCCGAAGACCCTCTATATGCCGAAATACAAAAAATGTTTATTGATGAACAAACCAAGGCATACGGCACCGACCATATCTATGGCATCGACCCGTTCAACGAACTCGATTCGCCCGACTGGAGCGAAAGCTATTTGGCAAAGGTGTCGAGCATGATTTATAAGACTCTCGAAAGTGCCGACCCGAAGGCGGAGTGGTTGCAAATGACGTGGACATTCTACAACGACCGCGACCGTTGGACCAAGCCTCGCATCAAGGCATTCCTCGATGCTGTGCCAAAGGATAAACTAATTAACCTCGACTATTATTGCGATTATAAGGAACTGTGGCAAGGACTTGACCGTTATTTTGGCGGCAGATTCATCTGGTGCTATCTTGGCAATTTTGGCGGCAACTGCATGACCGAAGGCGACTTGGCTGGTGCCGAAAAGAAACTTAACCATGTTTTTGCCGAAGGCGGCAAAAACTTCGATGGCGTGGGTGCTACGCTTGAGGCTTTCGACACCAATGAGCAGATGTATGAATATGTGTTCCAGAAGGTGTGGAACCGCGACCTCACGGGCAAGCAATGGTTTGAATTGTGGGCTGAAACGCGTGGCGGCATGCAGGACGAACACATAAAGAAGGCGTGGGAGATACTTGGCGAAAAGGTGTATGTACGTGCTGCCGGCGTTGGCAAGGCTGTGCTCATCAATGCCCGCCCGGCGTTGGAGAAACAGGGCGGACGCTACACCAGCCCTATTATCCACTATCCTGAAATTGAGGTGTGGAATGCGTGGAACGAATTCCTTCAGGCTAAAGATGTCGACAGCGACGGTTACCGCTACGATGTGGTGAACATAGGCCGACAAGCGTTGGGCAATTTGTTCTTCCACTATCGCAAGCAATTCACACTGTGCTACACCATTGGCGACAAGGCTCAGGCGCGTGTTTGGGCAAAGCGCATGGATGAGCTGATTGCCGATTATAACCGCCTGCTCTCGTGCGAAAAACATTTGTCGATGGGCGCTTGGATTGAACAGGCGCGTGCTATGGGATACGACGATGCCGAGAAGGACTACTACGAACTGAATGCACGCACTTTGCTCACCACTTGGGGGAACAAGGGCGGCATACTCAACGATTATGCCAATCGCGGCTGGAGCGGACTCACCGACACCTATTATCGGGTGCGTTGGCAGCGCTTCACCGATGCGGTGCTCGATGCCATGGAGCGTGGCGTGCCATTTTCGCAAGAAGCCGATCGCGACCACATCACCGAGTTTGAATATCAATGGACTTTGCGCAAAGATAAATTGCCCATTGTGTCGGGCGAAGATGCTGTTGCTGTTGCACGCGAGCTGGCAAAGAAATATGCCGTAATGTCGAAAATGTGCACTCTCAAGTGAGAAAATGGCAAAAAAATGTTAATAATTCCCTCCTAAATGAACTTTTGGGAGGGAATGTTCTTTCTGTATATAAGAAGATGTTGAATTAATTTGTATTTTTGTATCCCTATTCCAAGAATATTTGTTGAGGGATGATAAGACGCCGAAACATATTGCTGTTTATGATGGTGATGCTGTACGCAAACTGCATCACGGCTTTGGCATGCAATGATGTTCGCAATTCTATCCCAATCGAAGATTCGTGTTATGGCATCTTGGAGGGCGATGATGATAATTCGGCAAACATCGATGAAATGTTCGCTTATGCCCAAAACGATGCCGAGTTGATTGACTGTGGACAGCCAATGCGAGTGTGCAGTTCTCGTCCGGTGAGATTGCTTTCGAGCCGTGTTGGAGGCAGCAGGACATCGTTGGTCGTTAGTGGCTGTGAACCTCATAGCCGATTGTTAAAATGCAATTTCGGTGGAGTGCAGTATCGTTCTGCGTCGATGCCGCTTTCTTTGCGTTTCTATGCCAGTGAAAGAGTAGTGGCATTGAGGCGCATATTATGTTAGTGTAGTGTTTTTTGCGTGTTTTGCCAATCGTGAAACACATTTCCGAATCAGATTTTCTTATAAAACCATTTTGGCTGATGTGGCTTGATTGCAGTTAATCGAGCCGAATGAGCCGTTATCACTAACATAAACATACAAATTATAATCATGGCAAATATAATGCGATTGACAATGACCGATAAGGTTATTGCTAATAAAAACATAGATATTCGTGAATCATTTTTCGGATTAGTTAAGCGTGCTTATTATCTTCCCACTGAAAGCAAGATTAATGTAAGCCTGAAAGACCTTGACATTGAAACTGGCACCCGAGTGAAGAAGCTGCTCGACAGCCACAACGGCAATCTCAAGGAAGACGTGGCAGAATTGGGTGAGGTGAAAGAGTCGCCAATAAGCAATATGCGGCTTGAGGTGTGCGTGTCGTGCGATGGCCAGTTTGCGGCTTTTCAGTTGCTGCGTTTCATGGGGATAGATTATAGGCCCATCACTGATGTGAAAATTTATGAAGGCGCCGAAGCCGAACTTGTTGCATCGGCATTGGGCAGCCCCAACTGATTGTGAATGTTTGGGTTAAGTGCTTACCCGGCATAAGTTTAGATATAAAAAAGAAAAGGTGTGTCGAATCGTCGAACGATTGGCACACCTTTGTTATGTGAGAGTTTCCTGATTACTCTGAGGTCTAATCTAAAAAAATAGTGATTAGCCTACGAGAGTGATAGTAACGTCAGTTTCAGTTTCAGCGATTGCAACTTTGCCTTCACGGCCAAGCCAACCAAGTGCAGCAAAAATCTCTTTTTCTTTCAGCTTTGTGGCTTTCTTGAGAGCCTTCATTGTGAGAGTTGCTTCTTCAGCAGAATTCAAGGCAGTCCAAACTGAACCAGCCCAAGTTCCGATAGTTTCTAAATTCATTCTTTACGTCTTTTTAAAATTACTATTAATTTTCAGCTTTAAACTATTCGTTGTATAATTCTTATTTCGGGTGCAAAGGTAATAATTTTTTATGGAATATGCAAATTTTCAGGCATTTGAGTGAAATAGCCTCGCCGAAATGGCAATATTTTAGGCTCTCTGGGCACTTGAAAAAATGAATAAATAGTGAATTTATTTGGCACGAAAGCGTGCTTTTATGGCATGATGTGCTCAAATTTGTGTAACTTTGTCGTTGAGAAATCATTCAGGAACGTATATGAACGGATTGGTAATAAGGAATACGGGTAGCTGGTATGTGGTGCTTGCCGACGACGGCACGATGCATAATTGCAAGATTAAAGGCAATTTCAGGCTCAGGGGCATACGCAGCACCAATCCTGTGGCTGTTGGCGACAGGGTGGCAGTGCTGTTGAATGCCGATGGCGCTGCATTCATCACAGCCATCGAACCGCGCCGCAATTACATTATCCGGCGTGCGTCGAACTTGTCGAAGGAAAGCCACATTCTTGCTGCTAACATCGACATGACTGCGTTGGTGGTGACGTTGGCTAATCCTGCCACCAACACCACGTTCATCGACCGTTTTCTTGCCACGGCAATGGCATATAATGTGCCGGCATTGTTGGTTATTAACAAGGTGGACCTGCTCGAAGCGGACGACGACCGCAGTCTGCTTGATGCTGTGGCATATCTGTATGAATCGATTGGCTACGAAGTGATGAAGATTTCGTCGAAAACGGGCGAAGGCATCGACGATTTGAAGGCGAAACTTAAAGGCAAGCTCACGTTGTTGTCGGGCAACTCGGGCGTTGGCAAATCCACGCTGGTGAACCTGCTTGTGCCCGAAGCGGCGGCACGAGTGGGCGAGGTGAGCGACAGCCACCACACCGGCATGCACACCACCACTTTCTCGGAGATGTATTTCCTGAAAGATGGCGGTGCCGTAATCGATACTCCGGGTGTGAAGGGGTTCGGAACCATCGACTTTCAGCGCGAAGAGGTGTCGCACTATTTCCCTGAGATATTTGCCATTTCGAGCGACTGCCGCTATGGCAACTGCACTCACACCCACGAGCCGGGATGCGCCGTACTAAAGGCAGTGGAAGAGAGTCGCATAAGCCAGTCGCGCTACGCAAGTTATCTGAGCATTATGGACGATAGCGCCGACGACAAATATCGCAAGGCGTATTGATGATTTCCTGACGATTTGTAGGATGACGTTGCTGCGACGCAATTGTGCAATAATTGCGAAAAACTGACTTTTTTTTGATTGCCGTGTTATTTTTTAGTTGAAAACATAGGGCAATATTGCAATTTTATTTCTAATTTTGTAAAAAATTGGAATCATTATGGCTTCTGATTTGCAAAATATTTTACAAAGGGTTTCCAACAAGTGCGATGTGCTTATTGAAAAGTATAACGTGCTTGTGGCTGAAAAGGAAGCTCTCATTGGCGAAAATGCTGCACTGAAAGCTGACAACAACAAGTTGACAAAAGAGTTGCAGCAGTTGCGTCAGGAAAACGAATATTTGCGCTTGGCACGCACGATGGCAACATCGGCTGAGCAAATGGAGCAGAACAAGGCCAGGATTTCAAAAATAGTGCGGGACATTGACAAATGTATCTCTCAGTTGACGGATTGATATGCCTGAAGGAAAGAAACAAAATATCAACATAAAGATAGCGGGGTTAAACCCGATTCCACTGCAAATTGAACCTGACGACGAGCAGATGTATCGCATTGCTGAAAGCGGCGTTAATTCGCTGTGGATTAAGTGGATGCAGCGCTTTAAGGGAAAATGCACATCGGAGGAGGTTATGGCAAGAGTGGCATTCCAGTTTGCCTTACACTATGCTAAAGCCAAAAAACTGAACGATGATGCAGAGAATCTGCTGAGCGAATTTGAAAATAAACTCGATGAATTGGTGGTCAAAAACGTGAAGTGACTGCGCGGTTTTTGGCTTTAGATGTGTCGGTGCCAAGTTTTTTTGTGGCTACTGATGCAGATGCAATAAGAAAAATATTCTATACGAGATAATTAACCTGCACTTGCAAAGCGGCAATAACAATTTCTTTGATGGGATTCCATGCCCACCGAAGATGAAAAATGTGAGCCTGCTGTTGGAGGTGCTTTTTTTATAAACAATAAATACTTATATATTATACACATGGAATTGCAAATTATAATTTATCTGGTTATTGCGGTTGTAGCAGGCTTGCTGGTTGGAGCAGCTGTGATGACGGCAATATTCAAGTCGATAGCAAAATCGCGAGCCAACAGCATCATCGAGGAGGCAAAGCTCGAAGCCGAGGTGCTGAAGAAGAATAAGATTCTTGAGGCAAAGGAGGAAGGTGTAGCCATCAAGGCTGAAGCCGAAAAGGTTGCTACCCAGCGCCTCTCGAAGGTGCAATCAACCGAGGCTAAGCTCAAGCAACGCGAGATGCAAATCAATCAGCAGCAGTCGGAGGTGCAGAAGCGCAAGAACGAAACCGACGCATTGCAGCAAAAGCTTGAAAAAGAGCAGGCCTATATTGATGCTCAAAAGCAGGAAATCGGCAAGATGCAGGCAAGAGTGACCGAGACACTTGAGCACGTTTCGGGACTTTCGGCTGACGAGGCAAAGGAGAAGCTCATTGAATCGCTGAAAGATGAGGCTAAAACAGCCGCACAATCGTATATCAACGACATCATGGACGATGCCAAGCTCACAGCCAACAAGGAGGCTAAGCGCATTGTGGTGCAAACCATACAGCGTACTGCCACCGAAACTGCCATTGAAAATGCTGTGACTGTTTTCCACATCGAAAACGACGAAATTAAGGGTCGCATCATCGGTCGTGAAGGCCGCAACATTCGTGCCCTTGAAGCTGCCACAGGCATCGAAATCATTGTTGACGACACTCCAGAAGCAATCGTGCTTTCGGGCTTCGACCCGGTTCGCCGCGAGATTGCCCGCTTGGCTTTGCATCAGCTGGTGGCTGACGGACGTATCCACCCAGCCCGCATCGAGGAAGTGGTGGCTAAGGTGCGCAAGCAAGTGGAAGATGAAATTATCGAGACTGGTAAGCGTACTACCATCGACCTTGGTATACATGGCTTGCATCCCGAACTTATCCGCCTTGTGGGCAAGATGAAATACCGCTCGAGCTATGGTCAGAACCTGTTGCAACACTCGCGTGAAACAGCCAACCTCTGCGCCATCATGGCTGCCGAGTTGGGCTTGAACCCAAAGAAGGCTCGCCGCGCAGGCTTGCTGCACGACATTGGCAAGGTGCCTGACGAAGAACCCGAATTGCCACACGCATTGTTGGGCATGAAGTTGGCTGAGAAATACAAGGAAAAAGCCGATATATGCAACGCCATTGGTGCTCACCACGACGAGGAAGAAGCAACCAGCCTGTTGGCACCCATCGTGCAAGTGTGCGACGCCATTTCGGGTGCTCGCCCAGGTGCTCGCCGCGAAGTGGTTGAAGCCTACATCAAGCGCCTTAACGACCTTGAGAACCTTGCCCTCAGCTATCCGGGCGTAATCAAGACTTATGCTATTCAAGCCGGTCGTGAGCTGCGCGTGATTGTTGGTGCCGACAAGATTTCGGATGCTGAAACCGAGAAGCTGTCAGGCGAAATCGCTCGCAAGATTCAGGACGAAATGACCTATCCTGGACAAGTTCGCATTACTGTGATTCGCGAAACACGTGCCGTTAGCTTCGCAAAGTGATTTAGGTCATCATAAATCGTGTTTTATAGCTTAGTGCTGAAAACTTAGAGAATGAATAACGACGAACAAAATAAAGAACAAACCACTCAAAAGCGGTGCAGCGGATGCCCCAAGGCAACACCCGAGTGCGACTCTTGCGAGGGATGTCATCAAATATGCGGCGGCGGATGCAAGCACGAAGAAGTGCGAAGCAAACTGCAAAGCTATAATTGGCTTGCCGATGTGCCGGGGTCGTTAAACGACTTCGACATTGTGGAGGTGACATTCAAGAACACTCGCAAGGGATTCTATCGCAACTCGCAGCACCTTCAGCTTGCTGTGGGCGATATGGTGGCTGTAGAAGCCAATCCCGGTCACGACATTGGCAGGGTGTCGCTCATGGGCAGCCTGGTGAAGCTGCAGATGAAGCGTGCCAATCTGCGTCCCGATGCCGAAATTCTTCGAATATTCCGGAAGGCAAAGCAGAGCGACCTCGACCGCTTTGAGGAGGCAAAGGCAAAAGAAATCGACACTATGATACGTTCACGCAAGATTGCCGAAGATTTGCATCTGAACATGAAAATCGGCGACGTGGAGTATCAAGGCGATGGCAACAAGGCTATATTCTATTATATTGCCGACGAACGTGTCGATTTCCGCCAACTCATTAAGGTGCTTGCCGATGTGTTTAAGATTCGCATCGAAATGAAGCAGATAGGCGCTCGCCAGGAGGCTGGGCGTATCGGCGGAATCGGTCCGTGTGGCCGTCCGCTGTGTTGCTCAAGCTGGATGACAAACTTTGTGTCGGTAGCAACAAGTGCTGCCCGATATCAAGACATTTCGCTCAATCCGCAGAAGCTTGCCGGGCAATGTGCCAAATTGAAGTGCTGCATCAATTTTGAGGTGGACGGATATGTTGAGGCTACAAAGAAACT
>SFEA01000015.1 GCA_004557385.1 Bacteroidales bacterium
CTTCGAGGCACATTATTATTGGTGCCACCTCTCCGCAGGCTGCGCCCTTGTGGGCTTGCCAGCGGTTATGCATGGTTTGCCATCTCCGATGGCCCCTCGATGCAGTCGCTGGGCTTATGGCAATACGCCCTATGGAACAATCGCTGCCGACACACAACCGCGCGAGCGGTTGCAACTTCTATAACCTCGCGTTGACGACAAACGTAGTGCAGTCGGCTACGTGGGGATATGCGGATGAATCTCCCACGATAAGTCGGACCCGTCGGACGAGTCGGACTGGCATAGTGTCTTAGAACTTTTGCATATCCACCAGGCGTTTGTAGTAGCCGCCAAGTGCAATTAGCTGGTCGTGGGTGCCACGCTCCACTATCCTGCCTTCGTGCATCACGCAAATGAGGTCGGCATTTTTGATGGTTGACAAGCGGTGGGCAATGACCAGCGTGGTGCGTCCGCGCATAAGGTTGTCGAGGGCTTCTTGCACCAGTCGCTCGCTCTCGGTGTCGAGCGCCGAAGTGGCTTCGTCGAGGATGAGTATTGCCGGGTTCTTGAGTATTGCACGGGCGATGCTGATGCGCTGGCGCTGACCGCCCGACAGGCGGCAGCCGCGGTCGCCGATGTTGGTGTCGAAGCCATTCTCCGATGCTTCGATAAACTCCAGCGCGTTAGCCACCTTGGCGGCATGTATCACCTCGTCCATAGTGGCGTTTTCAACGCCGAAGGTGATGTTGTTATAGAAAGTGTCGTTGAAAAGGATTGCCTCCTGATTGACGTTGCCCATAAGAGCACGCAATTCGGTGGTGCGCACGTTTCGTATGTCGGTGCCGTCGATGCTAATCGAACCTTCGTCGACGTCGTAGAAGCGCGGCAACAAGTCGGCAAGCGTCGATTTGCCCGAGCCCGACTGCCCTACCAGCGCCACTGTGGCGCCCGCCGGGATGTCGAGACTCACGCCATCAATCACCCAGTCGGTGCCGTAGCGGAAACGCACGTCGCGGTAGGTGATGCCACGGGTGATGGCAGGTAGCGGTTGCGGCTCGGCAGGCTCGGCAATGGGGTTTTCGGCTTTGAGAATCTTGTCGATGCGCTCCATCGAAGCCAATCCGCGCTGAATGCTATACGATGCCTTCGAAAGCTCCTTGGCAGGATTGATTACGCTGTAGAAAATCACCATATAATAGATGAACGACGAGGCGCTGATGCTGCTGCCGCCCATGAGGATGAGCGTGCCGCCAAACCACAGCACAATGGCGATGGTGGTGGTGCCAAGAAACTCGCTCATGGGGTGAGCCAACTCGTGGCGACGCATCATGCGGGTGGTGATGCGGGCATATTTGCCGTTCTCGGCTTGGAAGCGTGCTTCAGCCTTATGCTGGGCGTTGAAAGCCTTGATGATGCGCAGTCCGCCAAGCGTTTCCTCGATGTTGCTGAGAATCACGCCCCACTGCGTCTGCCCCTCGAGCGACACCCGCTTGAGGCGTTTGCCCACCTTGCCCATAATATATCCTGCCACGGGCAGCAGCACCAGCACAAACACCGTTAGCTGCCAGCTCACCAGAATCATCATCGTCAGGCAGGTGATAATCATAATGGGGTTTTTGAACATCATGTCGAGCGACGCCATGATGCTGTTTTCCACCTCGGTGACGTCACCGCTCATGCGAGCCATCACGTCGCCCTTGCGCTCGTTGGTGAAAAAGCCCATGGGCAACTGCATAATTTTGTGGTAGATGGTGTTGCGAATGTCGCGCACCACGCCGGCGCGTATGGGCACCATGAAGAATGCGCTCAAATAGGCACTGCCCGTCTTCAACGCCGTCATCACCACCAGAATCACTGCCAGCGAGGCAAGCGCAACGCTCTGACCCCACTGTCCTATTATGGTTTGCACATAAAAATAGAAATCGTTCACCAGCACCTCCTTGAGCGAGCCGCTGCCAAGTGGCATATAGGCATAGGCGGTGGAGTTGATTTTAAACAGCATCTCCAAAATGGGGATGATGAGCGCAAACGAAAACAGCGTGAGGAACGCTGCCAGTAGGTTGAAGGTGACATTCAGCACCAAATAGCGTTTGTAGCGCGGCACAAAGCGCAGCAGTATATTAATGAATTCTTTCATCAGTAGGGTTTATCAAAAAAAACAATTCGACACAAATAAATTGCGTCACAAAAAATTTTTCGGCTACAAAGATAGGAAAGAATTAAACTTTAAACCGAACTTTGCATCTAAAAACCGTAAAAATAAGCCGAAACAGGTGTAATGATTAAGGTTTAACCCCAAAAAAGACAAATGAAAAGATTTATCTATCATCTGCTATTCACAGCCTTGGCACTGACAACAACCCTCAGCGTCAACGCCAAAATTACAGGTAAGTTGATTGACGCCGACGACAAGTCGCCGTTAATCGAAGCAACAATCAAACTCGTAAAAGCCAACCGCGACAGCACATTCGTGAACGGAGCCACCTCGAACGTCGACGGCACGTTCTCCATTCCCGTGAGCACAGCCGGCAAATATGTGCTGAAGGTGACTTATCTGGGCTATAACAACGTGAGCCGAGCCATTACCGTGCCGCAAAGCGGCAGCCTTGCGTTGGGCGAAATAGCTATGACGCCAAGCACCATCATGCTCAAAGAAGCCACCGTGGTGGGCGTGAAAACCGAAATTACCGTAAAAGAGGACACCGTAGAATATAATGCCGACAGCTACAAGACCCAGGTGAACGCCGTGGTAGAGGACCTGCTGAAGCGCATGCCGGGCGTTGAAGTTGGCACCGACGGCACCATCACCGCCAACGGCAAGACCGTGACCAAATTTCTGGTCGACGGCAAGGAGTTTTTCTCCGACGACCCCAACGTGGCAAGCAAAAACCTGCCTGCCAACATCATCGACAAGCTGCAAGTGATTGACCGCAAGAGCGACCTTGCCCGCCTCACCGGCGTTGACGACGGCGAGGACGAAACAGTGATTAACCTCACTGTGAAGAAAGGCATGAACCAAGGCTGGATGGGCAACTTCACCGCCGGCTACGGCTCCGACGACCGCTACGGCGCCCGCGCCATGGTGAACTACTTCCGCAATGGCAACCAATTCTCGCTCATCGGCGGCGCCAACAACACCAACAACATGGGCTTCACCGACGGCGGTGCTGCCCGATTCTCGCGTGGCGGCGGCAACAGCGGCGTGAACACCTCGCAAAACCTCGGCTTTAACTTCAACGTGGGCAACGAAGAGAAATTCCGCATTGGCGGTAATGTGATGTATTCGCACACCGACCGCGACTATCAAACTCAACGCTCCACCACTTCCACCTTCACCGACTACACCAAAATCACCGAATCGAAGTCGATTTCAAACAACAATCGCCACAACCTGAATGCCTACTTCCGCATGCGTTGGCAAATCGACTCGTGCAACACCATTGAGTTCCGACCAAACATGCAACTCAACTTCAACAAGAGCTGGGACAACTCAATCTCGCAATCGAGCACTGGCGCCACTGCCAGCACCGTTGTGCCCATCAACAGCAGCGCTGAGCGCGACGTTGACGACGGCAAGAGCTATCGGTTTGGCGGCGAACTGGTGTATAACCACAATTTCAAAGAGCACAAGGGACGCAGCTTCAGCATGCAAGTGCGCTACAACCTGTCGAACACTCGCGAGAACAACAACGTGCACACCCTCAACCAATATGAGGACGAGTCGACCGACGACGATGACATCAGCCAGCTCATTCGCAACCACACTTGGAGCAACAACATCAACGGACGCATCACCTGGACCGAACCACTCGGCGACGTGACGCGTGCCAACTTCCTGCAAATAGCCTATCGCGCCAACTATCGCTTCAACAACAGCGATAAGAACGTGTACGACCGCTACGCATCGCTCGCCGACGTGCCTGCCCTCAACCAGCAATACTACATTCACTCGCTGCTCAACGATGCGCAAATCAACAATATTCTCACTCGCTCGTTCGGTTTCTCTACTCTCGACAACGAAGAATTGCTGTTCGACATTCTCGACCGCGACTACAACGTGCGCGACCAGCTCGACATCTTCAACGCCAACCAAAGCAGCCAGTTCCGCAACGAGTTCTTCACTCAAGACATTCAATTGGGCTACAAAAAGGTGAATAAGCTCTACAATCTCGACTTAGGCGTTAAGCTGATGGGCGCTATGCAAAAGAGCCGCGACCTGATTAACCCCGAACGAAACATCACCTCCGACTGGCTGTGGAGCCCGGCACCTTACGCTCGCCTACGCTTCAAGTTCACAAAAACCCGAAGCCTCTCACTCGACTATCGTGCCAACGCAAGCCAACCTTCGGTGTCGCAGATGCAACCTGTGCCCGACGTGAGCAACCCTATGAGCACCAAGGTGGGTAACCCCAACCTGAAAGCCACATTTGGCCACCGCTTCAATTTCCGCTTCAACGATTTCAACAGCGAAACGCAACGCAGCTGGATGATTAACGCCGGATTCAACTACACCAAGAACAACGTGTCGTCGGTGTCGATTTCCGACCAAAACACCGGTAAGACCGCATCCACCTACACCAACCTCGACGGCAGCTGGAGCGCAAATCTCATGAACATGCTCAGCATGCCGCTGCCCGGAAAGAAATTCTATTTCCGCAGCTTCATGCGCTTCTCCTACAGCCGCAGCGAGAGCTACAACCTTGGTCGCAGCGACGTGGTTACAGGCGACCTCTCTACAGCCGAAAGCATTTTGCAATACGTCAACGACGATATGCTCAACAAGGCAGGGTCGCTCAGCCTGAACGTGTCGCCGGGCATCAGCTTCCGCACCAGCGTGGTTGAACTGGAAGTGCGCCCAACCTACGGCTTCCAATCGTCGCGCAACAGCCTCACCACCGCCAACAACCGTAACATACACTCCTACGGCGGCCGCTTCGACGGAACACTCTATCTTGGCAACTTCGTGCTCAACACCAATTTGCGCTACACTGCCACCAGCGGCTACTCGAGCGGCTACAACACCAAGCAATGGATTTGGAACGCTTCGCTCGAATATCAGTTCCTGAAAGGCAAAAACGCCACCATCGGCGTCAAAGGCTACGATATACTGGGCCAACGCAAAAGCATCACCTTCAGCAACACCGGTCAGAGCGAAGTGCAAAGCTGGAACAACTCCATCGGACGATATTTACTCGCCACAGTGTCGTATCGCTTCCAGACCTTCGGCAAGCGCGAAGGCGAAGGTGGCATGAACTACGACGGCTTCGGTCCTGGTATGCCTCCAGGCGGTCCTGGTATGCCTCCAGGCGGTCCTGGCGGTATGGGTGGCGGACGCCGCTTCTAACCATCCTCAACCAACAAAAAGCAATATCTATTTCACAATCATACACACTCTCGCCACACGGGGCAGCATCGAAACAGGTGCTGCCCCGTGTTTTCGTCAGCCATACCCACACACATGCGCACCCTTTATGTGCCGTAAATTTTCATCTTTATTGATTATTTTGTAATTTTACCGCCAAATTGAATATTTCACAAAAACATGGATACATTATTCACCCGACAGACCCGACGCACGGCAATCACCACCGTGCTTGCAATATTGTTGTTTGCAGCCATCTCGTGGATTTATTTTTATCCCGACGACGTGATGGGCAATGTGCTTCGCCAGCACGACGTTACGCAAGGCGTGGCAAACGGACAGGAAGTGACGGAATACAGCGCCACCACCGGCGAAGTGTCGCGCTGGACCAACTCGCTGTTCTCAGGCATGCCCACATTTCAAATCACTCCTAAATACGAAAGCAGTTCGCTGCTGTCGTGGGTTAACACAGTGATGGGGCTGGGCTTCCCGTCGCCGGTGAACTTGGTGTTCATCATGATGGTGGGCTTTTTCATACTCATGCTGTCGTTCAACGTAAAATGGTATATAGCCATCACCGGAGCCATAGCCTACGCCTTTTCGAGCTATTTCTTCATCCTCATAGGCGCCGGTCACATCTGGAAGTACGTCACATTGGCCTACATACCGCCCACAATAGCCGGCATAGTGTGGGCTTATCGTGGCAAGGTGCTGGCAGGCAGTGCCGTGGCAGCGCTGTTTGCAGCCGTGCAACTGTCGTGGAACCACGTGCAGATGACCTACTATTTCCTATTCCCTATTGTGCTGATGGTGATTGCCTATCTGGTGATTGCCAAGCGCGAACACACCGTTAAGCAATGGCTCAAAGCCACCGGCGCGCTTGCCGTGGCTGCGGTGCTTGCCGTGGCTGCCAATGCGCCAAACCTCTACAGCACACTCAAGTATTCGAAAGAAACCATGCGAGGCGGACACAGCGAAATTGCCGCCCCAAGCAACAATAACACCAAAGGCGGCCTCGACAAAGACTACATCACCGCATGGAGCTACGGCAAAGCCGAGACTTTCACCCTGATGGTGCCCAACGTGTGCGGCGGCGCCACCATCAAGCCCGAAAAAGGCACTAATCGATTCCTCTCGCTTGCCGACTACGACCAAACCAAGGAAATGCTCAACAACGGCACCATCAACATGCAGGAATATCAGTTCATGTCGCAGCTGCCGCAATATTTTGGCAACCAGCCAATGACCAACGGTCCGGTGTATGTGGGCATAATCATCTTTGCCCTGTTTGTGCTGGGGTGCATCACCATCAAAGGCCCTATGAAGTGGGCGCTGCTTGCCGCAACCATCATCTCCATACTGCTGTCGTGGGGTCATAACATGATGTGGCTCACCGACTTGATGATTGACCACTTTCCGATGTACAACAAGTTCCGCACGGTGGCAAGCATCCTTGTGATTGCCGAATTCACCATGCCGCTGCTTGCCATGCTCACCCTGCACCAGATGTTCATACAACCCGACTGGTGGAAGCAGCACAGCCGCGCATTCTATGGCACCATGGGCGCTTGCTTGCTCGTTTGCCTGTTCATCTACTTTGTGCCGAGCGCATTCAGCCTCTACAGCACCAGCGAACGCGACCAACTCACCGCAGCCGGACTGTTCCAGCAATATCCGCAACTGTTCATGAACATCGAAGCCATACGCAAGTCGGTGATTTCAGCCGACGCGCTGCGCTCGCTGCTGTTCTTGGTTGCCGGTGCAGGAGTGCTTTACGCCTGCCTGATTGGCAAACTGCGAGTGGCTTACGCCGCCGCTGCCACTGCCTTGATTTTGTTTGCCGACCTCTTCACGGTGAACAAACGCTATCTCGACACCGAATCGTTCACCCAAGCCGTGAACAATGTTGAGAACTTCGACCCACGCCCCGTCGACCGCCAGATTCTCGCCGACACGGCGCAAAACTATCGCGTGTTCGACACACAGCACTTTGGCGATGCAATGCCGTCATACTTCCACAAGCACATCGGCGGCTACCATGCAGCCAAGCTCACACGCTATCAGGACCTCATCGACCGTCAGATTAGCCAAGGCAATCCCGAAGTGATTAATATGCTCAACACCAAGTATATAATACAAAACGACACCACCGTGATGCTCAACCCTGGAGCTTTGGGCAACGCATGGTTTGTCGACACCCTCGCCTACGTGAACGGTGCTGTTGAGGAAATGAATGCCCTCGACCACCTGCACACCGCCACACAGGCTGTTGCCGACCAGCGTTTTGCTTCGGTGCTGGGCAAGGCTTCGGCTGTTGAGCCTGGCGACACCATCTACGAAACCACCTACGCACCCAATGCACTCACCTACTGCGCCACCACACGCAACGGCGGCGTGGCTGTGTTCTCCGAGGTGTATTTCCCATGGGGATGGAAAGCCGAAATCGACGGCAAAGAGGCTGAAATCGGTCGCGTGAACTATGTGCTGCGCGCACTTAACATACCAGCCGGACATCACACCATCACGTTCCGCTTCGACCCGCAAATGGTGCGCACTGCCGACACCGTTGCCACCGTTGCCATAGTGGTAATCTATCTGTCGCTGCTGGTTGCAATCAACTTGGCATTCTACCGCAAACTGCGCCGCAAGAACCAAGCTGAAGCAAACAATTGAGCAAACATCTCGACGTGGACACACTAAGGCGATATAGCACCGCGTGGAAGCGTTTCTGCCGAAGTCACGGCTTTGGCATACACTCGCCGTTTGCCTATAATTTCGTTGTTGATGTGATTCATCAACAACTCCCCTATTATGCCTACGACGTTCTTGAACAGATGCGCCGGCAGATAGCGCCGCGAAAATTCAAAGGCGAACTGATGTCGCTGAAAAACGCCAAACTGCTGTTTCGCATCGCAAACCACTTCAACCCCAAGCACATCCTGCAGATAGGCTCGAGCTACGGGCTGTCGGCTGCCGCCACTCTCCTACCCGACCGCAGCAGCCACTTGTGGCTGCACGAGCCCGACAGCGCACTCCACACCACGCTCGACACCACTTTGCACCCATTTGCCAGCCGTATTACATTCGACGACAGCATTGTGAACATAACCACCAACTACAGCGCCGCCATCGACGAATCGCAGCAAAAGCCGTTTGTGGTGATTAACAACATACACAACGCCGCCAGCTACAGCCAAGTGCAATTCTTTGTCAACTCGGTGCTTGCCGGCAATGGCGTGATTGTGTTTCGAAACATTTCAACGCAACCACTCGTGGCACAACTCTGCAACGAAAGCAAGCAATATGCCACCAGCGGCATGTCGTTCGGCAACCATCGCACCATAGTGTTCGTTGCCGACAAGAAACTGCCGCGTCAGGACTTCTCACTTTGGCTATAACCCACCCACAACAACCCTCGCAACAATGAAGATAGTGAAAATAAGCGGCACCTTAGCCGAACAAATGTTTCAGTATGCCCTATACCTGCGCCTGCGTCACGAAGGCAACGATGTGGCACTGCACGCAGCTCAACGCCACATTTTCGCGACATTCAACCTCACTGATGCCGCGATTGCAACGCCCGAGCAACTGGCGCCGTACGGCACCTCGCTCGCCAGCCGAATAAAGAACGTATTCAACAAACCCGCGGCTGAAAGCAACATCATCACCGACACCTTCGGCGTGTTCAGCCGCGACGCCATAAGCGCTGACGGCGACGCCTACTATCGCGGCACCTGGGCATCACCCCGCTATTTCGAACCCGTTGCCGACGCCGTGCGCCAAGCCTTTGTGCTGCCCGACAGCCGGCTCAGCGCAGCCGCAAAAGGAGCCATAAGCATGCTCGGCGATGGCGAAACGGTGGCTATGCACATACACCGACCCACAAACCCCGAAAACACCTGCACCACCGACTACTACAACTGGGCGATAGCCAACCTGCAAACCTTTGTGCCCGAAGCCCGAATAGTGGTGTTCACCGATGCGCCCGACCTTGTGAAGCAGCACATTCTGCTGCCCGAAGGCAGCCGATTCGTGCCCTCGGGAGCGCTGTCGCAAACCGACGTCATGCAAGTGATGCTGCGCACCAGCCACATAGTATGCGCCAACACACTCACATCGTGGTGGGCGGCGTGGCTTATGCCAAACCCCGACAAAATTGTGATTGTGCCGCAGCGATGGAGCGCTAACCCCGACGTGCAGCCACGCGACCTGATGCCAATCTACTGGACCGCAATCCCCGTAACCTGAACCAGCCGATTTTTGGGTGTTACGCCGAAGCCTTGTGCCAAAAAATTTGTCGGAAAACATAAAATTTGCTATCTTTGCTAATCGTCAGCACGACAAAAATTTGTAAATCATACTGAACTGTGGCAAAGGAAATTGTAGAAACCCCGTTGATGAAACAATACATCGAGATGAAAGGCAAACATCCCGATGCAGTGCTGCTGTTTCGCGTTGGCGACTTCTACGAAACCTTTAGCGAAGATGCCATCACCGCCTCCGAAATTCTGGGCCTAACGCTCACGCGCCGCGCCAACGGTTCGAAGCAAAGCGTTGAGCTGGCAGGATTTCCACACCACGCCCTCGACACCTATCTGCCCAAGCTGGTGCGTGCCGGCAAGCGCGTGGCAATCTGCGAGCAGCTCGAAGACCCGAAACTCACCAAAAAGCTGGTGAAACGCGGCATCACCGAGCTTGTCACTCCGGGCGTGTCGATTAACGACAACGTGCTCAACCTACGCGAAAACAACTTTCTGGCGGCAGTGCATTTTGGCAAGAAGATTTGCGGCGTGGCATTCCTCGACATCAGCACCGGCGAGTTTCTCACCGCCGAAGGCACCACCGACTATGTGGAGAAGCTGCTTGGCAACTTCGCACCGAAAGAGGTGCTGGTGGAGCGCGGCAAGCGCGAACTGTTCAACCAGTCGTTCAACTCCAACTATCTGACATTTGAGCTCGACGACTGGATTTTCACTGAAGATACAGCCACCGACCGCCTGCTCAAGCACTTCGAGACACGCAACCTGAAAGGCTTTGGCATACACACCATGCACAGCGCCATCGTGGCGTCGGGAGCTATACTCTGCTACCTCGACATCACCCAGCACACCCACATAGGCCACATCACCTCGCTTGCGCGAATCGAAGCCGACCGATATGTGCGCCTCGACAAGTTCACAATACGCAACCTCGAGCTAATCGACGCCATGAGCGAAGACGGCAAGAGCCTGCTGTCGGTAATCGACCACACGCTTTCGCCCATGGGCGCCCGCCTGATGCGCCGATGGATTCTGTTCCCGCTCAAGGATGTGGAGCAAATCAACCGCCGCCTGAGCGTGGTGGAATATTTTTTCAAGGACGTTGACGGCCGCGAACTGCTCACCCGGCAGCTCGAAGCCATTGGCGACCTCGAGCGATTGGTGTCGAAAGTGGCTGTGGGACGAATCACGCCACGCGAACTGGTGCAAATGCGCGCCGCACTCGCTGCCATCGAGCCCATCAAGGCAATGTGCTCGGCAAGCAACCACGAGGTGCTGCAAGGCATTGGCGAGCAGCTGAATCTTTGCCAAATCATACGCGACCGCATTGAGCGCGAAATCAACCCCGACGCTCCAAACCTCATAGCCCGAGGCAACTTCATCCGCCCTGGCGTCGACAGCGAACTCGACGAACTGCGCCAAATTAGCCACTCCAGCAAGGACTTCCTGATGCAGATGCAGCAACACGAAAGCGAACGCACCGGCATTCCGAGCCTGAAAATCGGGTTCAACAACGTGTTTGGCTACTACATTGAGGTGCGCAACACCCACAAGGAAAAGGTGCCGCAAGAGTGGATTCGCAAGCAGACGCTGGTGAGCGCCGAACGCTACATCACGCCCGAGCTGAAGGAATACGAGGAAAAAATTCTTGGCGCCGAAGAAAAAATTGCCGTCATCGAAAACCGCCTGTTCAACGAACTGGTGGCTGCCGTGACCGACTACATACCCGCCATTCAGCTCGACTCGAACCTGATTTCGCACCTCGACTGCATGCTGTCGTTCACCCGTGCGGCTATCGAAAACAAATACAACCGCCCCGAACTCAACACCTCGCTTAACATCGACATTGTGGAGGGACGGCATCCCGTGATTGAAAAACAACTGCCCATTAGCGAACGCTATGTGAGCAACAGCATTCATCTGGGCAACGACGACCAGCAGATAATCATGATTACCGGCCCTAATATGTCGGGTAAATCGGCGCTGCTGCGTCAAACAGCCCTCATCGTACTCATGGCGCAGATTGGCTGCTTCGTGCCGGCACAATCAGCCAAGATAGGCATCGTCGACAAGATTTTCACCCGCGTGGGCGCCAGCGACAACATCTCGCTCGGCGAATCCACATTCATGGTGGAAATGACCGAAGCCGCAAGCATACTCAACAACATCAGCGAGCGCAGCTTGGTGCTCTTCGACGAACTGGGACGCGGCACCAGCACCTACGACGGCATTTCAATAGCCTGGTCGATTGTGGAATATCTGCACGAGCACAACCGTTTCCGCCCAAAAACCCTCTTTGCCACTCACTATCACGAACTTAACGAGATGGAAAAGACGTTCCATCGCATAGTGAATTACAACGTGTCGGTGAAAGAAATTGCCGGAAAGGTGATTTTTGTGCGCAAGTTGGTGAAAGGCGGCAGCGAACACAGCTTCGGCATTCATGTTGCAAAACTTGCCGGCATGCCGCAGGTGATTATCAAGCGTGCCGACCAAGTGCTCAAGCAGCTCGAGGAAGACCACTCTGCCGACATCAACCTGAGCAACGTGCAGCCCAAAACCGAAAGCGGCATGCAATTGTCGTTCTTCCAGCTCGACGACCCGGTGCTCAGTCAGGTGCGCGACGAGATTCTGGGCGCCGACATCAACAACCTCACACCCGTTGAAGCCCTCAACAAACTCAACGAAATCAAGAAAATTCTAACCGGTAAAAACTGATTCAGAATTTACCCGTACATATATTCTCCACCAAAACCATTATTCACAAAACATTTAACTCTACTCTTATGATACGAAAACTAATATTGCTAATTGCAGTCGCCACATCAGTGATGAGCATCAGCGCCAAGGGTGTCGACGTTGATTTCAACACCTATTTCACCAACCAGACCCTTCGCATCGATTATCAGTTCTATGGCGACGCAAAACAGCAAGGCATTATGCTCGACGGCTTGTCGAAAACCCACCTATGGGCAGGACGCCGCCACAACCTCGACAAGATGCCTCTGCTTGGCAACGGTCAGCTGGTGATGAAAGACGCCGCCACGGGCAAGGTGATTTATCAGACATCGTTCTCGTCGCTGTTTGTTGAATGGATAGCCACCGACGAAGCCAAAACCACCCCACGCTCGTTTGAACACACCGTGCTCATGCCCATGCCGCAGAAGCCCGTTGAGATAACCACCACGCTCATCAACGCATCACTAAAAACCACCGCAACATACACCCACAAAGTAGACCCTGCCGACATTCTCATACGCAAAATCACACGCAACCCCGAACTCGACTATCGCTATGTGCACAAAGGCGGCAGCGTTGAACGCTGCATCGACGTGGTGATTCTGGGCGAAGGCTATTCGCAAGCCGAGCGCAACCTGTTCTACAGCGATGCCGAAGCCACCCGCGACGCCCTGTTCACCCACGAGCCATTCAGCAGCCGGCGCGCCGAGTTCAACATCGTGGCTGTGTTCACCCCGTCGCGCGACAGCGGCTTGAGCATACCCCGCCTGGGCGAATGGCGCGACACCGCTTTCGGCTCGCACTTCAGCACATTCTATAGCGACCGCTATCTCACCACCTCGCGCGTGAAAAGCATACACGACGCCATTGCCGGAGTGCTCTACGAGCACATCATCATCCTTGCCAACACCAACGAATATGGCGGCGGCGGAATCTACAACGACTACACCCTCACCACTGCCCACAACCCCAAGTTTGCCCCTGTGGTAGTGCACGAATTCGGTCACAGCTTTGGCGGACTTGCCGACGAATACACCTACGGCGACCCCGAAACCTACGACACCAACGTGGAACCGTGGGAGCAAAACATCACCTCGATGAAAAATTTCAAGAGCAAATGGGCTGATATGGTGAAGAAGGGCACTCCCGTGCCAACTCCCGCCACCGAGCAATATCAAGACTCAACAGTGGGTGCTTTTGAAGGCGCCGGCTACAACGAAACCGGCTTATATCGCCCCTGCTTAAACTGCCGCATGCGCACCAACGACGCCCCTGCATTCTGCCCCGTTTGTCAGCGAGCCATTGCACGCATAATCGACTTCTACACAAAGTAGTTGAGACATCACGACAATAGGCTATACAAATTGTCGAAGTAATATATATGTAACACATATCTCTAAAGTGCAACAAAATTGGTTTTTGTTGCACTTTTTTCATTGAATATGCACAATTTGTCGATTTGTTTCGTACTTTTGCCGCAAAATCAATTATTATGCAAAGATGTGACCTAATTCGACCCGCCGTGATGGTTCTGCTTATTGTAATAAGCGGATTAGGTTCATTCATATATGCACAAAACAACCCCTACAAAATAAAAGACTCGCTGTATGAGCTCTACGAATTGGGCTTTAACAACATCTCCAACGAGGTTAGACTCGTTTGTGCAAGGCACCGGATTGGGGCTTAACATCTGCCGAATAATTGCCGACCAAATGCACGGCACAGTGAAAGTGGACACTACATACACCGCCGGAGCTCGCCTAGTATTTTCAATTCCGCTGTAACAGTTTGGCTTTATTGCACAAAAGGAACTTTTTTGCTACTTTTGCAAACACTAAAACTCATATAAACAAAATTTATCCTCATTGATGAAATACAAATTCTTTTCGCTTGCAATAATCCTATCATCGGCAATTATTGCACCCGCAGCCGCTCAGCAGCAAGTGAGCCTAACAAGGCTGCAGACCGAAAACATCCGTCAAGACTACGGCAAGGCACTTGTCGGCAGCTCTGTCACGGGCGAACCGGCAAGCGTGAAATCAATTAAATACACCAACGTGATTGGCACCCATGCCAACAGCGTGATGAAAATCGACCTCAAAGGCGATGCCATAACTCTCACCGCCAAAGTTGGCGTGAGCGACTCACGCATCAATCTCAAGGACAAAACACTCACTGCACAGACCCTCACCGACGGCACAAAAATGTATTTCCGCAATGGCGAGAAAAGGCAATTTGTGGCGTTGCCAAGCAACAACGGACGCCTTGAAAAGGGTAGTGTGACATTCATCATCAAAGGCAATGGCAAAGAACTGTTCAACAGCGGCATCATGAAAGCCGGCGACGCTGCCAAGCCCGTAGAACTGAGTCTGAAGGGAATTGACTTGCTCGAAATGATTGTTGACGACGGTGGCGACGGCGCCAGCGGCGACGCGGCCCTGTGGATTGACCCCGTAATCACCTACAACAAAAAGCAACCTGAATGTGTTGCTGCCGACATGGTGGGCAAGGGTCCGGAGATGACTGCCAAGACCATCAAAGCGCTGCAAAACAAAATAAAAGCGCTGCCGGTGTACACAGCCACCACATCATGGCGCACGCCGTTCGACTGGCTCGTTACTCCACAGCAATCGAAAGCCGAAATCTATTCCACCCCCGACGGCAAAGGCATTGTCATAGCTAATCCGATGGTAGCTCGCACTCTGCGCATTATGCCTAACCTTGCCACCACCAACATCATCAACCGAATGACCGGCGAAAGCATGCTACGCGCCGTGAGCGACGAAGGCCGCATAACCCTCGACGGCCACGAATACCTCATTGGCGGATTGACAGGTCAACCCGAACGTGCATATATCAAAGAAGAATGGCTCGACAAACTCACCACCATACCCGGCTCGTTCCTCGTGGAAGACTTCACCATACAGCCACTGTCGGGCACCCTCGACTGGAAAGTGACCCGCTGGGCGCTGAACAAACAAGCCGAAACCGGCAAAGAAGTGGTGTTCACCCTGCGCGGACAAAACGAGCTGCAACAGGTGGTGATTAAGCTGCACATAGCGGTGTTCGACCACCTGCCCATCATAAAAAAGCGCTTCGAACTCATCAACAACACCGGCGCGCCCATCAATGTGGACAGCTTCAAGCTCGAATATCTTGCCATGAGCGAACCTGAGTCGCCTTCGGGTGGCAACCCTGCCACATTCATGCTTCCTAACATACACGTGGAAAGCGACTTCAACTGCGGCGGCTCATTCACCGAGAAAGAAACCGACATCACCGAACATTGGGTAACCGACCCGCTTTACACCTCGCAACGCAACTATGCCATGGTCACTCCATGCATCCTCGACGTGTCGCTGGCTGTGGGTCCCGACCAAAACATAGCCAACAACGGCACTTTCAAGTCGTTCAGCGTCTACGAAATGCCTTACGACAGCTATGACCGCGAACGCAAAGGCTTATTCAATCGCCGCATGCAACGCGCCATTGCGCCTTGGGCTTCGCAGAACCCGATATTCATGCACCTCACAAGCACAAAGCCCGAAACCGTGAAGCAAGCCATCGACCAATGCGCCGAGTGCGGCTACGAAATGGTTATACTGAGCTTCGGCTCGGGATTGAATGCCGAGGACATCTCCGACGAAAACATTGCCAAATACAAGGAATTTGTTGATTATGCCCACTCCAAAGGCATCGAAATGGGCTGCTACTCGCTGCTCGCCAGCCGCTGGATTAGCGACGAAGTGGACTGCATAAACCCCAAGACCGGCAAACGCGGCGGAATGACCTTTGGCAGCTCGCCATGCCTGTGCAGCGATTGGGGATATGAATATTTCGACAATATTCGCACCTTCTTCACCCGCACCGGAATGACATGCTTCGAGCACGACGGCTCATATCCGGGCGACGTGTGCGCATCAACCACTCACACACATCACAAAGGGCTGGGAGACTCGCAGTGGAACCAGTTTATGAAAATCACCGAACTCTACCACTGGATGTGCGCCAACGGCATATACATCAACGTGCCCGACTACTACTTCCTCAACGGCTCCACCAAGGTGTCGATTGGCTACCGCGAAACCAACTGGTCGTTGCCTCGCGACCGCCAGCTCATTCACACCCGTCAACTCAATTACGACTGCACCTGGGAGCGCATACCATCGTCGCTGTGGAGCTTCGTGCCGCTGGTTGAATATCACGGCGGAGGCAAGGAAGCCACCCTCGAGCCGCTTAGCGAACACCTCTACGAATATCGCACACTGATGTATCAAAACTATGGAGCAGGCGTGCAGGCATGCTATCGCGGTCCGCGACTCTACGACACCCCCGAAACCAAGCAAACCGTGATTGAGGTGATTAACTGGTATAAGAAATATCGCGAAATACTCAATAGCGACATAATTCACCTGCGCAAACCCGACGCTCAAGACTGGGACGGCATTATGCACGTCAACCCTGAGCTTCGCGAAAAAGCGCTTGCTATGGTTTTCAACCCAACCGATAAAGATATTGTGCGCACCATCGACCTTCCTCTATACTACACCGGTCTGACCGCCAAGGCATCGATTCGCGAACAAGAGGGCACAGCCAAAACCTATGCGCTCACAGCCGACGGCAAGGCTCGCATCACCCTCACCATACCGGCCCGCGGATTCACCTGGCTTGTGGTGGAATAGCATTGCGCTGAAACATCAGCACACTTCATGACACACGGGGCTGTGTTGCAACCATGCAGTTGCGATACAGCCCCGTGCTATGCTTTAAGTGCATTCTCATATAGGCATAAAAAAAATTGATTGTCTCCCGACAATCAACCTTTATTAACCTTAAATCTAATACCATGAAAAACACGATGCAAAGGTATAACTTTTATGTTATAAAACATAATTATAAAGCAAGAAAAACAATTTACTTAACACTATTTAACCTTTAAGCCCGTTTCTGACGCAATTCCTTGCCCAAATAGCACTACCTTTGCAGATGGATAGGCAACAACAACGATTTCTATTTGATTAATATTCACATTTATGAGCAATAAAGTTGCCCACAAGATTTATTCCTTTGCAATGTCGGAAGATAATTATTATATTTGTAAGGAAATAAATTGGCATTAAAGCCAGTGACCCAAATAGAGATAATTAAATTATCGACAAAGTAACTGAATATACTAATGAAAAAAAGCATAAACGATATGTCGAAAGAATTGGAATTTGACGGCGAACTCGACACACAGAGTGGCGCACAACAGCCCAAACGCGTGCCAGTATCGGCTGAAAAGCTGAAGGCGCTGCAAGTGGCTATGGACAAGATTGACAAGAACTACGGCCGCGGCTCGATTATGAAACTCGGCGACGACAAAGTGGAAGAAGTGGATGTAATTCCAACCGGCTCGATAGCGCTCAACAACGCGCTCGGTGTGGGCGGATATCCACGTGGACGAATAATTGAAATCTATGGCCCGGAATCGTCGGGTAAAACCACGCTCGCCATACACGCCATTGCCGAAGCGCAAAAGCAAGGCGGCATAGCTGCCATTATCGACGCCGAGCACGCCTTCGACCGCTTCTATGCCGAACGCCTTGGCGTGGATGTGAACAGCCTGCTCATTGCCCAGCCCGACTGCGGCGAACAGGCGCTGGAAATTGCCGACCAGCTCATTCGCAGCTCCGCCATCGACATAATCGTTATCGACTCGGTGGCTGCACTCACCCCGAAGGCTGAAATCGAGGGCGAGATGGGCGACAGCAAGATGGGTCTGCAAGCTCGCCTCATGAGCCAAGCGCTGCGCAAAATCACCGCTACAATATCGAAAACCAACACCTGCTGCATATTCATCAACCAGCTTCGCGAAAAGATTGGCGTGATGTTCGGCAACCCCGAAACCACCACCGGCGGTAACGCCCTCAAGTTCTATAGCTCGGTGCGCCTCGACATTCGCCGCATCGGTCAGCTGAAAAACGGTGAAGATGTGATTGGCAACTCCACCCGCGTGAAAGTGGTGAAGAACAAGGTGGCACCGCCATTCCGCAAGGCTGAATTCGAGATTATGTTCGGCGAAGGCATCTCGCACACTGGCGAAATAGTTGACCTCGGCGTGCAATACGGAATCATCAAAAAGAGCGGCAGCTGGTTCTCTTACGGCGACAGCAAACTCGGTCAGGGCCGCGATTCGGTGAAGCAAATCATCGGCGACAACCCCGAACTTGCCGACGAGCTCGAGACAAAAATTTTCGCCGCCATGCAAGGCAATCCCGACAAAGAATAATAATAGCAATCATACCGGGGGCTGCATCTCTCTTGGGGTGCAGCCCTTTTTGCGTGTATTATGCTTGGATTATGCCATCTCGTCGAAATGAGGTGGTGGGGGATAGCTGTGTCGGTAATATCTCTGGCAATCAAGCTTTTGCAGCCTTGGGAGGTGGATAATTCGCGTCCTATACAGACGCATTATTTCGGGAGGTGGACCGTTTCCCCGGGGTTACGCTTGCGCTTACCCCGGGCTAAGTACCGTCGGCTTTCGCCTCCGGGTTCACGTCCTGTACGGACGTACCTGCCTTGGTACCATTCCCATGTTGGATTCGTGGCAACCTTGTCGTCCGACGAGGACGCGAAGCCGAGCCTTGGCGAGGCACTTAGCCGTGGGTGAGCGAAGCGTAACCCACGGACCACGACCGCCACCCCGAAACTGGCGTCCGACGAGGACGCGAATTACCATCTGCGCTTTCTGCGGGAGAATATCGGAGCGATGGGGGTTATGCGAGGGGACGCTGCTCGAAGGCTTGCAAGGCATTGCGCCAATGCTCGGCAAGCGGCTTCGATTGCCCGGTGGCGATGTCGAAGCTCACCATCACGCATGTGCATTGTGCCTTCACCTCGCCGGTGGCGGTGTTATACACCTGTTGGGCAAGCAAGATGCTTTTTTCGCCATTCTTTAGTGTTTGTGTGCGCACCTCCAGCGGCTCGTCGTAGTAGGTCTGCGCCATGAAGTCGCAATTGATGTTGGCAATCACAATGTCGACCGTCATCCAATCGATTTTCTCGCCGTGTACAGCTTCGAAATAACGTGTTTTTCCCAAGTCGAACAACGTGAAATACACCGAATTGTTCAAGTGTCCCAGAATGTCGATGTCGTTGAAGCGCAGTTGCACCGGAATGGAGTGACGGAATGGGGTAGTGATTTCAATGCCGTGTTTAGGCTTTTTATTGTTATCTGCCATAGAATTTACTATTTAAAAATTATTTCATGAATAACCTCGGCTCCAACAGCCTCGTTGATACGACGAATCAGCAACGAACGGTTCATCATCAACTCGTTGCGCAATGTGGCTGACGACATGCGCACAGTCATCACACCGCCGCTAACGCTGCGGCTGATGGTGTATCGGTTAATGCCATAACCCACCACGTCGGGCCACACATACGAAGCCTTGTGCTCGTTCATAGCGGTGGTGAGGTTTTCAGCCTTCACAAAGCTGTCGATTATTTCGCCTATCTGTTTAGCTTCGGTTCGTTTCATTGGTTGTATTCATCTTTTAGTGTTCGGCAGCGCTTTCCTCGTCGAGGCGGCAAGAGCCATCGTTAACAACAAAAATCTTGTAGCCGTTGTTCAGTGTCTTTATGATTTCGTCGAGGTGGGTGCGGTTGGTGTCGGTGATGAAAATCTGTCCGAAACGGTTGTCGTTAACCACCTTGATGATGCTTTCCACGCGGTTGGCATCGAGTTTGTCGAAGATGTCGTCGAGCAACAAGATGGGCAAAGCCGCATTTTGTGCCTTGATGAAATCGTATTGAGCCAGACGTAGCGCAATGGTGTAGGTTTTGCACTGACCTTGGCTGCCCACCTTACGCATCGAGTGTCCGTCGAGCAGCAGGTTGATGTCGTCGCGGTGCACGCCGTGGGTGGTGTAGCCAACAATCATGTCGCGGTCGCGGTTTCGGTTGAGCAGCTCATGCATCGGGCAGTCGTTAAGGTGGCTGCTCAGCTGCAGCTGCACCTGCTCGGCACCACCGGCAATGGCGTTGTAGTAGCGCATGAAGATGGGCGTGAACTCGTCAATCCAGCGCATGCGGGCGGCGTGGATTGCCGTGCCCGATTCGTTCAGCTGATGCTCAACGGTTTCAAAGAGCAGCGCGTCGCGCATGCCTTGCTTGATGAGCGAATTACGGTTTTCGAGCGCCTTGTTGTAGCGAATCAGATGCGCCAGATATTCCTGATTGCCCTGAGCAATAATCTGGTCCATGAGCCGTCGGCGCTCCTCGCCCGAGCCGCGAATCAAATCCCAGTCCATGGGCGACACCATCACCAGCGGCAGCAGCCCGATGTGCTGGCTGAAGCGCTTGTATTCCTTGCCGTCGCGCTTGAGCGTCTTGCGTTTGCCTTTCTGATAAGCCATAGCCACCTCCAGCGGCTCGCCGCAGCGGCTATAGCGCCCGCGCAGCATCATATAGTCGGCAGCGTGATTCAGCACCAGCTGGTCGCTCACGTTGCTGCAGCTCTTCACGAAGCTCAAATAATATATGGCGTCGAGCACGTTGGTCTTGCCCATGCCATTATTGCCGATAAAGCAATTGATGTTGGGCGAAAAATCGAGTTGACATTCAACAAGATTCTTGAAATTTACTATCGTGATGTTCTCCAGATTCATTGCAATGCAAAGTTACAAAAAACTGAGCATAAAGCATCCACCGCGGTGTCATTATTGCAGCAAAATCGCATATAGCCGCACATCGCCGGCCACCACAGTCACCAAGCCGCACGAGGGGTAGGGGAGTGTGAAAAATATGGGCAATAAATTCTCTAAATCAAAGAAAATACTTAATTTTGTGTGAAATGGAAAATTATATTGTATCAGCCCGAAAATACCGTCCCTCCACGTTTCGCAGCGTGGTTGGGCAACAGGCTCTCACCCACACCCTGAAGTCGGCAATCGAGAGCGACCGTTTGGCGCACGCCTATCTGTTCTGCGGACCGCGAGGCGTGGGCAAGACTTCGTGTGCCCGCATCTTTGCCAAGACCATCAACTGCCTGAATCCCACCGCCGAACGCGAGGCTTGCAACCAATGCGAATCGTGCGTGGCATTCAACGAGCAGCGCAGCTACAACATCGTGGAGCTCGACGCCGCATCGAACAACTCGGTTGACGACATACGCAACCTCATCGACCAGGTGCGCATTCCGCCGCAGATTGGCCGCTACCGCGTGTTCATCATCGACGAGGTGCACATGCTCTCGCAGCAGGCGTTCAACGCTTTCCTCAAGACGCTCGAGGAGCCGCCGGCGCATGCCATCTTCATCCTCGCCACCACCGAGAAGCACAAAATCATACCCACCATACTCAGCCGCTGCCAAATCTACGACTTCTCGCGCATCACCGTGCACGACATCGTGGAGCAGCTGCAATACATCGCCTCGCAGGAAGGCATCACCGCCGAACACTCGGCGCTGAACGTGATTGCCCAAAAGGCTGACGGTGCCATGCGCGACGCCCTGTCGATATTCGACCAGGTGGCTGCCGCTTCGGAAGGCAACATCACCTATCAAAGCACCATCGCCAACCTCAATGTGCTCGACCACGACTATTATTTCCGACTGGTGGAAGCATTCAAGAATTGCGACGTGCCCGAGGCGCTGCTCATCTACAAGGATGTGCGCGACCATGGCTTCGACTCGAAATTTTTTATCAACGGATTGGCACAACACTTGCGCGACCTGATGGTGGCACGCGACCCAAAAACGCAATGCCTGCTGGAGATGAGCGACGAGGTGGTGAAGCAATTTGCCGAGCAAGCCGTGACGCTACACCCTAAGTGGTATTATCGCGCTATGGACCTGTGCAACACTTGCGACCTCAACTATCCCACTGCCACCAACAAGCAATTTCTGGTTGAACTCACTCTAATTAAAATTTGCCAGATTCTCGACCCTACGCCAAATCCCGGCGGTGGGGGAGGGCAGCCCTTGCGCTCGATAGCGCAGCCACAGCAGCCGGCACCGGCTCAACAACAGCCCACAGCCACACCGGCTCAGCAAGCACCACAGCAACAGGCATCGGCGCCGCAACAATCGGCAGCGCCGCAGCCTGCGCGACCGCTGTCGCCAATGGGCTCGGCACATCAACATTACGAGCCACAGCAAGTGCATCAGCCGCGCTCGTTCAACGTGAATCAAACGGTGCGTTTCGACAAGCCCGACGAGAAAAAGAAGATGGAAAACACCACCCAGCTGCGCCGTGCCGTTTTCAATCAGGATATGCTCACCTCGGCGTGGAACCGATTCATTATCGAAAACCCGGCGCGCCGACTCATCACCAGCATAATGTCGATGACCGTCCCTACTCTCGTGAGCGAAAACGTGTTCTCAATCAACGTCGACGAGGGGCAGAAAAACATTGTCGACCAATTCAAGCAGGACATTATTAACGCGCTGCGCAACTATCTGCAAAACGACTTTGTGGGTATGAACGTAAATGTCGTGGCTGCTGCACCAAAACAAACCTACAAAACCCAGCGCGAAATCATCGACGAAATTCGTGCTAAACATCCCGGAGTGGAAGCGCTCATACAAGATTTCAACCTCTCGCTCTACTAAGCCTACTCCCACAGGCATTTTCATCACACTTTTTCATAGAAACCGCTGCCCGGCAACCACCTCTGCAAGGCAAAACTGCCGCATGAAGGGTTAAACTGCTGTGTATAAACACTTTACCACCCCAATCTTACATAAGTTAAAACAACGCCGCGCAAACACGCTGATAATAAAGCACTTGCAAGAGTGTTAGATTTTTAGCATCTTGCGCCTTTACAAAGTATTGATTTTCAACACCTTACACTGTATGCTGTAAGATAAATATCAGTCAAAAAATTAGTCAGAGCCACCAATTCGCCCTAAATTTGCATCAAAACAACAAAAATTTGAATTCAACCTTTTTATACATAATTGTTATGAAAAAATATTTTTTAATTGTGCTTGTAGCTTTTGGATTGGCTGCATGCAGTCAGAAAGAACAAACAAACAAATCGGAAGATGTAATCAACTCAGCACTGATTCAGAAACTAAACGAAATCAACGACAGTGTGGCAAAATCCTACGGCGTGGATATTGCCGAATATGAAGAAACCAGTAGAATGATTAGTGAAATCGACGAGGATGATATTGACGACATTACAAAAGATTTAGGTATGCTTATATCCAGAGTATTCACCGATGAGAATATCAACAAAGACTCCCTAATGCACGCCATGAACGGGATGAAAATCATGAAAAAAGAAGCACTGCTTGAACGCGTTAAAAACCTTCCCGAAGGAAAAGACTCGTTGGAGTTTGTTGGAACAGAGTACGAAAAAATGCTCGATATGACACTTCAATGCGATAGCCTGATAGACAAGGAATTAGCAAGCAATTCAAAAGAAGATAAAATCTCCGACGAGGTTGCAAATCTCTATATGGCAGCCACACTATGCTGTGCCGAAAACGGAAGCCTTGACGATATTAAGAAGGTGTCAAACCTATATTCTGAAGCTGTAAAGAGCAGCGACGAATTGAGCCAATCCACCAAACAGCTGCTGTTTGTAACCTTTATAATTGGCGAGCACAGCTATAAATATTGGGCAGGCAAAGAATTGAAAGATTAACAAATTATAGTTAAGAGTTAAGAAGAATATTGAATCAAAAAAAACAATCAAAAAAAACAATTTATTATGAAGAAAATATTTGAAAAACTATCAACCGAAGAAGCATTTGAAACAGTGTTGTCAGCTTCATTGTGGATTAACCTGTATTTGTTTTCTGCCGAAGCGTTCCCTTTCGCAGTCTTGTCAGGTGAATCATTCGCATTAACTCCAATGATAGTGGTGAGTTTCATACTTGAAGCCTTGTTTTTGCTATCTTCTTTCTTGCGACTGAATGCGCTGAATTGGTCATTAAAAAAGTTATTTGCACCAAACTTAAAAAGCGATATTGGCTGGTTTACAGCTGTTGAGGCAGTCCTATTATTTGCAACTTTGTTTATGAGTATGGAGGAAAGTGCCGTAGTTCAAAGTGCAGTGCAATACACGTCTGCAATAATGTTGGTTATTGGCTTGGTGATAAGAGCAATAGCCGGTGCTAAGGAATAACAACCAAATAAAATAATCTTTATTTTAAAGGGGTGCCCGCCATTATTTAGTGGTGCGCCCTTTCGCCATAAATTGCGAAAATCTATCTTATCCAACTCAATAATTATGAAATTTAAATTATTTGTACTGGTCATTCTGTTTACTGCGATTCTTAATCCATCGATTTCTAAGGCAGAAGAAACTAATGAAGAAAAGCCCCCTATTAGTTCTGTGACTATTGATACAGAAGATGAAGAAATAAAACTTCTTCTATATAAAATGATGCTCACTCAGAGAATCAATATCTTAGAAAAAGATTTGGAAATAACCAAGTTAAAGCAACGCAACAATGCAATAGTGTTTGGGCTCACGATGGTGATTGCTGCAATGCTGTTAGTGTATCTGATTGTGTATTACCGCAATATGCTCAGGCGCAAACAGCAAAGGATTGACGACTACACCAACCTTGTGATGGACCTTCAGCACACCATCAGCGACAAGGATTCGGCTGCCTCCGAAACCATCCAGACCATATTCAAGGACCATTTTGATATGCTGAACAACTTGGGCGATTCAATCACGCTGCTTAACGACAGCGCCAAAAACCAAAAGACCGCCATACGCGAAATTAAGAACCTGATAACACAATTCGGCGAGGACAAGAAGTCGCTGAAAGATTTGGAAAACACTGTGAACCGCTGCTGCAACAATGTGATGTTGATAGTCCGTGACGAAGTGCCTAACCTAAGCGAAGAAGATTATCGCCAGCTTTGCTATCACTTCGCCGGGTTCTCGGGCAAGGTGATAAGCATGCTCCTCGACAAGAGTTCGGCAAGCATTTATACGCGAAAATCACGCTTGAAAGAGAAGATTCAGCAGTCGGAAGCCGAGCATAAAGACATGATTTTAGAATATCTTTCGTAAATCGCTGATTTTTAGCAAATTAATGGTATAAAAACGAGACGCTATCAATAGCATTGAAAATCAAGCACTTACGGGCTGTTAGATTATAAAAGTCTAACAGCTCGTAATCATTTGTGTATCACTGTGTTACAAGCGTGGTTGTCAGATTATTTGAAGCTTGATTTTTAGGTTTGTCGTGTCTTTTAGGCATAACTTTGCTTCAAACAAATAACCCTAAAAAACTTCAGTATTATGAGAAAAGCAATATTAATTATCGTAGCATTATTCAGCATGTCGGTATTCAGTTCATGCGACGAACCCGAGTTCACAACCAGCGATTCGGAAACTGTGATAAACAGCGACAAGAATCACACCGACAACGTCAACATCAAAGAGGAAGAAGCCAACAATTCTATGCAGGATGAATAGAGCCATTAGTCGGTATCACAGTCTCCAGGTAGACGGCTGACGCCGCCCACCTGGGGCTGTAGTATTGTAGGGGCGTATAACAACGCCAGACTTGCGACGAACAGCGATGATTATGGCGCAATACGCCCCTACACATTGTCATTTGAATTCTTTATAGATAATTACGACTTTGTATAACAAAGGCTTGTTTGACATCTAATGAATTATCATAAAAACATGGTCATATAAACGGGTATGTACATCACCCCGTTTTCGGTTTTTAAATCTTTGGTGTAGATGAGATATTTATTCATTATGCGATCGGAATACTTATCACAAAACACATCCAACGATTTGTGTGCGGTATAACCTGACGACTTCACTTCAATTGGCGATATTTTATGCTTATCAGAAATCACAAAATCAATTTCGTAGAATTTTTTACCCTCGGCAAACGGAATTGTGTGATAAAACAGATTTTTACCCGATGCTCGGAGTATTTGTGCTATTACATTCTCATAAACATATCCCAAATTAGTGCTAAGTTTATCGCTTAACAACTTGTTGTAAATAATATTTTCAGTGCTATCGGCATCTTTAAAAGCCAGAGTGACAAACAACCCGGTGTCGGAAGCATACATTTTAAAGTATTCTTGATTTTTTGTTAATGCCAAACCCACATTTGGGTCATCGGAATGAAATGCTATATTCACCATCCTTGAATCTTCCATTTCATTCACTATGTCGATGATTTTATTGGCACTCTTATCAACTACTTTATTCACTTGATAGCGCAACACATTTTTGCTAAGTTGCGAAGGCGTGGAATCGTACAACGCTTTAGCTTTGCCAGAAGCGTCAATTTTATTCAAATCCTCTTCGTATAGAGCAATTATGTCGCGCTTCACATTATCCACAACCGTGAAATTGTTGGTATTCAAATATGCAGCAACCGCCTGAGGCATTCCTCCCACAAGCATATATAACCTAAAGTCTCTCATTAACTTGCGATGAACAGCATCGCCCAACGGCATTTTCTTTTCGAAAGCAGTGCGCAGCAACGGAATGGTGGCGGTGTCACCAAGCGCCCAACGGAATTCTTCGTAATCCATTGGATACATATCAATCTTTGTTTCTTCGCTTGGTATGAGTATGTTACGACTAATGCTTCGAACCGATATTAAAGAACCAGTTTCGATATAATCGTATCTTCCGTCTTTCACCAGGTGTTTTATTGCCTGTCGTGCAAGTGGCTGCAACTGTACTTCATCAAAAATAATCACCGACTTTCTTTCATACAACTGCACTTTATATATGAATTGCAGCCTTACAAAAAGATAGTTCAAATCGGATATATCATTAAACAAGTCATTCACCTCTTTTGATACATTCGAAAAATCAATTAATATATATGATTTATACTCCTTACGGGCAAACTCCTCGGCAATTGTCGACTTGCCAATACGACGAGCTCCCTGTATCAATAAAGCTGTTTCACCATTACGCTCGTTTTTCCATTTGAGCATGGTGTCATATATTTTTCGCCTGAAATTGATGACTTTATCTTTCATTTTTTACCTAAATTTTTCACAAATTTAGTGCATAAATTCCATTTCCACCAAATTTTTTTGAGCGAAAATGGCAGTTTCCACCAATTTTTTTTGAGCGAAAATGGCAGTTTCCACCAAATGTTTTCGGGCAAAAGTGGCAGTTTCCACCAAATTTTTTTGAGCAAAAATGGTAGTTTCCACCAAATTTTTTGGGGCGAAAGTGGCTGTTTCCACCAAATGTTTTTACCGTTTCATCAGCCAGTCGAGCAGGCGCTGCATCACCTTTGGCGAAATGGTTTGTTCGATTCGCCCATAGTCGGCGGTTGGTTTGCTGCACTCCTGAAACAGGTGGTTGTAGTGCAACCCGTTTTCAATTTCCAGCTTTTTGCCGCCATACGAGGCGTTGAGGGTAGCAGCGTTGAGAGTGGCGTTGACCTGCACATCGTTTGCGCCATAGAAGGCCAGCATAGGCTGCCGCATGGCATTGAGGTGAGGAATAGCACAATAGCGCACAAAATTCACATACCACGGCGTGGTCATCACCATAATCTGACTGTTTACATTAATCATTTCTTGAGCCGACTTGCCGTCGGTCATGATGTGGTAAAGGCGGTTTTTGAGTAGTTCGGTGTCGTTAACGGTGTCGATGGCAGCAAACGCCTGCTCGAGAATTTTGCGCTGGTCGGCAGTGATTTCTATGCCGCGCATTCGTGCCATATCCTCGTTTTGTGTAATCATCAGGTCTTTGCCTTTCACCACCGGAGCCGCCAGCGTGCTGATGAACTTAACGTCATTTGGATGCTCAGCAGCCAGCATGATGGCAATCTGCCCACCCTCGCTGTGACCAACCACACCAATCTTCTTTTTATTGATTTCGGGCACCAATTGCAGATATTTCACAGCAGCCAGCGCATCTTGAGCAAAATCGGCAGTGGTGACATCGGGCGACAATGCCGACGAACCGCCAGTGCCGCGGTCGTCATAGCGCAACACGGCAATTCCGCCGCGCGTGAGATGGTCGGCAAGCACCGCAAACGGCTTATGCCCCATCACCTCCTCGTCGCGGTTCTGCTGCCCGCTGCCCGACACCAGCACCACGGCTGTGAGATTCTTTTTGCCAGCAGGCTTGGTGAGCGTGCCCGTGAGAGTGACATCGCCATGGCTGAAAGTTACCTCTTCAATATCGTAGGGGAACGGCGGTTGCGGTGTTTGCGGACGCTCAAGATAGGGGTTAGTGCTAACATAAGCCATTTCGAAAGACAGTTTAGCCAACCCCTGGCGAAACGAGCCGCTGAAACTGTTGTCGGCATCGCTGAGCGTGCCGCTGATGAGAATGCCCATGCGCTTCACGCCCACAGTAACGCTGTTGCCGGCAACCGTAAGCGTGTCGCACTCGATGTTGAACGCCATCTGGTCGGGCGAATCCATCCACGCCACCTTGCCACCCTCGGCAATGCGTACAGCCAGCGATAGGGTGGTGGTGCCCAAATTGAGTTTTCCCTGCCATTTGCCTTCAACAGCGGCAAACGCTTGCAGCGAAATCATAGCCGCAAGCACAGCAAAAAGATATTTTTTCATTCTATACAATTAAAATTCACAAAAACTGAGAGGCATCAAATCTTTTATGCTGTGCAGCACATACACCTCATCGCGTCCGCACAACACTATTTCAATTGGCGCACCGCTGATAGTTTCGTATTCCAAAATGGCTTGGCGGCAATGACCGCACGGCGACACCGGATTCTTCACAAAATCGCCCTTTGTGAAAGCAGCCACGGCAAGGCGGCGGAAAGGCACGCCCGGATAGTTGGCACCGGCGTAGAAAATCACGCTTCGCTCGGCACATGTGCCGGCAGTGAAAGCAGCGTTTTCCTGATTGGCACCGGTGAGAATCTCGCCGTTGTCTAATTGCAAAGCCGCTCCCACACAAAATTTGCTGTAAGGCGAATAGGAGCGTTTTGTGGCTTCTTTGGCTGCATCAACTATTTTTTTATACTCCGCGGTTAATTCAGAATACGAGTAAACTGCTATCTTTGTAGTTAAAATCAAATCCCTCATGGTTTATAGTATATAGTTTACACGCAAATATATTCATTTTTTTCAATATAATATGCTCAGAACATTAGTTTGTACCATATTTTATGTTTTTTTGGGATGCAGCTTGGTTGTGGCTCAACAACCAATCAAATCGCAAAAATATCTCAACTACATCGAAAAATACCACAGCATAGCGCAAGAGCAGCAACAACTGCACGGCATACCGGCAAGCATCACTCTGGCGCAAGGACTGCTTGAGAGCCAATGCGGCGAGAGCCGTCTTGCCCGCGAAGGCAACAACCACTTTGGCATTAAGTGCACCGGGTGGAGCGGCGACACCATTCGCCACGACGACGATGAACTGCAAGAGTGCTTTCGCCGCTACCTGTCGGCTGAGCAATCGTATGCCGACCACTCGCTGTTTCTCAAGCGCAAGCGCTACACGCCGCTGTTTTCGCTCTCCGTGACCGACTACGCCGCTTGGGCGCGAACCCTGAAAAAATGCGGCTATGCCACCGACCCTGCCTATCCCGACAAACTCATTAGAATCATTGAAACCTACGAGCTGTATCGCTACGACAGCGCCGACTACAAGCCATCGAAAAAAAAGCCGGCAGAACCCGACGAAGTGCAGCCCGTGGTTGAAATCAGCGACGAGCAGCTGGCATCGGAAATCGGCAATCAGCACGTCATACGCCGCCGTTGGGGGCTCTATTATGTGGTGGCACACGAGGGCGACACTTTTGCTTCGCTCGCAAAGGAACTCAACATCAAGGACAGCAAACTTGCCAAATTCAACGACCTCAACAAAAAACAGGCTATAGCCCCAGGCGAAACCATCTGGATTCAAGAGAAAGAAAACAAAGCCGCCATGGGCAACGACACCCACACCGTGCAAGCAGGCGAAACGCTGCACTCCATTGCCCAACACTACGGCATACGCCTGAAAAACCTTGCCAAAATGAACCACATAAAAGAAAATGCAGACCTTGCGACAGGCACCACGCTGCTTTTGCGATAACATTAGGGGGTTGACCGTAATTTCCCTAAATAATGGTAACTTTTACCCAAATTGAGGTAATAATTCATTGCATCGATGCACCTATCTTTGCAAAAAAGAATAAACACAAAAAACATCACTTATGAGCAAGAAAGTATTGATAATTACAACCAGTTTGCGAGCTAACAGCAACTCAAACCAACTTGCAAACATGTTTATGGAAGGAGCAAAGCAAAACGGCAATCAAGTGGAGATGATTTCTTTGCAAAACAAACACATTGAGTTTTGTCGCGGATGCCTCGCCTGTCAAACACTCAGGAAATGCGTAATCAACGACGATATGAACGCCATAATACCCAAGATGCATGATGCCGACGTGATAGCATTTGCCACACCCATCTACTACTACGAGATGAGCGGACAAATGAAAACCTTGCTCGACCGCGCCAATGCGCTTTACGGCACTGACTATCATTTCCGCGACATCTATATGCTCACGGCAGCAGCTGAGGACTCTCACGAGGTGCCGCAAAGAGCCATTGAAGGGCTTGGTGGATGGATTGAGTGTTTTGAGAATGCCCATCTTGCAGGAACAGTGTTTGCCGGCGGTGTTAGCGCTGCAGGCGATATTGACGGACACAATGCCCTCTCACAAGCCTACGACATGGGTAAATCAATCGTTTAAGCATACAATAACTTTTCTCACAGATTCACAATGTATATAGAACATATCAACTCACCTGCCGACCTAAAGCAGATGACAACAAAACAAATGGAAGCATTGGCACAAGAAATGCGCACACTGCTCATTGACAAACTCAGCGCGCACGGCGGTCACTGCGGTCCAAACCTGGGTATGGTGGAAGCCACCATAGCCCTGCACTACGTGTTCGATTCTCCAACCGACAAATTAGTCTTCGACGTGTCGCATCAAAGCTATGTGCACAAGATGCTCACCGGACGCGCACAAGCATTTGTCAGCAGCCAACACTACGACGATGTGTCGGGCTACACCGAACCAAGCGAAAGCCCACACGACCACTTCACCATCGGACACACATCAACCGCTGTTAGCCTTGCCTGCGGACTGGCTAAAGGACGCGACCTGCAAGGGCAAGACGGCAACGTGATTGCCGTGATTGGCGACGGTTCGCTTAGCGGCGGCGAAGCGCTTGAAGGACTCGACTGGGCTGCCGAACTCAACTCGAATTTCATCATAGTGGTCAACGACAATCAAATGTCGATTGCCGAAAACCACGGCGGGCTATACCAAAACCTTGCTGAATTGCGCCAATCGAATGGCACCTGCAGCAACAATCTGTTCCGCGCCATGGCTCTCGACTATGTTTATCAACCCGAGGGCAACAACATAGCAGCGCTGATTGACACTTTCAAGAAAGTGAAGGACATCGACCATCCAGTGGTGGTGCACATCAACACCCTCAAGGGCAAAGGCTATCAGCTTGCCGAGGACGACAAAGAGCGTTGGCACTGGATCGCTCCGTTCGACAAAATCACTGGCAAACTAACGCACGAATGCAGCTCGGAGAACTACAACGACCTCACAGCCACACATTTGCTTGAACTGATGAAGCACGACAACACCATCTGCGCAATCACCGCAGGCACTCCTGGAATATGGGGTTGGACTCCCGAAAACCGACGTCAGGCAGGTTCACAATTTGTCGACGTTGGCATTGCCGAGGAACACGCCATAGCGCTGGCTTCGGGCATTGCCAAAGCCGGCGGCAAACCGGTGTTTGGCGTGTGCAGCTCGTTTCTGCAACGTGCCTACGACCAAATGTCGCAAGACTTGTGCATCAACAACAACCCGGCAACCATATTGGTGCTGTGGGGCTCACTTACGTCGATGACCGACGTTACACACCTTTGTCACTTCGACATTCCTCTGCTTTCAGGCATACCCAATCTGGTGTATCTTGCGCCTACCAATCGCGATGAATATCTTGCCATGCTCAATTGGAGCATCACCTACACCCAGCACCCTGTGGCAATACGAGTGCCAGTGGGATTCACCAAACCCGCAAACCGCCCCGTCGACACCGACTACTCGGCTCTCAACCACTACGAGATGGTACACAAAGGCAGCAAGGTGGCAGTGTTGGCATTAGGCAACTTCTTTGAACTGGGCGAAAAGGTCTGCACCCAGCTGGTGGCTCATGGCATCGACGCCACACTCATAAACCCACGCTTCATTTCAGGCATCGACACTGAAATGCTTAATAACCTGTCGCGAAACCACAGCGTGGTGGTGACACTTGAAGATGGAGCCATTGAAGGCGGTTTTGGCGAGAAAATAGCCCGTCATCTTGGAGCATCTTCAATCAAAACGCTTTGCTACGGTGCTAAAAAGCAGTTTGCCGACCGCTATAAACCGGCAGATTTTCTTGCTGAAAACCGGTTGGTTGACACCATGATAGCCGACGATGTGATGCATTGCCTGCAAAATGAATAAAACATCTTTTTTTAGAGACAACCTTGATTTATGAAACAGCTTGATTTATTCACCGTGCAGCAATTCAATGATTACTATGGCATTGAAACTACACATCCGCTGGTGAACGTGATACACTACGAGCACCCACAACAACTGCAAGAACACTTAGTGAACTATGGCATATATGCACTGTTTTTGAAAGAAAACAAAGGCTGCCAGATATCCTACGGCCGCACAAAATACGATTTCGACGAAATGACTGTAACCAGCTTTGCCCCGGGACAGTCGGTACACGTGCAACCATATCCGGGAGTTAAATATCCCAAATGGACCGCCCTGGTGTTTCACCCCGACCTGCTTGCCCGCACTTCGCTTGGCAAAAACATGTCGAAATACGAGTTCTTCTCATACACAAGCAACGAGGCACTGCACCTCTCAGCTGCCGAAATAGTCATTTTTCGCGATGTGCTTAACATGATTGAGCAAGAACTCACACATCCAATCGACAAGCACAGCCGACACCTGATTGTGTCGAACATCGAGCTGCTGCTCAACTACTGCCTGCGTTTCTACGACCGCCAGTTTGTTACACGCGAAGAAATAAACCACTCGGTGGTGAAAAAATTCGAGCAACTGCTCAAAGAGTACATCTCAACTCAAGCTCAACATCAAGGACTGCCCACCGTGGCTTATTTTGCCAACAAATGCTGCCTCTCAAACGGCTATTTTGGCGAATTAGTAAGGGTGGAAACCGGACGCACTGCCAAAGACATCATAGCCACCCACATGATTAACGCAGCCAAAGAGATGCTCAACAACAATTCGCTTAACATCAACCAAGTGAGCCAAATGTTAGGCTTCGAATATCCCCAACACTTTGTGCGTTTCTTCAAAGCACACACAGGCAAAACACCTTCGCAATACCGCTCGGCATAACCGCCCACCAAAATCAAATACAAATACCGACCATTCTTCACCTCATCGAGGCTAAAAGATTGGTCGGTAAGTTTTTTATACCTATATTCCTATTCTCAGGTATAAGAAATTGTCTTGTGGTGCGTTTTACTGCGTTACAAACACACGCCAGCTGCCATCTTTCTCACCGCGCTCAACATACTTCTTTTTAATGAGCTGGTCGAGTAGTTTCTGAAATGTTTTCAATATGGTTATATCTTTACAACCTTTTTGCCGTTTTTTTTGTAACAAAAGGCGGTTAAATGCTTGGATAGAGATTGAACGACTGCACTTTATTGCCATTTTCAAGGCGATAGAGAATCCAACCGCTACGCTCGGATTTGCCCTCGAGGCGCCAAGAGGCATCGGCATAGTCAATATTTTCAATGTTCGATGGTTCTTCAACGCGGGTGCCGTCGGCTTGCAAACCAAACCTTGCAAAGCGCCAATCCCAATCGAAGTTTTCTATTCATGAAAATGTAATATATTATTAAATATATATACTATTATATTATTTTACTATTTTTTTATTTGCTCAAAGCTTTGAAGAAATCCCACATGACAATGCCGGCTGAAATCGACACATTGAGCGAATGTTTGGTGCCCATTTGCGGAATCTCAATGCAATAGTCGCTGTAATCAACCACCTTTTGGTTAACTCCTTTCACCTCGTTGCCCAGCACTATGGCATATTTTTCACAACTGTTGATAGTAAATTGTGGAAGACTTATGCTGCCATGTGCTTGCTCGATGCTGCAAATTTTATAACCTTTGCAGCGCAAGTCGCTCACGCACTTCATAACATCTTTTTCATAAATCCATTCCACCGACTCCTCGGCGCCGAGTGCTGTTTTGTGAATGTCGGGGTGGGGAGGCGTGGCTGTTATTCCGCAAAGGCATATTTGCGACACTACAAAAGCATCGGCTGTGCGAAACACACTGCCTATGTTGTTGAGGCTGCGAACATCGTCGAGCACTACCACTAACGGAATTTTTTCGGCTTGCTTAAATTCTTGGCATGTGATGCGATGAAGCTCAAGCATGCTCTTTTTTTTCTTATCCATTTACCACGCTTTTTAATTTATGGCAAAGTTAACATTAAATAGTTTTATTCACAAATTGTGGAAAACTCTGTTAATAGTGAAAAATAAGTTTCACAAAACTTTTAAAAACTTTATTTTCAATATTCAAAACAATTTTTATACAGCCATGTGTGCTCATTCTCCAAATAAGTTAGCACTTTGTTTTCAATCGTGTTTAAACGGTTTTCATCAGGTTTATCAACAAGCATCAGGCTGTGAAAATATTAAATGACACAGTTTTCAACAGGTTGTTAATAAAACCACTATAATGCTATATTTCAATAAATTACGCAACAATAATGTGTTAATAACCGTGTTTACTTACATAAACAACTTAATATGCAAGAAAATCAATGAAAATTTATTATACAATTTCCACAGACCATAATCATCAGCATAATTAAAAGAAAAAAATAAAAAAATTAAAGAAATAATCTTATATATCTATGATGTTGAAAATGGGTGATAGAGTGGTTTATTTGTTAATGGTGTGGTGATGTGCAGGCATAAACCTCGGGTGACACATTATGCGTTGTTCACAAGCCTAACAGTTTGGCGGCATTGCTGTTCACTTGGCATGCCAGCTGCTCGATGGTGAGCGAAGCCGCCTTGGCAACAAGTTGCGCCACCGTGGCGATGTCAAGCTGGCTGTCGTCGGTTTCAACAAACATTCGCTCAGCCGGAGTGATTAGCAGCGACTCGGCGTTGAATCGTTGCCCGAACGAAAGAAAGAAACCTTCTTGCAGGAGTTTTTCGGCTATCGAAGGCTTGGCACGGAAGCCGTGAATAATCCACGGTTGATGCGGTTTGGCAGCGCGATGCATAGCCAACAGTTCTTGCCAGGCACGCACGCAATGAATAATAAGAGGTTTGTTTGTAGCCTCCGACAAGGCAATGTGTTTTTCAAATATTTGGTGTTGAAGGCTCAATGGTGTGGAGATGGCATGGTCGATGCCACATTCGCCTATTGCCACCACGTTGCGGGTGGTTGTTGCAAGCTGCATAGTGGCTGAAATAATGCTTTCTGACGAGTTTTCAATCCACCACGGGTGAATACCTGCCGAATAGTGTAAATGCTCGTCAAAAGCAATATTTGAGGCTTCTGCGTTGATTATAGCGTAAGGCTGGTGACTATGGTGGGTGTGGCAATCGAATATGTGCATAATGGAGTGTTTTTTAAGGTACGGGGTCGTAACCGCTGCCTCCCCACGGATTGCATCGCAAAATGCGTTTAATGGCAAGCCACGAGCCTTTCAGTGGTCCGTGCTTGGTGATTGCCTGTATTGCATATTCGCTGCATGTGGGCGTGAACCGGCAGCATGGAGGAAAGAGCGGCGAAATGCAGTGCCGATAGAATTTAATGGGCAATATGAGCAGTGTGGAAAGAATTTTTTTCATCTCATTAAGCGTTTGGCAGTGGAGTAGGAGGTTGTTGAATGCCTGCATCGTTGGTTTCCGACACTGCTTTGGCAAGTTTTGTGAGGGCTTGCTTCATACGTTCTTCAATCACATTATAATCGGTGATGGTGTCGCCAATGAAAACAAAGGCAATGAACACCGATTTATTGGCTTCCTTGATTTGTGGCAGCACCAGGTGGCGATTTAGGCGATAAACTTCGCGAATGCGGCGGCGCATGAGCACGCGGTCAACGGCGTGGCGAACTCGCTTCTTGGGCACCGAAATGAAGAACTGTGCCGGCGATTGCTGCTTATCGGTGATGTGATAGATTAGGCGTAGCGGATACGACTTGATGGAGTTGTTTTTTGCAGCAAACATCTGGTCGATGAGTTTGCGGCTGCAAAGTTTTTCGTATTTATATAGTCGTAGTCCTTTCATTGCATTGTTTTAATATAAAGAAAAATTGTTTTAGTGTGGAAAGGTATAAAAAAATGGGGACATCTGTGTAATTACGACGTCCCTTTTTTTATTATGATGAAAGAAAAATAATTATTTTTTCTTCAATTCCTTTTTGATGATGTTTTCGAGAGCACCAGTGATTGAAGGACAATCGGCGGTGGGTTCGAAATCAAGGCGCAAACCGGCTTCTTCAATGGCCTTTTTGGTAGAGTTGCCCATACAACCGATTTTAATGTCGCCTTGTTTGAAATCGGGGAAATTCTTTATGAGCGACTTAATTCCGGCAGGGGTGAAGAAGATGAGAGTATCGAAATCAAACGGTTCGTCCTTCGAGAAATCGTTGCTGATTGTGCGATACATAATGGCGCGAGTGACTTTGATGTCGACGTTGTCGAGCACTGCTTCCTTGAGGCTGTGAACGTCCGACACCGGCAACATGAATGTCTCTTTCTTATGCTTTTCGAGAATAGGAATGAGGTCTTCAACGCGGTTGCTTTCGGTGTGGAATATTTTGCGCTTGCGATAAACGATGTATTTCTGTAGGTAATGAGCCACAGTTTCACTCACGCAAAAATACTTCATTGTGTCGGGTATTTCGAGGCGCATTTCTTCAGCCAAACGGAAGAAATGGTCGATTGAAGTTTTTGCAGTGAAAATAATTGCAGTATGTTCAAGAATAGAAATCTTTTGTTGGCGGAACTCTTTAGAAGTTAATCCTTCAACTTTTATGAAGGGACGAAAAACAATTTCAACACCGTATTTGTTAGCGATGTCGAAATAAGGTGATTTCTCAGATGTGGGTTTGGGTTGTGAAACTAAAACTTTCTTGATACTCACAATAAAAATTTTATAATAAAGAATACGTTAGAATAATGCCATAATAAATGGCTATTAATGGTATAATTTCACCACTGCAAAGGTACAAAATAAAATAGAAAATAGAGGTAAAATTGTTGAAAAAAATGCGAAATCCCTTTATAATAAATATCAATCGGCATATAAAGTATATGAAAATGTAAATAGAAATATAGGTATTGGCATGTAGTGGATACACAAGCAGGAATATCACTAGCGGAATCATGAAGAGTCCGAGCAGAGCTTGCGAGGCGTTGAAGCCTTTCAGCAGCAGCGAGGTGTTGGTGCGGCTGGTGAACACATATCCCAGCACATAGTATGCCAACAGTTGCAGCAGATAGTATGCCACTACAATCGATATGATTGAGATGATGTAGGTGAAAATGCTGGCGTTTGTGGTTATGTCGGGGTGATAGAGTGTTATTGCGCTGTTGAGCATTATGCCTTGCATTATGCAGGTGTTAGCTACGAGGGTGATGAGGGTGATTATTTCGTTTACGGTGTTGTGGTCCTCGAAGGCGTTTTCACGCTTTTTCAGCGAAAAGAGGTTTTTATTGAAGTTTGAAAAATACTTGAAACCGTTGCGCAGACTGAATGTTACCATGAACATTGACAGCAGAAACATGGTCATGGTGCCGGTGTCGTGCAGCGGGCTGGGCATGTAGTCCTGGCTGTTGTCGCCCATGGGCACCTCCAGCTTCTCGCAATGGCTTATTGGAGCTAATGTGCTGTCGGCTGAATGGTCGTTACCGAAGCCTTCGGCATAGCTGGCTTTGAACGTATGCTGCACGCTGTCGGCAGCGGCAAGGCTGTCGGCGTTGATATGTTTGATGTGCAGACTGTCGGTTTTCACTTCTTCTACTTGATTTATTAATATTTGCTTTCAACAACATGTGTGGCTTGTTCGTCGTAGCTCTCAATATAGTCAACTATCTGTTGCACATTGTGCGCTGTGAACCACAGATGTTTGTGCGTAGGCTTCATGAATTGTTGAGCTATGCAGTGTTCGAGTTGTTGCAAAATGCTGTCGAAAAAGCCGTTGATGTTGAAAATCACTATGGGTTTGTTGTATAGCGAGAGTTGCTTCCAAGTGATAATTTCCAGCAATTCCTCGAGGGTGCCGCAACCGCCGGGCATGGCTATTGAGCATTGGCTGCGTTGAGCCATCATTTGCTTGCGCTGGTGCATATCGGGGGTGGAGATGATATCGCTCAAGCGCGAATAGTGCCATCCGTTGTCGACCATGAATTGCGGAATGATGCCCACTGCTTTGGCTCCGCCATCGAGAAAACCATCGCTAACAGCGCGCATCACGCCGGCGCTGCCGGCGCCGTTGATGCAGTTCCAACCTTTTGCGGCAAGGGCTTTGCCCAATTGGTAGGCTGCTTGTTTATATTCCTCGGCGATGTTGTCGCTCGAGGCTCCGTAAACGCATATATAGCGATTGTTACTCTCCATGGGTGTTATATGAATAAATTAGTATGCAAATTTACAAAATTTTTTTTGGCTTGGTTGAATAGATTGCCAGCGTTGGCGCCGCCTAAATAATTATTGCATATTTATTTATTGCGTTAGGATTTTTTTTTACTGTGAATGTTGATGTGCCAAAAAGTTAGCGGTAACATTGCACTCCTTTTTATATTGAAAAAGGTGGAGTGATGTCACCGCTAAAATATTTTTTTTGCAAGTGTAAATTGTCTTTATTACTTGGCTTGTTCTGCAGGAGCAGCAGGAGCTTCTTGAGTGGCAGGAAGTTGCTCACCTTCGTTTGAAGTTTGGAAAGGTGTTGCTTTGGTTTCCTGAGTTTGTGTTTGAACCACTTGTGCTTGCTTCACTTCGTTTGAAGGCAATTTAGCCGACACGATGCTGAGCAGGCAGATGAAGATGGCAAGACCCCATGTTGCTTTTTCGATGAAATCGGTGGTTTTGCGAACGCCCATCATTTGGTTGCCGCTTGCAAATCCCGAAGCAAGGCCACCGCCTTTCGACTTTTGAATAAGAACTACACCAATCAACAAAATTGATGCAATGATTATAAGAATAATAAGAAATCCGTACATGTTATTTATTGTTTTTGATTTGTTCGTTTAATATAAGTTTCTTTAGAAAACGTATTTGGTCTGCAAAGTAAATACTTTTTTCTGGAAATTTCAAACTTATGTTGGTTATAATTTCCAAAGCCTTAGAATATTTGCGTTGTTTGATGTAAATTTTAGCCAAACTTTCGCTGAACATCGATGCATCCACTTCTTCAGCCTTGTCGATGTTGTCGTTTTTCACTTGTTCAACTTCGGCGTCGTTGTCTTGCTTGATGATGGTGGTGGGGAAGTGTCCTTCGTGCTGTTTCGACTTAGCAATGAAGTCATTGATAAGTTGTTCGTTTTTGGTTTTTGCCTCGTTTTGCTGTGGCATGCTTTGCTGTTCTTCAGCAGCAAGAATGTCGGCATAGTCGGGCACCGGATTGAAGATGAGGTTATTCAGCACTTCCAGTTCTTTCTCGCTTGTCGAGCCGAAGGTGTTCAGGAAAGTGTCGATGGTGTTTTCGGTGGTTGGCGTTGATGGTTTTTGTTCGTCGGGATAGAAGTTGGCAAACAAATCGGCATTTTCGCCCAGCAGGCAATACAGGCTTTTACGGTCGGGGTAGGCAATGGCTATGCGTGCCAGAGTGTCGCTGTCAACCTCGCCCCGTTGCTGAGCGAGCAATGCCGGCAAATTGAAGTAGGGATACTGCTTCATCATTTCGTCGACCCACTCTTTGCTCACGGTGGCTTCGGGGTTGCTCAAATATTGTCGTAACTGTTCGTTAAGGTTCATTTATTTGTTATAATATTTATAATATAAATCATTAATGTTTTGCATAAATATGATTTTTTACCAGTTGCCGAATGTCTGGTTAAAAATAAGGTCGGCAAGTTCTTTACAAATTTCTTCGCAAAGCTGGTCTTGCACATCGGTGAGCATCTCGTTGCTGTCGAAGTCGCGATACGACGAGAACGACTGGTCGTTTTCTTTTTCGGGGTCGATGTTGTCGATATACTTCACTCTCACGGTGATTGTAAGACGCGTTTTTGAAGCGTAAGCGTTGTCGTTTACGGCTTGAGGCGATAGCGAGTAGCCGGTGATTTCGCCCTCGAGACGCAGGTCGGTGTTGGGTGTTTCCTGCATTTTCAGTCGTGTTTGACGCGTAACCATGTTGGTCATGGTGTTTTCAAACAGTTGTTGCAGAGGCGGATACACCAGAGCTGCCCTGATTGGAAATTCGCCTATCGAAACGGTTTTATATTTGTTGTAGTCGATTGATGAGCCGTTGAATTTAAACGATGGCACGCAGGCTTGCAGCACCACGAGCAGCGGAATCATCAACAATAGTCGTTTTATCATATTAATAATATTTTTGTTTAATCGTAATTGTTGTCGTTGAGTTTATATTCCTCAATTTTTCGGTAGAGAGTACGTTCCGATATTTTCAGTTGTTCGGCAGTGATTTTTCGTTTGCCGTTGTTGCGTAAAAGAGCCATTTCGATGGCTTCTTTTTCGATTTCCTCGAGCGATTTGAATTCCTCGTCGCTTGATTCCACTTCCACCAAGTTGTATTTTGGTTCTTCGTCAGCCATTTGGCTAATGTGTTTGCCAAAGTTGTTCCTTGGGGATATTATTGAGCGTTTTGCTTTTGAAAAATTTACTTCTTCTTTAGGTTCGCTCACTTCTAATAAGTTGGCAACGGCAGTATGCAAAGGTTTGCTTTCCAATATATTCGTATTAGCGGCTTCAATTATGTTATTGTCGTGCTGGGCAATGATATTGGTTGATTCGGCGTGTTGTGGCGATTCGAAGTCTTTAATTTTTTTCTTCAGTTCGTTCACCTCGTTGAACAGTTTCTTAATCATGTCCACAAGCATGCTGTTTAGGCTGCTGTTTTCGGTGTTGTTAGCCGCAACGAGGCTTGTAGATAGCACAGTGTCGTTGGGTATGTAGTTTTTTATTATTTCTTCGGTGATTTCTTTTCCGTCCTCATACACGCAAATGCGTTCGATGAGGCTCTTTAGTTGCCGCACGTTTCCGGGCCAGCTGTACATCGAAAGCATCTTCAATGCCTGCTCGCTGAACTTCACCGGGCGGGTGTGATTGGTTTCGGCAAAGTCGTGGGCAAACACGCGTACAATCATGGTGATGTCGTCGGAGCGTTCGCGCAAGGCAGGTATGTCGATTTGTATTGTTGACAAGCGATAATATAGGTCTTCGCGGAAGCGTCCCTCCTTAACTGCTTTCATGAGGTCTTTGTTGGTTGCAGCCACCACGCGCACGTTGGTTTTCTGCACCACGTCGCTGCCCACCTTTATGTATTCGCCGTTTTGCAGCACACGCAGCAGGCGTGCCTGTGTGGCAAGTGGCATTTCAGCCACTTCGTCGAGGAATATTGTGCCGCCGTTGGTTTCTTCGAAATAGCCTTTGCGGTCCTTGTCGGCGCCGGTGAAAGCGCCTTTCACATGGCCAAACAATTCGCTCTCGATGGTGCCTTCGGGTATTGCGCCGCAGTTAACCACTGTGTAGCGATTGTTGCGGCGTTTGCTGTAGCGGTGTATGATTTGCGGAAAGAATTCCTTACCCGAACCGCTTTCGCCTATAATGAGCACCGAGAGGTCGAAAGGAGCCACTTTCAAGGCTCTTTCGATGGCGCTGTTCAGTGCCGACGAATTGCCAACAATCGAAAATTGTTGCTTAACCGCCATTATCGTCTTATCGTCGCTTTGAGCCATATCGTGTATAGTGAAGAGTTACAGATTAATTGAATATTTTTTTGTTTTATTTGAGATTGCGCATGGCGAAGGTCTTTTGCTTTAGATATTCGCCAAGCAGTTTCAGGTCGTCGAATTTTTCAATTTCTTCAACCGAAATGGTTTCGCCTATCGAGATGTGCATGGTGGCGTTTTTCTTGCGGAACACTTCGGCAGGCAAGCGCAGTGTGCGCAGTTGCCAGCTCACCATTCCAAGAAAAGTGAACCACCAGCTGTTGCGAGTGTGAAAATAGATAGGCACTACGGGCACCTTCATTTGCTTTATTAGGCGTATGATGGTGGGTTGCCATTCGCGGTCCTCGATGTGCAGACTTCTGTTCAGCTTCGACACTGCACCTGCCGGGAAAAAGCCCATCGGTTCGCCCGAGCGCACTTGCATCATGGCTGCTTTGATGCCTTGCATCGACACGGCTTTCTTCTTGGGGTCGCTCGATGCCAGTGCATCTACGGCAATAAAGTTGGGGCGCATGGCTGAAATGTAGTTCAGCACCATGTTCACCATCACCTTGAATTTAGGTCGGCGTTCGCCAACTATTTTTATCAAAGCAATGCCGTCGAGGGCACCAAGCGGATGATTCGACACGGTAATGAAGCTGCCTTCGGGCAGGTTGTCGAGACGCTCCTCGTTGTCGATGCGCAGTTTTATGTTCAAGTCTTTTAGTAGTCCGGCTGTGAATGGCACTCCCGGAGTGTCGCAGTTATGGTCGTGAATCCAGTTCACCTTGTCTACCGACAAAAACTTAAGCAAAAAGTTAACAAGGCGTTTTTTGCCATCGAAAAAAGGCACCATTTTGCGTATATCGTCGTAGTCGAGAACTGTTCTTTTGATAGGAGTTTCTTCCATATATATTATTAATAATGTAAGTGATAATAAATAATGCTTTTAGCAGCAATATTGTTCATCACCACACATAGTGAAACAATAATGCGCTAAAGAAGTGCATTATAACGATGCAAATTTACTAAAAAAAACGTTATACTGACAAAATTGCAGTTTTTCTTAGCAACATCAGTTAGTGAAAAAAGAATAAAAGCGAATCAAAAGCCTGTTTCGGCGCGGTTGCCGCGGTCGAGGTTGCTTTTTAGTTAGAAGAATTCACATAAAATATGGTTACTAAATTATTTTCTATTTTTTATTGTCTTCTATTTCTCCTTTAGGATTCTGAGCTTCAAAGATACAACTTTTAATTTCAACTGGTTACAGTTAGTAACCGATTCATGATATTCTATTTAATAAAAATTTTCATATTAATTCAGCGCGGTTGCCGCGGTCGAGGTTGCGGTAGCTGATGGCTTCGGCGAGGTGTTCGGGCTTGATGTTTTCGCTGCCGTCGAGGTCGGCTATGGTGCGAGCCACCTTGAGG
>SFEA01000002.1 GCA_004557385.1 Bacteroidales bacterium
GGAAGGGTAAGAACAAACTTAAGAGCAGAGATTGAAGATCAGTATGAAATTCTGTCCTTTTTGGTGTCTGATATAAGTTCTCATTATCAAGAACAAGTTGACGATGTCGAGGAAAAAGTGGCTGAATTTAAAAAAGTTAATGCAAATGAAGATTACGAGATCGTTTCGAGTGAGTTGAGAAACTTTTACGCTGCATCAGAGATCTGTGATTCGCGATGTGTGCAATCCAGACAAATTCTTTTTTGTGCTATATTTGCGTACTATGAAACGATGCTTAATAGGATAATAGTTTCCTATAATATAAGGCCATGCAACCAACGTGATGCAAAATCTATGGTTGAAGGCATTTGTAAATTCTTTCTGGACAAATATCATTCCTCTTTAGATATAGAAAACTTAGTGTTTATTAATGAGTATTGTAGGTTATTACGCAATCATTTTATGCATGGATTTTTGTCAGATGAAAGTAAAAGAAAGGTGTTGTGTAACTACAGTGAAAGATTTGGTGGTACAACGTATTATTCCGATATATACTATGAGATCGTCGATAATAGTTTTTTGGTTAAAGTACTGAAAACAGTTTTGGAAATCCTTACTACACTTGACGATGCCCTATGTGAGCAAAGAAATGAATGATTGTTTGTCCAACCCGTCAATGAGTCGCCTTTGATAGTCTCAGATGGTGTAGTTTGTTTGGCTAAAAAAACAGTCTTTGAAATATAACTAATTGAAAGCCAAATGGGGCATAACTCTTCGACGAAGAGGAATATTAACTCGCTGAAATCAGCAATTAAATACAACTCCGTCAAGCCCCTATGTCTTGGCGGAGTTTTTTGTCCCTTGATTCACATGCTCCATTCGCCTCTATGCCACAACGGTGAGTGGGAATAATATTGAAATGATGGCATTTCTGTACGAAGAAAAACCTTTGGTTGCGTTGGTCGATGGACTTGTTGTCAGATTTGCAGACCTGCTTGAGTGTGGGTTCACGAGATTGCTGATAGGCATCTTCACGGATTTGCCGGCGGTGTTTGGAGTTGTATCGATGGCGGTGTTATATCCTATTGTGATTAAGCTTCGCAAGAAGATGAATGTGCTTATGAGAAAGCTATATTGATTGCATGATGGTGTGCTGCGGGGGTATAGGGCAGCGTTTCGGGGTGTTGTTCAGGGCATTGCATGACGATGGGGTGCTGTGTCAAAAAGAAAGAATGGGATGAATTTTTATCGTAATTATTTGTATTGTTGCGCCAATAAGCAGTATATTTGCATTGTGAATACAAGCAATTTGCCAATTCAGCCGTTTTACAAACTCAAAATGCTTGAAGCATGAACAGTAAACCAAAAATACTCATCATTTACACGGGTGGCACGATAGGCATGATTGAAAATCCTGAAACCAAAGGTTTGCAGCCTTTCGACTTCACGCACCTCATCGACAATGTGCCCAAGATTAAGATGCTCGACTATGAGATAGGCAATATCCAGTTCGAGCCGCCAATCGACAGTGCAAACATGAGTCCGCAGCATTGGTGCAACATTGCTAAAGCCATCGAGGACAATATTGATGTTTACGACGGGTTTGTGGTGCTTCATGGCACCGACACCATGGCTTACACTGCTTCGGCTTTGAGTTTCATGCTTGAAAACCTGCAAAAGCCGGTGATTATCACCGGCAGCCAGTTGCCCATCGGCGAGGTGCGCACCGATGGCGAGGAAAACCTCATCACCGCCTTGCAGATTGCTGCTGCCACCGACATCAATGGCGAACCGATGGTGCAGGAAGTGGCAATACTTTTCGAGAATCATTTGTGGCGAGGCAACCGCTCGTCGAAGATGAGTGCCAACAACTTCGATGCATTCAAGAGTCACAACTATCCGGCGTTGGCTAAGATTGGGCTCGACATCGAGTTCAACGAGGATGCGCTGTTCCGCACCAACACTAAGCGTCCGTTGCAGGTGCACTACAATATGGACACCAATGTGCTGTTTGTTGAGATTTTTCCCGGCATCAGCGACTCCACTTTGCGCCACATGCTCAGCACCCCCGGAGTGAAAGGCATTGTGCTCAAGACCTACGGCGCCGGCAATGCTCCGTCGAACGATGTGTTCACCCACACTATTGCCGAGGCTGTTGAGCGCGGCATAGTGATTGTGAACGTAACGCAATGTGTCAACGGCGCCGTCGACAGTTCGCTCTACGACACGGGCAGCACGCTGTCGCGTTCGGGCGTAATCAGTGGCCACGACCTCACCAGCGAAGCAGCCATCACCAAGCTTATGCACCTGTTTGGCATGGGCTTGCCGGCTTCGTCGGTGAAGAAATATATGGAATATTCGATTTGTGGCGAAGCAACGATATAGAAAACCCTTTCATAACCCTGCTGAAGCCGCGATGGCTTTGGCTATTTTTAATAATTTTACTTTATCTTATCAATTAATTACGACCTAAAAAATCTGCCTAAAAAAACTAAATAACGCCCGCTTTGGCAATTAGCCGAGGCGGGCGTGAATGTTATTGCATGTGTGCAAAGTGTTAGGCGTCGAGTTTGCGATAGCGAATTCGCTTGGGCTCTTCGATGCCCAGTCGCTTGGCTTTGTTCACTTCATAGTCGCTATAGCTGCCTTCAAAGAAGAACACTTCGCCATTGCCTTCGAAGGCGAGGATGTGAGTGCAGATGCGGTCGAGGAACCAACGGTCGTGGCTGATTACCACGGCACATCCGGCAAACTGCTCAAGACCTTCCTCAAGTGCGCGAAGGGTGTTGACGTCGATGTCGTTGGTGGGTTCGTCAAGCAGCAGCACGTTGCCTTCCTGCTTGAGTGCCAATGCCAGTTGCAGGCGGTTGCGTTCGCCGCCCGAGAGCACGCCGCACTTCTTCTCCTGGTCGCCACCCGAGAAGTTGAAGCGGCTCAAGTAGGCGCGAGCGTTGATGTCGCGGCCGCCCATGCGCAGCGTTTCGTTGCCTTGGCTAATCACCTCGTAGACAGTCTTGTCGGGGTCGATGTCCTTGTGTTGCTGGTCAACGTAAGCCAGTTTCACTGTTTCGCCCACTTCAAACGAGCCTTTGTCGGGCGTTTCGAGTCCCATAATCAAGCGGAACAGGGTGGTTTTGCCCACGCCGTTCGGCCCGATTACGCCAATGATGCCTGCAGGGGGCAGGCTGAATGTGAGGTCGTTGTATAGCACCTTATCGCCAAAGCTCTTGGCAATTTCGTGCGATTCAATCACCTTGTTGCCCAATCGTGGACCGTTGGGGATGAATATTTCGAGGTGTTGTTCTTTTTCTTTTTGGTCCTCGTTGAGCAATCGGTCGTAGGAGTTGAGGCGCGCCTTACCTTTGGCTTGACGTGCTTTAGGCGCCATACGCACCCATTCGAGCTCGCGTTCGAGGGTCTTGCGGCGTTTGCTTGCCACCTTTTCTTCCTGAGCCATGCGCTTGCTCTTTTGGTCGAGCCATGATGAGTAGTTGCCCTTCCAAGGAATTCCTTCGCCGCGGTCGAGTTCGAGAATCCAGCCGGCAACGTCGTCGAGGAAGTAGCGGTCGTGAGTTACGGCAATCACGGTGCCTTCATATTGGTTGAGGTGCTGTTCGAGCCAGTCGATGCTCTCGGCGTCGAGGTGGTTGGTAGGCTCGTCGAGCAGCAGCACGTCGGGTTTTTGCAGCAGTAGTCGGCAGAGCGCCACGCGGCGGCGTTCGCCACCCGACAGGTGTTGTGCTTTTTGGTCGGCAGGCGGCAGACGCAGCGCGTCCATGGCGCGTTCGAGGCGCGAATCGAGGTTCCACGCATCGGTGGCGTCGAGCACATCTTGCAGTTCGGCTTGGCGGGCAAAAAGTTCGTTCATCTTGTCCTCGTTTTCGTAGTATTCGGGCAAGCCGAATTTGTTGTTGATTTCCTCGTATTCGGCAAGTGCGTCAACCACCGGCTTCACGCCCTCCTTCACAATCTCGAGCACGGTTTTGTCGTCGTCGAGGTGCGGGTCCTGGGGCAGATAGCCCACGGTGTATCCGGGCGAGAACACCACTTCGCCTTGATAGTCGTTGTCGATGCCGGCAATGATTTTCAGCAGGGTCGACTTTCCGGCGCCATTCAAGCCGATGATGCCGATTTTTGCCCCGTAGAAAAACGAGAGATAGATGTTTTTCAGAATTTGTTTGTTTGTCTGCTTGATGGTTTTGTTCAATCCCACCATCGAGAAGATAATTTTTTTGTCGTCAACTGTAGCCATGTTGTGTATGCAATTGATAGTTAATTAATTTTTTCAAGAATCCATAGGTTGTCGAGCGGAACGTTCATCTTCACACGCGACTTGGCGTTGTGCAGAAAGTCGGCAGCGCCTTCGCGGGTGTCGAAAGCCTCGATAATCACATAGTAGAGTTTTTCTTTTTCGTAATAGAGCACATAGGAGTTGTGACCCTCTTTGATAAGGCGGTCGCGCATCGAGCGGGCGTTCACCACCTGCTTGAATCCGCGCAGCACCACATTGTAGCGCTTGGTTTGCGCTTTTTCCACGTCAATAAGCCCCACAAAGTGAGCCACAATGCGCACCGAGTCGCCGTTCACCACATCGGTGTTGCGGCGCTGTTCCGCCACAATCTTGGCGTAGGTGTCGGCGCCAACGCCTTCTTTGGTTTTGTTGGCGGCAAGTTCGTAGGATGCGCGATAGTTTTCCTCGGTGGTGTGGCACGAGGTGAACATCATCAGCGCCATCAGCGCCAGCGCCAAGGCTCCGACATGCGAGCCGTTGGCTATGAATTTCATTTTCAGTAATTTCATATCTTTGTTGTTGTTTAATTTCATAAAAATTTTGTTGTTGTCTTACTTACGAATCACCTCGTCGGCAAGCTCAATCACCTCGGCATCTTTAATGATGCCGGCGTCGATGGTGAGTTTCACCAGCGTGCGCACCGTTTGCCAGCCTTGTTTGCCGGCGGCACCTGGATTGACGTGCAGCAGGTTGAGTTCGCGGTCGGGCACTATCTTGAGTATGTGCGAGTGTCCGGTAACAAACAGTTGCGGCGACGACAGCCAAAGCCGCTGTCTGATGCCCGGGGCATATTTGCCGGGATAGCCGCCGATGTGTGTCATCACCACCTTCACGCCGTCGGTGGTGAAAACCTCAATGGCATTGAGTGCACGCCGAGCCTCGGCACCGTCGATATTGCCGTAGACAGCACGCACCACCGGCGCCACTTTGCCAAGGCGCTCGATGATGGTCATGTCGCCAATGTCGCCGGCGTGCCAAATCTCGTGACAGTCGGCAAAATGCTTGGCGTAGCGGTCGTCCCACAGCGAGTGGGTGTCAGACAGTATGCCTATTCGTTTCATAATCCAGCGATGATTATTCTACAAATTTAGTGCTAACTGCCATTTTCTGCAACAGCGGCACCGCTTTTTTGGTGATTGAGGGCGAAGATTAAAGTTATTTAATCATTTGTGTGTTGATGGAGTGACAAGAAAGATGTAATTTCGTAAAACACAACAGTTATGCATAAAAACCATAATAATATGAACATTACATTGCCCAAACGAACCGTCGGCGAACCGCTTCAGCTCAACAACGCCTCGCAGGTGACGGTGATAGGTGCCAACGGTGCCGGTAAAAGTCGCTTTTGCCAGCGCCTGCTGCAAGATGCCGGCGACAAGGCTTATCGAATGTCGGCATTGAAGGGCATTCTCTCCGAGAATTATCATAACATCATGCCCGGAAGCATCGAGGACCAATATAACCAGAAGCTTGCCATCAATCCGCTCATAGGCGGCAAAGCCACTACCGAGTTTGAGCGGCTGTTGGTGATGCTCATGAGCGACGAGTTTGCCGAGTTGCTTGTCTACAAGGCTCGCGTGCGCCTCGATGGCGACAACTCCGAGCCGCCTCACACCAAGCTCGACGCGCTGGTGCGCAACTGGCAAGTCATATTTCCGCGCAACAAGATTCTGCGCGAAAGCGGCAGGTTGCTGTTCAGCAACGACAGCGGCGATAAGCCCTACGGCGCCATCAGGCTGAGCGACGGCGAAAAGGCTGCTCTCTACTATATTGGCGCCACGCTGTATGCCCCTAAGAATGCGGTGATTCTAGTGGACGCACCTGAGACGTTCATCCACCGAAGCATCATGCAAAACATGTGGAACGTGATTGAGGAGATGCGTCCCGACTGCACATTTGTATATAGCACTCACGACATTGAGTTCGCTTCAAGCCGAATTGCCAACACCTGCATTTGGATTAAGAGTTTCGATGTCGAAAACGAATCGTGGGACTATGAGTTTGTCAACCCCAACGACACGTTCAACGACGAACTGTATTTCGACTTGCTGGGCAGCCGTAAACCAATTCTGTTCATCGAGGGCGACAATGTGCACAGCATCGACTCGAAGCTATATCCGTTGGTGTTCACCGAGTATACAGTGAAGCCGCTGGGCAGCTGCAACAGGGTGATTGAGGCCACGCGCACGTTCAACGAGCTGAAGTCGTTCCATAACCTCGATGGGCGTGGCATTGTCGACCGCGACCGCCGCGACGAGGGCGAGGTGCGCTATTTGCGTTCGAAGCGTGTGTTTGTGCCCAATGTGGCTGAGATTGAAAACATTTTGTTGCTTGAAGATGTGGTGCGCGCTGTGGCTCGCTTCTGCCATAAGGACCCCGACAAGGTGTTCTCGCGCGTAAAGCGCAATGTGATTGGCATGTTCCGCGGCGTGCAGACCGCCCAGGCGCTCGAGCACGTGCGCCATCGTGTTAAGCGCAATGTGGAGGTGCGCATCGACAAGCGCTTCGAGGACATCACTGCTCTTGAAAAGCACATGATTTTCCTTATCAACGAAATAAAACCTCGCGAGATGTACGAGGAACTGTGCGAGCGGTTCAAGGGGTATGTCGACGGCAACGATTACGCCAAGGTGCTGATGGTGTTCAACGAAAAAACCATGCTCACCCAGTGCGGTGTGGCTCAGCTGTGTGGCTTGCAGAGCAAAGAGGCTTATTTGAGCACCATCTTGCGCATTCTCAAGCATGAGGGTCCTGAAGCCAAGGTGATACGCGATGCAATAATTCGCTGCTTCGATGCCGACGACAACTCTTCTGCACAGTTCAAAACAAGAAAATCTAACAAGAAACGATGAAACAACTGAAAATATGGATTGAAGCCTTGCGACTGCGCACTTTGCCCGTATCGCTGTCGGGCGTGGTGATTGCAGTGGCTTTGGCTTATTATCGGGGGTGCCTGCGATGGACGCCTGCCGTGCTGTGCTTGCTGTTTGCCTTGTTGGCACAGATTGTGAGTAACCTTGCCAATGAATACTATGACTATCTGCGTGGTGCCGACAAAAAAGGTCGCGTTGGTCCGCGCCGTGGTGTAACCGAAGGCGACATCAAGCCCGACACGCTCAAGTGGGTGACTGTGTGCACTCTTGTTGCTGCCTGTGCTGTGGGCTGCGGATTGCTGTTTTACGGTCCGTGGTGGCTGCTGGTTGTAGGCGTCGTCATTGCCTTGGCGGCACTTGCCTATAGCGCAGGACCCTATCCGCTGTCGTATCATGGACTCGGCGAAGCGGCGGTGTTTGTGTTCTTCGGGCTGGTGCCAGTCAACCTCACTTATTTCATTCAGTCGGACACGTTTGATGCAATCGTGGTGTTTGCCTCGATTTCAATAGGGCTGATGGGCGTGAATGTGTTGCTGGTGAATAACTATCGCGACATGGAAGATGACATCGATGCCGGCAAGCACACCTCGGTGGTGATTTTCGGGCGTAAGTTGGCGGCTACCGCCTATCTCATCAATGGCTTTGTGGCTGTGAGCATCTTGTCGCCGTTGTGGGTGCGACTCACGCTGTTCTCGTCGTGGTTGTGCCTGGTGCCTGCCGTGGTGTATTTGGCAATTCACACCGCCAACTGGTGGAAACTGTGTCATAGCACCGGCGCTGCGCTCAATCCGCTGCTTGGTGCCACTGCGCGTGCCATGCTGCTGTTCACGGCGCTGCTGGCTGTTGCGCTCGCCATGGCGTGAAACGGCGCTTAGATTGGCAGAAGCCGAATAATTAGTTGGCGTTGTGTGCCATCAGGTTTTGATTAACAGCCGGAAATTCAATGTAAGCCATGCTTTGATGGATGTGGTTGGCAAAGCGTTGCCAGTCGAAGCACCACGGGTCGTCCTTGCGTGTGGGTGCGATGTCGCTGTGTCCCACAATGTAGCGGATGTGGTTGCGCATGCAAATGTCCTTCACCAATCGGCTTAGGGCGTTATATTGAATGTAGTTCGGACCCTCGGTGCGAGTGTTCACAATCTCTATTCCAATCGACGAATCGTTGAGGTGGGTGCGTCCCACACCGGGCAACATGCTGCGGCCGGCGTGTTGTGCAATGTTGTGTTCCTCCACCATTTTGATGATTTCGCCGCTACGGCTGATGATGTAGTGCGGCGACACGTTGTGTTGCCGGAACTGGCTGATGCAGCCATCGGTGTTGAACGAGTCGGCTTGGGCATAGTAGCACGAATGAATCACAATCACGTCGATGTCGGCGGCGCTACGCTTGGCTTCGCGAAAACCATAGTTGACGTCTTTGGTGATGTCCTTCGGTATCAAAAAGGTGTGCGATTCCACTATCTCCGAGTCGGCGTCGGTGCGTGACTGCGCCGTCACCAATGTTAGCAAAATTAGCAGTAGGGTTGATATGTGTCGTTTCATTGGGTTCGTTTTGGTTTAATTTTGATGTTAAAGATAAGAAATTAATTGCAAAATGCCAAATGTTTGGCGCAATTATTTTGATGGCGAAATTATGTGATAAAGCCGCATAGAATCATTAACTTTGCAATCGGTAAGTCCGCAAGTGCGGGTTGTAGCCACTTAAGATGTTTAATATTAAGCAAATAGCATATTATGGCAAAAGTTAACGATATTGTTCGATTCCTGAATCAGGTGGGAGGCGGCCGCGTTTGCCGCATCGAAGGCAAACTGGCATACGTTGAAGACGAAGACGGATTTGAAACACCGGCATTGCTGAGCGAGCTGGTGGTTGTGGAGGCTGCCAAGACGGGCGCCTCGGCTTACGACCGTCCGTTGGCGCAGGCAAAAAGCAAGGAGGTGCCGGCACCGAGCACAAAACCGGCTCCGCCAACCGACTTGCCCATCGAAGAAACACCCACCGGCGACGTGCTGAACGTGGTGCTGGGCTATGAGGCAAAGGAACTCAAGCACCTCAACACCACCACTTATTATGCCTATCTGGTGAACGACAGCAATTATTTCCTTTATTTCACCTATTTCACGCGCAACGAGGACACCGGCGAGTGGACCACGCGCTACCATGGCGTGGTGGAGCCGAACATACAAATCATGATGGAGGAATTTGACTTTGCCAGCATTCGCGACGTCAACCGCGTGGCTGTGCAATATATCGCCTTTAAGGTCGACAAACCGTTTGCGCCTAAGAATCCGGCGCTGGTTGAGCATAGACTCGACACCTCGAAGTTCCACCGGTTGCATTGCTTTCACGACAACGAATATTTCGACAATCCGGTGATTGCCATCGACATTGTCAGGGGCGATGTGCCATCGAAGCAGATGGTGATTGACAGTGGCGAACTTGAACGTGCCCTGCGCATGAAACGCGCTGCCGACAAGCCTGAACGCAAACCTGTTGAAAAAAAGAAGAAAGATGAGATTCCGGTAATCGACCTGCACATACACGAGCTGGTTGACACTACAGCCGGCATGGGTCCAGCCGACATACTTGCCTATCAGATGCAAAAGTTCCGCGAAGCCATGGATGAGCATAAGAAGCACCTTGGCACCAAGCTGATTTTCATTCACGGCAAGGGTGAGGGCGTTCTGCGCAAGGCGTTGCTCGACGAGCTTAAGCGTCGCTATCCGCGTTGCACTGCTCAGGATGCCAGCTTCATGGAATATGGCTTCGGAGCCACTCAAATCACCATCCATTAACCCATTTTTGTCTGAAAAGATATGATATTCTATTTCAGTGGTACAGGCAACTCTAAGCATGTGGCTGAGCAGCTGGCTGCGATGCTTGGCGAGCGCTTGGTGGCAATAGCTGAGGCTGTGGCTGAAGGCACCCTCACTTTCGCGCTTGCCGAGGGCGAGAGCGTGGGTTGGGTGTTTCCCACCTATTCGTGGGGGCCGGCGCCTGTTGCAGCCGATTTTGCCTCGCGTGTGCAACTGCAAGGCTGTTGCGCCGACACCTATTGCTATATGGTGACCACCTGCGGCGACGAGGTGGGCGAGACGGTGTCGATGTTCGCCAAATCGCTTGGCAACATTCGCCTGAAGGCAGCATTCTCAGTGCAGATGCCCAACAATTACATTCTGCTGCCTGGCTTCGACGTCGATGACAAGGCGCTTGAGCGCAGCAAGGTTGAGGCTTCTGCCGCACGCATCAAGGCCGTTGCCGAGGCTATAGCCGCAAAACGCGAAATCATCGACGTGGTGGAGGGGCCGTGGCGACGTCTGAAGTCGAGGCTCGTCTATCCGTTGTTTCGCCGCTTTGCCATGAGCGACAAGGCGTTTGCTGCAAACACCGACGTGTGCACTCGCTGCGGCTTGTGCGCCCGCGAATGTCCGGCGAACAACATCACTCTTGACGGTGGCAGCTTGCCCCGTTGGCATGGCAACTGCACCATGTGCCTCAGCTGCATACATCGTTGCCCGGTGCGTGCCATTGAATATGGCAAAGCAACGCGCAGCAAAGGACGTTATTTCTTCCGCCCTTAGCCGCGCGCATCTTTTTTATGAGTTATTATCCTGCTCTTATTGCCCGAAGGCGTCGAATGCTTTGCTGAAAAACACCATTTGATAGTCGAGGGCATTGCACCAGAACTGCCAAGTGTGAGCTCCGGGGCGTTCGGCATAGTCGTGTGCAATCTTTGCATCGAGCATAGCCTGGTGCAATGCGCGATTAACGCCGATGAAAAAGTCGTCGACGCCGCACTCAAACACTATGCGTTGGTTGGTTTTTAAGCCCGGTATTAGGTTGATTACTGTGTGCTTATCCCACACTGCCTTGTTTTGCGCATATTCGCCAAGGGCGGCTTTCATCTCCCATTTTTCGGCAAACGGACGTATGTCAACGCCGCCGCTCATGCTGCCGCAGCTGGCAAACACATCGGGGTGGCGCAGCGCGATGAACAAGGCGCCGTGACCGCCCATGCTCAGCCCGGTGATGGCGCGCATGCCAGCCTCGGGGATGGTGCGGTAGGAGTTGTCGATGAAGTTCACAAGGTCGTGGGTGATGAATGTTTCATACTGCGACTCCTTGTTGACGGGCGAATCCCAATACCAGCTGTTTTTGCCGTCGGGGCAAACAATAATCACACCGTATTGCGAAGCCATGTCGGGCAAATCTTCCTTCTTGCTCACCCAGTTGGTGTTGTTTCCGCCGTAGCCGTGAAGCAGATATAGCACCGGATATTGAGCCTCCTGACATTCAGGGTCGGAATACTCCTCGGGCAAGATTATGGTGCAGAGCACCGGTTCCGACATCTTCGATGCCTTCACTTTCGCCTCCTGTATTTGCGATTTTTGTGCAAATGCCGGCAGGGAAATAATCAAGACGAGCATTAGCGCCAGAGGCTTTAGCCTGATTCGAAATTTCGTTGTCATAGATTTGTTTATTGGAGAATATTGATTGTTTGTTTCAGTTGTTGCGATGTTGCAGGGCATTTCCGGCGAGGTAGCAGATGCTTGCCACCACCATGCCGTTGATTGATGCTATGCCCCAAGGCACGAGGTTTGCCACCACGGCACCGGCTGCCACGCCAGCCACAGCGCCCCATTCCACGTTGTTGATGGCAACAGTGCCGTTGATGTAGGCTTTGCGATGCATAAAATATGAGATGACTATGATGATGCCCACAGGCGGCAGTGTGCAGTTGAGTATGTTAAGGAATCCGCAAAAATTCCAGTATAGCCATTCGGCAGCCAGCGTGCCGAGCAAACCTGTGGCAAGCACCAAGGTTTTCTTGCTCAGTTTGGTGATGTTGGCAAGTCCAAGACCAGCTGAATAGAGCGCATTGTCGTTGGTGGTCCAAATGTTAAGCCCAAGCACGAGTATGGCAATGTAGAACAGGTTGAGGTTGAGCATCACGTCGAAGATGTCGTTACCGCCTACGCAAATCGACGACACTGCTCCAAAGCAGAACATCAGGCTGTTGCCAATGAAGAAGGCAATCACGGTGATTATGCAACCCATTTTGCCGCTGCGGGCAAAGCGGGTGAAGTTTGGCGTGGCGCTACCGCCCGAAACAAAGCTGCCCACCACCAGTCCGGCGCCGCCAATGATGCCGAGGTCGGAGGTGCTGCGGGCAAACTGGTCGACGATGGTTGCATCGCCCTTTTGAATAGCCATAATCATAGCCACGGTGCCGAGAATAGCCACGCATGGCACGGCGATGAAGCTGATGATGGTGAGACTCTTGATTCCTTTATAGGCACTGGCTGTCATGCAAATGCCGGCAATAGCCACCAGCAGATACTCGTATGTCTTGTTGTCGCCAAGCAGTTGGCTGGCAACGGGTATGGCAAACATGGCAAGACCCACGCCAAACCATCCGATTTGCGTGAACGAAATCATTGCGCTGGGCAGATAGCTGCCGTAACGGCCAAAGCTGCGAATGGCAAGGTTGTCGAGCGACAATCCGCTTTCGCCGCCCACAAAGCCGAGTGCTCCGGTGTAAGCGCCAAGGATGACGCCGCCAAGAATCAGCGCGCCGATAAAGCCGTAGAGGTCGAGCCCTTCGGCGAGTTTCTGACCCACCCACATGCTTGCCGAGAAGAAGGTGAATCCCATCATAATCATAAACATGCTCCAGAAGCCGCGTCGTGCGCCGGCGGGCACTTGCTGGTGGGTGTAATCGATGTCCACTTTGGTGTTGTTTGCTTGATTGCTCATATTTGAATTGCAGTTTTTTTATTTTATAGATTAGAATTTCGAGGTTAGATGTATTTCCCTAATGCCGATTTGATTTGTTGCAGACGCAATTGGCACACGTCGCTCAGACTGATTTCCGAGGCTTTCGCCACCAATGCCTGTTCGGCTTCGTAGAGGCGTTTCATTTCCACCTTCTTCAGCCCTGCAAAGTGGTTCGCCTCGAGCCAAGCATCGAAGGTGATAGGGGTGGAGTAGCCAAGTTTTTCTTCAATGAAGTCTTTCAAGTTCACCTCATTGGCAATGCTTGCCAGGCTCTCCCAATATTCGGTGGCTTCGTGATAGTGGTCGGGTATTTCGTAGCGTCGTGCGCCGCCATCGTAGATGATGCAGCGTTCAAACAGGGCGTTTTGGTTCGCCACTACGGCTTTGCGGAATTGTGGCGCAATCACGCCGCCGTTCCAATAGAAGTCGATGTCGGGGATGTTGATTCCGGTAACGCCGCGGTCTTCGTAAACCGAGAAGATTCCTTCGAAGAACACGCAGTGAATGCCTTGAAACGACGGCCACAGCTGGCGAGCCTTGGCGGTGAGCTCCTCAAGCACGTTGATGGCGCGTGTGCCGCCAATGGTGAAGAAAATCATGCGGCGCAGCTGAGTGCCGGCGGCTTGATATTCGTCGAAGATGTAGTTGATGCATTTCACCAATGTGTCGCCGGTGGCAATGATGTCGCCAATGAGCATGGTGGCATTGGCGTCGATGTGGTTTTTCTTATATCGGATGTCGAGCCCGGTGATTACTCGCTCAGGCGATATCACGCGTTCGCACGACAGAAAACTCATGTTGTCGACCTGAATGCCACAGCGATAGCAGCTTTCCTCGAGTGGATAGTTTAAGCCGCCACGCAATATGGTGAGGATGTTGGTTTTTGTGGTCAGTCCACATTCCTTAAAGTGTTCGAGGGCAGTGATTGTGGGGGCAAGCGGCGCTGCGTAGGTGTCGTAGCCCACCACTTCGGGCAGCATCATCAGTTTTATGGTGGCGGGGTTGCTTGCCACATAATAGTGATTGCTGAGGTGCGGAGCGTCCAATTTGTAGAGTTGGGTTCCGTTTTTGTAGATTAGAGGTTTCAGATTTGTGCCTTTTGTGAAATTTTCCATCGTTAGTTATGGTGTTGAGTTGGGTTTAGTATGGGTTTTTTATCGTTTTTTCTTAAAAAAGTCGGTCATCAGTTGTGCACATTCGTCGGCGAGCACACCGCCTTGCACCACGGTGCGTTTGTGGAAAGGCTGTGGGCAGAAAGTGTGATAGCCGCGTTTGTCGTCGGGGGCGCCGTACACCACGCGAGCAATCTGGCTCCATCCCAACGCGCCGGCGCACATCAGGCAAGGTTCAACGGTGACGTATATGGTGCAGTCAACCAGATATTTTCCGCCAAGCATGGCAGCAGCCGAGGTGATGGCTTGCATCTCGGCATGGGCGGTGACGTCGGTGAGCGTTTCGGTGAGGTTGTGTGCTCGGGCAATAACCTGACCGTGGCTCACAATCACGGCACCGATGGGCACCTCGTCGGCATCGGCAGCCAGGCGCGCCTCGTTGAGCGCCATTCGCATGAATCGTTCGTCGTCGTTGTTGTTGGTTGGGGTCATAACGGAGCGGGTAAAAAATAAGTGGTATTTATTCGCGATAATACACGCGCTTGATGCGGGTGGATATTGATGTTAGAATCTCGTAAGGGATGGTGTCGCGCACCTCGGCAAGCCGTTCCACGGGTATGTGTTCGCCAAAAATTTCCACGTTGTCGCCAACGTTGCAGTTGGCGTCGGTGACGTCAATCATGCACACGTCCATGCAGATGTTGCCAACAGTGGGGCACAATGTGCCGTTCACCCACATATTGATTTTGCCATTGCCAAAGTGGCGGTCGATGCCGTCGGCATAACCAACGGGTATGGTGGCAATGCGCGAGCGTCGGCTGAGCACACCTCGCTGGCCGTAGCCTATTGTGGTGCCTGCTTCCCATTCTTTTATGGAAATAATCACCGAGTGAAGCGATGACACCGGCATGAGAGCTGCCTCGCTGCCGTCGGTGGTTGTGGCGATGCCGTATAGCCCGATTCCGAGGCGCACCATGTCGTATTGGTGTTCGGGAAAGCGCACAATGCCGGTAGAGTTGAGTATGTGGCGCGTGATGTAGTGCGGAGTGCCGTCCTGCAGAATCTTGCAGCACTCGTCGAAGTAGGCAAACTGCTGCATTGAGTAGGCGTCGCGTGCGGGCTCGTCGGCAACGCACAGGTGCGAGAAGACGGTTGCCGGCGTGATGGCATTTTGGCTTGAGAGCAGCTCGAGCAGTTCGGGCAGTTGCTCCTTCACAAATCCCAGGCGATGCATGCCGGTGTCGAGCTTGATGTGCACCGGATAGTTGGTGATGCCGTATTTTTGGGCTTCGCGTATGATTTCGCGGCACTCGTCGATGCTGTATACTTCAGGCTCGAGCTGGTAGGCGAACATTGCCTTGTAGTTGACCACACGCGGGTTCAACACCATGATTTTGGTGGTGATGCCGGCGTTGCGCAGGTCCACGCCTTCGTCGTGAGCCGCTACGGCTATGTAAGCCACGCCGCTGTCCTGCAGTGTCTTTGCCAATTCGTAGCTGCCGGCGCCGTAGCCCGATGCTTTGAGCATGCACACCATCTTGGTGGTGGGTTTCAGCAGCGAACGGAAGAAGTTGTAGTTGCTCGAAAGGGCATCGAGGTTCACTTCCATCACTGTTTGATGTAGTTTCGCCTCAAGCATGTCGGTGATGAGTTGGAAGTTGTATTCTGGAGCACCTTTCACCAAAATCAGTTCGTTCTCGAAATCGCTTGGCGACATTGAGTCGAGGAACTGTTGCGTTGAGCCAAAGAAGCGTGTATCGCCGCGGAACAGGTGAGCATATTTGCCAATCGTTGAGCCGATGCCAATCACGCGTGTGATGCCGCGGTTGTTGAGCAGTTCAGCCATTTGAGCGTAAGCAATGTCGGGATGGATGAGCAGGTCGGCAGAGTCGCTAATGATGGCTGTGTTGCTCAGCATCGAGGTGTTTTGCCGCGCCATAAAGTCGAGCGCACCGGCAAGCGAATTGTAGTCGCTGGGATAGCTGTCACTCACAATCATGCATCCGTTCATGCCTTCAATCACGTTGATGCGAGTGCGCACAGGCGTTAGGTTGGCAAGACGTGCGGCTGCATCGCGTGGGGCTATGCCCAGACTGAGCAGCACCGTTAGGCAGGTGATGGCGTTGTCGACGTGGTGGGTGTTGATTGACGGCACGGTTGCCGTGAATTGCTCGCCGTTATAGGCAAATGTGAGCACGGTGGAGCGGTTGTTCACCGTCGAGCCTATTATTTGCAGCGAGGCATTGGGGTTACCGCGGCGGCTCCAAAGCGCCTTGGCAGCCGAGTGGTGTGCAATTGCGTTTGCCATGTCGCTGTTGTCGGCATCGAGCACAATGGTTTTGCAGTCGGCAAAGAGTTTGGCTTTTTCGGCAGCTTTCTGCTGCATCGAGTCGAAGTTTTCGCCGTGCTCGTTGGTGAGCGAGGTGAACACGCCCAGAGTGGGGCGAATCATAGCCTCGAGTCGTGCCATCTCGCCGGGTTGCGAAATACCGGCTTCGATGATGGCAATGTCGGTGGCTTCGTTGATTTCCCACAGCGATAGCGCCACGCCAATCTGCGAGTTGAAGCTGCGAGGCGAGCGCATGGTGCTAAACGACGGGGCGAGCAGCTGGTGCAACCACTCCTTCATGCAGGTCTTGCCGCGGCTGCCGGTGATGGCAATCACCGGTATGTTGAACCGGCTGCGGTGATAAGCTGCCAGTTGCTGCAACGCTTGCAGCGTGTTGGGCGTAACGATATAGTTAGCGTCGGCAGGCAGCCCTTGGGTGCTTTCGACCACAAAGTTGCGCACGCCCAGCTGATAGAGGTTGTCGACGTAGCGGTGCCCGTCGTTGTTCTTTGTGCGTAAAGCAAAAAAGAGAGTTTCGCTGGCAAAGGTGAGCGAACGCGAGTCGGTGAGCAGTCGGCTCACCACTGCATCAGGCTCGTATAGCGAGTCGGTGCTTGCCCCAAGAATCGAGGCTATTTCCGATATTGAATAGTTCATTACTTTGTTTTCAATGAAAAAAGTTATTTCATATCATTGTAGCAGCTTTAATGGCGGGATGAGAGGCAATGTAGGGATACTCTTTTATGAGGTTTGCCACCACGGCGCGAGTGTCGGCGTCGAATCGGGCAATAGCGTCGGGGTTATCGGTGATGTGGCGATGGTTGAGGCGCTTGTTCACGCGCTCGCAGCGGCTCACGGCCTGCGAGGTGCGGTCGTCGAAGAACGTGGCTTGAAACGCTTGCCAGATGTATTCCACAGCCACGTCGCTGGGGTGCACCATATCGGCGGCGTAGAACCGATAGTCGCGCAGGTCGTCCATCACAATCTCGTATGACGGGAAATAGGTGACTTTATCGGGCATCAACCTGACGATGTTGTCAGCCACCACTCGCAGCATGGCTTTGCTCAGGCTGTTTTGCGAGAGCCCGTCGGCAATGTGGCGTATTGGGCTAACGGTGATGATTATGTTGATGTTAGGGTTGAGCTTGAGCAGCTCGGCGAAAGCGTTGTGCAGAGCGTCGGTCATGGCTTCGATGCTCGCCATCGAGCGCACAAATTCATGTCCCGGCAGTTTGTGGCAGTTGCTCACCACGCAGCCCGACGGGCGGTGTCGATACACCATGGCAGTGCCGAGTGTGACGATGAGGGCACGGGCATTTTGCAGGTGCTCGTGGCACGAAGCTATGCGGTTGTTCATGCCCTCGAGGGCGCGCAGCTTGTTGCTTCGCGACATTTTTGAGTGAAAGAGGAAACTGTTCCACATGCCTCCGGCAAGAAACACGTCGTCGCCGGTGAGCGGAGTGTTGCCTACGGCTCGCAGCAGATTGGTGGCGATACTCAGCGGATTGTAAATCGGGCCGAACGCATTGGCATCGACGTTCATCATTGCCATGCGCATGCGGGCGCCGATGTTGTCGCTGAAGCATGAGCCCAGAAGCACTGTGGCATCGGCATGCGTAATCATGCCGCGACATTCATCGATTTTTATTGCTGTTCTCAGTTCCATTTCAATTTCAACGAAGTTTGGTGCAAATATACGAAAAAAATATACATAATTGGGTGTTGCGAGGCACTATTGCACGATTGCTGTGTGCTTTGTGTGTGGCGTGCGCGCGTAACGGCGTAACAAAAAACCATCCCACGGCGGCAATAGATGTCGGTGGGATGGTTTGTGTGTATTGTGATGCTCGTGTGAGCTTCGCAATCAGGTGTCGATGTTGGCGTAGGTGGCGTTTTCCTCAATGAACTGGCGTCGAGGTTCAACGTCTTCGCCCATAAGCATCGAGAACACGCGGTCGGCTTCGGCAGCATCGTCGATTTGCACTTGCTTGAGAATGCGGTTCTCGGGGTCCATGGTGGTTTCCCACAGCTGTTCGGGGTTCATCTCGCCAAGACCTTTGTAGCGCTGAATCTTGATGTTCTTTTCTTCACCTTGACCGTAGGTGTCGATGAAGCGCTGCTTTTGCAGGTCGTCCCAGCAATATTCTTCGCGCGAGCCTTTCGACAACTTGTACAACGGCGGAGTGGCAATGTAGAGGTAGCCGTTCTCGATAATCGGACGCATGCGGCGGAAGAAGAACGTCATCAGCAGGGTGCCGATGTGAGCGCCGTCGACGTCGGCATCGGTCATGATGATAATCTTGTGATAGCGCAGCTTGCTCAGGTTGGCTTCTTTAGGGTCGTTTTCGGTGCCAATGGTCACGCCAAGAGCCTTGAACATGTTCACGATTTCTTCGCTGTCGAGCACGCGGTGGTCCATAGCCTTCTCCACATTCAAAATCTTGCCTCGCAGTGGCAGGATGGCTTGGAAAGCACGGTCGCGACCTTGCTTGGCTGAACCGCCTGCCGAATCACCCTCCACGAGGAACAACTCGCTGTCCTCGGCGTTGCGGCTCTGACAGTCGGCGAGTTTGCCAGGCAGACCGCCGCCCAGCAGCGGAGTTTTGCGAGTGATGCGTTCACGAGCCTGTTGTGCGGCGTGGCGGGCAGTGGCAGCAAGCACCACCTTCTCCACAATTGTCTTGGCTTGCTTTGGATGCTCCTCGAGATAAACCGACAGAGCTTCGCGTATTGCCACTTCAACGGCGCCAATCACTTCCTTGTTGCCGAGCTTGGTCTTAGTTTGACCTTCGAATTGCGGTTCGAGAACTTTCACCGAAATCACGGCAGTCAAGCCTTCGCGGAAGTCGTCGGGGTCGATTTTCACCTTCACCTTCTCCAGCATCTTGTTGTCCTCGGCATATTTGCGCAAGGTGCCGCCAAGACCGCGACGGAATCCGGTGAGGTGCGTACCGCCCTCTATGGTGTTGATGTTGTTCACAAACGACAGCACGTTTTCGTTGAATGTGGTGTTGTAGGTCATAGCCACTTCCACCGGAATGCCTTGCTTCTCTGTGCTGATGTGAATCACGTCGTTGATGAGCGATTCCTTGTTATGGTCGATGTAACGAACAAACTCGTTCAAGCCGGTTTCGCTGTAGAAGCGTTCGTGGCGAGGATTGCCTTGCTCGTCGCGCTCGCGCAAGTCGGTGAGCGTTAGCTCAATGCCGGCATTGAGGAACGCCAAGTCGCGCAGGCGCATAGCCAGACGCTTGTATTCGTAAACCGTTTCGGTGAAGATATCCGGGTCGGGGTGGAAAAACACCGTTGTGCCGTGGCCTTCGGTTTCGCCAATCACCTTCACCGGGCAAGTGGGCTTACCCTTTGCGTATTCTTGCATGTACACTTTGCCTTCGCGGCGCACCTCGGCGCGCAGATAGGTGCTAAGTGCGTTCACGCACGACACGCCCACGCCGTGCAGACCGCCCGACACTTTGTAAGAGCCTTTGTCGAACTTACCGCCGGCATGCAGCACGGTCATAACCACTTCAAGCGCCGATTTGTGCAGCTTTTCGTGCTCGTCAACCGGGATGCCGCGGCCGTTATCTTCCACTTGTATGCTGTTGTCCTCGGTGACAATAACGTCGATGCGAGTTGCAAAACCGGCAAGAGCCTCGTCGATGGAGTTGTCAACCACCTCGCTCACCAAGTGGTGCAGACCCTTCACGCTGGTGTCGCCTATATACATGGCCGGACGCTTGCGCACTGCTTCAAGTCCTTCAAGAACCTGAATATTATGCGCCGAATATTCGCCTGTCTGTTGTTCTAATTCTTCGTTTTCTTCTGCCATTTCTCTATTTTAAATTATTGAATTTAGAGTGTCGTAATCAAAAAAAATATTGTGTTTGCTCAGCTTTTGTGCCAAATGTCCGACGCGTTTGCCTCGCCTAAATACACTTCTGCCAAAAAACATACAAAAATACAAAAAATTATCCGAAACTGAAAGAAAACCGCCCGAATTTGCTTGAATGGCACGGTTAATGGCGTTTTGGAGATATTTGTGTTGTAGCTGACGAGCCAAGTTAAATTTCTGTCAGTTTAACAACCTATTAAAAACGAAGTAAAACAATTAAAATGAGAGGCGTTAGTTGGATATTTTGCATTACAAACACACATATTTTGGTGTGAAATCGTTAAATATTGTGTCTTTTTTATCATTTCATGCATCAACATATCATAAAATAAAGAAAAAGTTGTAGTTTTGTATTAGTAAATAAATATTGAATGTCATTATGAGCAAAACAACTATGGGCACAAAGCTCCCGAGAAAGCTTGAGCAGAAGATGCAGACAGTTGGCGAACAAATCAAACTGGCGCGTTTGCGTCGCAACCTAAGTGTGGCACAGGTTGCCGAACGTGCCACCTGTTCTCCGCTTACGGTTGCCCGCATTGAGAAAGGAGCACCTACTGTTGCCATAGGTATTTATGTGCGTGTGCTCTACGCTTTACAGCTCGATGATGACATCTTGTTGCTTGCGCAGAAGGATGAGATGGGTCGTGCTTTGCAGGACCTCGCCCTTAAACATCGAGAACGTGCATCAAAAAAGGAACTGACGAACAAGTGAGAGCAAACCTAAGCTCGCTTGGGTTTGCCGAACGAGGAGGAAAAAAGAAAAAGTAAAAAAAAACTATGCGTACATTATGTATATATGCAGATTTCGACTGGCTTGACGAGCCATTGTTGGTTGGCGAATTGGGCTATGAATCGCTTCGTGGCTCGGATTATTATTCTTTCAAGTATGACAATGACTGGCTTCGTCGGTACGGCAGTCTATTCCTGAGTGCTGACATCAATAACTATCCAGGTCAGCAATATACACAACCAGATAGGGACATTTTCGGCTGCTTCAGCGATGCTTTGCCTGACCGTTGGGGACGGTTGCTGCTGAACAGACGTGAACAAATCCTTGCCACTGAAGAGAAACGTGCCATCCGTAAACTCTCCTCATTCGATTACCTTATGGGTATCGATGATTTTTCACGTATGGGCGGTTTCCGTTTCAAGGAATCGCAAGACGGTGAATTCATTAACTGTGAGAAATCTCTCCGCATTCCTCCCTTGACTGATATACGTGCATTGGTGGCAGCCAGTATGGCGATTGAAAAGAGTGAGGAATTGAACCAACTGCCTGAAAAGAAATGGCTGCTGCAACTTGTTCATCCAGGTACTTCACTTGGCGGTGCACGTCCTAAAGCAGGAGTCATAGATGATAAAGGCTGTCTTTGTATTGCCAAGTTCCCATCAAGGAATGATAATTACGATGTCGGCCTGTGGGAGCATCATAGTCATCTATTGGCAAAGGAGTCGGGCGTGGTAGCAGCCGATACAGGCATTGTTGAGACTGGAGGGAAGTATCATGCCTTGCTTTCTAAGCGTTTCGATAGGGATGCCGACGGACGAAGAAAGCATTTTGCATCTGCCATGACCCTGCTGGGGTTGACTGATGGCTGTGATGCAAAGACGGGGAACGGTTATTTGGACATTGTGGACTTCATCCTGCAGAACTGCTGTGATGTGGAAGAAAACCTGCGTCAACTCTATCGCCGTGTGGCATTCAATATCGTCATAGGCAATAGTGATGACCATTTCCGGAATCATGGTTTCCTGCTTACTCCAAAAGGTTGGACGCTCTCACCAGCTTATGATATGAATCCTACTCTGAATGAATATCAGGCATTGCTCATCAACTCCACAACCAACCGTGCAGACCTTCGTGTGCTCCTCGATTCATCTGAGGAATACATGATTGGCAAGGAAGAAGCTGGACGAATCATCGATGAAGTTAAGGCTGGTGTGAAGCATTGGAAGTCAATAGCCACTCGACTTGGCATAGCCAAACGAGAAATGGATGTGTTTGAACAGGTGTATAATAGGTGCTTTCGTAGCTAAGGTGATAAAAACACGGCATGCCTGCTCTCGGGCTTGAGGGCAGGCATGCTCAATATTACAGTTGCTGAGTATTTGCTTTATTTCTTGGCTTTTGGCTTGGCAGCGGTTTTCTTGGCGGTTGATTTTGCCTTGGGCGCTGCCTTGTCGGTGGCTTTCTTGGCGCAAGGTTTGCGCTTGGGTTTTTCAGGTTCAACAACCACAGGTTCGCTCACCATCTTCAGCACTTGCATGGTGCGAGCCGGCAGATAGAGGCGCAGCCAGCCGAGCCCGTACTTGGCATAAAGTTCGTCGCTTTCGGTGAAATGGTGCATTGAGCTGTCGATGTTGCCGTAGCCGCCATATTTCGGGTCGTCGCTGTCCATCACGCCGGCATATTCGCCGATAGGGGCGAGGATGCCATAATCGCTAAGCGAGCGGTTAGGGCTGAAATTGTAGACGAACAGATATTGCCCGCGACTGTAGGCAAGCACTTGGTCGTCGTCCTTCTCCCAACGCTTTTCCACCGGGGTGGCTTCGAACTTCTTTATGCCACCGATGAGGTGAATCATATCGTTGTCGAAGGCGTTGAGGAAGCGATATTTGAGGTCCTGACGGTCGACGAGTGCCCATTGGCGACGAGCGTATTTGTGCGACCATCCGTTGCCTTCGCGCGGGAAGTCAATCCATTCGGGATGACCGAATTCGTTGCCCATGAAATTGAGGTAACCGCCGTTGATGGTTGAGGCAGTGACCATGCGAATCATTTTGTGCAGAGCCATGCCGCGGTCGACGGTAGCGTCGTTGTCGCCCACCATCATGTGCCAATACATTGCGCTGTCGATAAGGCGGAAGATGATGGTTTTGTCGCCCACAAGTGCTTGGTCGTGACTTTCGGCATAGCTGATGGTTTTCTCGTCGGCGCGACGGTTGGTGAGTTCCCAGAAGATTGAAGTGGGGTGCCAATCTTCGTCCTTGCGCTCTTTAATGGTCTTAATCCAATAGTCGGGTATGCCCATTGCCATGCGATAGTCGAAGCCCATACCGCCCTTGGCAAATGGCAGAGCCAAGCCTGGCATACCGCTCATTTCTTCGGCGATGGTGATGGCTTTTGGGTTAACCTCGTGAATGAGCAGGTTGGCAAGGGTGAGGTAGGTGATGGCGTTAACGTCCTGATTGCCGTTGTAGTAGTCGCCATAGCCGCCAAATGCTTGTCCGAGTCCGTGGTTATAATAGAGCATCGAGGTGACGCCGTCGAAGCGGAAGCCGTCGAAGCGATATTCCTCGAGCCAGAATTTGCAGTTCGAGAGCAAGAAGTGCAGCACTTCGTTCTTGCCATAGTCGAAGCAGAGCGAGTCCCATGCCGGATGTTCGCGGCGGCTTGGGTCGCTGTAGAAATATTGGTCGGGCGTGCCGTCGAATCGGCCTAAGCCTTCAGCCTCGTTTTTCACAGCGTGGCTATGCACAATGTCCATAATCACAGCAATGCCGCGCGAGTGAGCGTCGTCGATGAGCGCTTTCAGTTCTTCGGGTGTGCCAAAGCGGCTCGAAGCGGCATAGAAACTCGACACGTGATAGCCAAACGAACCATAGTAAGGATGTTCTTGAATAGCCATTATTTGTATGGCGTTGTAGCCGTCGGCAGCCACGCGAGGCAGCACGTTAGTGCGAAATTCCTCGTATGTGCCCACCTTTTCGGCATCTTGTCCCATGCCTATGTGGCACTCGTAGATGAGCAGCGGCTGTGTGTTGGGCTTGAACTTCTTAACCTGAAATTGATAAGGTGCAACGTCCCACACCTGAGCCGAGAAAATTTTTGTGGCTTCGTCCTGCACCACGCGGGTGGCATAGGAAGGAATGCGTTCGCCTTCGCCGCCGTCCCAGTGCATGCGCAGTTTATATAGGTCGCCATGCTTCATCTGGTCGGCATCGAGGGTTATTTCCCACACGCCGTTTTCTTTCTTTTCGAGAGCATAGCTTGGATATTCGCCCCAATCGTTGAACGTGCCCGAGAGGAATATGGCAGTTGCATTCGGAGCCCATTCGCGGAACACCCAGCCGCCGTCGGCTGTGTGGTGAAGTCCGAAATAGTTGTAGGCGTTGGCGAAATCGCTGAGCGAGCCATCGGCTCCAACCAATTCAATCTGTTTTCTGAGCACATCTTCGTGGCGGCCGTTGATTGCGTCGGCATACGGTTCAAGCCACGGGTCGTTCTTTACGATGGGGAGGACTTTCTTTTTCATATTCAAATTTAGGGTTATGTTGTAACTGCCAACAAAAATAATGCAAAAGGGCGAAATAAACAACTGCGCAAGGCTCTAATTGCACACAAAAAAGTCGGTTATGACGAGTGATTGCTGCATGCCGCACATTCTTCGTTGCGGCAGAAGGGCACGGTGTGGAATTGCATCGATGCAATGTCGAAGGTGAGCAGGCGGTTGGTGAGCAGTTCGCCGGTGCCGGTAATCCATTTGATGGCTTCGGCGGCTTGCAGGCTTCCGGTGATGCCCGGAATCACGCCTAACACGCCCACCACTTTGCACGAAGGCACCTGCGAGGCGTCGGGCGGAATAGGGAATATGCAGCGATAGCATGCCGAGCCGGGCACATAGGTCATCAGTTGCCCCTCGAAGCGCAATATGCCGCCCAGGCAAAACGGTTTGCCGGCAGCCACACAAGCGTCGTTAACCATATATTTCACGGCAAAATTGTCGGTGGCTTCAATCACAAAATCGTATTTCGCAATCAATTCGCCGATGTTGTCGGGGGTGAGATAAATGGCGTGCTTTTCAACTGTCACGTCGGGGTTGATTTGCTTGATGCGCAGTTCCGCAGAGTCGACCTTTGGCATGCCCACGTTTGCACTGTCGTGCACAATTTGGCGTTGCAAGTTTGAGTAGTCAACCTCGTCGCCGTCGGCAATGCCCAGCGTGCCCACGCCGGCAGCTGCCAGATACATGAGAATTGGCGAACCGAGTCCGCCGGCACCAATCACCAGCACGCGCGCCATGCACAGGCGCCGCTGCCCCTCGAGCCCAAATTCGCGCAGCTTGATGTGGCGGTCGTAGCGCGCCAGCTGCTCGGCGCTGAATGTGAAGTCTGTTTCCATCGTAAATGTAACCGTTGGTTATTTGTGGCAGCAAAATTATCAATTTCGTGCCACATTATCAAGGTGTGCCACGATTTACCCGCCAAAAATACCATCATCGTGGTATGCCCGAACAGCCACCTGCACGCCGCCAAATTAATTGGGTAAGAAATTGTTTTGCTTTGCGCTATAAAAAATAAGGCTGCGGTGCGAGGGGGTGAAGTGACCCCAAAAAATTGGACGGGTTATTAACTATCCGATTTGAGAAAGAGTTCGGTATTGCACCGGACTCTTTCCTTTTAACCGGGATTTGATTCGTTTATTATTATAGTAATCGATATATCCGTCCAAAGCCTTCAAGAATGCTTCGGACGATTCAAAATTCTCGGCATACAGAAGTTCAGACTTCATGATGCCGAAGAAGTTTTCGGCCATTGCGTTGTCAAGACTGTTTCCTTTGCGAGACATGCTTTGTATGATGCCATGTTCCTCAAGTCGTTTACGGTAGCCGAAATGCTGATACTGCCAACCTTGATCGGAATGCAGTATTAGACCGTCAAGACTATCAAAGCGGACAAAAGCCTTGTCAAGCATATCATACACTTACTCAAGTATGTTTCCCGTTCTCTGTCTTCAAAACTATATTCTGTTTATTACTATGCTTCTTCCGGTTATAAGTATGACGAGTTTACATTAAAGCCAAGAAAAGGAAGAAGTTGTGGTTCTTACGAACTTTTGTCTCTTCCACTTTTCTCAACTCATTAGTTAAGGATTTTATTCGCAGGGTGAGAACAAGACGAGAATGCAGAAGCTAAAGATTGTAGCTGATTATGTTCCTTCGTACAAATATCTGAATGTTTGTTTAAAAGACGGAAACAACTGTGGTCGTTTTGAAAAGTGCGTGCGTACAATGACAGGGCTTGATGCGCTTGGAAAATTGGATTATTACCGCGAGGTATTCGACGTTGATTATTACAATAGTCATAAGACTTGGTATATGAAGAAAATGCTCAAACGAATTGCACGCAAGAAACATGACTATTTTGAAATATATGCCTTTAAAAGGAAAGACATGACTGTTTCACTTTACATATACAAGGAAATCTATAATATTTTTTATTCATTCAGAAACATTGCTGGCAAACCTACTATCATTAATTTCGTTAAACATCTCATTAGACGATGAAAAAACGTATAGCCTATCTTGATTTCCTGCGAGGACTTGCCATCATGATGGTGGTGGGTATTCATACCTATTCATTGGGTGAGGATAGCACAGGAGTTCGTCGGTTGCGCCGCTTCTGGATGGAGATAGTGAGGTGCATGTCAACGCAAAAGGCTATAACAACAGAGGGGGCAAACGCCCATGGAGCGAAGACCCTCTTCAGACAGTGCAGTGAGCCGAACAGGCTGCTGAGGATATTTACCAACGGCTAAACTACAAAAAGATGCCATTCGGAAAATTCAAGATACTGTAAAGTTTGTAGTACACAGACAAGCAAACGAGAATTACAAATCACTGAACAGTAATAAAAACGGACTTGGGGTTGTCAAACTTGGGTTAACAGTGAAATGGCTTCAGAAAGAGCATTCCTGAAATACTCTCCTTTTGAAACAGCTTGATTGATTCGGAGTATGTTGTCGCACATATTGTTGTATTCTTCCTGCGTAAGATGCTCGTAAATTTCGTCGATGTCGCGGAGGGAATCAATGCAGATACCGATGCCGTTCTCTTTCACAAAGTCTGCCATGGCAGCTTTGTTCCACACGATGAGGGGCAATCCGCAACGGATGTATAGAGAAATTTTGTGGGGTGTGTTGAAGGTGAGGTATTCGCCCCAATCACCATTACAACACTCTGCAGAGTCTCCATCCCATACAAGTCCGAAATCACCATCAGCACAGCCAATAAGTTCATCCGGCAACATAAATCCTTTGACTTCAAATTTCTCAGGTGCTGCTGCATCAGCTTTGTTAAAACCTTTCCCATAGACATTTACTCTGAAGTTGTGAATATGATGGCCAAAAGAGTATAAAAACTTATTCTTGCGGATTGACAACTGTCCGGCATACGCTATTTTGTGGGTGATGCCCTGCTCTTGTCGACTCATACATTTTGCTTTTGAGAAGAAGTCGAACACCCCCATGGAGGTGGTAATGCCTTTCCCGTTGTGACCGACAAATCCGTTGGCGGACATCCATTGGCAAATGGTTGGGTTACAACAAACAAGAGCATCTGACAAGTTCATTAACTCAATTTCTTTATGTATGGAGTGGCGTTTTAGACGGAAGCAATACAAATCATGCACAAAACTGATTATACGAGCTTTTTTTATGTGTGCGATGCGGCAGATGGTTGAGTAGTATTTGACAGGATATTGCAATATCAGGATATTGCCATGGTTGATACGCAAAGCAATGCGTATAACTGACATGAGAGTCATAAAAAAATGGTGGATGCGACTGTGGCTTATTCCATGATGTCGTCCGATTGGGGAGATGCCCATCTGTGCCATTATATCCTCAATGTCCCATCGGGCTTTGCTTCCGGCATCATTTATGCGCTTGATTTTGTAATCTTTAGGTAGATAGTACATCATAACGGCGTAACGGCTTATAATATATTTCGGTATAGTTCCCAGGTTTGAGTTGTCTACTGTTGGTCTTTGACTACAATTTGTTGACCCTGTTAAAGAATGTTTCTTATTATTGTAGGCTTTTTTATAGTGTAACTCGTACTGGCTGAAACAATTGGATTTTGTTTTGCAAAGCTACTGCATTTATTCTAATTTCGCAAATTTCATAAGAAAATAATAATCAAAACTTTTGATCAAGTGATCGGAATTTCTCCACGATAACCTCTGCGTTATCTGCGCTATCTGCGAGGGGCCTGTGGGTGTATGCGATACACCCCTACAGGGTGCACCTTGCGATTATTTCTACATGCCGGTGCCGGTGGTGACGCCGCCGGTTTGGCTGTCGGTGCCGCTGCTCTTGGTCACGTCGTCGTTGTTGATGCTTCGCGAAGTTTTCTTCACCGAGGCTTTGAGGTTTCCGAATCGCCACGAAAGCGTCATGCCGAAGCTGCGCATAGGCACACGGATATTCGACTTTTGGCTGAAGGTCTCGGAATCGAGGTTGCTATTGAATTTCAGATATTTCTGGAACGGTGAGCTGGCGCGGAGGCTCAGTGTGAGGGATTTGTCTTTAAAGAACGATTTGCTCACCGATAAGCCATGGAAACTCATGCCGGTCATGGTGCTTTGCAAGCCTTTTTGCTTGGTGTGTCCGCCATAATATACGCTCACGTTGATGTTGTAAGGCAAAGTTTGCTGAATGGAGGTGAAAGCGTTGAATGCAAAGCCCGAGTTGTGCTGGTTGAGTGCGTCGCTCTTATAGTCGTTGTAGTTGAGGCGGAGGCTCAGCATGATGCGCGTTTTTGCCCAAGGCGAATAGTTGCACCAGATGTCGCCGCCAACGGTGCGGCGTCGTGCCACGTTGCCGTAGGTGGTGGTCATCACGCCATCTTTGGCGGTGCTGTATTGCTCAATGCCGTTGTTGGTGAAGTTGTAGTTGGCGTTGATGTTGAGCATAAGTTTTTGTCCGAATTGGCTGTAGCCAGCGCTTATGGAGTGCGACTTTTCGGTGTCGAGGTCAGGATTACCGAATGTTATTGTATTCGGGTTGGAATCATCGACATACGGGTTGAGGCTGCTAATGCCCGGGCGATTGATGCGCATGGTGTACGCCATCTTGAGCGTGGTGGTGGGCTTGAGCATGTACGACAGCTTCAGCGAGGGCACCACGTCGTTCATGTTAGCCGAGTAGTCGCGGTCGTGGCTGAGGTCGTATTTCACATTCATATAGGTGTATTCGTAGCGTGCACCCGCTTTCAGCCCGAAGCCTTTGTATTTCAGCTGATAGTCGGCGTAAGCAGCCACGATGTTGCGCAGTTGGCTGTAACGGTTTTCGGGCGAATCGTCTTCAACCATTTCGCCGGCTTGGTTGGCAATCCATCGTTCCACTTCGCTTTTGTTTTTGCGATAAATGTATTTTGCGCCGAAGTCGATGTAGTGCACGTCGGTGAGCGGGTTCACATAGTCGGCTTGCACGGTGTGCTCCTCGGTGTGTGCGTTGTTGTCGAAGCGCTGGTCATAGAGGTCGTAAGGCACATCTTGCACATCGTAGTAGCGGGTGTCGCTGCCGTTGCTTGCCGGTGAAAAATCGAGCCGGTAGCTCAATGTGAACAATTCGCCTTTTTTCTTGAACGAGTGCTGATAGTCGAGCCCCAGATTGTTGCCGCCGAAAGTGTTGTCGGCAAGGCTGCGTTGGTTGTAGGCATAACGGCGGTCGCCCGAACGGCGCAGCATCTCGCTGTAGTATGTGGTGTTTGTGTTGAATTTGCCATTGAAAATGTTGCCCGACATGGTGATGAGGTTCAGTGAATCCACCTCATAGCTCGCCTCGAGCGAACCAAACATAAAGTCGCCCCAATTCTTACTTGAAGAAAGCATGTTCAGCGTGCGGAACTCTTCGCTTGTGAAGTCCTCGCGCGAGCTTTCGCTGGTGATGTTGCGCTTAAACTGGTGGCTGTAGTTGAGATTAGCCGAAACGGTGAATTTGCCGCTTTGCGCCGTGCCAAAAAATCCGCCGCCGCTTTGGCGAGTGTCGAGATTGGCATTTACGGTGGCATTGTAGCCTTGCACCTTTGCATCGGTGGTGATGATGTTAAGCACACCGCCCACACCCTCGGCATCGTATTTTGCGCCCGGGTCGGTAACGACTTCAATTTTCTTGATTATGTTGGCAGGCATGCTGCGGAACACCTCTTTTGGGTTGTTGGTCATCATGGTGTTGGGCTTTCCGTTAACGAGCACCTTGAAGCTGCTCGAGCCATTCACCTGAATGTTGTCCTCGCCGTCGACGGTCACCATAGGCACTTTGCGCAGCATCTCGGTGATGGTGTTGGTTTTAGCGTCGGGGTCGGCTTCCATGTCGTAGGTGATTTTGTCCACGTCGGCCTTTATGAGAGGGCGCGATGCCTCCACAACCAGTTCGGCGAGGGCATTGTCGGCAGCTTTTGTAAGCACCTTGCCCAGGTCGACGCTCTTGTGTGCGGCATCTAACTCAAACGTGCGCATGGCAGGCATTTTGCCCACCACCGTGAAAGTGGCAAGGTATTTTCCTGCTGCCTTCATGCCTACATTAAACTTGCCGTTTTCGTCGGTGACATCCACCTTTACTGGTTGTTTGCTCGGCTTTGCCATGTCGAAAACTCGAATAGTGGCATACGGTTCGCTTTCGCTACTCACCGAATCCACCAAAACACCCTTAACTGAATAGGCTGCCACTGTTTGTGCCCACGCACTGCAGTTTGCCATCAATGCAATTGCCATAGCACCCAATAGGCAATAGAATTTCTCTCTCATTTTTTTGTTTCTGTTTGTAAAAAATAATAATGTTTATTAACCGTGATTCGACAATTAGACGCAGGCATAGTCAGGTTTGTTGCAATAAACCTGAGTTTTAACACATATTAACTTGTGGTGTTACTTCAATATGTCGGGCTTTTGCTCGGGAGCGTGGGTGCTGCGAATGCGCCATTCCTTTGGGTAGAGGTTGTTGGCACGATTGCCGAGGTTGTTGACGAAGCCGATTGGCGCGCCCTGGTGGGTGAGCAGCACATAGCCGCGAGGGGCGTCGGTCAGGGTGATGGCTTCGCCACGCATATATGCGATGGCTTGGGCGTAAGTGACTTCGGCAGATGCAAAAGCGTGGGCGTTGAGCTGCGTGCTTAGCGCCAGAGCGTGGCTTGGCACAAGCGATTTGCCTTTTATAGCACCGAGGGTGATGCCTTGGTGCAGCACGCGCAGCGAATTGGCAAGCACGGGCATGAGCGGAGCAAAAGCATGGTGTATGGCAGTCACGGTGCCCATGGCGTCGGCGCTGATGGCGTATTCGTCGGGGGTCAGCAGCCACGTTTTGGCTTGCGGCGGCACTGCGGGAGCAGCCTTTTTTGCAGGCTTTACGCGTTTTGCCGATGCGGCTGGTTGTGTACCTTCGAGCGGTTTGCGCAAGATGCACATAAACAGCCCTTCGCCCTCGATGCGGTGTTGCATAAATCGGTAGCAATGATGATTGCAGTTGATGCCCAGAGCAATACGCCAGTCGGCGGGCGTGCCGAGGTCGATGCTTTCGGCGCCGTAAGTGTTGCAAATATGCTCCACGATGCACTCGTTTTCGAGGCGGTTGTAGGTGCAGGTGCTGTAGATAAGCAGTCCGCCTGGGCGCAGGCATTGCCAAGCGTCGCCAATGATTTCAATGTCGCGACGGGCACATTCGTTCACCAGGGCAGGCGTCCATTGCGCCACAGCCTCGGGGTCTTTGCGCATCATGCCCTCGCCGCTGCAAGGCACGTCGGCAGCCACCACGTCGAATAATGCGCCAAGACGTGCAAAATCGGCAGGGCGGTTGTTGGTCACCACAGCATTCGGGAAGCCCCATTTGATGATGTTTTCGCGCAATATCTGGGCGCGGGTGGGCACAATTTCGTTAGCCACCACCAGCGAGCCTTCGGGCAGGGCAGCCAATGCAGAAGTGGTTTTGCCGCCGGGCGCTGCACACAGGTCGAGGTAGCGCACAGGCGAGTCGACAAGTCGGCGCAGAGCGTGACTGATGAACATCGACGATGCATCTTGCACATAGTAGCGCCCCGTCTGAAAGTCGGTGTCGAAGGTGAACGGCAAGCGGCTGTTGAGATAGGCGCCTTCGGCACACCAAGGCACTTGCTGAAGGTGGATCAGAGCTGTGGTTGATGTCTTGAGCGGGTTGCGGCGCACCGACACCGATGCATCGGTGCCGCTGATTGCCTGCAGCAGAGCTTCGGCTTCGCTGCCCAACAGGGTCTGTATCTGTTCGATGAAGTCTTGTGAAAGTGCCATTGCGCTATAGCTGAGTGGGTTTGGAATGGTGGAAATGTTTTCCGCGACAAAATTAGGTTATTTATGCCGAATACGCAAGAAAATGATGCGACGCAAGCATTCTTACTGTGCGATTGATGTGCCACGATGTGATGCCAGCCCGATTATTTTAGCTAACTTTGCACCGCGAAAACAAACATTATTAATAATAGCATTAACGATGCAGGCAACACCCGCAGCTAAACAGCGCATACAATACATCGACCTGGCGAAAGGCTTTTGCATTTTGCTGGTGGTGGCGTCGCACATCCTTGCGTTCTATCGCACCCAGCTGCCTTACGACAGCGTGCTGAAGTGCTTTCGCATGCCGCTTTACTTTTTTCTGTCGGGGGTGTTCTTCAAGCAATACGAGAACTTTGGCGGTTTTGTGAAGCGCAAAATCAACAAACTGCTCATTCCGTTTTTGTTTTTCTACGTCACCTTGGGCATTATACTGCCATGGGCGTTATATCAGTGGTGCGGCATAAAGTTGCTCAGCTACAATCCTCGATTCGATTTTTTGCAAAACCTTGCGCAGGTGTGGACGCTCGAGAAATTTCCGAATGCGGCCATTTGGTTTTTGATATGCTTGCTTGAGGTGAACCTGATATTCTACGTCATCTTCATGGTGGCGCGGCGTGTGCGCTGGCATGCTACCTACCTGATAGCTGCGATGTCGGTGGCTTGTGGGGCGCTGGGCATGACGCTGAGCTACTGCCACATCAACCTGCCGTGCTTCATTGACTCGGCGCTCACCTCGATGCCGTTTTTTGCGCTGGGCTACATACTTAACCGCAAGACGCGCGTGATGTACAACGGATGGCGCTGCGACAAATGGCTGTGGGTGGTGGTGCTGGCGTGCGTGCCGTTGCTGTTTTGGCTGGCATATCCTCTCGATTATCGCTGCAACTATTTTGCCGGATGCTACCTCACGGCGCATCTGTGCGGGGTTGTGGGCACCATCATGACCATCTTTCTTGCCAAAATGATTCGGCACATTCCGCTGGTGACCTACTGGGGACGATATTCAATTATGATATTGTGCACGCATCAAGTGCTGTATCAGCTGCTCGACCTGCTGCTTAAGCAGTTTGTGCCGCGCGGCTGGTGGCGGATAAGCGTCTGCCTGACGCTCACCATGATGCTGTATTTGCTCATCATTCCGTTCATGCGCCGGTTTATGCCGCACGTCACAGCACAGAACGACGTGATAAAGATTAATTGACCGTTTGCTTTGAGCAAAATGTCTTGGCATGTAGCCCGAAATTGGTGCGATTGTTGATAAAAATGCAATAATAGTGGGCAAAATGTGAGGGAATATAGAATATTTTTTGTAATTTTGCGAAGAAAATGTAAGAAAAGCGAATAAAACAACTTGCGATGAAGAAGAAAAAGGCGCGTTTACAGCTCATAAAGAGCATTATCAGAGAGCATGTGGTTGGTTGCCAAGAGGACTTGGCAAAGCTGCTTGCCGATGAGGGCATTGTGGTTACGCAAGCCACATTGTCGCGCGACCTGAAGGTGCTTCGCATCACTAAGGTGGCAAACAGCGAGGGCACGTATATGTATGTGCTGGCTGATAATGTTTATGACAGCCGCGGCGTTCAGCCCGAGGGCGACAGACAATCGGGGCAGTCGGGTTTTATCTCGCTTGACTTTTCAGGCAATTTTGCAGTAATTAAGACGCGTAACGGCTACGCCAGCGGTCTTGCATACGATATTGACATGGCAGGATTAGATGAAATTTTGGGCACGATAGCAGGAGCAAACACGGTGTTTGCGGTGCTGCGAGATGGCACGACACACCGACGAGCCGTGCGTGCTCTGTCGGTAATCATCCCTGAGTTAGGCGAGGCTGAATGAAAAAAACTCACGGGCTGGTTACTTTACCGCCCGGCAGTGCACGTAGTTTGACGAAGCAATGCAATGAAAAAAGCATGTTGGCGAGAGAGTTCTTCTTTCGGTAACCAACAATCAAACAAAAGACATTTAGGTAAAAAAACAGCATGAGCGATGCGTATGCGGTTGCCCCTGTAACAGGATGTGAACGCGGCGTGTTGCCCCAAGGTTTTTGATATTATTCATAGGTAACAATTTTTTATTAACAAACTATTTTTTTTTTTTTTGAATCAGAGAAATGTGCAATTCAGACGAAATTGAAATTGTAGTGGCAAGTGCCGAGCACAAGAAGTACGTTGACGAAATTCTCGACACCATCACGGCTGCAGCCAAGGTGCGAGGAACGGGTATTGCCAAACGTTCGCCAGAGTATGTGATACAGAAAATGTGTGAGCACAAGGCAGTGTTGGCATTGTGTCACGGCGAGTTTGCCGGCTTTAGCTACATTGAAAGTTGGAGCAACAAAAAGTTTGTGGCAAATTCAGGTCTTATAGTCGCTCCCAAGTTTAGGGGAATAGGGTTGGCAAAGCGCATCAAGCGACGAATTTTCGACCTCTCTCGCGAGATGTTTCCTGAAGCAAAAATATTTAGCCTCACTACAGGCGAGGCGGTGATGAAAATGAACAGCGAACTGGGTTATCGCCCGGTTACATTCCCGTCGCTCACCGACGACGAAGCTTTTTGGCGCGGATGTGAAAACTGCGTGAACTACGACATCCTTCAGCGCTACGGCGGCACGAAATGCCTTTGCACGGGCATGCTCTACGACCCGGCAGAGCACGTCGACGACGGCAAGTGAGCCTTCGCCTCGACCATAGAGGCAAAATGCGATAGAAAAAATAATAAAAGATTAGTTTCACGAAAAAATAAATTGATTAATAGAATGGAAAAGAAAAAAGTGGTTGTGGCATTTTCGGGCGGACTCGACACATCGTACACCGTGATGAAACTTGCCAACGATGGATATGAAGTGTATGCGGCATGTGCCAACACCGGCGGCTTCAGCGCCGAGCAGCTGAAGGCTAATGAGGAAAATGCCTATAAACTTGGAGCAGTGAAATATGTCACTCTCGACGTCACTCAAGAGTATTACGAAAAGTCGCTTAAATATATGGTATACGGCAACGTGCTGCGCAACAACTGCTATCCAATCAGCGTGAGCAGCGAGCGCATTTTCCAAGCCATTGCCATTGCGCGCTATGCCAATGAGATTGGCGCACATGCCATTGCTCATGGTTCAACCGGCGCCGGCAACGACCAGATTCGTTTCGACATGACTTTCTTGGTGATGGCTCCGGGCGTTGAAATCATCACCCTCACCCGCGACGGCAACCTCTCGCGTCAGGAGGAAATCGACTATCTGAACGCTCACGGCTATTTTGCCGATTTCACCAAGCTGAAATATAGCTACAACGTGGGCATCTGGGGCACATCGATTTGCGGTGGCGAGATTCTCGATTCCACTCAAGGATTGCCCGAGAGCGCATATCTCAAGCACCCAACCAAGCAAGAACCTGAGGTGCTGAGCCTTGGCTTCGACAAGGGCGAGCTGGTGAGCGTTAACGGCAAGCACTACGACGACAAGATTGCCGCCATTCAGGCTGTTGAGGAAATTGGCGCCGCCTATGCCATCGGTCGCGATTGCCATGTGGGCGACACCATCATCGGCATCAAGGGTCGTGTAGGCTTCGAGGCTGCTGCTCCGATGCTCATCATCGGCGCACACCGCTTCCTTGAGAAATACACCCTCTCGAAATGGCAGCAATATTGGAAGGACCAAGTGAGCAACTGGTATGGAATGTTCCTGCACGAGAGCCAATATCTCGAACCCGTTATGCCCGACATCGAGGCTATGCTCACCAGCTCGCAGCGCAACGTCACCGGCGTGGTTACGCTTGAATTGCGCCCTTACTGCTTCCAGACGCTTGGCGTGGATTCGCCAAACGACTTGGTGAAGAACAAACTCGGCGAATACGGCGAAACCGCCAAGGCATGGTCGTCGGACGACGCCAAGGGATTCATCAAGGTGAGCAGCACCGCCCTGCGCGCCTACTATCTGGCTCATCCCGACGAAGAACGATAATGCTCATCACATTTATATAATAGGATATGATTAAAGTAGGAATACTTGGTGCCGCGGGCTACACCGGCGGAGAACTGATAAGGGTGCTGTTGCAGCATCCCGAGGCTGAAATTGTGTTTGCCAATTCGGAGAGTAACGCCGGCAATAAGGTGTACGACGTTCACGAAGGTCTGATTGGCGAAACCGAAATGGAATTCACCGGCGAGATGCCTTTCGACAAGGTTGATGTGGTGTTCTTCTGCTTCGGACACGGCAAGAGCGAGGCGTTCCTGAAGGAGCACACCATTCCCGAGGGCGTGAAGATAATCGACCTTGCGCAAGACTTCCGCATTGCTGCGCCTACGCACGACTACGTCTACGGCTTGCCCGAGACGCACCGCGGAGCCATTGCCGAGTGCCAGCATCTTGCCAATCCCGGCTGCTTTGCCACCTGCATACAGTTGGCGTTGCTGCCAGCCCTCAAGGCAGGCTTGATTAGCGGCGACATTCATGTGAACGGCATCACGGGTAGCACCGGTGCCGGTCAGAAGCCTTCGGGCACCACGCATTTCTCGTGGCGTAACGACAACATTTCGGTGTACAAGACATTCCGCCATCAGCATCTGCTCGAAATCAACCAGACCATACAGGAACTGCAACCCGGCTACGACGGACGTGTGCTGTTCATCCCGCAGCGCGGCTGCTTTGCCCGAGGCATTTTCGTGACGGCTTACGCCAAGTGCGATGCCCCAATCGAGCAAGTGCAGAATGCCTATTCGCAATATTATGCCGATGCGGCATTCACTCATTTCACCACCAAGAGCCCCGACATGAAGCAGGTGGTGAACACCAACAAGGCGGTGGTGTACGTTGAGAAATTCGACGACCAACTGCTGATGATTTGCTGCATCGACAACCTGCTGAAAGGCGCTGTTGGACAGGCTGTGCAAAATATGAACCTTATGTTCGGCATCGACGAAGCTTGCGGCTTGCGCCTCAAGGCATCGGCGTTTTAACTAACAAAAACAAGCAAAGAGATGAAACTATTTGATGTATATCCATTGTTCGACGTTGAGATAGTGCGTGGCAAAGGTTGCCACACCTACGACAGCGAGGGCACAGAATACCTCGACCTCTATGGCGGTCATGCCGTGATTTCGGTTGGACACTCACATCCGCATTACGTTGAGGCACTCAAGCATCAAGCCGAGAACTTGGTGTTCTACAGCAACTCGGTGATTAACAGCCTGCAACAACGCTTAGCTGACAAACTTGGCAAAGCGTGCGGCTACGACGATTATCAGCTGTTTCTCATCAATTCGGGCGCTGAAGCCAACGAGAATGCGTTGAAACTGGCGTCGTTCTACAACGGACGTCGCCGCATTATTGCCTTCAACAAGGCGTTCCACGGCCGCACCTCGCTGGCGGTTGAGGCCACCAACAACCCCAAGATTGTGGCTCCGGTGAACGATAACGGTCACGTCACCTTCCTGCCGCTCAACGACCTCGAGGCAGTGCGCCGCGAGTTGGCTGCCGACGACGTTTGCGCTGTGATTGTTGAAGGCATTCAGGGCGTGGGCGGTGTGCAGATTCCCACCGACGAGTTTCTGCACGGCTTGCGCGAGGAGTGCGACAAGCACGGCACGGTGCTCATCCTCGATGAGATTCAAAGCGGCTACGGCCGAACCGGCAAGTTCTTCGCTCACCAACATTCGGGCGTCGTTCCCGACATGATTACCATGGCAAAGGGCATTGCAAATGGCTATCCGTTTGGCGGCGTGCTCATCAGCCCTAAGTTTAAGCCCGTTTACGGTCAGCTGGGCACCACATTCGGCGGCAATCATCTGGGTTGCGCTGCCGCAATTGCTGTGCTCGAGATTTTTGAAAACGAAAATCTTGTGCAGAATGCTGCCGAGGTGGGCGAATACCTCATTGGAGAACTCAAGAAGTTGCCGCAAATCAAGGAGGTGCGCGGACGCGGCTTGATGATTGGACTCGAATTCGCCGAACCGGTGAAGGAACTGCGCTTGCGCCTGCTCAAAGAGCAACACGTGTTCACCGGCGCATCGGGCACAAATGTGCTGCGCTTGCTGCCGCCGTTGGTGCTCACGCGCGACCTTGCCGACGAGTTTCTTGCTCGCTTGAAGAAGGTGCTTTGACGTTCAGCCCCGATAAATGGTTCGACACATATATTATCCCTCCGGCAGAAATGCTTGGGGGATTTCTTTTTCTGCGGCGAAGGCAAAAAATGTGGCATACGGCAATTAAAGCCCACAGAAATTTGCTAAATTTGTGGTTGGCGAATTAACGTATACATTATATAATATAAGGTAATATGAAGATAGGAATCATAGGAGCCGGAAACATGGGCGGCTCTATAGCAGTGGGTTTGGCATCGTGTGGCGTTGTAACGGCGCGCGACATTGTGTTGTGCGACCCCAATGAACACACGTTGATGTGCTTTCACGACCAATATCCCGACATGACCGTAAGCACCGACAACGCAGCCGCCGTCGACGGCACCGACATCATTTTTGTGGTTGTAAAGCCGTGGCTCATAGATGAGGTGATGAACCCGCTGCTCGACAAAATCGATTTCAAGCACCAAGCGCTGGTGTCGGTGGTGGCAGGTGTCACCCTTGAGCATTTGGCTGAGTATGCCGGAGCCGATAGCCGCCACGCTGCATTGTTCCGCATGATTCCGAATCTTGCAATTGCCTATCGTCAGAGCATGAGTTTTGTGGCTCAGCGTTGTGCCGACGAGCAGCGTGTTGCCGCAGTGTGCGACCTGCTTCGTGCCGTTGGCGAGGTGATGGTGGTTGAGGAGCGTCAGATGGGCGCATGCACGGCGCTTTCGTCGTGCGGCATTGCTTACGTGATGCGCTACATTCGTGCTGCTTGCGAGGGCGGCGTTGAACTGGGGCTTTATCCAAATCAGGCGCGCACCATCATGCTGCAGACCATGGCAGGCGCTGTGGCTCTGCTCAATGCAACCGGCAGCCATCCCGAGGTGGAAATCGACCGCGTGACCACGCCTGGCGGAATCACCATCAAGGGCTTGAACGCCATGGAGGCAAACGGCTTCACCCGTGCTGTGATTGAGGGATTGAAGGCTTCGGCAAAGTAAACACAGGTTTCAGAAACAAATAAACGAAGAAAGTGATATGTCGGTAAATAAAGTTATATTGTTGGGCAACGTGGGCAAAGACCCCGATATGCGCTATCCACAGCCGGGGCAAACCATTGCCTCGTTTCCGCTGGCAACCACCGAGCGTGCCTACACCAGCAGCAACGGCACTCAGGTGGCTGAACGCACCGAGTGGCACAACATTGTGCTGTGGGGCAGAAATGCCGAGATTGCCGAGCGATACATCAAAAAAGGTATGCTGCTTTACATCGAAGGCAAACTACGCACCCGTGCGTGGGAGGACCGCAACCAAATCAAGCGCTACGTCACCGAGGTGTATGCCGACGTGGTGGAGATGCTGAGTCGCGCAGGCGGTGCCGGTCAGCAGCCATAAAACCGTGGTTTTTGCCGGTTTGCGCCAGCGAAAGTGGCGTTGGCACCTGCATCTGCATAAAAGATGCATATTTTTGCCTGTTTTGTGCAATTGTTAGTGTTAAATTAGTTAACTTTGTAAATCTAAAACGAAGAATCATGGGAGAAAACATAATTAAAATCTACGAGAAGTCGTTCAGAGAGAACGCCGAGCTGCCGGCATTGTCGGATTATGGCGCAAACAATACACTCACATATTTCGAATTTGCCCGTCAAATAGCGTTGATGCACGAAGTTTACCGTAATCTGGGCATCAAGCAAGGCGACAAGATTGCGCTGATAGGCAAAAACACCAGCCGATGGGTGACTGTGATGATTTCGGCAATGACTTATGGCGCAACCATAGTGCCGATTCTGCAGGAATTCAATCCGCTTGATGTGCAGCATATCGTCAACCACTCGGAGGCTGTGATATTGTTTTCTACCAAAGCAATTTGGGACACCATCGACTTTGATGCTCTGCACAACATTCGTGCTGTGGTGTCGGTCGAGACAGGCGAGGTGTTTGCCCAAAAAGAAGGCGAGAACGTAGCCGAGGTGATGGCGAATCGCGACGAATTGTTCAGCAAGGCTTATCCCGACGGGTTCACCACTGCCGATATTCGATATGCTGATGTTGCCGATGACGATGTGGTGATTCTCAACTACACATCGGGCACCACCGGCTACAGCAAGGGTGTGATGATAACATGCGGCAACATCACCGGCAATGCCGAATATGGTATCGCCTCGAAGTTGCACTATCGCGGCACCACCACAGTATCGTTCCTGCCGCTGGCTCATGCCTATGGCTGCGCATTCGACCTTTTGGTGCCGTTGGCTGTTGGCACGCACATCACACTGCTCGGACGCATTCCGTCGCCTAAGATTCTCATTAAAGCCATGCAGGAAATCAAGCCGCACCTCATTGTGTCGGTGCCGTTGATTCTCGAAAAGGTATATCGCAAGCAGATTGTGCCGATGATTAGCAAAACCATGCTGCGTTGGGCACTCAACATACCATACGTCGACACCAAGATTTACGAGCAGATTCGCAAGAAACTCGTTGATGCCTTTGGCGGCGAGTTTGAAGAACTGATTGTGGGCGGTGCACCGCTCAATCCTGAGGTTGAAGATTTCCTGGTGAAGATTAAATTCCCGTTCACTGTGGGCTACGGCATGACCGAGTGCGCTCCGCTCATCAGCCACACGCCGTGGCGCGAATTTGTGCCTCATTCGTCGGGCCGCGTGTTGCCCGGGCTGATGGAGTGCAAAATCCTGAGCGATGACCCTGAAAACATTCCGGGTGAAATATGCGTCAAGGGCAAGAACGTGATGAAAGGCTATTTCAAGAACGAAGAAGCCACCGACAAGGTGCTCTACGACGACGGTTGGCTGCACACCGGCGACATGGGTACGCTCAACCCCGACGGAACGCTGTTCATCAGGGGCCGTTGCAAAACTATGTTGCTTGGCGCAAACGGTCAGAACATCTATCCTGAAGAGATTGAGGCTAAGCTCAACAACATGGTTTACGTGAACGAGAGCCTTGTGGTGGAGCGCAACGGTAAGTTTGTTGCTCTGGTTTACCCCGACTATGAGGTGATGGACAAACTGGGCACCACACGCGACCAGTTGCCTGACGTTATGGAGCAGATTCGCAAAGAGGTGAACAAGATTGTTGCCCCTTACGAGCAGATTTCGAAAATTGAAATTCAGCCTTGCGAATTCGAAAAAACTCCAAAACGCAGCATCAAGCGCTTCCTATACAAGTGATGATGGCGTGTTTCTCGTTTTTCTTTCAATGTTTTTCTCCGCTTGCAATAGCCCGGGTGACGTGCAAAAATTAAAAGGTTTAATGCCTCGAAGCCAGTATAACAATATTTAACAAATAGGGTGTTTGAACCATTTGTAGAATTAATTGTACTGATAATCAGCAAATTAAATGTAAAATAACGGTTTGATTTTGCTTTGCCGGAGTGAGCGCGAAAAAAGATGATGAAAAAATTATTGAGAAAATTGCTTGCGGATGAAAAATTTGTTTTAAATTTGCATCGTTTTTGAAGCATAACAATATTGTTTTATTATTTTAATTTTTTACAAAAATGAAAAAGTTAGTTTTATTACTTGCTGTTGTATTCAGCGTATCATTGTTCTCTTGCGGTAATGCAGAAAAGGCTGAAGCTGTTGACACTACAGCTGTTGACACTACAGCTGTTGAAGCTGTTGATTCTGCTGCTGCTGACACTGCTGCTGCTGACACAGTTGCTCCTGCTGCTGCTGAAGAAGCTAAGTAATTTTAGTACAACAGTAAACAAAGAGTTTGAAGCTGTTTTCCTCGGAGAGGAGAGCAGCTTTTCTCGTTGTATATATGGGTGCAAATGCACTGTCGACAAAAAAATGTGTGAATAGGATGCCGATTTTGATGAATAATTGAATATTAGGTGTTATTTTTGTGTAAACGATTCCGCAACAGAGTGCGGAGTGCCAAACCCAAAAAAGAAAAACGAATATGGCAAAAACCAAAAACAACGACGTTATGGAGGAAAAAACGGCAATGGTTGCCAAAGTGATTGATTTTTTCAACCGTGAAAAGACAATTCCCTATAACTATAAGCAAATATCGTCGGCAATAGGTGCCGACACACCGCTGGAGCGTGCCTTTGTGGTTCAGATAATGGAGGAACTCGCCGAGGAAGGCGTTCTGAAAGAAACCACACCAGGGAAGTTCAAGCTGGTGGAACGAAATGTGGTGAACACCGGCACATTTGTGCGTCGCAGCAACGGCAAGAACAGCGTGGTGCTCGATTCAGGCGACGGCGAAGCCATTTTTGTTGCCGAACGCCACTCGAAGCACGCGCTCAACGGCGACAAGGTGAAGGTGCACATCTGCGCCAAACGTCCCAACGAGCCTGAAGAAGCTGAGGTGCTTGAAATTATAGAGCGCAAGGAGCAAGTGTTTATAGGAACACTCAAGGTTGACGACTATTTCGGCCACCTCATCACCGACAGCAAGTTCTTGGCTACCGACATTTTCATTCCGCGCGATTTGCTGAAAGACGGCAAGACAGGCGACAAGGCGGTGGTGAAGATTATCGACTGGCCCGATACAGCCAATTCGCCTATGGGCGAAGTGATTGACGTGCTGGGTCGCAGTGGCGACAACACCGTGGAGATGCACGCCATATTGGCTGAATTTGGTTTGCCATACGTCTATCCGGCTGAGGTGGAAGCGGCTGCCGACAAGATTGAGCCGGGCATCACGCCTGAGGAGATTGCCAAGCGCCGCGACATGCGCGATGTGGTTACGTTCACCATCGACCCGCGCGACGCCAAGGACTTCGACGACGCCCTCTCGATTAAGAAACTCGACAACGGATTGTGGCAAGTGGGCATACACATTGCCGACGTGACGCATTATGTGACGCCAAACAGCATAATTGAAACCGAAGCCGAGAGCCGTGCAACGTCGGTCTATCTGGTGGACCGCACTATTCCGATGCTGCCTGAGCGCTTGAGCAACTTCATCTGTTCGCTGCGTCCCGACGAGGAAAAACTCACCCACTCGGTGGTGGTGGAACTCGACGACGACGCCAACGTGAAGAAGGTGGACATTTGCCACACAGTGATTAAGAGCAACCGCCGCTTCACCTACGAAGAGGCGCAAAACATCATAGAAACCGGCGAAGGCGACTATCGCGATGAGGTGCTCACCCTCGACCGCCTGGCAAAGAAACTGCGTGCTGCACGGTTTGCCGATGGTTCGCTGGAGTTTAACCGTGCCGAAGTGCGGTTCGACATCGACAGCACAGGCCGTCCGGTGAATGTGTTCTTCAAGGAATCGAAGGACGCCAACAAGCTGGTTGAAGAATTCATGCTTCTTGCCAACAAAAAGGTGGCTGAAGCCATTGGCATTGTGCCCAAGAAGCGTACTGCCAAAGCGTTTGTCTATCGCATACACGACATGCCCGACCCCGGCAAGATGCAGAACCTTGCCGATATTGCCATGCGTTTCGGTCATAAGCTGAAAATCAACGGCTCGATGCGCGAGGTGAACCGCTCAATCAACAAGATGCTTGCCGACATCAAGGGTCGGCCCGAGGAGGATTTGCTTGCCACGCTTGCCATCCGCTCGATGGCTAAGGCAGTGTACAGCACCTCGAACATTGGCCACTATGGCTTGGCGTTCGACTATTACACCCACTTCACATCGCCGATTCGCCGCTACCCCGACATGATGGTTCATCGCCTGCTTGACCGTTACCTTGCCGGCGGACGCAGCGTGAACATCGACAAGCTGGAGAACGAATGTAAACACTCGAGCGAGATGGAACAACTGGCTGCTAATGCCGAACGAGCATCAATCAAATATAAGCAAGTGGAATATCTTGGCGAGCGCCTCGGCGAGGTGTTCACAGGCAAGATTTCCGGCGTGACTGAGTGGGGCTTGTATGTTGAACTCGACGAGAACATGTGCGAAGGGTTGGTGCCTATTCGCGACCTCGAGGACGACTACTACGAGCTCGACGACAAAAACTACTGCTTGCTGGGCCGCCGTCGCAACCGCCGCTACACGCTTGGCGACAAGGTGACGGTGCAAGTGGCGCGTGCCGATTTGCGCAACAAGCTTGTTGACTTTGCCTTAATCGACGAGCAGCACCCTGTGGGCACACACCGCATCGACAAGGAGCCGCTTAGGCTCACCCGCGAAATGATTGAACGCTCGGCTGAGCGCTCGGGCAACCGCAAAGAACGTGCCACCCAAAAGGCTGGAAAGAAAAAAGGCAAGGGCGCAGGAAAGAGCCGTGGAGCCGATTCGGCGCGCATGAAGCGCAGCGCAAGCAAGAAATCGCCGAAGCGTCGCCGCTGACCCGGGGGGCCGATTGCCCCGCTTGGCTACGCCCGAAAAAAGTTTTTTTGAATTATTTGCTCTTTTGCTTATGTTATTGTTCATAATTTAATTAACTTTGTAGAAAGCTGCTGCGTGACAAGCGTGTAACACAAAAATAGCTAACGGATATACAATAATAACCAGATAAAACGAACTAACAATTATGAGACTTATCATCGAACCAGATTACGACAAAGTGTCGGAATGGGCTGCTAACTATGTAGCCTCGCGCATTAATGCTGCTAATCCAACTCCTGAAAAACCTTTTGTACTTGGTTGCCCAACCGGTAGCTCGCCTCTTGGCATGTACAAGAAGCTTATTGAGCTCAACAAGGCAGGCAAGGTGTCGTTTGCCAATGTTGTTACTTTCAACATGGACGAATACTGCAACCTTCCGGAAGAACACCCCGAAAGCTATCACTCGTTTATGTGGAACAACTTCTTCAGCCACATCGACATAAAGAAGGAAAATGTGAACATACTCAATGGCAACGCTGCTGACCTCGAAGCCGAATGTGCCGGCTACGAAGCTCGCATCGCTGCTGCTGGTGGCATCGACCTCTTTATGGGTGGCATCGGTCCGGACGGTCACATCGCGTTCAACGAACCGGGTTCGTCGCTCACATCGCTCACTCGCCAAAAGACCCTCACCACCGACACCATCATTGCCAACTCGCGCTTCTTCGACAACGACGTGAACAAGGTGCCTAAGACTGCACTCACTGTTGGCGTTGGCACTGTGATGAATGCCAAGAGCGTGATGATTATTTGCAATGGCCACAACAAGGCTCGCGCTTTGCAAGCAGGTGTTGAAGGTCCTGTTACTCAAATGTGGACCATCAGCGCATTGCAGATGCACCGCAAAGCCATCATCATTGCCGATGAGGCTGCCACTGCCGAACTGAAGGTGGGCACTTACAAATATTTCAAGGACATTGAAGGCGCCAACCTCGACCCTGCAACACTCCTGTAATTAAAGCGCAAAATCCTCAAGATTTGAGGATTGGGTAATATAAAAACAAAGGCTGCACCAATCGGTGCGGCCTTTGTTGTGTGTGTTTGGATTGAAGTTTTGCTAAGTGCAATCAGCTGCGGTGGCGGCGGAAGCGACGACGGTGCTTTTTGCCGTCTTCTTCGTTGCCGTAGCCATAACCATAGCCGTAGCCATATCCGTAACCGTAACCATATCCATAACCGTAGCCATAACCATAGCCGTAGGCATAGCGCTTGGCATCGGCTTTCACGTCGCCGAGCAATATGGTGAGGTTCTTAATCTTGTTGCTCTTATACATTTTTTCAAGATCGTCGAGATAGCGCTTGTCAACCTTGGCGTCGCGAATCACATAGATTGTGAGGTCGACATATCTGTTGATGAGGGCGGCATCGGCGATGAGTGCGTATGGCACGGTGTCGAGAATGACGTAGTCGTATTGCTTCTTGAGAATGTCGATTAGCGTAGCCAAACGGTCGCTCATGAGCAAGCTGGTTGGGTTAGGCGGAATAACGCCCAAAGGCAGCATGTCGAGGTTCTCCGAGGTGTCGGTGTGATAGATAATCTTGCTCACATCGTCGAGTCGGCCCGAGAGGTAGGCGCTCACGCCTTGGCTGATGTTATCGATGTTGAAATACTTCGAGAATGTACCCTTGCGCATGTCGAAGTCCACAGCAATCACGCGCTTGCCGTTGATGGCGCATGTTATGGCAAGGTTTGCAGCGTTGAAGCTCTTGCCTTCGCCCGGCATGGTGGAAGTGAACTGAATTACGTTGCCCTCGCCGTTTTCTTTAGGAGGCAACACGTAGTCGAGGTTGCCGCGGATTATGCGGAAAGCCTCGGTGATTCGGTCGGTGCCTGTTTCGCTCACCACGAGCTCAACGTCTTGCTGGTCGCGGCGCTTGCTTGGTATTTCGCCCAGCAGCGGAATTGCGCAGTTGTTTTCAACGTCGTAGCGGCTGTGGATGAGGGTGTCGAGCGAGTAAACCCAGAATATTAGGAAAATCACTGCAGCCGGCAGGCAGAAGCCAATTAACAGCCCCATGGCAACGATTTTGTTTTCCATAGGCGAAATCAGCCAGCCCGACATTGCCGGTTCGAGCACTTTGGCGTTAGGCTCGGTCACAGCCACTTGCAAAGCGTTTTCTTCACGTTTGTTGAGCAAGTAAAGGTAGAGTTGCTCTTTGATTTTTTGTTGGCGAGTGATGTCGGTGATTTCTTTTTCTTGCGTAGGCACTGTCGACATCATGCTGTTGGCTTTGCGTTCCTGGCTGCGAGCCTGGTTCTGCTTGATGCGCAAAGTGCTGAGGAAGCCGTCGATTGAGCGGTTTAGGTTGGCGCGCAGGGTGCGCAGTTGCTTGTCGAGGTCGAGCATCACAGGGTTCTCGCTGCCGGTGGTGGCTGCGAGCCGCTGATAGTTGAGGCAAAGTTGGTTGTATTGCTCAATCAAGCCGTTGATGCCGATGTCCGAGATGCCGGAGTTCGACGGGATTAATTCGTGAATCGAGGCGCGCGAGATGTAATCTTTGATGTACGACACCAGCGATATCTGCACGTCGACGGCAGCAAGGTCGTTTTGCGAGGTGTTGCTGCGCTCGGTGTAAGCCGATGCAGCCGATTCAATGGTGGGGTAGCGGTTGATGATTTTTAGGTGCTCGATTTGCGAGTCGATGCCGCCAAGGTCTTTCGACAGGGCGTTGATGCGGTCGACGATAAACGATTCGGTGTTGCGTGCCACGCGGTTTTTGTCGTCGATGGTGTATTGGTTGTAAGCGGCAATCAAGGCGTTGAGGGCAGCCACGCTCAGTTGTTTGTTAGATGTGGTGAGCGTCATGCGCAGCACGTTGGCGTCCTTTTGGTCCTTCACGATGTTCAGGCCGCCCACCAGACCTTGTGCCATGCTGTGCACGGTGGATACGGTGGCAAACATTTCTTCACCATAGTAACCGTCGTCGAAACATTCGCTTTTGTTGATTGCAATCGGTCCGAATTCCGAGTTTACTTTGCTGCCGTAGCGGGCGCGTTTCCAGCGTCCGTCGGTGCCGCCAACAATCCGGAAGTCGAGTTCGTTGTTGTTGCGCGGGCGCATAACCACGGTGAACGGTTTGGTTACCTCCTTCAGAGGGGTGATAATCACCGGCGTGGAGTTGTAGATGTTCACGTCGCGCAAATATTTGTGGTAGTAATAGTTCACGTTGAGGTTGAGCTTGCTCACCACCTCGTCCATGATAGTGGTTGATTTAATCACATATATCTCGTTGGTGAGCGAGCGGTATTTGCGTGACGACGAAAGGTCGCTCAGCACCTGTGCTTCGCCCGAAGCGTCGTTCATGTTGGTTTTGATGAGCACTAATGCGCTCGACGAATACAGCTGCGGCTGCGATTTGCCGTATAGGTAGGCTATGCAACCGAAAATCAGCACTGAGAGTACAAACCAGTACCAATTATGAAGGCATGCTGTCAGATAGCTTCGTATTGATATTCCACCTTTTGAGCTTTTGCTTTTGCTTGTGTTTGCGTCAGTCTGTTCTGCCATAATAGAAAGTGGTTATTTAATATAAATTTTGTGAGAAAGCAAGCTCTCTCATTGAAAAAAGTATTAATAAGCATTATTGGCTGTTTGCTGCCGATTAGTTGCCGCTTGTCGCTGCTCGCCCATGGGCGCAAATAGTTGTTTTGCCAATTATTATTCTCTACATTATTAATAATGTGCAAAGATATGAAAATATTTGTTGAGTTGGGACTAAAGTAACCGAATTTTTTGGAATATGTGTGTTTTTTTGTTGATAGGGGGTGGATACAAAAAAGAGGACTCAAAATTTTTTGAGTCCTCTAACAATCACCTGGGGTGAGGTGTGGGGTTCGAACCCACGACCTTCGGAACCACAATCCGACGCTCTAACCAGCTGAGCTAAACTCACCATATCGGTTTAACGGGTGCAAAGATACTAAGTATTTGTGAATCTTGCAAGCGTTAAGCCGTGTTTTTTGCTATTTATTTTGCCAAAAGCGTTGCAAACGGTGCAGATTGGCGTTGCAAAGCGGTTGTGTTATTCCACCAGATTGCCCATTGAATACACAGCCTGCAGCTTGGCATCGCTGTCGAGCAGCAATATGTCGGCGTCTTTGCCTTTCACGAGAGCGCCTTTGCGGTCGCTGATGCCCATTATTCGAGCCGGAGTTTCCGAAGCCATGCGAATGGTGTCGTGCAACGGAATGCCGGCGTTGTGAGTGGTGGTGATAAGGCGGTCCATTGTGGCGATGCTGCCAGCGAGAGCGCTACCGTCAGCCACCTTGCACACGCCGTCCTCGATGATGGCACCAGGCAGGAAGATGTAGTTGCTGTCGCTACCGGCACAAGCCAGCGAGTCGGTGATGATGGCAGTGCGTTCCACGCCCTTGAGCTTGTGAATGAGACGGATGATGGTGTCGGGCAGGTGGCAGCCGTCGGTAATCATTTCCACATCGATGTCGTCGATAAGGTATACGCTTTCAACGGTGCCTTCGTGCTTATATTCGCGCACGTTGTGGAATCCGCCCATTGCGTTGTAGAAGTGAGTGGCGAGCGAATAGCCATTGTTGTAGGCGGCAAGCACTTCGGGATATTCGGCGGTGGTGTGTGCAATGCCCATGACAATGCCATGTTCGCTTGCAAACTTGCCGAACTCCAACGCGCCATCGAGCTCAGGTGCGGCGTCGATGCGCTTGATGCACTTGAAGCGCTCAATCATTGGGATGTATTTTGCCGGGTCGGGGTTGCAGATGTATTCCGGCATCTGTCCGCCTGTTTTCTTAATATTAAGGTGTGGACCTTCGAGGTGCAAGCCCATGATAGTGGTGTCGCCCCGGGCGATGATTTTTTCGCACACTTCGGCAGCTTCGTCAATCATTTGTTGCGACGACGAGCTGAGGGTTGGGAATATGGTTGTTGTTCCGTGCTTTAGGTGGGTGGCAGCTGCGGTGATGAATGCGTCCTCTTTACATTCCATAAAGTCGCGTCCGCCGCCGCCGTGGCAGTGTATCTCAATGCCGCCGGGGGTGACGTAAGCTCCCTTGGCATCGATGGCTTCGGCACCCTCAATCAACAGGCTGTCGCTTTTCACTTCAATGATTTTGCCGTTTTCGAAGATTATTGAACCTCCCTTCACCCATCCTTCGGGGGTGTGGATTGTTCCGTTGTAAATTTGTTTTAGCATCGTATTTTATGGTTCGTTTTGTTATAGTTTTCTGGTTACAAATGTAATAAATTATTGCCTTATTTGATTCTAAAAAATCATTTTAGAATATTAAATTTTGTAAAATTACAAACAACTTCCACAAAATAACCCTATAATGCTGGTTGTCAGTGTTTAAGTTGGTATTATTTTGTTTTGGCGGTTAATTTAATATTTGAAATTTTAGTTCGGCATTTCTTTTTACAAATTTATTTCGTTTCTGACTTTAATGCAAGAAATTGATATAAAAATTTGATTGTCTTGATGTTTTTTTTCGTTATTTTTTCATCATCGATGAAGGCATTGCGGCAAGCATGACGCATAGGGCAAATTTGCGAAGTGGTGCAGGCGGTGCCTACCTTTTGAGAGCTTTCGGGCATGAATAGTTGCAGCGAAGTGAGCGATGCCGAGTAAATGGTAAAATGTGTGAAAATATTGGTCAAAATGGAGTATTATTTAATTGAGTTTGCCATAAAATGACTAATTTTGTGCCAAAACAACAGAAACAACAATTGAAAATTACCTACGAAGAATTGTGAGTGTAGCATTATCAAAAATATTAGATTTGACGAAGGCTGAGCATGTGCGCAGCTACGACAATGATATCGTATTGTTTAATCACTTTGATGTGATTACTCTTGAGCGGTTGCCGTGGAAGCTGAGCAGGCCATTGTTTGCCATGTGTCTGCAAGGTTCGGCTACGGTGAAAGTGAATTTGCATGAGTACAGGATATGCAGCAACGAGTTGGTGACCTTGATGCCCGACGCCATTATTCATGGATATAGTTTCAGCGACGATTTCAGTGGCGTGATGGTGTTGCTCAGCAACAGTGTAGCCGAGGAATTGTTGCCCGACATCACGTCGGTGCTGCCCATCTTGATGGATTTCAGGCAAAGCCCGGTGATTAAGTTGATGCCCGATGAGGCAAAAAGCCTCTATGAGTTCTATAAATTCATTTGGGACAAGATACCCCGAGTGCACGGCGACTATGGCAAGAGCGAGCTTAACGGCTTGCTGCTGAGCATCTTCTACGAGGTGCTTTCGGTGTGCAAAGAGCGGTATACCTACGGCAAGTTTAAGCGCACGCGCAACGAGGAGACGTTCTATAAGTTCTATTCGCTCATCGAGAAGGAGTATTGCCGGGAGCGTTCGGTGGTGTATTTCGCCGACCGTCTGTGCATATCGCCAAAGCACCTGTCGATGGTGGTGAAAAAGGTGAGCGGACGCACTGCAAGCGACTGGATTGACGATTATGTGATATTGCAAGCCAAGCAGCTGTTGCGCTCGTCGTCGCTCACCATACAGGAGGTGAGCCGCGAACTGAATTTCTCCAACCAATCGTTCTTCGGGAAATATTTCAAGAAACACGTTGGCATGTCGCCGAGCGAATATCGTGCCAAAGGGAAGGTGTGATTTCCTGCTCCCGACAACATCAGTAGTTTTACATAAAAAACATTTATTTTGAAAGCATTATGAACAAAACTATAGTAGTGATAGCTGCCGTGCTGACGGCTCTTGCGAGCGTTATGCCAACCAAAGCCCAAGAAACTGCCGACATCATGCAAGTGGCGAGAGAGGGTGCGCAGCAGGTCGACCGACGCCAATCGGTAGAAACTGACTTGGAGCAGGCACGCATCTCGGTGGTGACGTGCTATCCCGGCAGCCGCAACTACGAGCTATATGGCCACACCATGATAAGGGTGCAGATTGCCGACCAAGACCTTTTGTTTAATTACGGCATCTTCAATTTCAAGGCATCGGGATTCCTCTACAGATTTGTGAAAGGCGAGTGCGACTATATGCTTGCCGCTTATCCTTACGAGCATCTCACCAAGGGTTATGAGAGCCGCAAGATTGTTGAGCAGGAATTGAACCTCACCGCCGAGCAGAAACGTCGGGTGGTGGGCTATTTGTGGTGGAACTTGCAGCCGCAGAATGCCACATATCGCTACGATTGGGCATATAACAACTGCGCCACCAAGCCGCGCGACATCATTGAGATGGCTGTGGGCAGCAGTTTGAGCTATGGTGAACCATCCGACAGGGCAGCCACGTTCCGCAGCATCATGGCGTATTTCGACCGCAACTATCCGTGGCAGCAATTTGGCATCGACTTGGTGTTAGGAATGAATCTCGACCATCTGCTCGACTATCGCGAGCAGATGTTCAGTCCAATAAAACTAAAGGAAGCACTTGCCGGAGCTACGATTATTAAAGACGGCAAGAGGGTGCCGCTTGTTGCATCCACCACCAACCTGATTGAAGGTGGCGAGGATGGGGCAGCGCTGGGTCCTACGCCGTTGTTGCTCACGCCGATGGCGGTGTTCACGCTGCTGTTTGTTGCGGTGGCGGTGATTACCTTCGTTGAGCAGCGTCGCCGCCGGTTGTGCCGTTGGCTCGATAGCCTGGTGTTTGGCGCTTTTGCTTTGGCTGGCGTGCTGGTGGCATTCCTCACGTTTGTGTCGACACACTACGGCACCTCGCCAAACGTCAACATCTTTTGGGTGCATCCGCTGGCGTTTGTGCCCGCCGTTGCTGTGTGGGCTAAGTCAAAAAGCCGTGTGTTGCTGGCATATCACTATGCCAATGCCGCCATTGTGGTGCTGTTGGCAGCGCTGTGGTGGGCGTTGCCGCAGGTTGGCAATGCGGCATTTATTCCCTTGGCAGCCGTGAGCCTGCTGCGCTCGTTGAACTATATCCTTGGCGTGCGCCGCGGCTTTGTTGCTAACAAGAAGAACTGATATTGCTTGAAAAACTAAAAATGAAATAAATGTGATGAACGAAACGATTACAGTGTTTTTGGCGGCAGTTATACCGGCAATTGTGTTGGTAATTTACATTTATGCCAAAGACGACCGTCCCGAACCGGTGGGGCAGTTGGTGAAGGCGTTTTTGCTTGGCGCATTGTCGGCGCCATTGTCGCTGTTGGTCTCAAAACCGTTGGCTATTTTGGGATATTACAGCAACGATGCTGTAGGCTTGATTGAGTCGTTCAGGATTGCCTTCTTCGGCGCAGCGTTGCCCGAAGAACTTGCCAAGATGTTTGTGCTGTGGCTGTTTTTGCGTCGCAACAGGCATTTCGACGAATACTTCGACGGGCTGGTGTATGCTGCATGCGTGGGTATGGGTTTTGCGGCGCTCGAGAATGTGATGTATTTGTTCGACGGCGGCGATGACTGGCAGTTGGTGGGACGTATGCGCGCACTGATGGCAGTGCCCGGACACTTCCTGTTTGCCATGCTCATGGGCTATTATTATTCGCTTGCTCATTTCTCGAACAATGCCGTGGCGCGCTCGCGCTACTACACGTTGTCGCTGGTGGCTCCGATTGTGGCACACTGCGCCTACGATACACTTGCGTTTATGTCGGACGGCTACTTCGGCATATTGTTCTTTGCCGGTGTTGTGGTGCTGCTCATCAAGTTGTGGCGACGTTTTGCGCGCAACATGAAAGAACTGAAAGAGCACGACCACTACCGCTTTGACGTTACGCCTCCGCCACTTTCATCTACACCTCCGCCGTTGCCCCGCAGCCCGAAGCAAGAGCCCAAACCGGACACCGACAACTCGCGCTTTATGCCCAAAGACGACCAATAATGCAGCCATCGTGTGCGGCAATTCCGAAGATAATTAGTATATTTGCACTTGCTTTGGCATGAGTTTTGCAATTACACCTGTCGTATGGCATAGAAAAACTTTGAAAATTACTACACCAAACAAATAAATATGAAACGAATCGCAAGGCGAACTAATAAGCGGCAATTCAACCGATTAATGAGCAGCATCGTGGCATCGATGGTGGCTTTGTCGGCAATGTCGCAGGTTAACGACGGCACTCCAAAACTTGTGCTGGGCATCGTTGTCGACCAGCTTCGCAGCGATTACATCGAGTTGTTGCAAAGCCATTTCACGCAGCGCGGGTTCAACCGCTTGATGCGCGACGGCGCATATTTCGAGAATGTGGATTTCAGGTGCAGCAATCTCGACATTGCTTCGGGCACCGCGTTCATCATGAGCGGAGCCTATCCGAGCGTAAACGGTGTGCCGCAAGCTATGGTGTTCGACGTAGCCAAGCGCATTGCCACACCGGTGCTCACCGATGCCAAATACATTGGCAATTTCACCACCGAAACCTATTCGCCGCTTGCGCTAAAGGTGTCGACCATAGCCGACGAGGTGCGCATCAACAACGACGGTCTCGGATTTGTTTATGCCATAGCACCCGATGCTCAGCAAGCCATCTTGCTTGCCGGACATGCTGCCAACAGCTGCTTCTGGATTGACGACGTGAATGGCAAATGGTCAACAACCACCTTCTATAAAGAGGTGCCGTCGCCCGTGCAGAGCCGCAACTACAACTATCCGTTGGCTAACCGCCTCAACACCATGGCGTGGGAGCCGGCTTTGGCACTCGATGCATACAGCGAAATTCCACAAGCCCACAAGTTCTATCGCTTCCGCTATAACTTCCCCGACAACAGCAAGGACCGCTACCGCAGCTTTAAGCAATCGGCGCTTGTGAATGAGGAGGTTACGTCGGTGGCAATCGACTACATAAACACACTCAAGCTTGGGCGACGCGGTCAGCTCGATATGCTCAACATTGGTTACACGGCAGCGCCATACGACTACAGCAAGACCTCCGACAACCGTTTTGAGCTGCATGACACCTACATCCGCCTCGATGCGCAGCTTGAGCGCTTGTTCGATGCTGTCGACAAGGCTGTGGGCATGCAAAATGTGGTGGTGTTTGTCACCTCAACGGGCTATTACAACGACAGCCGCCCTGTCGACTCGAAATACAATGTGCCTTCGGGCGAGTTCCGTCCCGACCGCGCCATCTCGCTGCTTAACATGTATCTGATGGCGATTTATGGCAACGGACAGTGGGTGGACGGCTACTATAACCGCCAATTTTTCCTGAACCGCAACCTCATCAAGGACAAGAAACTCGACCTTGCCGAACTGCGTGCCAAGTCGAGCGAGTTTTTGCGTCAGATGAGCGGCGTGACTGCAGCATATACATTCGAAGAAATACTAAACAATCCGGTGAACGAAGACCTGATTGCCCTCAACCGAGTGATGGTGCCCTCGCTGCAAGGCGATGTAACCATTGAGGTGAGTGCCGGTTGGACCATTGTGGAGATGCAAAATGCCCAATCGAAGGTCACTCAAGTGCGCATGAATGCTGTCACTGTGCCGGCATTCATTCTTGCTCCGCAAGTTAAGGCGCAACGCATCACCAACGCCATCGATGCCGCCTTTTTGGCGCCAACGGTGTCGCGCCTGTTGCGCATTCGTTCGCCCAATGCTGCCCGCTATATGCCTTTGTCGCTGCAATAACGGGGCAAGGTTGCTGATAATCAAAACATTTTAGTTATCTTTGCACGGTTGAAGGCTGCCTCGCATCGCCGCCAAGGCGCTATGCGTCGTGGGGCTTCAAGCCGTTAAAAGGCAAATGATTAATCCACAATAAATATTTTTTTTCGAATAACAAATAACACCAATATATAAAATGGGATTTAATGATATACTGAAAGCATTGTTTGGCAACAAGTCGACTCGCGATTTAAAGAAACTCGTGCCTATGGTTGACAAAATCAAGGCTGTTTATCCCGAGATTGAGAAACTGTCGAACGATGAACTGCGTGCGCGCATCGATGAAGTGCGCAGCCGCCTGAAGGAGAGCGTGGCTGGCAAGAAAGCCGAAATAGCCGAGCTGAAAGAGGAAATTGAAAAAACCGACTACGAGAATCGCGAACCGCTGTGGGACCGCATCGACAAGCTTGAGAAGGAAATTCTCGACATATTGGAAGACGGGCTTACTGCTGCCATCCCCGAAGTGTTTGCCGTGGTTAAGGACACTGCCCGCCGTTTCGCCCAGAACGAAACCGTTGAGGTGACCGCCACCGACTTCGACCGCAATTTGGCTGCCAAGGGCTACGATTTCGTCACAATTGAAGGCGACAAAGCAATATATAAGAATAATTGGATTGCCGGCGGCAACCGCGTGGTGTGGGATATGATTCACTACGATTGCCAGCTCATTGGCGGCGTGGTGCTCCACCAAGGCAAGATTGCCGAAATGGCAACCGGTGAAGGTAAAACCCTTGTGGCAACACTGCCGGTGTTCCTCAACGCCCTCACCGGCAACGGTGTGCACGTCGTAACCGTGAACGACTATCTGGCTAAGCGCGACTCGGAATGGATGGGTCCGTTGTATATGTTCCACGGCTTGTCGGTGGCTTGCATCGACAAGACTCAGCCTAACTCGCCGGAGCGCCGCGAAGCCTATAACGCCGACATCACTTTCGGTACGAACAACGAGTTTGGTTTCGACTATCTGCGCGACAACATGGCCACTTCGCCCGAAGACCTTGTGCAACGCGCCCACAACTTTGCCATTGTCGACGAGGTTGACTCGGTGCTTATCGACGATGCCCGTACACCACTCATCATTTCCGGTCCGGTGCCTAAGGGCGACGACCAGATGTTTGAGCAATATCAGCCAAACGTGGAACGCGTCTACAACGAGCAGCGCAAGCTGGTGACCGCTCTGCTCGCCGAGGCACGCAAACTCATGGCAAGCGACAACAAGGACGACCGCAAGGAAGGCGCCTTGCTCACCTATCGCGCATTCAAGGGCTTGCCTAAGTACGACCCGCTCATTAAGTTCCTCAGCCAGGATGGCATCAAGCCTGCAATGCTCGAAACTGAAGCATATTATATGCAGGACAACAGCCGCCAGATGAACATCGTCACCGACCCGCTGTATTTTGTAATCGACGAAAAGAACCATAGCGTTGAACTCACCGACAAGGGCTACGATGTGCTGTCGCGTGGTATCGACGACCCCAAGTTCTTCGTTTTGCCCGACATCACCTCGCTGTTGTCGGCAGTTGAAAACGAGCCGCTCACCGATGCCGAGAAATTGGCAAAGAAGGACGAGCTGATGCAGGACTATGCCGTGAAGAGCGAGCGTGTGCACACCGTCAACCAGTTGCTCAAGGCTTACTCGCTGTTCACCCGCGACGTCGACTATGTGCTCACCGAGGACGGCAAGGTGAAGATTGTCGACGAGCAGACGGGCCGTATCATGGAAGGCCGCCGTTGGAGCGACGGTTTGCACCAGGCTGTCGAAGCCAAGGAGCACGTGAAGGTTGAAGCAGCTACGCAAACATTTGCTACCATCACGCTGCAGAACTACTTCCGCATGTATCACAAGCTGTCGGGTATGACCGGTACTGCCGAAACCGAGGCTGGCGAATTCTGGGATATCTACAAACTCGATGTTGTCACCATCCCAACCAACAAGCCAGTGGCTCGAATCGATATGGATGACCGTGTTTACAAGACCCGCAAGGAAAAATATAACGCCGTAATCGACGAGATTGAGAAGATGCACAACAGCGGACGCCCAACATTGGTGGGTACTACATCGGTTGAAGTGTCGGAACTTCTCTATCGCATGGTTAAGCAACGCCTCAAGATTGAGCCGCAGTTGCTGAACGCCAAGCCTGAAAAGGCACGCGCCGAGGCTGACATCGTGGCACAAGCCGGTCAGCAGCGCGACGGCAAGGGTGTTGTTACCATCGCCACCAACATGGCAGGTCGTGGTACCGACATCAAGCTCTCACCTGAGGTGAAAGCAGCCGGCGGTTTGGCAATCATCGGCACCGAGCGCCACGAAAGCCGCCGCGTCGACCGCCAGTTGCGTGGTCGTGCCGGCCGTCAAGGCGACCCGGGTAGTTCGGTGTTCTACGTGTCGTTTGAAGACACCGTTATGCGTCAGTTCGTGAGCGACAAGGTGGTGAAGATGCTCGACCGCATGGGCTTGAAGGACGGCGAAATGATTGAGTCGGGCTTGGTGACCCGCTCAATTGAAAATGCTCAGAAGCGCGTTGAAGAAAACCACTTTGGCATTCGCAAGCACTTGCTTGAATACGACGACGTGATGAACATTCAGCGTAACGTAATCTATTCTCGTCGTCACCATGCCCTTATGGGTGAGCGCATCGGGCTCGACATCATGAGCATGATTCAAGAAACAGCCGAAAACATGGCTGACCAATATCGCGACTACGACGAACTGAAGATGCGTTGCCTATCTACCTACGCCATCGACCTTCCGTTCGGTGAGGAAGAATTTGCCCGCCTCGACGTTAAGGAGCGTGCAGCCCGCCTCAACGAAGCAGCAGTCGACGCCTTCAACCGCAAGCAGGACCGCCTTGCCGAAGTGTCGATTCCGGTTATCGACAACATAGCAGCCGAACACGGCACCGAAGGCCTTGTGCGAGTGCCTATCAGCGACGGCAAGCGCATCTATGGCATCACCTGCCAGTTGGGCGAAGCCATCAACAGCCAGTGCCGCTCAATCAGCAAGGCTTGGCAAAAAGCTGTGCTGCTCATGACCATCGACGAAGCCTGGAAGGTGCATTTGCGCGAACTCGACCAATTGCGTCAGTCGGTGCAAAATGCCACCTACGAGCAAAAAGACCCGCTGGTGATTTACAAAACCGAATCGTTCAACCTCTTTGGCGAGATGCTTTCGGAGATGAATATCAAGGCAGTGTCGATGCTTATGCGCGGACAAATTCCAAACTCCGAGAACCGCGAACCGGTGCAGCAAACACGCGAAATGCCGCGTGACACCCAAACCAAGCAAAACTATCGCGAAAGCAAAGAGGCTTATCCGGGTGCAAACGCCAACCGCGAAGCCGGCAACGCTGCCAGCCGTGCTGCGCAACGCCCAACGGCGCCAATCATCAACGGCCCGAAGATTGGACGTAACGACCCATGTCCATGCGGAAGCGGCAAGAAATATAAAAACTGCCACGGCCGTAACCTGTAAAAGCAACCGTTCAGCCATGGCGTAGTCGTAGCCCATTCGCTCACGTTTGCGCCTGACTGATTTACACAATAACAAATCCCTCATCGCGAATCTAAATTGCGGTGAGGGATTGTTGCGTCGTAGCAATACCAGTATGCAACGTCAAAGACTCTTGCTCAAGAGAAATTGCCGAAGGTGAAGATGAATGATGCCATTATTGTTAGTTTTTGTCACCAAAGGAGTCATCGACACCACGTATTTTGGATAGTTGTCGCCGATGGCTTGCAGATTCCCGAATTCTCGTTCTCGTGTGGCAGAGTCGACGATGACATACGACGCTTGCAGATATATCCTGCCGCCGCCTCTGGTGGTGCAAACGAAGTCGATTTCGCCAGCCCGAAGTTGACCCACGGTGACTTGATAACCCATACGTAGCAAGTGCTGAAGCACCACATTCTCAATAATCTTTTCGATGTCGCCTTCGCGTGAACCGCCAACAATGGCATTGCGCAGGCCGTGGTCCTCAAAATAGTATTTGTGGTTGCTGTCAAATAATCGTTTGCCGTGCAGGTCGTAGCGTTTTATGCTCCGCATGATGAATGCTTCGCACAAATAACGTATGTATTCCAGTATTGTTGTAGGGTTGATGCTCTCGCCCTGCGACTTCATATATCGTGCAATGCTGTAGGCAGATATTGGTTTGCCGATGTTGTCGGCAATGAATAGCGCGAGGTTTTCAAGGAAAGTGGCGTTGCGAATGTTATTGCGCAAAATCACGTCTTTCAATAGCACAGTATGATAGATGTCTTGTAAATATTCAAGTGCGAAATCTTCGCTAAGTCCAATTTTCTGCAGCCCGGGCATGCCGCCGTATTGCAAATAAGATGCGAGGGCATCGTCGCTGTCGCTCATGCCGTGGAAACTAAGAAACTCGCTGTACGACAGCGGGTGTATGTAGATTTCTTTATAGCGACCTCCAATGATTGTTGCCAATTCGCCGGAAAGCATTTTTGCGTTCGACCCTGTTACAATCACCTCGGTGTCGGGCTCGGAACAGTAGTTGCGCAGGCTGCGCTCAAATTCGGCAATTTCTTGCACCTCATCAATCAGAATGTAGTTTACACACCCTGCAGCGCGATGCTGCTCGATGTATTCGTTAAGCTGCGAGTGGGTGGCTATTGAGTCGAATTGGTGTTTCTCCTTGTCGATGTAGATGATGTTGTTTTTAGGATTTTCTGCCTTTTGTTGGCATAGCAGTTTCAGCAGGCAGCTTTTTCCTACCCGCCGTTGTCCGGTTAAAACTATCACTAAGTCTTTACCGAGCCATTTGTCGATTTGTGAGATGTATTCGTGGCGTTGTAACATTGCAAATTCTTCTTTTATAAAAGTAATTTTATGCAAATATAGTAAATTCTTCTAATATGGAAGAAGAAATTGATGAATTTTGCAGATTCTTCTAATATGGAAGAAGGTTTTTTGTGCAGGAATAAGATTTCTCTCATAAGATATTATTTGCTAACTTTGCATAGCATCGGCAAGATGTGTCATTGCAAAAATGAAGATATAACCAAAAAACAATAATCATATATGAAGAAAATAATAGCTTTCTGGGCAGCTGTGGCGATGTGTGCCACTGCGTATGCTGCACTGGTCAAGGTGGACACGTTGCGCTATGCCGGCGAGTTTGCTCTTGTACAGCCGGTGATGATTGACAGCGTCGACACTGGTTGCCGCGCGATGGATGTAACCAAGCAGCTTTCGGCATCGTTGCGCCTCGATGCCGTGGAAAAAGGCAAATTGTTGAGCGACGGCTGCATCATCACCACGTCGAAGCACGGCGCATTGCATCTGATGGGATTTGCCCTGTATGTGCCGAGTCGCAGCGAAGTGACAATCGACGTTAAAGGACTGAAGCATAAGGAGGTATACGTAGATGGCGAAAAGATTGCCGAGTCGGGCAAAACCACGCTCGACGCCCTTTGGCACAAGGTGGTGATAAAGAGTCTTGCCACGGCAGCCGGCACCGACACTGTGAGCGTGAGCGTTGACGGCGGCAAAACCGAGGTGCGAGTGGCTGACATTGCTGCAAATCATTCTCGCAGCTATGGTCTGCTCGACGTGCTGCATGCAAGCCGCTACTATGGCGCGTCGCTGTCGGCCGACGGTCGCTATCTGTCGTATGGCGTAACCATCACTCGCGCAGGCGGCAACCGCTCGTGGCAAACCTATATCAAGGACCTCACAACAGGCAATATAGTGGCTCGTTTGGCTGACAATGTGCATTGGATGCCTCGCTCATGCGCCTACTACATCACCCGCACCGGCATCTCGGGCGCTCGCCAATTGGTTACCGTCGACCCGCGCACCGGCGTCGAGAAGGTGCTTGTCGACAATCTGCCTGAAGGCAGTTTCACGGTCGCACCCGGCGAGGATTTCCTGATTTTCACAACCACCGAGAACGGACCTGCCGACGACAAGAGCGTCTATCAGATTATCGAGCCCGACGACCGTCAACCCGGATGGCGCAGCCGCAGCGGGCTGATGAAATACGACATAGCCACCGGGCTGAGCACACCGCTCACCTTCGGACATCACGATGTGTCGTTGCACGACATCTCAGCCGATGGCAAGCGCCTGCTTGTGTCGGTTCATAGCAGCTGCCTCACCCAGCGCCCAACAAGCTTGAGCACCATAATGGTGTTGAACCTCGATGACATGAGCACCGACACCATCTGCGCCAACGATGGCTTTGTGTCGAATGCGCAGTTTTCGCCCGACGGCAAAAGCGCGGTGGTGACCGGTTCGCCCGAGGCATTCGGCGGAATAGGCAAGAATGTTGCGGAGGGGCAGATTCCGAATATGTACGACATACAATTGTTTGTGGTGTCGCTCGCCGACATGAAGGTGAGGGCTATGACGCGCAATTTCAACCCCAGCATACAGCAAGTGGCTTGGAGCAATCACGACGGAATGATTTATTTCACAGCCGAGGACCGCGACTATGTGAACATGTTCGCCATGAACCCGCGCAGCGGTGCCATTCGCCGCATCGACCTGCCCGAGGAAATGGTTGGCGGCTTCTCGCTTGCCAACGCCTCGAGTCGCGTGGCATTCTATGGGCAGAGCGCATCGAACAGCGACCGCCTCTACACTATGGAAGCAGGCAAGTGGCGCACCACTGTTGCCGATGATTTGAGCCGACAGACCCTCGACGGCATTGCCCTTGGCGAGTGCCGCGCGTGGAACTACATTAACGAGCAAGGCGACACCATCAGTTGCCGCTACTATCTGCCCGCCAACTTCGATGCCAATGCTAAATGGCCTATGATTGTGAACTACTACGGCGGATGCAGCCCAACGAGCCGCTATTTCGAGTCGCGTTATCCGCAGCACGCCTATGCATCGCAAGGCTATGTGGTGCTGGTGATTAATCCTCGCGGTGCCAGCGGATTCGGGCAGAAACATTCGGCATGGCACGTGAACACCGCCGGCGAAGGCGTGGCTGACGACATCATCGGCGCCACACGTCAGTTCTGCCGCGAGCACGCATTTGTCAACGACAAGAAGGTTGGGTGCATCGGCGCCAGCTACGGCGGTTTCATGACGCAATATCTGCAAACCCGCACCGACCTGTTTGCCGCTGCCATATCGCACGCCGGCATCAGCGACCACACCAGCTATTGGGGCGAAGGCTATTGGGGCTATAGCTACAGCGAGGTGTCGATGGCAGGCAATTATCCGTGGACCAACCGCCACCTGTTTGTCGACCAAAGTCCGCTGTTCAATGCCGACAAGATTCACACCCCGCTGCTGTTTGTGCATGGCACCAGCGACAACAATGTGCCGGTGGGCGAAAGCATTCAAATGTACACCGCGCTCAAGCTGCTCGGACGCGAAACCGCCTTGGTGCTTGTTGAGGGCGAGGACCACCACATCACCGATTATCACAAGCGCATCAAGTGGCACAACACCATCATGGCATGGTTTGCCAAGTGGCTCAAGGACGATGCTTCGTGGTGGAATCAGATGTACGGCGGCAAGAGCCTGTAAGTGAATTTCCCGATTGGCAGGTGTTGTAACGACACCTGCGCCTTTGTTGTTCAATTCGAGCGAGTGAAGGATGCTATTTTGTCTATTATAAAACCCTAAAAACATCCGATAGTCTGCGAAACTGTGAAAATTATTGCAACTTTCGCAGACTATCAGCGCTTTTTCTAAGAATTATCACTAAATTTGCACTCATAAATACAAAATTTTTTTATGAGACAGATTATTGTTGGTAGAAAAAAGGAGTTGGCACAGATTGACCAATATTATAAGTCGGGGAAGGCTGAATTTATTGCTGTGTATGGTAGAAGACGAATAGGAAAAACTTACCTAGTTCGCCAGTACTTCAAGAATCAGTTTGCTTTCGATATGACAGGTGTAATGGAGGGGAGTAAATCAGAGCAGATGACCGCATTTCATGCAGCTTTAAAGACGTATGGATATGCAGGTAAGAAGAATCTGAACTGGATTGATGCATTCTTTGCACTTCGTCAGCTTCTTGAGTCAAAGATTGAGACTGGCAAACGATGTGTAATCTTTATTGATGAATTGCCCTGCCTCGATACCCCTAAAGCAGGATTCGTAAATGCTCTCGGACATTTTTGGAACAATTGGGCAAATTGGCAGTCGGAGATTATGTTGATTGTATGTGGTTCTGCAACATCGTGGATGGTACGCAATGTTATCGACAACCACGGAGGACTTCATGACCGTATTACTCACGAAATGCATTTGCATCCATTTACGTTGAGTGAAACCGAAGAGTTTTTTGTGAATAATGGTTTTGTTTGGAATCGCCTCAGTATTATTCAGGCATATATGGCTATTGGAGGAGTTCCTTACTATATGAGTCTATTTGAGAAGACCGATAGCCCTGCCACGGGATTGGATAGATTGTTTTTCAGCGAAAATGCAGAGTTAAAGAAGGAGTACCGCAGATTGTTCTCATCGTTATTTAAGAATCCTCAGCCATACCTTGAAATCATCTCTCAACTCGCCAAATATCCAAAAGGACTTACAAGAGAGGATTTGAGTGAGAAGTTGAACACATCAAATAATGGTAAGTTAGGGGATATGCTGACCGACCTTGTGTATTGCGACTTCTTACGAAAGTATAATGTGCGAGAGAAGAAGATAAAATCGAACTCTGCTATCTACCAGTTGGTTGACTTCTATACAATATTCTATAATACTTTTGCCTGCAAAAATATTGCAGAGGAACATTTTTGGACTCGCAATGTGAATACCCCAATGATTATGGCTTGGTATGGTCTTGCTTTCGAGCGTATCTGTAAAGCTCATATGCCACAGATTAAAGCGGCGTTGGGTATAGCAGGTGTCTCAACCGAGTTCTATACTTGGAGAACAAATAAAGTTGAGAACGGAGCGCAAATAGATATAATAATAGACCGTGCCGATAATACTATAAACCTTTGCGAAGTAAAATATAGCGAAGGTTTGTATAGTCTTGATAAAGAAGAGTTTCTAAAGATACAAAATCGCATCAGTGCGTTTAAGGAGGTCACAGAGACGAGAAGTAGTATCATCCCCACAATGATTACCACATTTGGAATGAAGGAGGGTATGTATAGTGACCAAATAAATGCAAAAATAGATATGGATGCGCTGTTCTAACATGTTTTGCGGTATTTATTTTCACTAATAATAAATGCAAAAACATCCGATAGTCTGCGGAACTGTGAAAATTATTACAACTTTCGCAGACTATCAGCGCTTTTTCTAAGAAGTATAACTAGTCGAGCCTTAAAAACTTCGCGCATATGCGCATGTACATGCATTACATGTGACACCCGGCCATTTCCCCTCTGCCATGAGCCTCATGAGGCCCCATCTGAATAGGCACAAAAGAAGCCTCATGGCTCTTTTGAGGTTATATGCGGCAGCAGCGAGCATGACGTTAATAGAGTCTCCGAAAAGACCCTTGTAGAAGTTCCGTCCCAGACGATGGTCGCTCTTGCAGTGCCCGATAACCGGCTCAATTCCCGCCCGCTTCCTGAACAGCTCGTGCTTCCTGGCTTTCATGTAGGCGGAGTCCGAAGCTTTCGGAACGGCAGGTATCATGATCTTCGTGTCTCCCGACATTTTTGTCCCCTGTAGCCTCTGTCTCCGGCAAGAATGCGGATTGTTCTTCCGTATAGGCGGCGAGCCTGTTCCTTTGCCCTGTCAATCGTATGACCGTCATACTCATTCCTGAATGACATGGCTCCGATGATGATGCCGTTCCACAGGCGGATGATGGAGACCTTGTTGCCGAACTCGTATTTCTTGTGCTCCTTGCCCTTGCAGATGCACAGGACGTCGGGCTCATGGAGCGAGTATATCTTGTGACCGTCCAGAAGCTCTCCGTTTACAAACCTCAGGCAAAGTTCAAGGTGTTCTCGGTATATGTTGTCCGAGGGCAGCTCGCGGAGCAACTCCCTTGCCAGCCTTCCTGCTATGGTGCGCATCCTCCGGTCTGCCTTCGCCACCTTCTTCCTGCTGTGTGACTTGCCGCGGAAACGCTGTGTGAGTTTCAGTTCCTTTATCTCCCGAGCATAGCTTTGACGTACCTTGATTACCTCCGCCTTGGCTACCTTATGGCAATAGTCGATAATCTTGTTCAGCAGTTTGGAGTCCGTGGGGAACGTGACGTTCTTCTCCTGTACGGTAGAGTCTATGAAGGCTGTCTGCTCTTTGTCGCTCTTGCGTCCACGACCGTCCTTTCCGTTCTTCCTGTCATCCTCCTCCTTCTTCCTGTCCTCGATGACAAGATTGACGCGGATGCTCTCCTTGAGGATAAGTTCCACACCCTCCTCGCCGATACGGTGGCGGAAGTGTACAAGCTCGGACGAGGCGCAAGGTGCTGATGTGCTGAAGGCATCAAGACCACAGAAGTATTGGTAGTAGGCGTTCTCAGTAAACTGGGCCACCACCTGCTCGTCGGAAACATTGCGCAGATGCTTCAGCATAAGCAAGCCTGTCATCAGGCGGATTGGCTTGGGAGGGCGGCCGTTGTCTGCACAGAAGAGCGGTGCGAAGGACTTCTCGAAGAGTGACCAGTCAACAGCGTTTGCCAACCTGAACAGTGGATGCTTGGAATCCAGCATGGTTTCCAAGTCCCAGAAAAGTGATGCCTGACGGCTATTGGATGAGGGTTTGTACATGTCTTATTTGCAAGGCTTTACTATGTAAAGGTACAAAATCTTGCGGACATACGCAAATTTTAAAGTGTTTATTTTATTGATATACAGTAAGTTGGTATCTTTTTAAGGCTCGACTAACTAAACTTATATTTGGGTCAATAAAATTCTTCGTATCTGTAATTCTTTTTCAAAAATTTAGGTAATTATATATTGTTAGGCCCCAAGATGTTTAATACTGCCATTTTTGACAGAATTATCTGTCACTCCTTTGGAAACGGTGCAGCCGTTCTTGGTACGATTGCTTGTACATGCGTTTAACTTTCTCTTCCAAAAACGAGTTTTCGATGAGTTCGTATACTTTAGGCTGTTCCGTTGCAAACAGTTCAATAATAGAGGTCATTTTTTTAGGCAGAACTCCTATGCGTGTTCCAAATGTAATGAAGTCGTCTTTGCAGGGATGTAATGTTCTCGCATATACATCTGAGTATTCCGACTTGGGAATCAGCCCGTCGTGCAGGGCAAAGTCTCCGTCATCGACATGTATAGAGGTGTTCATCAAATCGTATGCAGGAGTCAATACATAGTCTCCGCCATCGGTCTCTTGTAGTGAGAAGTTTTTCAGGTGAGCATCGCCATTGCTGAACAGATAATTGAAGACAACAAGCGTGAAATACTTGACCATCTCAACTTGCCATGCAGAAACATTTTGCTTCAGGAGCTTTGCTATGTCCTCATAGCTACCAGAATATTTAAAGTCGCTTCCGCTGTTTCTTTCGGTTTTTCCTGCAATAGAAGCAAAATCATCTTGCCTAATTTTAGATTCATCTGCTTTGTAGTCAAACCTCTTAGTTATGTAAAAAGGGTTGCCATCTGCAAAAAAGGCAAGAGCATTTGCAGCCGTATTGATTTTATACACCTGGTTTGCAATCTGCATGGTCAGATGCTCATTGGCAGGAATATTATGTCTGAAGCGAAGGTTTCTATATTCAGGAATAGGCTTTATGATATATCGCCCGAACTCTCCATCAGGGGTAATTATGATTTTGCCTTTCCGGATTATTGCAGATATTTTCTCTTGTACGCCAGAGATAGATATTTTGTTTATAGATGCAACAATCTCACTTCCTGTGTCGTCGTTTATCGATAGGTCCATAATGTGACTAACTTTTTTGCCTCCAAATACTTTTCGTAGGCAAGTAGGACTATATGTATTGAATCCCGGTGCAAGTGTGCCAGGGCAAACATCTATCGTTCTCATAATTTCTCTATTGTTATAGCACCTATCGTATCGTGCTTTGCTGTTGCTAATAATAAACCGAATGAATCTTTTTCATCTATTTTCAATGTCATGCACTGGGTTGCCTTGTTAGCACCTTCTGAGAGCATGTTGTAGAAGAAGGGGAATAGTTCATCAGAAACATACTCCTCCTTGCGTTTCGGGAAAGCCAACGATATTGCACGCAATTCGGGATTGATAAGATATGCATCGTCATATTTGAAAATATAACGCATGTCATCTGTTTCGGTTAGCGTGCCCGCAACTATCTTATTTGCTAAAACTAATGCTCGTCTCATTATCCATTAATGATTTTAACTCTCATAATCAACTCCAAGCCAAGAACCCCAGCAATCTTTTCCAAAGTTTTTAATGATGGGTTCCCTTTCTCTGATTCTACACTTTTGATTATACGCAAGCTAAGCTCAGTATAATCTGATAAATCCTGTTGGGTCAATCCCAATACAGTTCTTCGTTCTTTTATCAATTCTCCGTACTCCATGGTGCAATATATTACACTTTTTGATGCAAAAATATATGGTTTCTTTTAAATATCCAAGCTTTAGTGCAAGATAATGCACTTTTATATATTAAATGATATATTGCAAAGTTCTCTCTTTGAAAATAGAAAAAGCTCTCTAATCACCAGTTATTGGATGTTTTTTTGCCACACTGTAGATGAAGAGTCATACTATTAAATCCCCAGGACACTATAGGCCTTTCGCACGAGGCTTTCGTCTTTGCGAGCTTTTTCGCAAGCTTGTTTCAGCGCCTTCTTCGCAGCAGATTTGTTCTTGAACCAATTTTTCATAATGTATAAAAAATTTTTTAGTTAATAATCTGTTGGGCTTTATTGCCCTTTCTGCCACTTAATACCCCAAGCGATGAAAAGGCGAACAACTAATTAAAAATTTTTACGACAAATAAGAGCGATTTTTGCCGATTGAGGGCGGTGAGGCAGTAAAAAAATGCCGGTGTAGGCTGAGGTGTGGCAGAAAAATAGTAATTTTGTCGAAACATAACGTAAAACAATTTTTTGAAAGAAAAAGATGCTCAATTACATAACATGGACAGCCGACCCTGAGATGTTCGGCATAGGAAGCATTTCGGTGCGATGGTATGGCTTGATGTTTGCCATAGGTTTTCTTGTTGGATATGAGATGGTTTGCCGCATATTCAAGCGCGAGGGTTATCCCGAGAGCTGGGTGGGCAGCCTGCTCATCTACACCATCGTAGCCACTGTGGTGGGCGCCCGACTGGGACATGTGTTTTTCTACGATTGGGCTTACTATAAGGACCATCTGGGCGAGATACTCAAGGTGTGGCACGGCGGTTTGGCGAGCCATGGCGGAACCATAGGCATCATCATTGCCGTGTATTTCTATTCGCGCCGCGTGACGCGCAAGCCGATGCTTTGGACATTCGACCGCCTGGTGGTGCCGGTGGGCTTGGTGGCAGCCATGATTCGCTTTGGCAACCTGATGAACAGCGAGATTTTTGGCGGACCAACATCGTTGCCGTGGGGAATGAAGTTTGTGCGCTCAATGGAGTGGTGGACGCTCTATTGCCCCGACCGCATAGTTGAGCACGGAGCGGCATGCCACCCCACGCAGCTCTACGAGGCGTTTTGCTACCTGCTGCTGTTTGGCGTGTGCTTGTGGCTATACTGGCGCCGCAACGAGGGCGAGCGTGAGGGAATGATTTTTGGAGTGTTCCTCTTAGGAATCTTCGTGCCTCGATTTGTAATTGAATTTGTGAAGAATGTGCAGGAACCATGGGAACTTGCTTTGCGGGCATCGTGCGGCATGGACATGGGTCAGCTGCTTAGCATACCGTTTATTGTGGCAGGCGCTTGGCTTGTGGTGCGCGCATTGCACCGCCCGAGGGTGCCGGTGGCTTATCCAAACCGTTATGCCGACGAATCGAAGCAACGACGTTGACTCGGCGCTGTGCCCATCGAGGCACAAAAATATGCTTTTTCAGCCCCTCCGCTCCATTGCGAGTCGTCAGGGCAGATTAACCTGAGCCATAGATTATGAATGAAAAACTACTTAGTCAGCTTTATCTGAAGGACACGGCATTCCGCGACCTGATGCAGCGGCGCATATTCAATGTGCTGCTGGTGGCAACGCCCTACGATGCGTTTATGCTGGAGGACGACGGCCGCCTTGAGGAGCAAATATATTTTGAATACACTTCGCTCAACCTTAGTTCGCCGCCGCGTTTCACTCAGGTGATGAACATTGCCGAGGCGCTGGATGCGCTCAACCGCAAGCACTACGACCTGGTGATAGCCATGCCGGGTGTGGACATCAGCGAGACCTTCGACGGTGCCCGCGAAATCAAGCGCCAACATCCCGACATTGCCTATGTTGTGCTCACGCCATTCTCGCGCGAGGTGAGCCGCCGGCTGTCGAAAGAAGATTTCACCGGCGTGGATTTTGTGTTCAGTTGGCTGGGTAACGTCGACCTTCTGGTGGCAATCATCAAGCTGCTTGAGGACTTCATGAACGTGGAGAACGACGTGAACAACGTGGGCGTGCAGCTGATTATGCTTGTTGAGGACTCGGTGCGATTCTATTCGTCGATTCTGCCAACTCTCTATAAATTCCTGCTTCAACAAAGTCGCGACTTCTCCACCGAGGCGCTGAACGAGCACGAGCAGATGATGCGCATGCGCGGGCGCCCAAAGGTGCTGCTGGCACGCAACTACGAGGAGGCGATGGACATATACCGCCGCTATGGCAAGCACATGATGGGCGTGATAAGCGACGTGTCGTTTATGCGCGAAGGCAAAAAAGATTCGCAGGCAGGGTTGCGGTTGGCACGCCAGCTGCATCAGCTCGACAAGAATCTGCCCATCATCGTTGAGTCGAGCGAGGTGAAGAATGCCTCGTTCGTTGCCGAATTCGGCGGCACATTTCTCGACAAGAATTCAAAGAAGTTGCCCGTTGACCTCGGTCAAGCCATTCTCGAGAACTTCGGCTTTGGCGACTTTGTGATTCGCAACCCGCACACCGGCGCCGAGATTGACCGCATCAAGGACCTCCGCGGCTTGCAGAACAAGATTTTCGACATTCCAACCGAATCGCTATACTACCACGCCAATCACGACGACATTTCGCGTTGGCTATATTCGCGTGCGCTGTTTCCCATAGCCGAGGTGATGAAGATGCATCGCTACGAGCATGTGGAGGAAGACCAAGCGGTGCGCCAGCTGATATTCGACCTTATTGTGAAGTATCGCAAGATGAAAAACCGTGGCGTGGTGGCAGTGTTCAAGCGCGACCGCTTCGACCACTACAGCAATTTTGCCCGCATCGGGCAGGGGTCGCTGGGCGGCAAGGGCAGAGGTTTGGCGTTTATCGACAGCATTATCAAGAAAAATCCGCAGTTCGACGATTTCGACGGCGTGAGCGTGCAGATTCCGCGCACCGTGGTGCTGTGCACCGACATCTTCGACGAGTTTATGCGCAACAACAACCTCTATCCCATAGCGCTGAGCAATGCCCCCGACCAGGAGATTCTCGAGCGCTTTCTCGCGGCAGAATTGCCGTCGCGGCTGGTGTTCGACTTCTATGCGCTGTTCGATGTGGTAGACAGTCCGTTGGCAATACGTTCGTCGTCGCTGCTCGAGGACAGCCACTATCAGCCGTTTGCCGGCATCTATGCCACCTATATGGTGCCGCATTTCACCGACAAGCACACCATGCTCAAGCAGCTTAGCGATGCCATCAAGGCGGTGTATGCCTCAGTGTTTTATGCCGACAGCAAAGCATATATGGTGGCAACCAGCAACGTGATTGACCAAGAAAAGATGGCGGTAATCATTCAGGAAGTGGTGGGCGAGTCTCACGGCAGCCACTACTATCCGTCGTTCTCGGGCGTAGGTCGTTCGTTGAACTATTATCCCATAGGCGACGAGCAGCCCGAAGAAGGCGTGTGTGAGATTGCCGTCGGGCTTGGAAAATATATCGTAGATGGCGGCATGGCACTGCGTTTCTCGCCACGCCATCCGCGCAATGTGCTGCAAACCAGCACCCTTGACTTGGCGCTTCGCGACACCCAAACCCATTTCTACGCCATCGATTCATCGGAGGTGGTTACCGACTTCAAGGTCGACGATGGCTTCAACATCAAGCACTTGCGCGTGCAGGACGCTGCCAAAAGCGGCGCGTTGAAGTATATGGTGTCGACCTACAATGCAATGGACAACCGCATAGTCGATTCCGACCAAGGATTAGGGCGTAAGCTGGTGACATTTGCCAATGTGCTCAACCACGATGTGTTTCCGTTGGCATCGATTGCCGACAGCATGTTGCGCAAAGGTCAAGAGGCGATGGACCGTCCGGTGGAAATTGAGTTTGCCGGCGTAATCAACAGTCCACGGCAAATCAACGAAGGCAACAAGGGAAAATTATACTGGTTGCAGATTCGCCCGATAGTTGACCGGCGCGAGATGCTCGACGAGCGAATAATGAAGGTGGAACGAGATAAGGTGCTGTTATTCAGCAACCGAGCACTCGGCCACGGCATGATGGACAACATCACAAGCGTGGTGATGGTGAAAACCGAAAAATTTTCTATGGAAAATAATTCGCTTATTGCCGAGGAAATTGAAAAAATAAATCGTAACTTTACCGAGAAAGAGCAAAATTATATTCTTGTGGGGGTCGGACGCTGGGGCTCGAGCGACAAAGCGCTTGGCATTCCGGTGAAATGGCCTCATATTTCGGCTGCGCGATTGATTGTGGAGCTGGCATTGCCCAGCGGAAGCATCGAGCCGAGCCAAGGCACCCATTTCTTCCAAAACCTCACCTCGTTTGGCGTGGGTTATTTCACATTGGATACTCGGGTTGCCGAAAACATTTTCGACGCCGACTATCTTGCCGGCATCGAAGCCAGCTACGAGAGCGAATTTTTGCGCGTGGTGCAATTCAGCTCGCCTCTCACCGTTGCCATAAACGGGCTTAACGGACAGGGCATTGTGCTTAAGGCTGGAGTGAATGTGGCTGCAACCGACGATGGCAGTGTTGCCACAAGAGTATACGACGAATAATGAAAAAACTGTTTTTTTTAATTAGATAGCAATTGCCTGAATATGGGATTTTTTAATAAACTGAAGAGCGCATTAGGCTATTCCGACAGCGAATACGACGAGGACGACGAACTCGACGGCTTCAACCCTGCCCATCGCACCCCCTACGTCAACCCGTTCAAGAAAGACGAAACGATGCCCGACCTTAGCGACCTTGAGCAACCTGCCGAGGCTGCCCCGACCGCTGTGGCTGAAGTGAGATCGGCGCCAGTGGCTGAGGTGGAGGAGAAGTTGCCCGACGGCGTGTTCGACGGCATCATCACAATAATCAATGGTAACCTGCCCGAATTTGTGCGCGACTGCATCGACATCGAAAAAGAGCGCAAGGCAGTGAGCGTGGCTATGGGTCCGAAGTTTCGCGACTATGTGCTCAACCTGCGACGCACCTCGCTCGAAGAGGCTCGTACGCAGTGGATTGACGAGCGCAACGCACTCACCGGCAAACTGGCGCAATCTAATCAGCGAGCCGACGAAGCTGTGCGCAAAGCCTCGGAGATTAAGGACCGCCTGATGAGTGAGGAGCGTCAGCGCCGCGCCATTGTTGAGCGTTCGCACGACCTCGAAGCACGCATTGCCGACCTTGAGGCACAGCACGAGCAGGAACAGCTGCAAAACAAGGGCTTGCTGAACAAGATTAAGGTGATGCAGCTGCAGGTGACCGATTCGCAAAAAGACGCCGAGGAAATCACTCGACTAAACAAACTAATCAACGACCAGCGCACGCGCCTTGCCAAAATCGTCGACCTCGAGGCTCAGATTGCCGAACTCAATGCCGAGAATGATTCGTTGAAGCAACAGCTCGACGAGATGCAACAATCTGCCGAGGCGCAAGAGATTGCCGATGAATATAAGAGCAAGATGGAGGTGGCTAATGCCCTCATCAACGAACTGCGTTCAACTGCTGCCGCCAAGGAGCAGGAAGCCAAGGCGTTGAGCGAGAAACTGGTTGTTGCCACCAACGAAATCACAGGGCTTCAGGACGACCTGAAGGCTGCCCAAGAGGAATTGGAAATAGCTGCCGAGATTCAGGAAAAGATTGAGCAATTCGAGGTAATCAAGGAACGCAAGGATGCCGAGATTCGCAATTTGCGCAATCAGTTGGCACAAAGCAAAGATGCCGACGTCGCTGCTGCAAGCGCCAACAGTGCCCTTGCTCAAAGCCGCAGCGAGTGTGATGCGCTCAAGGCACAATTGGCTGAGCTGCAGAAGAAAGTGGCAGAGCAAGCCGAGGTGTCGCGCGCTCACGATGTGGACACGGCAAATCAGATTGACCGCCTGAAAACCACCGCTGACAAGGCTGAAAAAGCACGCAAGGCAATGTCGGGAGAACTCGACGAAGCCCGTGCCCGTGTCGACGAGTTGACGGCTACGCTCAACCGATATAAGGCTGACAACATGTCGTTCGACGTGCAGGTGAAGAATTTGAAAGCGAACATAAAAGACCGCGATGCTGAGATTGGCGAACTGCGCCGTATGCTCGATGCCAAAGGTGTGGAAGTGGGCGAGATTGACATTACGCCATTCAACGCCGACGAAATCGGCGACGAAGAGGCATCGGTGGTTTCGGCAATCGACGATATCGACAACATCGATTGGTTGATGCCTTCGCCTCCATCCGAACCCGAGGAGAAACCCGCCGAAGAGCCCGAACGCGAAGAGCGTCGCCAGCCTTCGAATGAAATAGGTGCTGCACAAATGTCGCTTTTCGACGATTGACTCACAAACACATCATTCGAGTAGGATAGTCCTCTCGCAGAAAGCCGCGGAACACGCTGAATAATAAGCGATTCATTGTGTTTCCCATGCCTTCTGCGAGAGGATATTTTGTTGTTTGTGCGCTAAAAGTTTTGCAAAACCCAATAATAAGCGGTAAATTTGCAGTGGCGTAATCCAGGTGTCGTTTGGCATTGCCGCCACGAGGGCAGCGATGCAAACGGTGAAAAGGGAATCGGGTGAAAATCCCGAGCAGAGCCGCTGCTGTAAGTCTTTGATAATCGCAGGACACTATCTTTTTTTCTTAACCACTGCAGCCTAAAAGCACAGGTGCGGGAAGGTTGTTCCACAATGCCGATTGAAGACGAGCCAGAAGACCTGCCTGTGTATTACTTTATGATTGCATGACACGCTCTCGGACTTTAGGGCACTTGCAGTTGCTTCGGTGATGTTTTTAAGAAATCGTTATTACGAAAATTCAACCGTTGTTCCCCGAATAGCATGGGGAGGCGAAAGTGGATGTGAAAAAAAGAACCGCCATAGCAATTGTTTTGGAGTGCGCGTTGCCTTAGAGGCGAGTTGGTGCATTACGCAAAACAATGTAACTGATGAAGCGACGATTCTACATATTGCTATTTGCCTGCATGACATGCTGTGCGATGTTTGCGCAGCAAAATGAGCTCGACTCGGTGCTGCACTTGAACGAGTTGAAGGTGGTGCGCCAGCGCCAGCCCTACGGCGAGGTGATTCCGAGCCAAAAGCTCAGCGGCGCGCGGCTCGAGCGGCTCAACAGCCATTCGGTGGCTGATGCCATACGCTATTTCTCAGGTGTTCAGATTAAGGACTACGGCGGCGTGGGCGGCATTAAAACCGTCGACATACGTTCAATGGGCACCAACCACCTGGGCGTGTTCTACGACGGCATTCAGCTGGGCAACGCGCAAAACGGGCAGATTGACCTCGGCAAGTTTTCGCTCGACAACATCGACGAGATTTCGCTGTATAACGGTCAGAAGAGCGAGATTTTTCAGCCGGCGCGCGACTTTGGCTCGGCGGGCACGGTGTATTTGCGCAGCCGGCGTCCGCGCTTCGACGAAGGCAAGACCAACAATATCAACTTTGCGTTTCGCACAGGCTCGTTCGGGCTTGTGAACCCCTCGGTGCGCATCGACCATAAGTTCAACGACCGCGTGAGTGCCACGGCGAGTGTTGAATACACCTATGCCACCGGTCGTTATAAGTTTCGCTATCGCAAGATGTTCAGCGACGGCACTTTGGCATGGGACACCACCGCCACTCGCCGCAACGGCGACCTGCATGCGCTGCGCGTTGAGGGTGGCGTGTATGGCAGGGTTGACGGCGGGCAATGGAATGCGAAGCTCTATTATTACGACAGCGAGAAAGGCATCCCCGGTGCCATAGTGAACAATGTGTGGAAAAACTCGCAGCGCCAATGGGACCGCAATTTCTTTGCACAAGGCAGCTACAAGAAAGCGTTCGGCGAGCGATATGCGCTGCTGGTGAACGCCAAATATGCGCGCGACTATATGCGCTATCTCAACCCCGACACCACGCTGATGTACATTAACAACAGCTTCTGGCAGGACGATATTTATGTGTCGGTGGCAAACAAATTCTCCATCAGCCGCAATTGGGATGTCGACCTTAGCGCCGACTATCAGTGGAATGCTCTCGACGCCACATTAAGCAGTTTTGCCTATCCGGTGCGCCACACGGCACTGGTGGCGCTGGCTTCGGCTTACCAGTGGCGCGGACTCAAGGCACAGGCAAGCGTGTTGGGCTCGTTTGTCACCGACCGTGCTACCCTGCGCAACACCAACGGCGAGCGAAGCCGCCAGGTGAGCCACTTGAGCAAGTTCACTCCGGCAGTATTTTTGAGTTATCAGCCTTGGAGCAGCCGCCCGTTGAGCCTGCGTGCTTTCTATAAACGCATCTTTCGCATGCCCACGTTCAACGACCTCTATTACACCGACTTTGGCAACGCTTCGTTGAAGCCCGAATATGCCACGCAATACGACCTTGGTGCGGTGTACGACTTTGCCGACGGAGATGGTGTGCTGAGCACCTTGAGCGTGAGCGTAGACGGTTATTACAACACCATAAACAACAAGATAATTGCCGTGCCAAAGGGTACGGGGCAATATCGGTGGATGATGATGAACATTGGCCGCGTGAAAGTGCGCGGCGTGGATGTGTCCACTCGCATTGGGCTGGCGTTGCCTCAGGGCGTGGCGCTACTTGGCGGCTTGAACTACACCTATCAGCGTGCGCAGGACTACAGCGACCCCACCGACTGCCGCGACGAAGCCGGCACCTACAAGGGGCAGATTGCCTACATTCCGTGGCATAGCGGCAGCGCAACACTTGGCGGCAGATGGCGAGGCGCCGAGTTGAACTACAGCTTCATCTACGTTGGCGAGCGCTATCACAACTCATCGAACATTCTTGCCAACTACGAGCAACCATGGTACACCCACGACCTATCGGCAAGCTACAACTTTCGTTGGTGCCGCGTGGACATGCGCCTCACTGCCGAGGTGAACAATCTGCTAAACCAGCAGTATGATGTGATTCGCAACTACCCCATGCCGGGACGTAACTACAAATTTATTTTGAAGATTGACTTATGATTGCCTCAAAAAACATAATTGCATTGACTCTTTCGGCGGTGATGCTTGCCCTGGCATCGTGCCGCGAAGATGATGTGATATTCATCCCTGAGGATGTGCCCGTAAGCACGCCTGAATACACCTCGGTGAAGGGCTTCTATTTGCTCAACGAGGGCAATATGGGCAGCAACAAATGCACGCTCGACTACTACGACTATGCCACCGGCGTATACACCCGCAACGTATATGGCAACGCCAACCCCTCGGTGCCCAAAGAACTTGGCGACGTGGGCAACGACTTGGCGGTGTATGGCAGCCGACTGTATGCCGTGGTGAATGTGTCGAACAAGGTGGAGGTGATGAACGCCGCCACCACCGAGCGCATCGGGCAGATTGATATACCTAATTGCCGCTTTATCAAGTTCCACAAGGGGTATGCCTACGTTACCAGCTATGCCGGTCCGGTGGTCATCAAACCCGACTACGAGCAGCTGGGATATGTGGCTAAGGTCGACACTACTACGCTGCAAGTGGTGGCACAGTGTGTGGTTGGCTTTCAGCCCGACGGCTTGGAGATTACCGGCGGCCGCATCTATGTGGCTAACAGCGGCGGATATATGGCGCCAAACTACGAGCACCGCTTGTCGGTGATTGACATCAACTCGTTCACTGTGATTGACGAAATTGAAGTAGGGCTTAATCCCGAGCGCCTTGTTGCCGACCATCACGGTGGGCTGTGGATAACCTGTCGAGGCGACTATATGAACGTAAAGGCTGCCTTGCAGTGCTACGATGTGCGCAAGCAGCGCATGGTGGCGCAGTTGGACATGAGCGTGGGCAACCTGTGGCTCGACGGCGACTCGTTGTATGTGGTGACCGCCGACTGGACTGCAGCGGCAGGCAGCGGCACAAAATACGGCATCGTTGACGTGAACGAGCATCGTGTGGTGTGCGACAACATCATCACCGATGGCACCGACGCCAAGATTAAGGCGCCATACAGCATTATGGTGAACCCTATCACCAAGGATTTCTATATAAGCGACGCCCGCAACTATGTGAACCCCGGCTATTTGTATTGCTACGGACGCGACGGCGTGCAGAAGTGGAGTGTGCGCACCGGCGACGTGCCTGCCCACATGGCTATGCTTGGTGAAGATATTAACGACTATTAATCATAACATTAACAAAATAATTAAAGTATATGAAGAAAACATTACTCCTGGCTATGGCTGCTTGCACCGCTCTTAGCATCGGTGCCCAAAACGGCAAGTACATAGCAAAAGTCTACGATTATTGCCCTGCTCCCGGGCAGCACATCAACCTTGTGCCCGAGTGGGACGAAGGCGACACTAAAGCAACAATGCTGCAAAAAGCGTCGGAGCAACTGGTTGGTCAAGGTGTCGACAGCGAAGGCATGGTGTCGCTTGGCGGATTTGGCGGATATGTGGTGTTCGGCTTCGACCATTCGGTGGTGAACGTGAGCGGCGAATGCGATTTCAAGGTGTATGGCAACGCCGCTAAAGATGCAATGTATCCCGACTACTACACCAGCGAAACCGGCATTGTGATGGTGAGCGTCGACGTCAACGGCAACGGACTGCCCGACGACCCATGGTATGAACTTGCCGGCAGCGATTATTCGGCTAAAGGTACGGTGAAAAACCAAAAAATCACCTACTATAAGCCGGCAGCCGACCGTGCAGCCAATGCCGACCCCGACCCGGATTATTCCTATATCACCGACCGCACCTACATCAAGTGGATGATTGGCACCGACGAGGAGAATATAGGTTACATAATGCGCAACTCCTTCAAGACACAAAGCTATTGGCCCAACTGGGTTGACGATGCCACCGTGCAGTTCACCGGCACGCTGCTGGCAAGCAACGTGGAGGACAAGAGCGGCAACGGCACACACTATGTTGCCACTGCCCGCGGCTGGGGTTACGTCGACGACCTGCCTAACAACGAAGTTGAAGGCTTCGACATCGATTGGGCTGTTGATGCCAGCGGCAACAAGGTGAAACTCAGCAAGATTGATTTCGTGAAGGTTTACACCGCCGTGAATTTCTATGCCGGATGGGTGGGCGAAGTGTCAACCGAAGTGATTGGTGCCGAAGACCTTCATCCCGAAGCTAAAGTGGAAGGCATCGACTACACCGATGGCGTGTTTGTACTCAACGAGGGCTCAAAAGGCTTCATTAACTTCCGCGATGCCGACGGCACTATTCACTACCGTGTGATTGAGGCTGAAAACGACAACGCTGTTGAGCTGGGCGTAACCGGACAATATGCCACTATCTGGGGCGACAAGGTATATGTATGCAGCAAGCAGAGTGGTAACGGCACCAAGACTTCGGGCAGACTGATGGTGTTCGATGCCAAGACGCTCAAGCTGCAGAAGAACCTTGCCACGCTTGCCAACGGCGGCGACCCACGCGCTGTGTTGCCAACCAAGAAATATGTGTATGTGAGCACCTCCGATGGTATTGTGGTATACGACACCGAACTTACTGAAAGCAAAGCCACACTCTGCTCGGGCAACGAGGTGGGCTTGATGCTCGAAGTGGGCGGCAAGGTGTTTGCCGTGAACTATGGCGGCAACATCGTTGTCATCGACCCCGAAACACTCACCATTGAGCACACTATCGAGGGCACTTATTATGCTATGCTCATGGCAAACGACGGCAACATCTGGGCAAGCACCACCGGGACATCGATTGTGAAAATCAATCCTTACACCTATGCTGCCGAAAGCAAGGCGGTAGATTATGCCGTGCCAAACGCCGGGGGTGCTTGGACTGCCGACTCGTTCTTTGCCAGTGCAAAGGAAAACAAGATTTACTGGAAGGAAGATGCCGGATGGTGGGGCTCGCCTATGAAGGTTTATTGCTACGATATCGACAGCGAAACCACCTCGACAGTAATCGACAACACCGGCGACAAATATGAGTTCTACGGCGCCGGAATGCGCATGAGTCCGCTCGACGGCAACATTTATGCAGCAATGGAAGAAGCAGGTTGGAAGCCCGGTTGCGCAATGCGCGTATATAGCGCCGAGGGCGAAATGCTTTCTGACCAAGAGATGTACAAAAGCGTGGTGATTGGCGGCGAAGAGCTGAGCCTGACCTATCCTTTCCCCGCACTGGTGTTCTTCCCCGATAAATATGCGCCCGAAATCCATGCCGACAAGATTGCCGCAAGTGTGGTGTCGACAACATCGGTTGAATATGCACTCACCGACATCGTGACCGATGCCGACAACGTTGATGCACTCATTCAGGTGTCAGCCACCACCACCGGCTCAATCAGCGCCAAGGTTGAAGGCGGCAAGCTCATCGTCACCGGCGGCGACGAAGGACAGGGCACACTCACCATCACAGCCAACTCCAACGGCAAGGAGGCGAGCGAAACCATCAACTTCACCACCACAGGCATCGATGGCGTGGCAGCAGCCCAAACACAAGTGATGGCTCACGACGGCGTGCTGCTGGTAGCCACCTCGCAACCGGCAGTGGTCGACGTCTACAGCGTTGATTCGCGCCTGGTGATGAGCCGCCGCGTTGAAGCTGGCAACACAGCCATCGCCACTTCGCACCTTGCCGCCGGCGTGTATGTGGTGCGTGTGGGTGCATACACAGCAAAAGTGGTTGTTGAATGACACCGTCCTCATAACAAATAGTAACTAAGTAGCAAGTTGCAGCATCCCTCAAGGTTTATGCCATAACCTTAGTGGGGTGCTGCAAATGTTTTATTCTATGGGGAGTTGACATTTTGTAAAATAATTATTGCAATTCTGCGATAGGTTGGACAAAATTTTTAATTAAAAAAGGTTATTATTGAGCTGTTTAGTAGCAAAAGAGCAGAATATTTGCTAACTTTGCACGAATTTTCAAATAAAGCTGAATTATAAATTAAATTATGTTGACACCTATCAAAAAAACCATCGACATGGGTGATGGACGAGTTATCACCCTTGAAACAGGAAAACTTGCAAAGCAAGCCGATGGAGCGGTTGAACTGCGCTTGAACAACACAATGCTTCTGGCGACAGTTGTATCGGCAAAAGAAGCCGGTGAAGGAGTGGACTTTATGCCACTTACAGTTGAATACAAAGAAAAATTTTCGGCAGCAGGCCGATTCCCGGGCGGCTTCACCAAGCGTGAAGGACGTGCTTCGGACTACGAAATTCTCACATCGCGTCTGGTTGACCGTGTGCTGCGTCCGTTGTTCCCCGATAACTATCACGCCGAGACATTCGTGAACGTGATTATGTTCTCGAGCGACGGCGAAGACATGCCCGATGCACTTGCCGGTTTGGCTGCTTCGGCTGCATTGGCAGTATCGGACATTCCATTTAATGGTCCTATCGGTGAAGTGCGTGTGGCACGCATCGATGGCAAATTCGTTATTAACCCAACCTTCAGTGAACTTGAAAAGGCTGACATGGATTTGATGGTAGGTGCTACGTATGACAATATCATGATGGTTGAGGGCGAAATGGACGAAGTTGGCGAAAGCGACTTGCTGGAAGCATTGAAGGCTGCTCACGAAGCAATCAAGATTCAATGCAAGGCTCAGATGGAGTTTGCCGAAGAAGTGGGTTCGACCGTCAAGCGCGAATATTGCCACGAGGTGAACGACGAAGAACTGCGTGCAAAGGTGAAGGAAGTGTGCTACGACAAGGCATACGCCATCGCCAAGGCCGGTTGCGCCGACAAGCACTGGCGTGCCGACAGCTTCGAGGCTATCTGCAACGAGTTCATTGAATCGATTCCTGAAGAGGAACGCGAAGAAAAGACTCCGCTCATCAAGCGCTACTATCACGATGTAGAAAAAGAGGCTATGCGCCGTTGCGTGCTCGACGAAAGTGTTCGTCTCGACGGCCGCAAGACCACCGAAATACGTCCAATCTGGTGCGAAACCGACTATGTTCCGGGTCCTCACGGCTCGGCAGTGTTCACCCGCGGTGAAACACAAGCGCTTGCCACTGTAACTCTTGGCACCAAGCTCGACGAAAAGATGATTGACGATGTGCTCAATCACAGCACCGAGCGTTTCTTGCTCCACTACAACTTCCCGCCATTCTCAACAGGCGAAGCAAAGCCACAACGTGGCGTAGGCCGTCGCGAAATCGGTCACGGTCACTTGGCATGGCGTGCCCTCAAGGGTATGTTGCCCGAAGAGTTCCCTTACACCTGCCGCATCGTTAGCGACATTCTGGAGTCGAACGGTTCGTCGTCGATGGCTACTGTTTGCGCCGGCACACTTTCGCTGCTCGACGCCGGTGTGAAGATGAAGAAGCCTGTTGCAGGTATTGCTATGGGTCTTATTTCCGACGGCACTAAGCACGCCATTTTGTCGGATATCCTTGGCGACGAAGACCACCTCGGCGATATGGACTTCAAGGTGACCGGTACGAAGGACGGCATCACTGCCACTCAAATGGACATCAAGTGCGACGGTTTGTCGTATGAAATTCTTGCTGAAGCACTCGAACAAGCCAAGCAAGGCCGCCTGCACATCCTCAACATCATCAACGAGACAATTCCTGCTCCACGCGAAGACTATAAGCCTCACGTTCCACGCATCGTTTCGATGACTGTCGACAAAGAATTCATCGGCGCAATCATCGGTAAGGGCGGCGAAACCATCCAAGGCATTCAAGAGCAAACCGGCGCCATCGTCACCATCGATGAGGTTGACGGTGTAGGTCAAATTGAAATTGCTGCTTCAAACAAGGAGTCGATTGACGCTGCTGTGGCTCGCATCAAGGCTATCGTGGCTGTTCCTGAAGAAGGCAAGGTTTACACCGGTAAGGTTCAAAGCATCCTCGAATTCGGCGCATTTGTTGAATTCATGCCTGGTAAGGACGGTTTGCTTCACATCTCCGAGATTTCGTGGAATCGCCTCGAAAACATGGAAGTTAGCGGCTTGAAGGAAGGCGACGAAGTAACTGTTAAGCTGATTGAAATCGACAAGAAGACCGGCAAGTTCCGTCTGTCGATGAAGGCGCTTCAAGAGAAGCCCGAAGGCTTTGAAGAACGTCCACGCCGCGAAGGTGGCAACGGTGGTCCACGTCGCGATGGTCGCGGTCCACGCCGCGAAGGCGGCAACGGCGGTCCACGTCGCGATGGTCGCGGTCCACGTCGCGAAGGCGGCAACAATGGTCCACGTCGCAACAACGGTAACAACGGTGGCGAAGCCAACAACGGCGGTGAGCAAATGATTTGAACCACATTCAGCCACCTACATGCGTAGCGGGGTTAATCCCTGCTTCGATGGCGGCAGAATAGATAACTGAAAAAAGAGCTTTGAGATTCGTTCTCAAAGCTCTTTTTAGCATTGTATATTGTACGATAAATCTTATTTGGGATGTGTGAGAATCACATAAGTGCCTCGCCGGTCGGCTTGGCTTCTCCCCTTTCATGCGAATATTCCCCGATGTGGTTTTCGGCAAATAGAGATTAAACCTCCGGCAGGGTGGGGTGTCATAATAGTGTAATTAGTATGAGAAAAGATGAACAGCTATGTTAAGCAATTCCTGAAAGGACCGTGGCTGCGGCGTGCAGCTTACTACATGAGCAGCCCCAAGCGCATGAGCAAACTGGTGACTCTTGTGCGTGAATATGCCGGGCAGAAAGGCTTGGCAAAGGTGCGCGACGAGTTGCAGCTGCTTTCGTCGATGGCGCGCGATGTTGCCACGGGGCGTTATCGCGAATATAAGGTGGGCAGCATTCTGCTTGCCGTGGCGGCGCTGGTCTACGTGGTGTCGCCGCTCGATGTGGTGCCCGATTTCCTTGTCGGGTTGGGCTTGCTCGACGATGCCGCGATAGTGGCGTGGGCGTTTGCGCGGCTCAGCAGCGAGGTGGAGCGTTATCGCAAAAAACTAAATCCCGGTAACAACACCTCCAGCACCTCCGACGCCCTGACTGCCGACAGCGACCAATGACGCCCATATAGAGCGTCCGGAGAATTGTCGTAATCGTAAAAATTTTTTGTTGTTTTTTGTTATACAGTGTTGTTTTTATAAAAACAACGCCGTTGTTTTTTGTGGTAGATTTGCACAATTCTTAGATTTTTTGTTGTTTTTCGTGATTTTTGATTTGCCGATTTTTATATTTTTTGCCGATGTCTTTTTGCAACCATTTGATTGTTAGCTAAATACAAAATACAACACTTATATACAACACGAATCTCAATTTAGGTGTGTAAATTAGCGCACGAAACCTAAATTTTTGGATTTATGAAAAGTAGATTTACTAACTTCGGGCTGTCGCTTTTTGTGGCAGCAATGGCAGGGATAGGACTCGTTTTGCCTAACTCTGCAAGTGCCCAAACTGCCAATACGGTTTACAAAATAACCTTTGGCGGTCGAGGCGAAAGTAAGACTGTTGACAAGGTCCTGGTGGAAAACCTCAGCAATGGCAACAGTGTGGAACTGCGCGGGCAGGATATCCTGCTGCTATCACCAAACGCCACTGCCATCAACAGTGTGGAAGCTGACGGTGAAGGCGACGTAGACACAAAAGGGGGAGTAATTACGGCAATCCTTCCGCAGACTGGTAATGTGAAAATCGATGTTTATTCGCTCGACGGCCGCTTGGCTTGGCAGACTAACATCGATGCTACATCAAACCAAATCAGTGTGTCGTTGCCGCCACTTGCCAAGGGCATGTATGTGGTGCGTACAATGGCACCCAGCTTCAGCAAGAGTGTGAAATGGCTCAGCTACGGCAATTATGATTATTCGATGCCTGACTTCAGCTCAGAGACTGTTGTGGAAGATTATGCATCGCAAGAGGCAGAGCCGATTGAATCGTTGCTTGACGTAACCGACGAGCAAAAAAGTGTAGAACTGAAATACACCAAGGGCGATGTGCTGCGTCTTACCGGCACATCGGGCGACATGACCACCATCATCACCAGCTCGCCACGCGGCAGCCACCCGCTTTACTTCGATTTTTTCAAATGTCAAGATGCCGACGGGCACAACTATGCTATTGTGCGCGCGGGCGATATGCTTTGGATGGCTGAAGACCTGCGCAAGGTGAATTCGCTTGACATCACCAGCGCCGACGACTTGTCGGCCGACGAACTCAATGCTGCCATTGGCACTGCCGGTGCAGAATTAGTGGCAAGCAGTGGCGATAATACCTATTATAGCAAGGCAGCAGCCATTAAGGCTCTTCCCGAAGGTTGGAAGCTGCCTACTCAAGGAGAAATTGATTATGTAATCAACAAGCTCAACGGCGGCAACTACGACATTGCAGGCGAATACTTCAAGGGCGACAATAAGGAAGGTGTAGACAGCACCTCTATCTGCTTAAATCTGAACGGCCGCTACAACGGCGCTGTATGCGACAACGGTAATGCCTACTTGATGACGCGCAGCACTAAGGGCGGTGTGACATTGGCTATGCAAGTGAGCGATGGCAGCGACAATGTTAGCGTGGATGTTTGCCCAAGCTATCTGATTCCTGTGCGCGGCGTGCGTGCTGCCCCATCGGCTTACACCGAGATGATGGAAGATTTGCACTATGTTACTTCGAGTGCTTCAAGTTCCGAAAATCCGGCTTCAAGTGCCAGAAAGCTTGCTGCTGTTGAACCCCGAAGTGGCGAAAGAGGTCCGTTGGGCAACACCTACATCATGCACACCGTGCCACAATCTATCGCTTACGACTTCACCGGAGGCCAGTTCGGAGTTTCAGACGCAGAAGCTCGTAGCGGTGTCCTTACTAAAGACAGCGAAGGAAATTGGACAATTGGCGAACGTCGCGATGCCGACTTCTTGAGCGATTGTAAACCTAATTTTCTCGATGATAATAGTAATAAGAGTAAGCTTCGCAAGATGGCTGTAATGAACAACGGCAACGGCACGCAGTATATAATTGAAATGCAATGGGACAGGCCATTCCGTGTTGTTACTGAACAAGTTGGCAACGAGGACTCCAGTGGAAAAGTAAATTTCTCATATCAACGTACCGATACGCCGGACGTATTCGGTAGTAGCTGTGTGTCACTCACCATTGCCGGTGACGCTCAGGATGGACACAATGTGCTACACGAAAAGCGAGATGAGATTCAATATGGCTTCTCTCTTTCCAGACCTTATGATTTTACAGCTCTTCCACAGAGTATTCTTCCTTATTTCCGGTATCATAATGACAACAGAGCGACTGAGACACGCATTGACTATGTGCAGCGTTGCTTCCAATTGCTCACTGCCGATTTCAACGACGACGGTGTTGACGAAATCATTGTCGCTGTTGATGGTCAGGTAGATATTTACGATGGTGCTGTGATACTTAATGACATTAAGAAGAATCTGGAGAATAGTGAATGCTGGGAATATCACAACTATAAGAAGCCGAGTTTGTATTACAAGAACTTCAAATTACAGGATGATGGCGTAACAGAATTCGACTGCTCAGCCTATTACTTGAAGAAACCGATGGTGCGCTTTGCCATAGGCGATGTGAATGCTGATGGCATCTCCGACCTCGTAGTGCTACGCGTAGGCACAGGAGGTGAAGAAGGTAAGTCTAAGGCTGAACTTATGGTCTATAGTGCGGGTGATGTAACGGCAGAGCCTATAGCTTATAGTTGTGTCTATGAGAACTTTACGAATGCAGTTTTCAACGACATCAAGATAGGCAATGTATCAGGAAGCAAATATAACGACATCATTATGCTTTTCCGCAACTACTCCGGTACAGCACTTGCTAAAACAGGTTATATGTGGCATGCTATGTACGACCCGAGCAACACCGAAACCCATCTTAAGATTGACTCAGACAATGTTGGCGAAAATGGAAGTTTCGCAGGTTACGACGGTCACATAGGCAATACCAATATCACATTGGCGAATTTCCGTGGTCCGGGCTACCCATGCGATATAGTATGTGGTGCCGACTTGTGGCGCTGGAACAGTGAAACTGAGAAGATTGAATTCTGCGACTTCCAAGTGTTGCCATTCACCTGCAACGACATCTGGAGTATTTTTGCCGACAATATCATTGCGGCTGACGTAGATGGAGAAGGGTATGACAAACTCTATTACTTCCGCAACTGGAACACTTATGAGAATGGCAACCGACTGATGTTCCAAGGTCTTTCTGAGACTTCGTTTAACAGCACTACTGATATAAGTGCATCAACACTGACGCACTATCACGACTTCAACTCCGACCTAATCAAGTACTGTGATACCGGACAGGTGTGGAATAGCGGTGAACAAAAACAAGACGAACTCATGTGGTGGTTTGGTCCCGGTGACTGTGAATGGGGTAACAATTCAGCTATTTGTGCCGTCTATGACCGTCCCGGTCACAAAGTGCTCAAATATCGCGACCATGAACTTACATTCTCCGAACCTCGCATTCATGCATTGATTGCAGCTCCTCCAACTTACGATTATGGTGAAGATACAGAGCCTAACTACGACTTTGTAACATCTTGGGGCTACAGCACAAGCACTTCTCAGCAAACCACTAACTCAAGTAGCGTATCAGCTTCGCTCATTGTGGGATTTGAGCAAGAGTTCAACGCTCCACTCGTAGGCACCAAACTTGGCGGTGTGGAATTCACTACAAAAATGGAACAAGAATGTAGCAAGAGCACTTCTAACACAAGCACTATTTCTTACAGCCAGCTCTACGAAGCTCGTGATGATGACCGCGTAGTGATGCAGACTACACCATACGATAACTACACTTATGAGGTTGTGGCATCAGATAATATTGATGAAATTGGTGGTGTCCTTAACTTGTCTATTCCTCAGAAACCTATGACTGTTGGTTTGGCTCTTACCGACTACGAGCGTTACATGGGTTCTAACAAGTATGCCCCAGACCTTCGCACTGTTTTCCGTCACACAATTGGCGACCCGTTCTCTTATCCTTCTACTGCCGACCAAATCGTAAGCAACGTGCCCGACTCCGAAATACTGTGGGGTAACGGTCGTTGGAACGATTTCGTGACAACAGGTTCAGGTGGTAGCGTAATCCGTGAAATCGGATTGGACACAAGCACAGCTACTTCTGCATCATTCTCTTTCTCACTTGAAAGCGAACTTGTTATGACTGTGGGCTGCGCTAAGACCGGTGTTGGCTTCGGCTACGGCAACACCAACGAAACCACGCATGAGGAAGGCGAAGGCTTTACAGTTTCGGCTTGCGTTCCGGGTCTTGCTCCGGGCGACACCAATCCTAATCGCAAGTTCTTCGACTGGAACCTGTGCTGGTATAAGTACCAATTAAACGGCCAGACATTCCCGGTTGTGAACTATGTAGTTAAAAAACGATAACGCTGTAGAATCAACAGGCTTGGTGATTGGGCAGCACAGCCTCCGCCAAGCCTGCCATAGCAACCGGGCAATGCCCAAATGAAATGCGCGAGGCGCTAACCGAGCTATATGTGCCGTGTTAGCGCCTTGTTTTTTGCATGTGTCCGCAGGAAATCGGGCGAAGTTGATGGCGGCAAGGTGTTGAAAAATAGCGAAAAAATGTGTAACTTAGCAAAATATTTTTAGTGTGGCGTGGTGGCGCTGCTGCGAAGCGGTATTTCCTGCGAGCGTCCTCGCCGTGTAACATATTGACAATTAATGGCAAACGAAAAATTGATACGCGTTGGCATTACCCAAGGGGATACCAACGGAATTGGTTATGAAGTGATATTGAAGGCGCTCCAAAACCAGCAAATGACAGAATTGTTCACACCGGTGGTGTATGGTTCAGCCAAAACGGCAAGTTATCATCGCAAAGCGCTTGAATTGCAGCCGGTGTCGATGAACGTGATTCGCAACAGTGCCGACATTAAGGACGGCGTGAACAACCTTGTGGAAGTAGCAAACGAAGAGGTTAAGGTGGAGCTTGGCGTGAGCAGCGAGATTGCCGGCAGGGCAGCTTTCGATGCGCTTGAGCGAGCAGTTACCGACCTCAAGCAGGGCTATATTGATGTGCTGGTGACGGCGCCAATCAACAAAAAGAGCATTCAGAGCGAACAGTTCACTTTCCCCGGTCATACCGAGTATCTCGAGGCAAGCATTGGCGACGGCGACAAGGCGCTGATGATATTGTTCAGCGATAAGATTCGCGTGGCGCTGGTTACCACCCACGTGCCCGTGTCGCGCATTGGCGAATACATCACCAAGGAGGCTGTGTTAGACAAGCTGTTTGCCTTCAACCGCTCGCTGAAGAGCGACTTTGGCATTGTGCGTCCGCGCATTGCCGTGCTGTCGCTCAATCCGCATGCCGGCGACGGCGGTCTGCTGGGCAAGGAGGAGCAGGAAGTGATTGCTCCAGCAATTGCCGAAGCTGTTGAAAAGAAAGTGGTGGCATTCGGGCCGTATGCAGCCGACGGCTTCTTCGGCAACGAGATGTATAAGCACTTCGATGGCGTGCTGGCAATGTATCACGACCAGGGGCTTGCTCCGTTCAAGACCATAGCCATGGAAAGCGGCGTGAACTTCACTGCCGGGCTGCCATACGTTCGCACCAGCCCCGACCACGGCACCGGCTACGACATTGCTGGCAAGAACGAAGCCAACGAGCAAAGCATGCGCGAAGCCATCTATGCGGCAATCGACATCTATCGCAATCGCTGCAACTATGCTGAGATGACGCAAAACCCGCTGCGCCGCATGTATTTCGACAAGAGTGGCGACAAGGAAGTGCTCGATTTGACCAAGGTGGAAGACGAAGATTAAATTAACCGTAAACTACAAAATATCACTATGAATTATGCTATTATAGCCGCAGGCGAAGGCAGCCGATTGGCGCAAGAAGGCGTGAAGAAGCCAAAACCGTTGGTTGAGCTGTGTGGCGAACCGATGATTGGTCGCCTGATTAACATCTTTGTGCGATGCAATGCCGAGAGCGTGAGCGTGATTGTGAACCAAGAGATGACCGAGGTGCAGGACTACCTGAAGCAACTGAAAGCCACGCTGCCTGTGCCGCTGAACATTGTGGTGAAGTCAACGCCAAGCTCGATGCACAGTTTCTACGAGCTAACACGCGTGATGAAGCCCGGCAAATTCTGCCTCACCACTGTCGACACCATCTTCAAAGAACCCGATTTTGCCAGATATGTGGCAGCGTTTGAAGCCGACACCACTCACGACGGCATGATGGCAGTCACTCCGTTCATCGAGGACGAGAAGCCATTATATGTCGATGTCGACCCGGCAATGGAGATTCGCACCTTCCGCGATGAGGCATACGAGGGCGCAAAATACATCTCGGGCGGCATCTATTCGCTCACCGACGCTTCGTGGCGGGTGCTTGAGCACTGCATTGCCTCGGGCGTGTCGCGCATGCGCAACTTTCAGCGTGCCTTGGTGGAGAACGGCTTGAAGCTCAAGGCATATTCAATCGACAAGATTATCGACGTTGACCACGCCGGCGACATTGAGGTGGCTGAGCGATTCATCAGCGGGCAAGACTGATTCAACATAGAAACAACAATCACACTATAAACCGATTATGGCAGAAATTACGATAGCAGGAATAATGCGCGCCGGCGCTTATTCGCCAAATCACATTGGAAACGACACAGCCATTTTCAATGCCGTTGCCGACCAGCTGCGCAAGCGCGGTTGCATTGTGAACGTCTACAGCGAGGAGCAATTCAATAATAGCGGCGTTGAGGAAAAGGTGATAATTAACATGTGCCGTGAGCAGGCTTCGATAGCGCGACTGCAGCGCTACGAGGACGAAGGCCGCTTGGTAATAAATTCGGGCTATGGAATTGAAAACTGCACACGCGAGCGCATGACACGCATCCTTTTGGGCAACGACATCCCTTATCCCGAGAGTCTGATTGTGAACACCGACGAGGCTGTGAAGGGGCAGCTGAAGAAAGCCGGTTTTCAGAACTGCTGGATTAAGCGAGGCGACTTCCATGCAATGCACAAGGAGGATGTGAGCTATGTTCGCCATCCCGAGGAGGCACAAGAGGTGCTTCAGGAATATTTCTATCGCGGCATAAAGCGTGCGGTGATTAACAAGCACCTTGTGGGCGACTTGATTAAATTCTACGGCGTTAAGGACCAACCGTTCTTCTTCTGGTTCTATCCGTTCGACGAGGGCCATAGCAAATATGGCGCCGAAGCCATCAACGGCAAGTCGAAGGGATTCCACTTCGATGAAGCAGAGATGAAGCACATATGCCAGCGTGCAGCCGAGGAGCTGAACGTGGTGATTTATGGTGGCGACTGCATTGTCGACTCCGAAGGCAAGATGCAGATTATCGACTTTAACGACTGGCCAAGCTTTGCGCCATGCCGCGTTGAGGCTGCACCGTTCATTGCCAAGGCGGTGATTGCAGCTGTGAAGCAGCACACCGAGAAGGCACGCTGACCCATACATCATAATAACAATGCTACCTGTAAAAATAAAATTTATAGATTAATGCGAAGTTTCAAAGAATTTAAAGAAGCATATAAAGGTTCGCTCAAGTCGATGGACACAGAGGAAACAATCGACCTCTTGTTCTATCGCCCGATAGGGTTCTTTTGGGCATTGCTTGCCGCAAAGTTGGGCATCACGCCCAACGTAATCACCATTGCATCGATTTTCCTTGGTGTGGCAGGCGGCTTGCTGTTTTACTTCTACGAACCAAACCAGATGTGGCTCAATTTCATTGGTATGCTGCTGCTGGTGTGGGCAAACTCGTTTGACAGCGCCGACGGTCAGTTGGCGCGCATGACCAAGCAATATTCGCGTCTGGGCAGAATACTCGACGGCATGAGCGGCGATTTCTGGTTTATTGCCATTTATTTCACACTCGTGTTCCGTGTGATTGCATCAAGCACATTCTTCATGGAGCATCAGTGGCTCATTTGGGGACTTGCCATCACAGCAGGCATGAGCCACACCAAGCAAGCTGCCGCTGCCGACTACTATCGCCAGTTCCACCTGTTCTTCCTGAAAGGTGAGGAGGGCAGCGAGCTCGACAGCACCGAGCAGCTCGACCGCGACAATGCCGGGCTGACATGGCGCACTCCGATGAAAAAAATTGTGGCAATCACCTATCGCAACTACACTGCGCAGCAGGAGGCTTGCACGCCAAGCATGCAACGCCTGCGCCGAGAGCTGCGCCGCCAATTCGGCAGCGCTGCCGACATTCCGCAATCGTTCCGCGACGCGTTCCGTGCCAAGAGCAAACCGCTGATGAAATACACCAACATGCTTTCGTTCAACACGCGCGTGATTGCGCTGTTTGTGTCGATTATCGTGCGCATGCCATGGCTCTATTTCGCCTTCGAACTGGTGGTGCTCAACACCATGCTGGTGTATATGATTTGCCGTCACGAACGCTTCTGCAGCCGATTTGCCGACGAGGTGGCTGAGGGCAAATATTCGAAGGAAGACTAATTTTCGACTTAATATTTCAAACGAAGAGACATGATTAAAGGCATAATATTCGACTACGGCGGCACCATCGACAGCCGCGGCGTTCACTGGAGCGAAGTGATTTGGCAAGGCTACGAAGATGCCAAGGTGGAGGTGAGCAAAGAGGAGTTTCGCCAAAGCTATGTGATGGCAGAGCGCGAGCTTGCTAAGGTGCGCCATATCTTGCCGCACCACAATTTCTATGACTTGCTGTTGATTAAGATGCGCATCGAGCTCACCGACTTGGTGCAGCGCCGGGTGTTGCCTGAATCGTTCGACATCGAAGCCAATGCGCTGCACATTGCCAAGTATTGCTACGACGCAGCCCGCCAGTGCATCGAGGAGGCTCGCCCCACGCTCGAAGCGCTTTATGCCCGCTATCCTATGGTGCTGGTGAGCAATTTCTATGGCAATGTGGAGAGCGTGCTCACCGACTTCGACGTGCGCAAGTATTTCGGCACCATTGTTGAGAGTGCAGTAGTGGGCGTGCGCAAGCCCGACCCCAAGATTTTCGCCTTGGGCGTTGAAGCCCTCGGACTGAAAGCCGACGAAGTGCTGGTGATTGGCGACAGCTATCGCAAGGACATCGTGCCTGCCGAGAGCCTTGGCTGCAAGGTGCTGTGGCTGAAGGGCAAGGGCTGGACTGCCGACGAAGATGCGCAGATGCATCCCTGCATCATTTCGCGCCTCAGCGACGTGCTGAATAACATCTGACACATCATTTCCACTCATTCGGGTGGAATAAATAAGAAAAATTCTGCTTGACATTAGCGGCTATGAGCCACGGTGCCCAGCAGATTCTTTTTTATAGTGAGGGCGATGGTTATAGCGAAGTCACCACTACCTTGTTGACAATGTATTTGCCGCCCTGGAGCGTTACGCTCACCACGTAGATGCCATCGGGACAGCTGATGCTGCAGGTGGGCTGGTTTGGCGCAAGTGTGGCAACCACGCGTCCGTCGGTGGTGTATACCACCACTTGTGCGATGTTGCTTTCAGAGGCGATAGCAATGCCACCGGCTTGGGCGTATATAGTGGCTTGTGCATCGGCTTCGGTGACGGCAAAGCTGTTAGCGTCGCCCCACTGGTTGGTGAGCCACGACACCTTCTGCCCGAGCATATTCTTGAAATTCGCTGTACAGCCGCTCACGTTCGAACTGCCGTAGCTGGGCCAACGCTGAGCGTCGTAGGCGGCTGCGGTGCTTATCTGAGCGATAAACGAGTTGATGAACGCGTCGAGCGACTCATAGTTCTCGCTCAGGAATTTGCGCCACAGATAGGTGACAGTGTTCTGAAAACGCGGAAACTTGGCAATCTCGCCAATCCAGCTTTGTCCGAAAGGCGGGTCGGTGTAGATGAACTTGTTGGTTCCGCGATGATATGAGTTGCCAAAGTCCCACACAGGACCGAATGTCCATTTTTTGTCCTCGCCTTGGTCGCGGTGGATGTAGCAGCTGCCGTGGAACGATTCGGCGTTATCCATGATTTCTTGCACGATGTAGAAGCGTGCGAGGGCATCGATGTCGACAAGCTTTTCCCATTCCTGCGACGATTTGTCGGAGGTATATATGGCGTCGTCGATGGCATTCATCTGTTGCGTGAGAAATTGCTCCTGCTCCGAGGAAAGAATCTCGGGCGAGTGATAGGTGATGCGCAGCGTTTCGCCGTTGCCTTCGGTGAGTTTTATTTGTGCAGGATCGTCGTAGTTGTCGATTTCGGTAAGCCAGCCGCCGGTGACGTCGTCGGTGGCTTCGTCGAGCATCTCAAAGATGTTCACACGGTCCTTGGCTATGCGAATGTTTTCGGTGAGCATATACAGTCCGCGATATGTGCCGTTAATAACCAGTTCAACGGGTTGTTGTGCTGGCGTGTAGGCAAGCCCCAGGCGTCGGCTAAGCTCGAAGCCCACGGTGTTGCGCAGGAAAGCCATGTTGTCGTCGGCATGAGCCAGCAACACAAAGTGTTTGCTCGAATTCATGCCCAACGGTTTGGCTTTTGCGTCGAACTTGAGGCGATAAGGCTTTTTGTCGAATCCGGTCCAGGTGTAGTTGCCACGGCCGCGCACCTGCAGCGTGAGCGGGGCGTCGGCAGAACCGATTGCCGAGTAGCCTTCAAGCCCAAGATTATCGATGTAGTAGGTGGCGGTGACATACTCGTCGCGCGAGGTGATTTCGTTGCCCGAATCGGTGTTTATGAACATCACAGGCAGCGTGCCCGAATAGCCGTAGGTGCTCACTTGCGGCAATTTCCATGAGCCTTGCGCCCAATTGTCGCCGCTTGTTGGGGTGTAGACGGCGCCCACTATGATTTGGGCATCGGTGGTGGCAGTGCGATATTCGCCTCGGGCGTTGCTGATGTTGTTTTTGAGAGTGGAAAATGTGTTGGCAATCATGCCGTCGGGCAGGGTGGTGGCGGCGAAGGTGTAGCGATACATATTGTCGACAGATTCGGCGAAAGTGATTTTCCAGATGTCGCCTTCGTGAGGTGTCATCGACACGATGTACGATTCATTGCTGTCGTCGCGACCGTAAACAAATTTCACTTGGCTGTATTTCGTGAGCGAGTTGTCGAAATAGAAAGTGCCGGCAGGGATGGTTACGGCGAGGGCTTGAGTTGCGCACAACAGTGTGGCAATTACTGCGCAAAAGCATCGCACAATGTGTGGCGATGCTTTTGTATTTGTCGATATTAAGCTGAATAGATTGTCTGAGTTGGACATTAAAAATGAATTTTTTTATTGGTTTGTTGCGTTAAGCAATGCTGTTACTTGTGGAGTGACATCCTCAAACATGCTGCTCATGTAAGCCACTTTGGGGTCGTTAACGTCGAGGATTACGATGTAGCCGCCCTCGTCGCCCACTTGCTTCACGGCATCGGCAATGCGTTTTTTGAGCGGGTCGATTAGCTCGGCTTCCTTTTTCTTAAGGTCGTCGGCAGTATTCTTCATGAACAGTTCAATCTTCTGATTGTTTTCCTGCAATTCCTGCATGCGGCGTTCCTTGATTGTGCCAGGAGTCTTGTTGTCGATGGCTATGGCTTGGAAATCGGCATATTTGCGGTTATATTCGGCGCGAAGCAGGTTGTATTCCTTTTGATATTGTTCGCTGAGGTTCTTGATTTGAGCCTCGGCAGCAACTTTTTCGGGCATAGCGTCGAAAAGCGCTTTTTGGTCAACCTTGCCAAGCTTTATGTTTTGTGCAAAAGCAAATAATGGAGCAGCGAGGAGTATCGCTAAGATTGTACGTTTTACCATAACTCAATAATACTTTTCAATATTTAACTTATTTATTTTTTTTCACTGATAGAGCCAAGGGCAAATTTTCGCCCTTGTAATGCAATGCAAATGTAATAAATTTTTGGCAGAAAAGCCTAATAAAAAACGCCATCCAATGCACGATAGCAAAGGATGGCTATATTAAAAAATTATAATTTACTGATTTTGTTGTTTCAACAGAGCCGATTACTTGATTCCGAGCTTAGCCTTTACGAGCGGAGTGACATCTTGGCTGCCGTTGCCGTGATAGATAATCGACGGAATAGAGAGGTCGAAGATGTAGGTGAAACCGTTTTCGGCACCAACAGCTTGAATTGCTTGTTGCAGCTTGGCTTGGATTGGAGCCAGAAGAGTTTCCTGTTGCTTTTGGAGGTCTTGTGCTGCAGTCTGTTGGAAGTTTTGAATCTTCTGATATTTGTCCTGCAGGTCTTTTTCGTGGCGTTCCTTGATTGCAGCAGGAGTGGAAGCATCACCCTTGATTTTTTCAAAATCGTTGTAGTCCTTCTGGAAGTCTTCCTGGAGGCGTTTGAATTCGGCTTCATACTTGTCAGAAGCGGCTTTGAGGGTAGCTTCGGCAGTTGCCTTTTCAGGCATCACGTTGAATACTTCACCTGTGTTGACAGTTCCGAACTTGAGAGATTGAGCCGAAAGGCACATAGGCAATGCCAACATGGCTGCTAAAAAAAGTTTCTTAATCATTTTTGTCTATAATATTTTATGAATTTCTAAATAACGAATGCAAAGATACGCAAAAAATTTTTGTTTTACGCTGAGGTAGAGTTATAATTGTTTGATTTATTACAATTTAATCATTTTCCGTAGCCCATTTTGGTGAGAACGTCGTTGCTCACGTCGATTCGTGGCGAGGCAAAGATGATGTTAGAGCTCGAGGCGCGGTCGAAAATCACCGAGTAGCCGCGTTCTTCGCTCACCTTTTTCACTGCGTTGTACACTTCGTCCTGAATGGGTTTGATGAGCGATTGGCGTTTTTTGTAGAGTTCGCCTTGCGGGCCAAAGTATTTGTAGCGCAGTTCGGTGGCTTCTTTTTCTTTTGCCACTATTTCTTCTTCGCGCTTCTTCTTTTGGTCGTCGGTGAGGAACACCATTTCGCTTTGGTAGTTCTTATACATTGTCTCGGCTTCCTTAGCCACTGTTTCCACTTCGCGCTGCCAGCGTTGCGACACTTGGTTGAGCTGCTCGTTTGCCATCTCGTAGGCAGGCACGTTCTTCAGGATGTACTCCATATCGACAAGTGCAAACTTCTGCGCATGCGATGCCATTGCGCATGCCATGATGGCTATTGTCAATAGTGCTATTCGTTTCATAGTTCGTAAATAATCAATAAGTTTTAATTACTAAAATCTTCGTTTCATTAGTTTTGACCTATTAACCGTCGAATGGTTTACTTGGAATGTTAAATTGAAGATTTTTTCACTTTTGCATTTAGCAATGGTGAAAATTTGTTATCAGAATTCCTGCCCGAGCACAAAGTGGAAGTGGCTTCCGCCCTTTTGGTTGCGCACGGTGTCGAAACCATATGCCCAGTCGATACCCATCATACCAATCATAGGTAGGAAGATGCGCACACCCACACCGGCGCTTCGCTTGATGTTGAACGGCGAGAAGTCGCTCACGCGGGTCCATGCGTTACCGCCTTCGAGGAATGCCAGACCATAGATGGTGCTACTGGTTTGGAGCACAAATGGGAAGTGCAATTCCATTGCAAAGCGGCTGTAGGCGTAGCCTTCGCTGCCGAATGGGGTGAACTGTCCGTTGTCGTAGCCGCGGAGTGCGATTGTCTCGGTGGCATAGGTGTAGCTGCCCGACATACCGTCGCCGCCCACATAGAATGTTTCGAATGGCGACTTGAGATATTTGTTCCAGCTGCCCAGCAAACCGATGTCGGCACGCGTCATGAGCACCAGGGTGTATTGTCCGTCGGGGTTGGCAATTGGAGTGTAGGTGCGTGATTTGAATTTCAGCTTCCAATATTCAATCCACTTATACATTTCTTTCTTTGCTTGCGTGGTGTTGGTTTCCGACAAGGCTTTCCAGTTCTTTTTGCCAAAGAGGCTTGCCGGAGGCGTCATTTGCATGCTCAATGAGAATTGGCTGCCTCGACGAGTGAACAATGGGTTGTCGATACTGTTTCGTGCGAGTGTCAAGCCCAGCACCAGCGAGTTTGAAACGCCGTTGTTCATATAGTAGAGATATTCCCAGTTCTTGAGGCTGTACCATTGATAGCTCATTTCGGCGGTGAATGTGAAGAAGTCGTCAGGCCACTTCAGACGTTTACCGAAGCCAACAGTGATGCCTGCCATTTGCAGATATTTGTTGGGGTCGTAGGCGTCCTCGTAGGCGTTGTTATAATAGTTGCCGTAGTTGTTGCCGTAATAGTAGTTGTACATATAGTTGGAATATGTGCTGTTGTAGTACGACGAGTTGATGCCGGTTTGACGTGAATAGAAACCGGTGATTGAGAGCGAGTTAGGACGCTTGCCGCCGAACCACGGGTCGAGGAACGACACGCTGTAAGCCTGATAGTATTTGGCGTTGGTTTGGGCACTGATGGTGAATGTCTGACCTTCGCCTTGCGGAATGATGCCGCGATAGGTGGATGGCTTGAACAGGTTCTTGATTGAGAAGTTGGTGAACTTGAGGCTCAACTTACCAATGATACCTGTTTGACCCCAACCGGCAGAGAATTCCACTTGGTCGTTGGCTTTCGACTCGAGGTTGAAGATGATGTCAACGGTTCCGTTTTCTTCGTTCGGCTCAGGACGGATGTCCATCTTTTCGGGGTCGAAGTGACCGGTTTGTGCAATTTCGCGAGCAGAACGCATAAGGTCGGATTTCGAGAACAAGTCGCCCGGGCGCACGCGCAATTCGCGGCGAATCACCTTTTCGTAGAGGCGGTCGTTACCGTTAATCACCACCTTGTTGATGGTAGCCTTTTTGCCTTCGAACATGCGCATTTCCAGTGCGATGGAGTCGCCTTCAACCTTACTTTCAACCGGAATGAGTTGGTAGAACAGATAACCGTTGTTCATGTAAAGGTTGGCAATTGCGTCGTCGTCCTCCTGTGTGCGTTTGTTGAGCAGTTTTTGGTTGTATACGTCGCCTTTTTCAATGCCGAGCACATCGTTGAGTATGCCAGTGGGATACACGGTGTTGCCCACCCAATTGATGTCGCTGATGTAGTATTTCTTGCCTTCGTCGACAGTGAGATAGATGTCGACGGTCTTTTCGTTGTAGTTCACCACGCTGTCCTTCACGATAACGGCATCGCGGTAGCCTTTTTCGTTATATTTGTCGATGATGAGTTGCTTGTCGGCTTTGAAATCGTCGGGCACGAATTTCTTTTGGCTGAAGAGGCGAATAAGGTCGCCCTTTTCATTGGTCTTTTTCATGGCGTGTTTCACAGCCTTGTCGGAGAGCACTTCGTTGCCGTCGACGTAGATTTTGTGCACTTTGATTTTTTCGTGCTTGTCAACTACGATGTCAACAATCACCTCGTTTTCGTTGCTGAGGTCCTCGCGCTGCACGATGTTCACGTCGGCATTCTTAAAGCCTTTGTTGTCGAAATAGTGCTGAACAATCAGCTTGGCACGGTCGGCAATGTTCATGTTCATCTGGTTGCCTTTCATCAAGCCGAGGCGCTGTTGAAGGTCTTCGCGCTCGCCTTTTTTCATGCCTTTGTAGTTGATTTGCGATATGCGGGGTTGTTGGCGAAGCTCAAATTCGAGCCAAGCCTTGTTGTCGTAGATTTTTTCGACGTTGATTTTCACCTTCGAGAACAGACCTTGACGCCACAGGCGCTTAGCTGCGTTGGTGATGTCGTCGCCCGGGATTTCCACCACTTGACCAATGGTAAGGCCCGAATAGCCCACCACGATGTAGTCCTCGTAGTTGTCGACGCCCGACACCTTTATGCCGGCTATTTCGTATTTCTTGGGCATGCCTGTGAAGATAACCTTGGGGTTGTAGATAGTGTCGTTAGCCACTTGTGCGAATGTGTCGGTTGCCGACATACCCACAATCATTGCCAAAATCACTAAGAGTTGCTTCTTATATCGCATATCTGTTGTTATAATTTTTTTCTTTTCGTTGTTTTAAACTTAAAGAAGTTATGTTATATATATTGTGGTGCCGGTCGGTGTTGCGAAGGCCTTTTTCGATGACCTTTGTTGTAGCGGCTGACACGCTGTTTTTTCTGTTTTTTGCTGGCGGCTTGGCTGTTTCGTACTAATGTTTGCTCACTTGCTCGCTTGTCTTGCCAAACCGTCGTTCGCGGTTCTGAAACTCGATGATGGCTTCGCAGAAATCGTCCTGCGAGAAGTCGGGCCAGAACTTGTGTGAGAAGTATAGTTCGCTGTAGGCAATTTGCCAAAGCAGGAAGTTGCTAATGCGCAGGTCGCCGCCGGTGCGAATGAGCAGGTCGGGGTCGGGGATTCCGCGGGTCGACAGGTGGTTGTCGATGCAAGTGTCGTTGATGTCGGAGATTTTCAGCTCGCCCGCTTGTGCTTCAGCGGCAATTTTGCGCACAGCTTCGAGGATTTCCCATTTCGACGAATAGCTCAGCGCAAGCACCAAAGTGAGCCCGGTGCAATGCGCGGTGTCGTTCATGCAACGGGTGAGGCGTTGGCGGGCAAAGTCGGGCATGCGTTCGATGTCGCCAATCATGGTCAGGCGCACGTTGTTCTTAATCAAGTCGGGTGTTTCGCGTTCGATAGCCACCACAATCAGGTTCATGAGTGCGTCAACCTCCTCTTTAGGGCGGTTCCAGTTTTCGGTTGAGAATGTGTAGAGAGTGAGGTAGCCCACACCAATCTGCGAGGCTATCTCAGTGATTTTGCGCACGGTTTCCACGCCTTTCACATGGCCCTCGGTGCGTTCCAAGCCACGGCTTTTAGCCCATCGACCGTTTCCGTCCATAATGACAGCCACATGTCGAGGCACGCGCGTGTTGTCGATATGTTCTTTCAACGACATTGATTTATCTTAACTTCTCTTTTTTGTTTTATTCCACATAATGGCATGTACGGCAGCGTTTGCTGAACTCGTAGGTGATTGATATCATGGTGAATGAATACCAATCGGTGTTCTTGGCAAAGCCGCTGGTGATGCCGTTCAAATCTTTCAGGCCGTCGAGCTTGTCGCTGAATGCCTTTCGCATGGTGAATTCAAGCCCAATGTTGAGCCGTTCACCGAGTTTGTATTTCACGCCCACGCCCATGGGCACATTCAATGTGAATGCGTCGCCGTCGCCCGTGGCAAGGGTTGCACCCACGCCGAGGGTGAGATAGGGCGATATGCGTTTCAGCTTCAGGTACTTCGAGCCAATGCCGTAGTTCAGAAAGTTGAACTCGAATTGTGCTCCGAGGTCGTAAAGCTGCGAACTGAATGCATAGGTCTGCGCGTCGGGATAAGTGTTCGCCAAGTTGGCGGAGTTGCCGCTTATCTTTGCCGTCAGCAGGTTGGCCTTCAGTGCCATTCGGCTGTTTATTATGTATCTGAACAAGCCGCCGGCAACGTAGCCGGGCTTCTTCAGCAAGTTTGCGTTGTTTGCGTCGCCCAAATAGCCGCTCATTCCCAATGCACCTCCTACTTCGAAGCGATATTCTTGCGCTTGCGCAGCCATCAGGGTGGCAATCATCAGCATTATTACAGCCAATTTCTTCATGTCGCTATTGTTGAGGGGTTGACATTATTTATATATAAAGAAACTCTATCATGCAGCGGTTGTTGTTTTGCTTGGGGCGATGATAATCTCTCTTATAAAATCGGAGCAAATGTGAGGCGGTTGATAACGCCACGCCAAATGCTGTTGTTCACGGTGCCGTTGCTGTTTATGCCGCCAAACAGATATAAGTATGGGCAATCCCATTCGTTGGTGATTTGGGCAGCGCGAGTGGCAACGGGTTTCACTATGCTTGCCCACACCGGCAGTTGCTTCGATGGCATCGCGGTCCACAGGCTTGCGCTGCGTGTGAGGGTTGAGCTGAAGCAGAATGCTTGAGCGCCGTAGAAATTGCCGATGTAGTCGGGCAGTTGCAGCAGGTCGTCGCCCGGGTTCCAATACAGGCCCTGGTGGCGAGAGATGTAAACCACATCGTTGATGTCGCCTTTTGAGGTGCGTCCGCCCATGGCAAACCATGTGCGGTGTTCTGTTGCATCGCTGATAATGCTTCCGCCTTCATACGACACATATTTCACCACAGCCACATCAGCCATCGGTGGCAACACGTCGGTGCGAAGCAAAGCCCATTTTTTGCCGTCGTAGCCCCAGCAGTCGCCGTGGAAGCGACCGTCTTTGTCGATTCCGCCAACGGTGAACATTTGCGGCTGTTTGTTCCAAGTGTTGTCGTAAACCGACAGTTGCGAGTTGCCCGAAACCGGGAACTTGTCGGGCAGAGTTGTTGGGGTGTAGCCATCAAGACGAGGATATTCGTCGAGGGTGTATGCGCCGTTGTCAGTGCCCACACCAAGCACGCGGTCGGTGTAGCCGCCAATGATGTTGTGCCAGATTATTCCGCAGCTGCTCCACGCCGAGCCGTCGGCAGAGGTGTAGAGCGCACCGTTTTCGTCGAGAATGAAGAGGGCGTCGTTGGTGGCAGCAAATGTGTTCACGTTGGGCACCATGCCAAATTGAGCATCGATTTGTTGCCAATCGCCTGTGGCTGGATTGTCGGTTGTCGACAGGATGTAGCCGTCGGAGCAGTTGAGCAGAGTGTATAGCTTGTCGCCACACTGCACGGTGCGTTGAGCATTCAATGTGCCCGACACGTTTGGCAGGTCGCGGCGTGCCATTTGGTTCCAGTAGAGCGAATCGCTCTCAAGCTGGTGCACGTTCACCTTCACTTGATAGTCCACCTCGGTGCCGTCGGCGGCAGTGATGCGCAATTTCACGTTGCCGGTGAAGTCGATAGAGTCGGTTGTGGTGTAGTCATAAATCGAGTCGGGGCGCACAGTGCCTGCCTCCTGAACAATCTTGCAGGTAGCAGTTGTGGGGAATGAGGCATTGATGGTCAATCCTGTGATTTTGGTGCCACGAGGCAGCGAGTCGGCGTTGTAGATTATACGCTTACTAATGTCGATGGTGAAATGCACAGAGTCGAGGTTGGCAAGCACGCTGTCGTCGGAATTCAGGTTGAATGCCGTTATAGCAGTGCTATTTGAAATCACATATTCCTCGTATGCGTCGTCGGAATCTTCGTTACACGACATTGCCAACGCGCTAATCATCATGCCCAGTAGCAGATATAATGGAAATTTTCTTTTCATCTAAAAAAATTATTCTGTTTCTTTGTAAAGTGCAAATTTAAGAACAAATTTGCAATTATCGGTCAAAACTTTTATTATTTTACTATTATTGACACTATAAACCTTTTTTTGGATATATAGAGAGCCTATATCATAACAATTGTTAAAGCAGAGGCGGGTGCAAAATTGTGCCGCGAGCGAATTAGTAAGCAAAAAAATAGTGTTATCTTTGCTCGCAGCAGTACACTAATGTTATGACAATCGACGAAGCACATATCTTAACGCGACAAACTCTCGAGGCGATATATCCTCGTGGCGAGGTTGAGGCGATCTGGCGGATACTCATCGACAAATGGATGCACTATACGCCGGTCGACGTGGTTTTGCGTGGCACGAGTGAGTTGCCCGAACCTGTAGATGAGAAGCTGCGCGATGCGTTGCCGCGGCTTTGCAACTACGAGCCGGTGCAGTATGTGGTAGGCAGTGCGTCGTTCCACGGACTGGATATCGAGGTTAATCGCCACACACTAATTCCGCGGGTGGAAACCGAGCAACTCGTTGATATGATTATCGACCGACACGGTGCTGAGCAGGACCTTCGCGTGCTTGACGTGGCAACGGGGTCGGGGTGCATAGCATTGAGCCTTGCGCGCTGGCTGCCGTTTGCGCAGGTCGAGGCGCTCGACATCTCGGCAGAGGCGCTTGCTGTGGCGCGCCGCAATGCCAAGACGCTGCACTGCAAGGTGACATTCCGCGAAGCCGACATCTTGACTTTGGAGCCGCCGGTGCAGCCTTGCCATGACATTGTGGTGAGCAATCCGCCTTATATTGCTGCCCACGAAGCCGAAGCCATGGAGCCGAATGTGCTGCGCTACGAGCCTCATTTGGCGCTGTTTGTGCCCGACGACGATGCGCTGCTGTTCTATCGCGCCATTGCCCGCTATGCGGCGGCTTCGCTGGTGAACGGCGGTTGTCTATACTTTGAGATTAATCCACTTTTTGCCCGCCAAACGGCTGACATGCTTGCCGGGGCGGGATTTGCCGATGTGCAGATTGTGCGCGACCTTTACGGACGCGAACGGTTTGCCTCAGCAGTTAAAATGCAACGATAATGAAACCGTTAACCCCCGACCAAGCTTACGCGCGCCTTGCCCGGCTGTGCTCGCGCACCGAGTATGCTCCGGCACAATGCCTTGCCAAGATGCAGGCGTGGGGCGTGGCTGCGCAGCAGGCTCGCGAGGTTGTGCAACGGCTTGTTGATGAGCGGTTTGTTGATGAAGAGCGCTTTGCACGGGCTTTCACCAACGACAGCGTGCGATTCAGCCATCATGGCAGGATAAAGATTGCGTATGGACTGCGCCAAAAGGGCGTGAGCGCTGAAGTGATTGCCCAAGCTATCGCACAAATCGACGAAGATGAATATGCCAGCATGCTTGAGGCGCTGCTCGAAGCGCGTGCCCGCACCCTTAATGCCGCTTCGCGCGCCGACGCCATGAGCAAACTGCTGCGATATGCCGCACAACGGGGTTTCGAGCAAAGTCTGGTGTATCCTGTTGCGCAGAGATTGGCGGCAAAATGGAACGACACATCGTGCGATGACGAATATTAATGGCTACATACAATCAATGGCGCAATCGCTGAAGATGGTTGCCGAAGCCCTGGGCGACACGCTGGTGCCGCGTACGTGCTCGGTGTGTGGCGAAGTGCTTGCCCGCGACGAGCGTTTTGTGTGCCGCAAATGCATGGCTGAGATGCCTCTTACGGGATTTGAACATCGTCCTTTCAACGCCATCGACCAGGCTCTTGCCGGCAAGGCGCTTGTTGAACGCAGCTACGGGCATTTCTATTATCGCCGCGGCGACCGCTATTGCAACATCATTCACGACATGAAGTATAGGCGGGTGCCTGCCATTGGCGAATGGTTGGGGCGGATTGCTGCCGAGAGGGCAATGCCGGCTGGTTTTTTTCGTGATATTGATGTGATTTTGCCGGTGCCGATGCATGAGCGCAAGGTGGCTGAGCGTGGCTACAACCAAACCGAATACATAGTACGCGGCATTAGCGCAGCCACCGGAATTGCCGTTGGCAACAACCTTGTGGCAGAGGAGCACTCCTCGCAGACGCGTAAGCGCCGCCTTGAGCGGTGGTATGGCGTTGAGGGCATTTACGCTGCTGTGCGCACCCACGAGCTTGCCCACAAGCATGTGCTGCTGGTTGACGACGTAATCACCACCGGTGCCACGTTGGCACATTGCGCAATGGCGTTGCAGAGCGCTGAGGGCGTGCGTGTGAGCGTGATGGTGCTTGGCGTGAGCGACATTGATTTTTAGAAAAATATTATCAAAGAAATAAACCCAAAATAATAGATTTTTGCAATGAAGAAGCTTTTGATTTTGATAGATTGCCAGAACGATTTCATCACTGGCAGCTTGGCAGTTAAGGGCGCCCCCGAGGCTATGGATGCGTTGGCTGGTTATGTGAAAGCTCACGGCAACGAGTATGCCGACATTGTTGCCACATTAGACTGGCATCCCAAGAGCCACACCTCTTTTGCTGCAGTTGGCGAGGGCGGTTTGTGGCCTGCGCACTGTGTGCAACACACTGTGGGCGCTGCGCTACACGATGGCATAGCACAGGCATGTGAGCAGGAAATTAAGTGCTTCACCAAAGGCAACCTGCGTGAGCGCGACGAATACTCGATATTTGCCAACGCTGAGAATGGTCCACGCCTTGCCAAGATGATTGCCGATGGCGGATACGACCAGATTGACGTGTGCGGCTTGTGCGGCGATTATTGCGTGAAAGAAAGTGTGCAAGGACTCATCGACCACGGCTTCGGCAGCAAGGTTAACATCCTGCTTGCCTATACGCCAAGCATCGACGGCGGCGCTGCGTTGCAAGCGTTTGTGGCAGCCAACAGTCTTGCCACTCAAGAATAAGAATAGCGAGTTGCCGCTTACACGTTAGGCAGCGACATGCCATTTAGTTTGCGGTAGAGGTCGAGTGCATACACGTCGGTCATACCGCTTATGTGGTCGATTACGGCTTGCAGTTTTTCGAATAAGGTGGGTGCATCAACATCATATTGTTGTGGCACCTTGCTAAGCAGCAGTTGCGAGTAGTTGAGGTCGGGATGCAGCACCGCCTGCACCAGTTTGTGCAGCAGGGTGGTGATGATTTGATTGCCGGCAAGGTCGATGTCCACCACGTCGCTGGCGCGGTAGATGCGAGCAAACGCCAGCTTCGAGCAGCCTTGATAGGCTTTTCGCGCCACTTCGCCCATGTGGTCGATTAGGCAGCCGCTGAAAGTGCCGCTGAGTATGGCTTGCTCGTTGTCGACAAACGCCTGAGCACATTCGCTCACCAGCGTGCCCACGATGCACGAGCGCAGATAGGCAATTTTTTCGTTCGGGTCGTCGACCGACGCCATCACTTGCAGCAGGTGGCTTCGGCGCTCGTCGCTGAAGAAGTTCAGAAACAGCTCAATCACCTCATTCGAGCCCACAATTTTCAGTTTGTGGGCATCTTCGATGTCCATCACCTGATAGCAGATGTCGTCGGCAGCCTCCACCACATACACCAGCGGATGGCGGGCATATCGCTCGTCGCCAATCTGCAAAATCTGCAGTTCGCCGGCAACCTTGCAAAAGATGTCCTTTTCGGTGGTGAAAAAGCCGAATTTGCCTTTCTCCGATGCGTGCAGCGACGAGAACGGATATTTCACAATCGACATGAGCATGCTGTAGGTCATGGCAAAACCGCCTTGCCTGCGGCCTTTGAATTGGTGCACCAGCCATCGGAAGCTGTTGGCGTTGCCTTCGAAGTGGGTGAGGTCGGTCCATTGCGCTGGAGTGAGCAGCGATTGCAATTCTTGTCCGGGACCTTCGGAGAAATAGGCAGCAATGGTTTTTTCGCCGCTGTGCCCGAAAGGCGGGTTACCCAGGTCGTGAGCCAGACAGGCTGCAGCCACTATCGAGTCGACGTGGTCGAGTTTGTCCACCCAAGGCTCATCGGCATATTTTTTGCGCAGCTGCAAGGCAATTTCGCGTGCCAACGAACGGCCCACACACGACACTTCGAGGCTGTGAGTCAGACGGTTGTGCACAAAGATGCTTCCCGGCAAGGGAAACACCTGCGTCTTGTTTTGCAGTCGGCGGAACGGCGACGAAAACACCAGGCGGTCGTAGTCGCGCTGGAAGTCGCTGCGTATTCCTGATTTCTCTTTGTCGTGATAGTGCTCCAGACCGAGACGCTTGTCGCAAATCAAACGGTCCCAACTCATCATTTCTGCCATAGCTGAGGGGTGCGTGTATTTGTTGAATATTAGTGTCGTGGTTGCTTGTTCTCGTTTTCGCGCTGCGCACGTTTCAGTTTTGATGCTTGTTGCCAAAGAATCACATAGAGCACAACAAGGATGATGATGCCAATGAGTGGGGCGATAATGCTGCTCATTACGCCGCTTGCCAGCCCAAGAGCCAGCATCACCACGTTCAAGAAAATTAGTAACAAGCACACAAGTTGCTCAATCTTGAGGAGTTTTAATGCATTCATTCGTTATAGGGTGTTTAGTAGACGCTAAATGGCAGCAATTTGCGCTGCCTTGCTACGCAAAGTTAATCGGTTTATTGCTGAATACAAAAAATTAAGGGGCAAAAAAATGCGGTTCAAGGTTGGGCAGGGCGAGCAGGGCGTGGCAGGCTCTTTGCATAGTCTATGCCTTTCATCACCCAATTCAGAGCCTTGGGCAGCGAAGTGTCGCCTTTGCGGCTCACTCGCCAAGCCATAAGCAATGCTCGCAGCAGCATGTGGTCGTGGCGTTTTGCGATGTAAAGGTATGCGCCATTAGCCATCACCACTGCAGGATTGGTGGCACATCGAATGCCGGTGGTGGGATGGTTGTGCGTGACAATGGTGATGGGGAAGAAGCGAGCTTGCATACCCATTGCAAGGGCGTCGTGCACCCACACACTCTCTTCGCCGGCGCCAAGCACGGGCGCTCCAAGTCCGAAATGCTCGTCGAACCATAATCTGCCTTGCACCGAGGTGCGGCGGAAGGCGATTTCAAAAGATGTAATAAAGTAGTTTTTAGGGAAACTATGCAGGTCGAACTCGTGGTCGGGGTAGGTCTTGCTGTCGCTTTCAGAATCGTAGCGGAAAGTGGCGAAATCGAGTTCGGGATTTTGCTCAAAAGTGGTCACTACTGCTCTCAGTCCGTCGGGCAGCAGCACAAGGTCGTCGTCGGCAATGAGGCAGATGTCGCCCGAGGCATTCCGCAGCGCATTGTTTCGGTTGCGGCTAAGCCCTTTGCCTTGCAGAGTGAACACACGCACGTCGGGGCGCCGCAACTCGGCAGGCACCATTGATGCCACCTTGCCGGTCAGTTGCCACGACACCAGATAGCGAAATCCGGGTGTTTGCGGCAGCATCATGTCAGCCACGCTGTTGATGCCTTCGTCGATGGTGCATATTAGTATTTCCAGAGTCATAATTTTTGCTTTTTCGTGAGGATTTCGTTCCAAAAATCAATGTGTCGGCGCGCCACCACATGGCTGTCGTTGTGCTTCATTACGAACTCACGACTCATGCGGCTCAGTGTGGGCAACTGTGCTTTATTATTAACAATCCAGCGCAGTTTTTGTTCGATATCGCCCTCGATGAGCGGCGACACGTTCACGATGGGTCGGCAGCGCTCCTCGCCAATAAAACGGTAAAACTCCTCCTCGCCACCACTCACAGCCACCATGCCTTGCGCCATGGCAATGAGTGCATTGGTTGCTGGCGTGTAGGAGTAAAGTTGGTCGAGAATCACATGGCATCCAAGCATGCGTTCGATGTATTCGTTGTAAGGCAAGTTTTCCACCACATCAAGCTCGCAAAGATGAGGCATTTGCTCCGTCACGGCTTTTGCCGCGGCAAGCAGTCGGTCGGTGCCTTTGAATATGCTTCGGTTGCGCTGCATGCCGATGAAGAAGCGCACCTTTGCAGGTTCTGTCGTGATGAAATGTGGCTTAAGTGCTTGCGTGTTGATAGGTATGCCGCCGTAAGCCAATTTGTCGGGGATTATGGAACTATAAATCTTGTAGTATTCATACAGGCAAGCCACGGCGCCGTCGATGCGGCTGATTATGTGTCGGTGGAAACGCTCCATTGCAGGGTCGAGCCAACTGTGGCTGCGCTCGGCAGCGCCTTCTGCCGAGGCAAGGTATTGCGTGGGCGTGTGATGGAGCATATATTCGCTGTAGTTTAGCACATTGCCATCGAGGCAAGCCTTCACCACATCGTGGTCGCTGCCCAACGCCGAGAGAAAAACGCTGCGGTTGTGCTGGCAAATGAAGTCGAACACCAATTTCACCTTGTCGGGCCTCAGGTTAAGAAACACCGGATTCACCAGATGCACCACATCGTAGCCGCACATGCTTGGCAGCAGGCTTAACACCCTCGCCACATAGCGCAGCGCGCCGCCCAGACCGCTTTCGCGGGTCAGGTCGATGTCGCGGCTGGTGTCCATCCAGCGCGAACCGTCGCTCATGAGCACCACATGGTGCCCCATGGCGCGGAGTGCCGTTGCCAGAGTGGAGTGTAGGTTGCTTGCGTCGCCCAAAAACAGTATCTTCATCGGTGAAATAATGGCGTTTATTTTGTTTTGCGGTGTAAATGTAAGGCTTTTTTGCCGTATTGTGATAAATATTTTGTAAATTTACAAAATCAACAATGCAATTTTAACAGAATGGATATAACGATAATTGTCCCAGTTTATAATCGCGCTCATTTAGTTGGTGCTACCCTCGATTCGATTGCGGCTCAAACACTTCGTCCGATACATTTGGTTCTGGTAGACAACAATTCTCAGGACAATACCTTGAAGGTGCTGCTCGATTTTAAGAAACGTCACCAATCCGACGATTTCAAGGTGACGGTTTTGCAGGAAACTCGTCGAGGTGCAGCTGCGGCTCGAAATTGTGGTCTGCAGGAGGCCACCACTGAGTGGGTGATGTTTTTCGATAGCGACGATATTATGGCTCCTGATTTGCTTGAATCGTATGCGCGAGCATTGGAGAAGCATGCCGATGCGGAGATTATATTGACTCGTGCGACGCTAAAGCAAGTTGATGGTAAGATGCGTCAGTTGCCATATTTTGAAAAAGATTTTTTTGCCAATCATCTGATTCATGCTACGATGGCAACTCAGCGCTATATTGCCCGTCGCAAATGCTTTTTGAATGTGGGAGGATGGGACCCGTCGCAAATGGTATGGGACGATTTGGAATTAGGCGTAAGATTGTTGCTGAAAATGCCAACTCTGGCTTTTGTTGCCGACAAAAGTCGAATAACTATTGTCGCCGGCGAAGAGTCAATCAGCGGGTTGGATTTCTCATCTCGCCACGCGGGCTGTGAAATGGCTCTTGCCACAATAGAGAAAAAGTTGCAGGATTCGGCGCATCCCCAAGCTGAGCGGTTGATGAAGATTGTTGACTATAGACGTGTGGTTTTGGCGGCGCATTATGCGCGCGAAGGCCATCTTGAACTTGCCAATCCGCTCTACGGCAGTGTGATACGCAAGTATGTATCATTGCCGGTGCTTTCAACATTGTTTGCCATCGCCTATGATTACATAAGGCATGGAGGACGAGGTTTTGGACGATTGATACGGCTGATTGTGCGTTGACATAGCAGCAAAAAAGACTGGAAAAAACAGGTGATTGCACATTAAGAAACATTAAATAGACGGCTTGCAAAAGGATTTTTGCGGGAAAAGTATTAACTTTGTGGGATATAGCATCAGCATGCTTCATTTTTATAAAGCAGTATGTCAGAAGAACAAGAAATCAATGCATTAGAGCCGGCAGGAAACGCCGGTGGATATGATGAATTAGTCACCTTGTCGCCGCTTGAGCACATCAGGCGCCGACCGGGTATGTATATAGGTAAGCTGGGCGACGGTTCGCAGAACGACGACGGCATATATGTGTTGCTCAAGGAAACGCTCGACAACGCCATCGACGAGCACGCTGCCGGCTACGGCGACGTAATCGAACTCACCGTGGAGAACGGCGAGGTGAGCATTCGCGACTATGGCCGCGGCATACCGTTGCAAGATGTCACCCGTGCCGCCACCGCCATGAACACCAGCGGTAAGTTCGACACACAGAACTATCAGAGCTCGGTGGGTATGAATGGTGTGGGCTTGAAAGCCACCAATGCCTTGAGCGAGTGGTGCTACGTGCAGTCGTGGCGTGACGGGATGACCTCCTACACACGCTTTGAGCGTGGCGAGGTGGTGGAAGAAAGCGCTATAGTGGAATCGGAACCCGATGCCAAGAACGGCACGCTCATTCGATTTAAGCCCGACAACTCGATTTTTGTAGGCTATGCCTTCCGCGACGATTTTGTTGAGGTGATGGTGAAAAACTATTCGTTCCTCAACACCGGTCTCACGCTGATTTACAACGGTCGCAAGTTTCGTTCGCGCAACGGCTTGAGCGACCTTGTAAAGGAATACATGACCAACGACCCGCTGTATAAGCCCATACACTTGAAAGGCGACATGATTGAATGTGTAATCACTCACGCCAACCAATACGGCGAGGAATACTATTCGTTTGTCAATGGTCAGCATACCACGCAGGGCGGCACGCACCAGAGTGCATTCCGCGAGGCTGTGTCGCGCACCATCAAGGAGTTTTTCAACAAGAACTTCGAGTATAGCGACATACGCTCGGGCATGGTGGCGGCAATCAGCATCAAGGTGGTGGAGCCAATCTTTGAGTCGCAGACAAAGATTAAGCTGGGCAGCACGGTGATGTATAAAGATGGTCCGACGGTGTATAAATTCATCAACGACTTCATCAAGCGCGAGCTCGACAACTTCCTGCACAAGGAGCCGTTGATAGCCGAACCGATGCTTGCCAAGATACAGGAAAGCGAAAAAGAGCGTAAGGCGATAGCCGGAGTCACCAAGCAGGCTCGCGAACGCGCCAAGAAGGTGGCGCTGAATAACAAGAAGTTGCGCGACTGCCGCGTTCACTATAATGATGCCAAGGGCGACAAACGCGAACTGTCGTCGATTTTCATCACCGAGGGACTCTCGGCAAGCGGCTCAATCACCAAGATTCGCGATGTGGAGACGCAAGCCGTGTTCTCGCTGCGAGGCAAACCGCTCAACTCGTTTGGCATGCAGCAGAAGATTGTGTATCAAAACGAGGAATTCAATCTGCTGCAAGCTGCGCTGAACATCGAGAACGGACTCGACGACCTGCGGTATAACCGCGTGATTATCGCCACCGATGCCGATGTCGACGGTATGCACATTCGCTTGCTTATGCTCACATTCCTGCTGCAGTTCTTCCCCGAGCTAATTAAGACCGGTCACGTGTACATATTGCAGACGCCGCTCTTCCGCGTGCGAAACAAAAAGGAATCGAAGCGTCGCTCGTCCTCCTCGTCGAAAGCAGTCAAGGAAACCAAGCCCGAGACATATTATTGCTACAGCGACGAGGAACGTCTGGCAGCTATTGCCAAGGTGGGCGAGGGCAATGCCGAGATAACACGATTCAAAGGTCTTGGCGAAATTTCGCCCGACGAGTTTAAGGATTTCATTGGCGAAGGCATGCGCCTCGACCGCGTGACGCTGCGCAAAGAGGACGCAGTGCGCGACATGCTGGAGTTCTATATGGGCAAAAACACCATGGAGCGTCAAGGATTCATCATTGGCAACCTGAAAATTGAAGAGGAAGATGACATCACCAGCTGATGCGCAACGTAAGGCGTTTTTCCCGGGTTCGTTCGACCCGTTCACGCGTGGGCATGAGTCGATTGTGCGCCGTGCTTTGGCTATGTTCAGCCATGTGGTGGTGGGCATCGGCATCAACCCCGACAAGAAGGGGGTGATGAGCACCGAGCTGCGCTGGCAACTCATCGAAGCAGTTTTTGCGGGCGACAGCCGCGTGAGCGTGGTGAGTTATTCGGGTATGACGGTTGATGCCGTGAAGGCAGCGGGAGCCTGCTGCATAGTGCGCGGTGTGCGTGATGTGGCTGATTTCGACTACGAGATAAAGATTGCCGATTTCAACCGCAACATTGCCGGCATCGATACCCTGTTCTTGCCTGCGCATCCAGCGCTTGCGGGCATCAGCTCAACTGCGTTGCGCCAGGAGATTGCTCGGGGTGGCAACGTGAGCGGCATGTTGCCAAGCGGTTGCCCGCAGCACATCGTTGACGAACTTCGTAGCCTATGTGCTGATGAACTCAGTAATATATGTATCGAAATTGAGAATAGATTGTTTTGATTAACACCTACAACTAAAAAATTAAAGTGAGATGAATAAAAGTCGTTCAATAGTGATAGCATTGCTTTCGGTGACATTCCTCACCATCGCCCAGACAATGCCTCAGAAAATCAAGAAACTGCTGAATGCGCAATATGCCATTAATGCATTATATGTTGACAGCGTAAACGAGGACAAGCTGGTGGAGGATGCCATAAAAGGTATGCTCAACGAACTCGACCCGCACTCGTCGTACACCACCGCCAAAGAAACCGAGGAACTCGACGAGCCGCTGCAAGGCTCGTTTAGCGGCATCGGCATACAGTTTCGCATGAACCTGGACACGCTGTATGTGATTCAAACCGTTGCCGGCGGACCATCGGAGCGTGTTGGATTGCGTGCCGGTGACCGAATTGTGGAGGTGAACGACACGCTGATTGCAGGTGTGAAAATGAAAACCAACGACATCATGAAGCGCCTTCGCGGGCCAAAGGACACCAAGGTGGAAGTGAAAGTGAAGCGTGGCAATAACCCGGAACTTATCACTTTCCGCATCACTCGCGACGATATTCCACTCTATAGCGTTGATGCCGCATATATGCTTGACGGCAAGACCGGTTACGTGAAGATTGCCCGATTTGCCGCCTCCACCAACGAGGAGTTTGTGAAAGCCGTAGATTCGCTCAAGAACGTGGGCATGAAACAGCTAATCGTTGACCTCTGCGACAACGGCGGCGGTTATCTTAATTCTGCCATCGAGATGAGCAATGAACTGCTTAACAAGGACGAACTGATTGTCTACACCGAGGGACGCAACAGCCCACGCAACGAAGCCAAAGCCATTGGCAACGGCAAGTATCGCAAGGGCAAGGTGGCTGTGCTGGTGAACCAGTATTCGGCGTCGGCTTCCGAGATTTTCTCGGGTGCCGTGCAGGATTGGGACCGTGGCGTGATTGTGGGCCGTCGCACTTTCGGCAAGGGACTCGTGCAGCGTCCGCTGCGCTTTGAGGACGGCAGCATGATACGCCTCACTGTGGCTCGATACTACACTCCTTCGGGGCGATGCATACAAAAGCCATACAAGAAAGGCGACCGCCTTGACTATGAAATGGACATCGTGAACCGTTATAAAGGCGGCGAACTGTCGAGCGCCGACAGCATTCACTTTGCCGATTCGCTGCGTGTGTCCACACTGCGCAACGGCCGCACCATTTATGGCGGCGGTGGCATTATGCCCGACGTGTTTGTGCCTATCGACACCACCGAATACAGCGACTACTATCGCGACCTCGTGGCTAAGGGTGTGATTGTGCAATATACGCTCGACTATGTGGATAAGCACCGTGCCGATATTAAGAATAGGTTTGCCACGGTTGCCGATTTCGACCTCGGTTTTGTTATCGATGAAACAATCGAAAAAGAGGTGATTGCTGCCGGCGAACGCGACAGCGTGCATTTCAACGCCGAGCAATATGCCAAGAGCAAAAATTTGATTAAAAACATCGTGAAGGCGCTTATTGCCCGCGATGCCTACACCGACCCTGCGGCTTATTTTGTGGTGATGAACCACTCGAATGAGATGATTAGCAAGGCGTTGGACATCCTTAACGATGACCGCCGCTACAACGAACTTCTCTCGGTCAGCAGCAAAAAGTGATGCCACGTTTGGCGCGGGGCAAGGCAGTGATGCCCCGCTTCGCCGGGTTATTTCTGGTTTTTGTTTTTGCCTGCAAGCATACCGCATGCGGCAAAGATGTCCTCGCCTCGGCTGCGTCGGATGGTGCAGATTATTCCGCGCGAATTAAGGTAGTCGCGGAACGCCGTCATGCGCTGTTCGTTGCTGGTTTGCAGTTTCACTCCCGGAATGGCGTGGAATCGAATCAGATTCACGCGAATGGGTTGCCCGTCGAGCAGAGCCTCAAGCGCTTGGGCGTGCTCAAGGTCGTCGTTGAGCCCGTTGAACATGATGTATTCCACCGACAGGCGGCGCTGGTGAGCAAAGTCGTAATGCGACAGCATCTGCATCACCTTGTGTATGGGATAGGCATTCTCAACAGGCATGATTCCGGCGCGCTCGCTGTGGTACGGCGAGTGAACGCTGATGGCAATGTGTACATGGGTTTCTTCCACTAAGCGCTGAAGCTCGCGCAGCTTGCCAATGCTCGACACTGTGATGCGCTTTGGGCTCCACGCCAATCCCCACGGGGCAGTCATCACCTCAATGGCTTGCATCACGGCGTCGAGGTTATCCATCGGTTCGCCCATGCCCATAAACACCACGTTGGTGAGCTGGCTGCTTTCAGGCACGCTCAGCACTTGATTGATGATTTGGTTGGCAGTGAGATGTCCGTGAAAGCCTTGTTTGCCTGTCATGCAGAAATAGCAATTCATGCGGCAGCCTTTTTGGCTGGATATGCACAGAGTGGCGCGGTCGTCGTCGGGAATCATCACGCTCTCCACGGCTTGCCCGTCGCCCACGTCGAACAAATATTTTGCGGTGCCGTCGACACTGCGTTGCTCTTTCACCGGTGGCTCAAGCCCCAGCGTGAAGCTCTCTTGCAGTCGGGCGCGGTTAGCCTTGGAGATGTTGTTCATCACATCGAAACTCGTTGCCCGATGCACATAAATCCACTCAGCCAATTGCTTGGCTGTGAAACGTGGCATGCCAAGGCTTGCCACAACGTCCTGCAGGCCTGCGAGCGTCATGCCCACAAGCGGCATTTTTGCCTTTTCGTTTGTTGCTTCTTCCATATCCGCAAAAGTACAAAAAAAAGTTTATTTAGATGAATTTTTTGTAACTTTGCATTCTCTGCACAGACGAATTGAATAATAACCCTTACATAACCCATAGTGAAGATGACAGACAAGAGATTGATATTGGTGAGCAACGACGACGGATATAACGCCAAAGGCATAAAGAGCCTTGTGGAGTGGGCGAGCCGCTACGGCTACGTCTATTGTGTGGCACCCGCCGAGCACCAGAGCGGCAAGTCGAGCGCCATCACCATCGACACCCCGCTGCGTGCCACCACGGTGGAAAAGACCGACAGCTACACCATCATCAAGGTGAACGGCACACCCACCGATTGCGCCAAGCTGGCGCTTAACAGTCTGCTGCCGCGTCGGCCCGACCTGCTGCTGTCGGGCATCAATCACGGCTACAATGCCGGCAACAGCGTGATATATTCGGGCACTATGGGCGTGGTGTTTGAGGGCTGTTTTCAGAAGGTGCCGTCGGTGGGCTTCTCGTTCAGCGAGTTTGCGCCCGATGCCGATTTCGCTGTGTGCGAACCCGTTGTGTGCAGCGTGATTGAGAAAGTGCTTGCCCAGAGTCTGCCCACGGGCATAGGTCTGAATGTAAACATCCCTAATGTGGATGGCGGCGTGAAGGGCGTGAAAATCACCGTGGCAGCGCAAGGACGCTGGGTGGAGGAGTTTGAAAAACGTGTCGACCCGTTCGGCCGCGACTATTATTGGATAACAGGCCACTTCGAGAACGACGATGCCGATAACGCTGCCGCCGACTTCTACAACCTCGAGCGCGGCTACGCCACCATCACCCCATGCACCCCCGAGCAAACCCATCTGCCATCGCTCGAATTTCTGCGAAAAGTTTTTGAATAAAAGACACCGTCAACATTCCTCTTTATGAATCTGTGAAGATTGTGCATGCAATTGCATAGTTAATGGATATGTTTTTAATAAATCTGTTGACAAATTAATTTTTATTTCCTATCTTTGGTAGTGTAAATAGTTGTGCATTTGGATGATATTGTTTTTATTGTTGACTACATTTTTTATTAACCTAAAATCCGCAACTATCATCCAATACACGATTAAGGGTAGATTTATGAGTCGTTAGTAGCAGCTTTCAGTAAAAAGCAACAGCACAACATCAAT
>SFEA01000056.1 GCA_004557385.1 Bacteroidales bacterium
TGCGCCCCACGATGCGTATTTTCAGTGGCGAGGTGCTTTCGATGCGCACCGTGTCGCCTATGCGGTAGCGCCACAAGCCGTTGCAGCTGCTAATCACCATCTCGTAGGTGGCACCTTGCTCCAGCTCCCACACGGGGAAGGTGATAGGGTTCGGGCTGTCGACTTGTTGGATGGGAATAAATTCGTAGAACACGCCCACGTCGAGCAGCAGAAGCATGGCGTTGCTCTCCGCCGACGATTGCGAGGCAAAGAAGCCCTCGCTGGCGTTGTAGGTTTCAACAAAGTGCATCTTGTGCGGGTCGGTGATGGCGCGGTATTGCTCGCGATAGGGGTCGAAGCTTATTCCGCCATGAAAAAACACTTCGAGGTTGGGCCACAGCTGGTGTATGTTGGTGGCGCCGCCTACCTTCAGCACCTCGCGCAGCACGGTGAGGAACCACGACGGCACGCCCGACAGGTTGGTGATGTTTTCTTTGAGGCTTGCCTTCACCAGTGCCGGCAGTTTGGCTTCCCAGTCCTCCATGAGTGCCACTTGCTTGCCGGGCACGCGCAGCAGGTTCACCAGCGGATTGATGTTTTCGATGAGGTTGGCAGAGAGGTCGCCGATGCGGGTGCCCGGTGCTGCGCCGCTCGCCTCGTTGGCAAAACTGCCGCCCAGGATGAACGCTTTGCCGGCAAACAACCGGCTCTCAGGGTTCATGTTCAGGTACAGTGCCACCACGTCGGCGGCGCCTTGATAGTGGTTGCGCTTGAACGACTCGCGGGTGATGGGAATGTATTTGCTTTTGCCGTCGCTGGTGCCCGACGATTGGGCAAAGTTGGCTACGCGGCCATGCCACAGCACATTTTTCTCGCCGCGCATCATGCGCATGATGTGTGGTTTGAGGTCCTCGTAGTGAGCAAGAGGCACGGTGTTGCGAAACTGGTTGTAGCCCTGTATGTTGGCAAAGCGGTATTTCTGCCCGTATTCGGTGTAGCCGGCGCTCTCGAGCAGATAGGTGAGCTGCTCGCGTTGCACTGCCTCGGCATAGTTGACGTAACGCGCAATCTCTTCGAGCCTATGCTTGAATATTGTTCGGGCTATTGGGGTGAAATTAATCATTAGTGTTTCTGAAATAACGGCTTGCAGCCAATGTTTTGTTGTGTGTAGTGGGCTTGCTGCCCCGAAAATGTGTGCCGCGCCACGCGCCGATGCCGGGCATGGTGGCACGGTGGGGCAATGCCATTGGCAAAGATACAAAATTCTTTCGAGCAAAACGGCACTGCCTGCCCAACAAAACACAAAAAAGGCTGCGCCGGAAGTAAATGAATACTTGGCGCAGCCCGTGAAGTGTTATTTCATTGTCACCCCTCGGTGGGGCAGCGTTTTGCTGCCCCGCGTGGGTTGGACAGGAAATTACCAGCCTTTGGTTTGTGTGAGGGTGTAACCCTTAACAGCGTAGTTGCTGATGTCTTGAGTGCCGATTGGGCTCAGATAGCTACGTTCGTAGAATGCGTTACGTGGCTTAACAGCTGTTGGGAGGTAGAAACCAACCATATCGGCAATGTTATTGCCGTCGTAAGTAACGATAGTGCCATCGAGCTTTTGAACTTGAGTAGAACCCACCTTGAGCAGACCGCTGATTGCAACTTGTCCGTCAGCATCGGTTGGCTTGCCCGGACCCTTGTAAGTGTCGTTAGCAAAGTCAACCCAAGGACCGCGCATTGTTTCGGGATGTGCTTCGTTGTCCATGTAGTCGAGCTTGTGCCAGCGGCGAAGGTCGAGGATACGGCTGTGTTCAAATACCAATTCGAGGCGGCGTTCGCGGCGAACTTCCCAAACGAGAGCGTCAACGTCGGCATCGCGTTCAGGGTCGAACTTATCGTTGATTTCGGCAAGCTGCATGTGAACAGTGTTCTTCAAGCCCTTGCTCTTGGCAACTTCGTCGAGTGGACGGTCGCGAAGCACGTTGATTGAGCGGTCGATATCGTCTTGAGTAACTGCAGCGCCACCGATGAGTGCCAATTCAGCCTTGGCTTCAATCCAGTTGAGCAGAACTTCGGCATAGCGGATAACCGGAGCGTCGTTGGTGTTTGTAACACTCTGATAGATGGCTTGTACGCCACGTTCTTTGTTCGACATATTCCAAGCGGCACGGTCGATGAACTTGCATTGATAAACGAGTGTCGACGACGATTGCACCGGAAGGTCGCTGATAGAGGCTTCGAAGCGTGGGTCGCAGGTCTTGCCCATAACAGGGAGTGAGAGCGACTTGGGGTCTTTGCCATCGCAAAGCGACGAGGTGGTGTACGGCTTGCCGTCCTGACGGATAACCGACTTGAGGAATGCAAGGTTCAAGCCCGATTGACTTTCGGTGCTGTTAGAGTACGAAGCCACGCAGTGGCGAACTGCTTCTGTATCGAGGAAGTGGCGAACCATAAGCGCTTCCTTGCTGCTGAGGTCTTGCGAGCCCCACAATTCGCGAACAGGCTTATCGATAGCATATTTGCCCGATTCCATCACCAGTTGAGCGGCGTCGCGAGCCATTTCGAGATACTTCTTGGCTGCAGCTTGGTCGCCACCGTGATATTTCTGCCAAGTGCCTTCAAAGAGGAACCAGCGCGAGATGAATGCAGCGGCAACATAGCGGTTGAGCATATCGGTGCCATCGTTTGTGCGCATGTTGGCAAGAACGTCCTTCGACATGTCGTAAACCTTGTCCATAACAAAGATTCGCGAGTCGCGGTCTTTGTAGAGTTCGTCGAAATCGGTTGCTTCGGGTTGAGTTTCAAAGTAAGGCACATCGCCAAAGCGCTCAACAAGGCGGCAATAAGAGTAGCTCTTGAAGAACTTGGCAACAGCCATCCAGTGGTTGTAAGCCTCTGCTGATATGTTTGCCTTGGCTTGGTTTTCGATACGGTCCATCATGATGTTAGCCCGACGAATCCACGAGAACACCATGCTTGGGCAAGTGTATTCGGTGCTATAGGTGCCAACAGCAGTTTCCGAGGTGCTGAACACCGACGAAGGAAGGCTTGAGGTGAAGTTGGCTTGAGTGCCGGTCGAAGCCACGTCGTCGCTGAAGCTGTAGCCGCGGAATGGCGAGTAGCTTGCGCTCCAGCCTTGTCCGTAACCGATGAAATAGTTGGCATAGAAGCCGTTAGCATAGAGCGAGAGGTCGATTTCTGTTTTCCAGAAGTGTTGGTCGCTGGGGGAGTTCTTTTCAGGACGGTCGAGAATATCGTCGCACGAAACAGCCGCAGCGCATAGTGCTATGCTACACAATATTAATGATAATCTGTTTTTCATTTTCAAATTAGTTTTAGAAGTTCAACTGAATACCAACTGAGTAGTTCTTCATTGCAGGAGTACCAATACCGGTACGGCCCATGTTGTAGCCGCCTGAGTTCCACATCGAAACACCCGAAATAACTTCCGGGTCGATAGGCAGACCGTGCAGCTTGTCGAATGTAGCCACGTTTTCGCATGCTACGTAGAAGCGGCACTTGCTGATGTAAGCCTTGCGGGTGAGAGCAACCGGCAGGGTGTAACCAAGTGTAATGTTCTTGATGCGGAAGTACGACATATTCAAGGCATAGCGGTCAGATACTTGCAGGTTATAGCCAGTGTCGCTGCCACCCATGTTGAATGCTGCAGGATAGAATGCGTTAGGATTGTCTTCTGTCCAGTAGTTGCCTACGATGGCTTGTGGCATTGCACCGTCGCCGCAGTTGTAACCAGGAATAGCCAAGAAGCCCGAGCCCCATACGGTGCGCTTGCCAATGCCTTGACCAAAGATTGAGAAGTCGAAGCCCTTGTAGTCGAGGCCCAAGCGGATGCCGTATTCGTAGCGTGGAGTGGTGTTACCAATAACTTTCTTGTCGCCATGGTCGCGAACAGTGTTCGCGCCAACCAACTTGGCTTCAGGATTGTCGTAGTTCGGGTCGTCAGGACCAATGAGCTTGCCGTTGAATTCCTTCAGGTAAGCAGTGTTGTAGATATCGCCGTTGCCGTCGAGGTCTTTATACTTAACGTCGCCAGGACCGAACATAAAGTTGCCGCCTTGGAAGTTGTCTTGATAAACAGCATTCGGGTCTTTCAGCTTGTTAACCTTCTTTGCGCCCTTTGTGCCTTCGGGAACTTCCTTGCCACGATAAGCCCAAGTAGTTACGAGGTTGCCATTGCCATCGTAAACGAAGTCGTCCTTCTGATAGAGGCGGTCAACTTCGTAACCCCAGATTTCGCCGTAGGTCTTGCCGTTATACCAGCCGTCTACACTTTGGCCGCTGCCGTATTCTGTAATCGTGGTCTTAGCGTCACTGATGGTGAATGTGGCGTTCATGCCAAGGCCGCAGCTGAGGCGGTGGTTGAGGTTAAGTGCAAGTTCCCAACCGCGAGTGCGGAGGTTACCAAAGTTGCCCTTAGGAGCGCTCGAACCAAATGAACCCGGAACGCCTTCCATGCCAACAATCATGTTCTTGGTGTCGCGTTGATACCAGTCGTAGGTGAGGGCTACGCGGCCATCGAGGAACGAGAGGTCAACACCAAAGTCGGTGGTTACGATATCTTGCCATGTGATGTCGGGAAGCACAGCGGCAGGTGTACCAACATAAACGAGCTTCTTGCCACCGGCAATCCAGCTCATTTGACCTTGAGCCATTGTTGGGATATAGAGGTTTGAAGGAACCGATTGGTCGCCAATCTTACCCCAAGATGCACGAATCTTGGCGGCTTGCAATGCAGGCTTTGCCCAATCCATGAATGTTTCTTCGCTCACACGCCAACCGGCTGAGAACGATGGGAACCAGCGCCAACGCAGATGTTCAGGGAACTTCGATGTTGCGTCGTAGCGGAGGTTTGCTTCCAAAAGATATTTATCTAACAATGAATAGTTCAAACGGCCGAAGAAACCAACTTGACCGTCCCAGTAGAGGTTACCGCTGGCGGTTTGTGTGCCGCCGGTCTTGTCCCACGATGGGTTTGCAATGTCGGTGAGGTTGGTGATTTGCGACCAGCTGTTGTCCGATTCCCATTCAACGATGTTGGCACCGAGGAGCACCTTCAGGTTGTTGGCATCGTTGATTTGCCAGTTGTAGTCGGTGGTGATGTTCCAAGTTTGACGCTTGGCGTTGGTCACTTCGCGACGAATATGGTCGGGGTTACTACCATTAGAGGTGTATTGGAAATATTGCAGTTCGTAGGCAGGAATTGCGTTAGCATCGCCCGACGAAACCGGTGTGCCAGTGTTCTTGTCGACGTACATTTGCGAGCCATCTTCGTTCTTGCGAAGCAATGGAGAGCCCCAAGTGTTTGCCATGGTGAACTTCGTACCAATCTTGTTCCAAACTTGGTCTTCTTGAGCGTAGGTGTAATCTACGTTCACGTGCCAATCCTTGGTGAGATTGATGGTAAGACCAGCGTTGAACGACAGATAGGTGTTCTGCTTGTTGGCAGTGTTGGCGTTCTTCATTTCGTTGTAAGGCGAACGCAGGTCGTGACCTTGGTCGTCTAAGCCCATTGGGTAAGTGGTGTCCCAACGATAGAGATACAACCATGGGTCGGCAGTTGTTGAGTTGGTAGCGTAAGCATAACGCTTGTTGCGCATCGAATATGTCATGCCGGCATGAACGGTGACATACTTGTTGATTTCGGTGTTCAGGCGAACCGAAGCGTTGTAGCGACGGAAGTCGTCGTGCTTGGCAGGAGCGATAAGGCCGGCTTGGTCGAGGTAGCCGAGACCTATATTATAAGATGTCTTGCCAGCCTTGCCGTTAACCGACAGGTTGTGAGTCATCGACGGTGCCCACTCGCGAATCATGTAATCGTATGGGTCGAAGATACGTTTCGAGAACTTTTGTCCTTTTTGGTTAACATACCAGTCGCGGCCGTAAACCAATGGGTCGTCCTTGCCAATCTTGCCGCCGTAGTCCTTCTGCCATTGTTGAGCGGCAGCAAGCGATTCTTCGTCGACATACCAGAATGCGCCGTAGATTGTTGCGCCAACGCGCTTCATGGCGTCAACGCGATACTTAAGAGCATCTACGCCGCCCATCTCCATGTCCTTAGAGATGTTTTGCCATGCAAAGTTGGCTGAATACGACACGTTCACCGATTCGGTCTTGGCACCCTTCTTGGTGGTGATGAGGATTACACCAAATGCAGCCTTCGAACCGTAGATTGAAGCTGCAGCGGCATCCTTGAGCACCGAGATGCTTTCAACGTCGTCGGGGTTAACAATCTGGATTGAAGGAATCTCCACGTTGTCCATCAAGATGAGTGGTTGGGTAGAGCCTTGGAACGAGGCGAACTGGCCACGAATCTTGATTGTTGGGTCAGAACCGATTTCGCCGTTAGGCAACACCACGTTCAAGCCCGGAGTAGTACCTTGCAAACCACGACCAACGTCAGCAATCTGACGGCCTTGAAGAGTCTTTTCAACGTTCACCGACGAAACAGCACCGGTCAGGTTGATTTTCTTCTGTTGGCCGTAACCAACCACAACGAGGTCTTCAAGTTCGGTATCGGTGCCTTCGAGAGTTACATCGATAGTTTTTGAACTTGCCACTTTCACAGTCTTGGTCTTCATGCCCACATAGGAGATTTGAAGCACGTTGCCTGTGGCGGCTTGAATTGAATATCTACCATTAACGTCGGTAGACACACCTCTTTGAGTGCCCTTTACCATAACTGTAGCACCAATCAGAGGTTCACCTTTGGAGTCTTTAACGACACCACTTACAGCATTGCCTTGCGCATGGGCAACGAAACCCTCGTCCCAACTGCTTTCGCCGGAATAGGGCGCACCCACTGCTATGCATAACGCTGCAAACATTGCTAATGCTTTTTTCATAAGCGTCAAGGTTTAAGTGTTAATAGTTTTTTGTAGGTTGTTTGTTGTTTAGTTTATTATTTGAATAAAATTCTTGTCTTAAGTATTTTCTTGTTCTAAGTGTTTCTGAATGGGATAGTTGCAACATTGGCATTGACTAATCGTCCGTTTTTATTGTGCCAGAAACACTTTTTTATAATTACAAAGATATTTCCTATTTTTTAGATATACAAGCGTATGCCAAAATAAAATAATCAAAAATAAACTAAACAAACATCAATAATTGTTAATTGTGTTTCGCTATTGTAGATACTTCTCGCAAAAAAATGCAAAATAAGCACCATAAGACACTGAATATCAAAACCAAATAAAAACCAAATAAAAACAAAATCATGGTATACGGTTACATAAGAGTGAGCAGCGACAAACAGACGGTTGAAAATCAAAGATTCGAAATCGTAAAATTCTGCAAGAAAAATGGAATTGAAATTGGAGGATGGATAGAGGAAACAATTTGCGGTGCAAAGAATTACAACAAACGCAAGCTGGGAGCGCTGCTAAAACGGGTGCGCAGCGGCGACACCATAATCTGCACCGAAATATCGCGCCTTGGCAGAAGCCTGTTTATGGTTATGGATATTTTAAATGTTTGTATGACAAAGGGTTGTGTGGTGCAAACCATCAAGGATAATTTTCGGCTTGGCGACGACATACAAAGCAAAGTGCTGGCGTTTGCCTTTGGGCTGTCGGCAGAAATTGAGCGCCGATTGATATGCCAGCGCACCAAGGAGGCATTGGCTCGACGCCGAGCCCAAGGTATGGTTTTGGGCAGACCAAAAGGTAGCCTCACCGACATAAAAAAGTGCAAATTATTCAGCCGTAAGACCTATATTTTGCAGCAGCTTGACATGGGTGTTTCGCAGCGAAAATTGGCAGAACAGTGCGGCGTTAGCCGAACCACGCTGGCGCATTTTTTGGCACGAGTCAAGCCCAAATGATTAAAGAAAAACGGACAAATAATTATGGCAAATTTTTTATCGATATTTGGAAATTTAAAATGTTTTTAATACTTTTGTTGTAATGAATTGTGTGTTTGGCTACGGAATAATGGACGATTAACCTATTCATTGTGCATGGCATTGTGTTTTTTCATGACTGCCATGCGAAACATAGAAAAAAGAGATTTTCACTTAATACATAAATTTTAAATTAACCATCTAAAGAATCGCTTATGAAAAAAGCAATTACAATGTTCGCAGCCGCTTGTTTGGCGATGGGCACACCGTATTCGCTCAGCAATGAGTGGAATGTGGGATTTGTGGCTCAAGCTCAATCAGGCACTGTCACCGGTGTCGTTACCGACTCCAATGGTGAGCCTTTGATAGGTGCTGTGGTCAGAGTTAAGGGTACAAAAGTCGGCGTCAACACCGACGTTAATGGCAAGTATGCAATCAAAGCAGCGCCAAATGCCACCCTTGAATTTTCTTATGTAGGATGCGAACCGGTGAGCATGAAAGCATCGGAAGCATCGAATGTAGTGCTGAAAAGCAAAACCACCCTCGACGACGTGGTGATTACCGCCGAGTTCGGTATGAAGCGTGTGGCTCGTGCAGTGGGTTCTTCGGCACAGAATGTTAAGGCTTCGGATATTGCCGAATCGGGCCGTACCGACTTCATCAACGCCCTTCAGGGCCGTGTGTCGGGTATGACCGTTACTCAATCGTCGGGTGCCCCGGGTGCATCAACCAAGGTTACCCTGCGTGCCGTCACTTCAATTTCGGGCGACAACCAGCCGCTCTACGTTATCGACGGTATTCCAATGAACAACTCCACTTTCGACTCGGGTTCGGGCTTCGCCATTGCCGACGTTGTTTCGGTTCGCGACGGCGACTTCTCGTCGCGTGGTAACGACATCAACTCCGAGGATATCGAGAGCATGACAGTGCTCAAGGGCGCTGCCGCTGCCGCTCTTTACGGTTCCGACGCTTCGAACGGTGCCATCATCATCACCACCAAGAAGGGTCGCAAGGGCAAAGCGCGCATCAGCTACAGCAACCAGTTCTCGTGGTCGAAGGCTTACGGTTGGCCTGAGGTGCAAAACCGTTATGCCAACGGTGCTTACGGCACCACCAACTGGTACTACACCAACCACTACGGAGGTGCTTATCCAGCCGACGCCACCTATTACGACAACGTGCAGGCTGTCATCCAAACCGGTTTTATGCAACGTCACAACGTGTCGGTTGAAGCCGGTAACGACGGCATGAGCATGCGTGCTTCGGCTTCGCTCATCGAGCAGGAAGGTGTGGTTAAGACCACCGACCTCAGCCGTAAGAACTTCTCGGTTGCCGGCAAGGCAAAGATTGGCACTTGGGCTGACTTCGAAGGTAGCGTGCAATATGCTCACCAAACCAACCAAAAGGTGCTGCGCGGCACCAGCGGTCCGCTCTATCGCGCTTACATCTGGCCTAACCTCGACAACATGGCTAACTACATGGACGAGGACGGCCGCCACATGCGCTATCCAGAATATTACACCGACGGCGACCTCCTGAACCCGTTGTTCGGTATGTATAAGAACAAAAACGAGGACGCAACCGACCGTGTAATCACCACCATGACTCTCAATGTACGTCCGTTTAAGAACACATTCGTTCGCGGTAGCTTCGGTTGGGACTTCTCGTCTTCGACCTACGTTAACGCT
>SFEA01000057.1 GCA_004557385.1 Bacteroidales bacterium
CCTGTGCTGTGGTCGCCCGAGAATCCTTATTTATATAAAGTGGTTACACGCTTGGTGAAGGACGGCGTGGAACGTGATTGCTACACCACACGCATTGGCATTCGCAAATTGGAGTATATTCCTGAAAAGGGATTCTTTTTGAATGGCAAGTCAACCAAGTTTAAGGGCGTATGCAACCATCACGACCTCGGACCTCTTGGCGCAGCTGTTAATCGCGCTGCCATTCGCCATCAGCTGGAATTGCTCAAGGATATGGGATGCAACGCCATCCGCACGTCGCATAACATGCCGGCACCTGAGTTGGTGGAATTGTGCGACGAGATGGGTTTCATGATGATGATTGAGCCGTTCGACGACTGGGCATTCCGTCCGAAATGCAAGAACGGTTACGGTTCGTTATTCAACGAATGGGCTGAAAAAGACATGGTGAACATGCTGCACCACTATCGCAACAATCCGTCGGTGGTGATGTGGAGCGTGGGCAACGAGGTGCCCAGCCAGTGGGGACCTGATGGCGTGGCAGAAATGAACTTCTTGCAAGATATTTGCCATCGTGAGGACCCGACTCGCCCCGTGACCTGTGGCATGGACCAGTTCGATGCCGTTACTAACAACGGTTTTGCGGCAGCCCTCGATATCCCGGGCTATAACTATAAGGTGAAGCGCTATCGCGAGGCATATGAAAAACTGCCGCAGCACATCATTCTTGGCTCTGAAACGGCATCCACAGTTTCGTCGCGTGGCGTGTATATGTTCCCGGTGGAAAGCAAAGCCGGAGCTATGTACGATAATCACCAAAGCTCGTCGTATGACTTGGAGTATTGCTATTGGTCGAATATTCCCGACCTCGACTTTGCTGCTGACGACGATTTGCCATGGATGATTGGTCAGTTTGTTTGGACCGGTTTCGATTATCTGGGCGAACCCACACCTTACGATACTGATGCGTGGCCAAATCACAGCAGCGTGTTTGGCATAATCGACCTCGCTTCGTTGCCAAAGGACCGCTACTACCTCTATCGCTCGAAATGGAACACCGACGATGCCACATTGCATGTGCTTCCGCATTGGAACTGGAAGGGACGTGAGGGCAAGGTGACGCCGGTGTTTGTCTATACTTCATATCCCAAGGCAGAGCTGTTTATTAATGGCAAGAGCCAAGGCGTGCGCGAGAAGAACGATTCCACTGTGCTCAATCGCTATCGCTTGATGTGGAACGAGGTGAAATATGCTCCGGGCGAATTGCGCGTGGTGGCTTACGATGCACAAGGCAACAAGGCAGCCGAGAAAGTGGTGAAGACAGCAGGCAAGCCACATCATCTGGTTGCAACCGTCAACCACAGCACATTGGCTGCCGATGGCGAAGACTTGGCTTATGTCACCGTTCAAGTGGCTGACCGCGACGGCAACTTGGTGACTACCGACAACCGATTGGTGAAATTCGACGTCAGTGGCGCCGGCGAATTCCTTGCCACAGCCAACGGCGACCCAACTTGTTTGTTACCCTTCCAGGGCAAGGAGATGAATCTGTTCAGCGGTGCTCTCACTGCCATTGTAAAAGCAGGCAAGCAACCCGGCACCATCACGTTCACTGCCAAGGCAGCAGGCGTGAAACCGGCAACCATCACCATCGAGGTGAAATAATCTTTTGCTCGAACAGATTCATATTATTGAGATAATCTCATTGTTTTGCTTGCAGAACACCTTCCAGTTGTAGTATATACTGCACAGGAGAGTGCTCTGCATTCATTTTTGTAGACCTAAAGTTTTTTACTAATTTTGCAGCCTAAACATAACAGCGACGACTATTCGGAATCATGAAATGTAAAGATGTGAAATATTCCTATCGCAAAATTTGGATGATTGCCTATCCAATCTTGATTAGCACGCTAATCGAGCAGCTGATAGGAATGACCGATACAGCCTTTCTTGGTCGTGTAAGCGAGGTGGCGCTGGGAGCATCGGCGCTTGCAGGAGTGTATTATATGGTGCTGTTTATGATTGGTTTGGGGTTTTCAATCGGCGTACAGATTATAATTGGCAGGCGCAACGGCGAGGGCAATTATCATCTTGCCGGGGTGACGTTTTGGCACGGAATGTATTTCATTCTCGGTTTGGGCGTTGCAATCACCTTGCTGTCGGAATTGCTTTCGCCAATGGCAATGCAGCTGATGGTGAGCAGCACGCAAATACGGGAGGCTGCTATGGATTATGTGCTGTGGCGAGTGATAGGGTTGATATTTGGCTATTCCGCTGCAATGTTCAGAGCATTTTATATTGGCACCACACAAACCAAGGCGCTAACAGTGAATTCGGTGGTTATGCTGCTGTCGAATGTCCTGTTCAACTGGGTGTTGATATTCGGGCATTGGGGAGTTCCAGCTATGGGCATCAAGGGTGCGGCAATAGGGTCGACCCTTGCCGGAGTGGTTTCGTTTGTGGTGTTTGTGGTTTACATGCGCTTGTGCATCGACAGGACACGCTATGGACTTAATCGTTTGCCTAAGCTGAGCATGCACATTATGAAGCTTGTTTTGCGCATATCGTCGTGGACCATGGTGCAGAATTTCATTTCAATATCAACATGGTTTGTGTTTTTCCTGTTTGTTGAGCACACCGGTGAGCGTTCGCTTGCCGTGTCGAACATTGTGCGTAGCATATCGGGGCTTGTGTGGATGATACTAATAGCGTTTGCATCCACGGGCAGCACATTGGTGAGCAACCTCATAGGGCACGGCAACAACGATGGCGTGATAGCGTTGACGCGTAAGGTTTTGAAATTCACTTATATGGTGATTTTGCCGCTGCTTGTTGTGATAAGCCTTATGCCTGAGCCATTTATAATGATTTATACCGACATTGCTGAGCTTGTTCCTGCGTCGGTGCCCTCGTTGTGGGTTTTGTGCGCTTCATATCTGCTCTCTATTCCGGCAATAGTGTATTTTCAGGCTGTGAGTGGCACTGGCAACGCCAAGTCGGCATTCGCACTTGAGTTGGTGGCGCTGCTGGTGTATGTGGTATATTGCTATGTGGTGATAGAACTGATGCGCAGCGATGTGGCAGTGTGTTGGACTGCCGAAGCAGTGTATGCTGCTGTGATGGTGATTATGTGCCGAGTGTATTTGTGGAGCGGGCACTGGCGAGGAAAAATGATATGAGAAAACAGCTTCGCCGAAATGCTGATTGTTTCAGCAAGAGCGAAGCTGAGTTTTATTTTGCCCGATTCAATTATGTGGGATAATTGTCAAAGAGGGCACGATGATGTTATTTAGCTACGTTGTTCACCACGTTGCCGCTGATGTAGCCCTTTAGGTTGCTGGCGAGGGTGTCGATGAGGCGAGCGCGGGCAGCTTGGCTTGCCCAGGCAATGTGTGGCAGCAGCGGCAATCGTGCCATTGTTGAGCGCATCAGCAAGGTCTTGCTCGTTCACCAGCGGTCCGCGTCCGGTGTTTATTACAATTGCCGAAGGTTTCATGGTAGCCAGTCGGGCAGCATTCACGATGTGCTTGGTGTCGGGCGTGAGCGGACAATGCAGGCTCACCACATCGCTTGTGGCAAACATCTCGTCGAGCGAACCTTTGATGATGCCTTCAGGCAGCGATTCTTGCGGTTTTGATGTGAAAGCCATGACGCGCATACCCAAAGCAAGTGCTATTTTTGCCACAGCCGAGCCGGTTTGACCGAGCCCGACGATTCCCATTTGCTTGCCGGCGAGTTCGATTAGCGGAGCCGAGTAGAAGCAAAAATCTTGGTTGCCAGCCCAACGGCCTTCGTGCACCTGGCGGTCGTGCAAGGCAACTTGATTGGTGATGTTCAGCAGGTGGGCAAACACCATCTGTGCAACCGAAGGTGTGCTGTAGGCAGGCACGTTGGTCACCACGATGCCACGACGGCGGGCAGCGTCGATGTCAACCACGTTGTATCCCGTAGCCATCACGCCAATATATTTCAGTTTAGGCAATGCCTGCATCACCTCGTCGGTGATAATCACTTTGTTGGTTAACACGGCTTCGGCACCGAGGCAGCGGTCAATCACCTCGCCGGGCGCAGTGCGGTCGTAAACGGTAAGGTCGCCAAGTTCGCTTATGCTATTCCAAGAGAGGTCGCCACCATTGGTGGTGAAACCATCGAGAATTACTATCTTCATACTTTCGATTGATAAATTGTTTGTAATGCAAACTTAGCAAATTTTTGTGAAAGTATTTTGATGTGCTGGCATTAAAAATGTTTGTATTACGTTATAAAAAATGCTATCTTTGCAAATAGAAAACAAAAATCACTATATATGAAGAAGATTATTGAAGAACAAGGCGTTGAAATTGACGATTTCAAGGCTGCAGTGGCTGAAGAAAAGCCTGATTATGTTCCAACACCAAAGAATGAGATGTTTCTTGCCGACTACAAGGCTCCTAAGGTGGCTGTAGTCATCGGCTTGGTGTCATTACTTATTTGGACGATTGCCGAATTTGTGATTGCATAAAGTTGGCATAGTAAATAGATTATAACAAAAAATGGATTTGTTCTCCAATCGGCGGGTTGAAATAGCTGCCGATTGGAATTTTTTTTGCCCGTTGTGGGCAAATCTTGCACGCCGGAAATGTTAAAAATGCTTTTCTGAAGGCTATGAGGTTGAGTATGAGGCATTGTTGCAAATGAAAAAATTGGAGGTGTGCGATGTTTGATTTCGCACACCTCCATGATGATTATTTGCAAATCGAGCGGGGGAGATTATTCCCATTCGATGGTTGCCGGTGGCTTCGACGAGATGTCGTAGCAAACGCGGTTCACGCCCTTCACCTTGTTGATGATGTCGTTGCTCACTTTAGCCATGAAGTCGTAGGGGAGATGCGCCCAGTCGGCAGTCATGGCATCGGTGCTGGTTACGGCGCGCAGAGCCACGGGATGTTCGTAGGTGCGTTCGTCTCCCATCACGCCCACCGAGCGTACGGTGGACAGCAGCACAGCGCCGGCTTGCCAAATTTGGTCGTAAAGCGACACTTCAATTTCGCCGTTAGTCATGTCGGCAGGTATTCCTGCAGCCAGCACGCGACGTGCTTCTTCGCCTTGCAGTTTCACCTTGTAGTCGCGCAGACCTTGAATGAAAATGTCGTCGGCATCTTGCAGGATGCGCACTTTTTCAGGGGTGATGTCGCCAAGGATGCGCACAGCCAAGCCCGGACCGGGGAATGGGTGACGCTTGATGAGGTGCTCAGGCATTCCCAGCTCGCGACCCACGCGGCGCACTTCGTCTTTGAAAAGCAGGCGCAGAGGTTCGCATAGCTTCAGGTTCATTTTCTCAGGCAGACCACCCACGTTATGGTGGCTCTTGATTGTTGTGCCGGTGATTGAAAGCGACTCAATGCAGTCGGGGTAGATGGTGCCTTGAGCAAGCCACTTGGCATCGGTGATTTTTTGTGCTTCGGCATCGAATACGTCGATAAAGCCTTTGCCTATGATTTTACGTTTCTTTTCGGGTTCGGTCACTCCGGCAAGTTCGCTAAAGAACTTTTTGCTTGCGTCCACGCCAATCACGTTGAGCCCGAGGCATTCGTAGTCGTGCATCACGTTTTGGAACTCGTTTTTGCGCAACATGCCGTGGTCGACGAAGATGCATGTGAGGTTTTTGCCAATGGCTTTGTTGAGGAGCACAGCGGCAACCGACGAATCGACGCCGCCGCTAAGACCGAGAATCACGCGGTCGTTGCCGAGGGTTTCCTTGAGTTGAGCAACGGTGCTTTCGATAAACGAGGCGGCACTCCAGTCCTGCTTGCCGCCACAAATGTCAACCACAAAGTTTTTGAGCAGTTGAGTGCCGTCTTGCGAATGGAACACTTCGGGATGGAACTGCACACCCCAGAGCTTTTCGCCTACAGCCTGATAGGCAGCAATAGCCACCTTTTGTGTAGAAGCGATAATCTTAAAGTTGTCGGGGATGGCAGTGATTGTGTCGCCGTGCGACATCCACACTTGCGAGTTTTCGCGAATGTCTTTCAGCAGCGGATTCTGAGCATCGAAAGTGCTTAGGTGTGCACGACCGTATTCGCGAGTGCCAGCCGGTTCCACTTTGCCGCCATTGGTGTAAGCCATAAACTGTGCACCGTAGCAAATGCCGAGAATAGGATACTTTCCGCGGATGTTGCTGAGGTCGACTTTGAACGCTTTCTCGTCGTACACCGAGAACGGGCTTCCCGAGAGGATAACGCCAATCACCGATGGGTCGTCGTGAGGAAACTTGTTGTAAGGCACGATTTCGCAATACATATTCAGTTCACGCACTCGGCGACCAATGAGCTGAGTGGTTTGTGAACCGAAATCAAGAATGATGATTTTTTCTTGCATTGTGATGATGATATTGTGGTTGATAAAATCAATAATTTGCTATACTTGACGTTTCAAGATACAAAGATACTGAAAAAATGCGGAAGCACTGAAAACGCGGGCGTTAATATTGTGTATCACAGGCTTCACTTGATGTTTAGCACACGTTGCGTTTGCAGCGACAGGCGCCAGTCGGGCGAACTTAGCACGGCATTCAGGCACGAGCGCATGGTGTATTGGCGAATGTCGTCGTCGTCGCAGTAGCATGGCTGCAAAAAACGGTGCTCAGCCTTGATTTTGGCATATTGCTTGAGGTCTTGACCGAGGTACACCACTTTCAGCTCGTTGCATTCGGTGAGCACCAAAGGAGCCGAGTCGCCGCCGGCAAAACTGCTTTTTGGCGACAGCGTAATCCAGTCGATGCCGTCGGGCAGCTTGTGGGTGCCGTTGGTTTCGATAGCCACCATCTTGCCGTTGCGCTTGAGGGCGTCAATCAGGGCTTGATTGACAAACAGCGACGGTTCGCCGCCGGTGAGCACCACCATTCGGGCGTTTGGGTATCGCTTCACTTCGTTAATCACCTCGTAGAGCGACATGGTTTTGCCTTCCTGATGGTTGGTGTCGCAAAACGAGCAGTTGAGGTTGCATCCCGAAAAGCGTATGAAAACGGCTGGGGTGCCGGTGTGAAAACCTTCGCCTTGGATGGAATAGAATATTTCGTTAATCTTCCACATAAGTTGCAATATTGTTTTCTGATTCTTGAACGTCGGCTCTAAAGCATTGTGGGATGAGGTCGACAATCCATCGCGCAATGTTTTCGGCAGTAGGATTGAAAGGGAGAACGTCGTTGAGATTCTGATGGTCGAGAGTTTGGGTGATGCGGTTTTTAATGTGAGTGAAGTCGCACACCATGCCGTCGGCATTCAGTTGCGGGGCTTTGCAGTGCACGGTGATAATCCAGTTGTGTCCGTGCATATTGCAGCACTTGCTGTCGTATGACAGCGTGAGCTTGTGGCAAGCCGAAATCTCAAGGGTCTTTTTTACATAATACATAAAACAAATCTGTTTTTCTATTCGGTGCCGCAATTAGGCGTTGAAACGAAACGGCGGCATCGAAACCGTTTTTTTTTGTTACTAAGAGTTTATTCGTCGTAGGTGGTGGTATCGGTGACACCTGCTTCGGCAAGCGCTTCGCGACGCTCGATGCACGTTCCGCATTTGCCGCAATGGTTAACACCGCCCTTGTAGCACGAGTAGGTTTCGGCATAGTTGATGCCGATGCGTGCGCCTCGTTGGGCGATGTTAGCCTTTGTTATGTTGGTGTAGGGTGCAAAGATGTGCACACCTTCGTAAGTGCCGTTGGTCATGGCAGCCGACATGGCGTCGATGAATTGCTGGCGGCAGTCGGGATAGATGGTGTGGTCGCCGGCATGGTTGGCGATGAGCACACGCGTGAGTTTGTTGCTTTCGGCAATTCCGCAGGCAATGGCAAGCATTATGCCGTTGCGAAATGGCACCACGGTCGATTTCATGTTGCTATCGGCATAGTGTCCTTCGGGGATGGCATCAGCCCCTTCGAGCAGCGAGCTTTTGAAATAGGTGTGCATGAAGTCGAGGGGGATGATGATGTGCTTAATGCCAAGACGCTGGCAATGAAGCTTGGCGTATTCAATTTCGCGCTTGTTGTGATTCGAACCATAGTTGAACGTAACAGCCAAAGCTATTATGTCCTTGAATTCGTGGAGCAAGGTCACTGAATCCATGCCGCCTGAAAGAACTATTACTGCGTCTTTTGCCATGATTGTTGAAGAATGTGAGTTGATGAAATTTTTACTGATTTCGGAACATTGCCAGCATGCGTTGGCGCACCATGTCTTGATGCTCGCTGTCGCCGTAGTTTGCAAAGGGGTAGATTGAAATGCCTCCGCGTGGCATGAACACGCCCACTACTTCGAGGTAACGGGGGTCCATAAGTTTCACGAGGTCCTTCATGATTATGTTCACGCAGTCTTCGTGGAAATCGCCGTGGTTGCGAAAGCTGAACAGATAGAGCTTGAGGCTCTTGCTTTCAACCATTCGCTCGCGCGGGATGTAGTTGATGATGATTTTGCCGAAATCGGGTTGCCCGGTTTTCGGGCATAGGGTGGTGAATTCCGGACAGTTGAATGTCACCAGATATTCGTTTTCGGGGTGCTTGTTGGGAAAGGTCTCCAATACTTCGGGAGCATAGTCCTGAGCGTATTTGGTGCCTTGATTGCCCAACAGCGTCACTCCTTGTAGTTCTTCGTTGCTTCTTGACATAAAAAATTGTATAGTGAAAAATTTTATGCAAAAATACTCTAAAAAAATGGTTTTATCAATAGCGCAAAAGTAGAGCGGCATAAAAAATACGCGCTAATATTTTGATGCGTGCCTGTGAGAACTTTTTGCCGATAATTATTATCTTTGTATATCTAAACTGATTAATATGAATAATATCTAAGGCAACGAACATGGTGTTATTTAGTAGTATATGCAGCATATTGATGTCGATAGTTGCCAGTGGCGAAGTGGCAGACGGTGCGTTGGCTAACGAGGCATTGAGTGGGGTTACGGTTGAGAGCCTTATTTCCGACTTGGCGCTTATATTGGTGCTTGGCGCATTGTCTACGCTGATATTCAAGAAGTTGAAGCAGCCTATTGTGCTTGGCTATATTGTTGCCGGTTTTTTGGCAAGTCCTCACATGTCGTTGTTGCCGTCGGTTGGCAACGAGGCAAACATCGAGTTTTGGGCGCAGATTGGCATTGTGGTGCTGCTGTTCACGTTAGGACTTGAGTTTAGCTTCAAGAAACTGATGAACGTGGGCGGTTCGGCAGTGGTTACGGCGTTGATAATAGTTATGGGCATGATGTCGCTGGGCTTTGTCACCGGCAAGATGCTCGATTTCGGCAATATCGACAGCCTGTTTTTGGGCGGAATGTTGTCGATGTCGTCAACCACCATTATCATCAAGGCGTTCAACGATTTGCACATGCGTCAGCGCCGATTCACGTCGCTGGTGCTGGCGGTGCTTGTGTGTGAAGATTTGTTTGCTGTTGTGATGATGGTGTTGCTGTCGTCGGTAGCAATCAACAATTCGGTGGAAGGCGAGCAGCTGATGATGAGTGTTCTCAAGCTGGTGCTGTTCTTGGTGATATGGTTCACTGTGGGCGTGTTTGTGCTGCCGTCGTTTTTCAAGCGCGTTTCGCGTTCAATCACCGATGAGATGCTGCTGGTGATATCGATGGGCTTGTGCCTGGCAATGGCTGTGTTCTCGGTGAAGTCGGGCTTTTCGCTCGCTCTCGGAGCATTTGTGATGGGCTCGATATTGGCAGGCACCATTCAAGCCGAACGCATTGAAAATGTGATGAAACCCGTGAAAGACCTGTTTGGAGCAGTGTTCTTCATCTCGGTGGGCATGATGGTTAATCCCGAAATCATACAGAATTACAGCTTCACAATAGCAGTATTGTCGCTTGTGGTGATTGTGGGCATGATAATTTTTGGTTCGGCAGGCATGCTCATCACCGGGCAGCCGTTGAGGATTGCCATGCAGTCGGGGTTCAGCCTCACGCAGATAGGCGAATTTGCCTTCATTATTGCCTCGATGGGTATGTCGTTGGGCGTTCTCGACAACAATGTGTATCCAATTGTTGTAGCAGTGTCGGTGATTACCACGTTCTTCACGCCGTATTTCATCAAGGCAGCCGACCCGTGCTATGAGTTTGTGGCAAAGCATTTGCCCGACAGGTTGAAGTTTTTGCTCGACCGCTATAGCGAGAAGGAGGCAGAGAGCGAGTCGAAGGTACTGTGGCGAGCCATTGCTATGCGTCACTCGTGGCGCACGCTGCTTTATGCTTCAATTCTGTCGGCAATCATCATATTTTCACACAGCTATATGGAGCCGATGCTCATTGACTGGCTTGGCAGGAAAAATGGTTTGATAGCCTCGATGGTGGTTACGCTGGGCGCTATGGCGCCGTTTTTGTTTGCATTGGCAGTGCCGTGCACACGCCGTAGCGAGTATGAGAAGTTGAAGGAGATTTCGGGTCGTCGAAGCGATGTGCCGCTGGTGGTGATGTCGCTGTTTCGCATAGTGTTTGCAAGTGTGTTCATCTTGGTGTATCTTCACACCATCTTCACCAAAACCACGGTGCTGTGGAGCGGTGTGGGCATTGTGCTGCTGTCGCTGGTTACTTTCTCGCGCCGCCTGCGCAAGCGCATGTACAACATCGAGTCGAAGTTCCTCAGCAACCTCAACGAGCGTGAATTGCATCGCAGTGGTCGCGAAAACAACTTGGTTTCCGACCTTCACATGGCATTCATGACTGTGGGAAATGATTGTTCGTTTGTAGGTGAGAAACTGAAAAATTCCGACATACGCAAGCGTTATGGCGTGAATGTGGTGAGCATCACGCGAGGCTCTAACTATTATCCGGTGCCCACCGGCGAAATGCGCATATTCCCGGGCGATAGCCTTGCGATAATCGGCACCGACGAACAGATACAGCACCTGCTGCCGGAGATGGAAAAGAGCAGTGTTGCGCTCGACACCGCCTACGACAAGAAGAAGGTGGAATTTCTGCACTTCGAGCTGAGCGAATCGTCGCCACTGATTGGCAAGAGTGTGGCTCAGGCAAGGCTGCGCGACGATTATGCTTCTTTGCTGGTGGCAATTCAGCGCGGTTCGGCGTACATTAAGCCTACTGGCGACGATGTGTTTGAGCTTCACGATGTGATTTGGATTGTAGGCAATGCCAAACGTCTTGCTGAACTGAAAGGGTAGAGTGTTTGTTATATAAATAACATGTTGAATATGAATGCTTTGATTTATTCGTTTTGGGCAATGCTCAACGAGATGTCGCCATATTTGCTGCTTGGCTTTGCTGTGGCTGGAGTGCTACATGCGTTTGTGCCAACTCGTGTCTATTCGAAACATTTGGCAGGCAACGGATGGGGAGCAATTATTAAGGCTGCTGCATTAGGCGTGCCGTTGCCGCTGTGTTCATGCGGTGTGCTGCCCACGGCAGTGTCGCTGCGCAATAATGGTGCTTCGCGGGCATCGGCAACTTCATTTTTGATTGCAACACCTCAAACAGGCGTCGACAGCATTGCTGCCACTTACTCGCTTTTGGGATTAGGATTTGCCATTATACGTCCGGTGGCAGCATTGGTTACTGCGCTCCTGGGTGGAAGAATGGTTGCTGCTGTTGAACACGACACAAATGACGAGGCTAAGCACGAAGGCGGGTGCTCCGGCAGTTGTTGTGGCGACGAAGTTGCTAATGGCTTAGCCGGTAAATTGTTGGAATCGTTGAAATATGGTTTTGTGTCGATGATGAAAAGCATTGGCAAGTGGTTGGTGATTGGTCTTGTGGTAGCGGCATTGATTACGGTGCTTGTCCCCGACGATTTCTTTGCCCGATACGCGCAATATCCTCTTTTGAATATGTTCATCGTTCTTGCTATTTCGGTGCCGATGTACGTTTGTGCCACAGGGTCGATTCCGATTGCTTTGTCGCTGTTGCTAAAGGGCTTGTCGCCTGGTGCGGCATTTGTGTTGCTGATGGCTGGACCGGCTGCCAATTTTGCTTCGGTGCTTGTGGTAAGACGTTCGTTTGGCGGTAGAGCCACATGGGCATATTTGGCATCGATAGTTGGCGGAGCGGTGGCTTTTGGGTTGATAATCGACTATTTGTTGCCCGCCGAATGGTTTGTGCCTGCATTAACGGGATACGCAGCACAGTGCCATCATTGTGCATCGTGGTTCAACATTGCGTGCAGCATTGTTTTGGTGGTCTTGTTGGTTTATTCTGCTATTGACAGTGTTATGAAATCTAAATCAATTAAAATAAATAATATGACTAAGGAATACAGAATTAAAGGTATGATGTGTGTTCATTGCCAGACAAATGTGCAGAAAGGTTTGTCGATGCTTGAAGGCGTGACACGCGTTGAGGTGGACTTGGCAAAAGGCATTGCGTATGTCGACGGCGAAGTGCCTGCCGATGTTGTTGTAGCCAAGATTCGTGAGCTTGGCTATGAGTGCGAAGGCTGAAGCCTCGCAAGGCATTTACGTAAACAAATCCGCATTGCTCATCGGTTGATGGGTAGTGCGGATTAGTTTGTATTCAGTAAATAGGGACAAATAATCAGACTTATGGGTCAAAACGGGTGCTGAAAAGGCACAAAAATCATAAAACGCCACGCTATAGGTCAAAACGGGTGCTAAAAGTGTGGCTTTTTAATTGAA
>SFEA01000016.1 GCA_004557385.1 Bacteroidales bacterium
ACTTCGAGGCACATAATTTATGGTAGCACTCTTTCCGCAGGCTACGCCACTTTGTGGCTTGCCAGCGGTTAAGCATAGTTTGCCATCTCCGATGGCGCTTCTTTGCCACGGCATCCCAACATCTGCGAGAGATTTCTCTGTAAACACTTGATAATCTGCATTATTAACCGCTCGCGCGGTTAATATCGCTGGCAGTCAAGTGTTTATAAAACTGAAATTTTTACTTGTTTTTTTCGCTGCATTATTAGCAGCCGATTGTTTTGCAAATAACAATGTGCATTGCGCATCGCTGAGTGGATGGGCGGCGGCAGGATGTTTAATAGGGCTGCTGCGGTGGTGCTGTTGCCGGTTTATCGGCGAGGCGAAACGTCGTGAGACAGCCGCATTACAGCTCGACGTCGACGGCGGCAGGGAACAGGCGTTCGGGGTCGTAGAACAAGGCGCAACTGTTCACCATGTGCCGCAGTTGGCGTTTCACCTTGCCTTTGAATGCTTTGCGGCCGTTAACGCGTATGGTAATCGGGCGGTTGAGGTCGACTAACTGGTCGTTAAGATAGATGCGCAGGCGTCCGCCTGTGGCAGGTTCCACCACTTTTTGGTAATGCATCACAATGTCCCACATTGGCTCGCGGTCGAGTGGCACATATCGCACGTTGTGCACCTCGATGTCGATTTCGTTGCCGCGAGCGGTGAACTCGTAGCAAGCGCGGCGGCCGCCAACGGTGTCGCACGGTTCAACGATTTGCAGGTTGTAGAAGCCTTGGCGGAAGCGACCGTGCATAGCAAAGTTTTCCCATTTGAAATGCTTGGGATAGGGGTTTCGGGTGAAAGTTTTCAGCCACGGAGTGGTGAAAGTGTAGTCGCACGAGTGGTCGCGTCCGGGTTGCAGGAACACGCGGTGAGGATATTCGCCACGGTGCATCGTAGCCATGCTGTCGAGTGCGTGGCAAGCCTGCATGGTGAATTTGTTGCGGCAAAACTGAGTGTCGTTTTCGCCCGAGGTTAGCATGAAAGCCACGCCGGCAAGGTTTTCAACCGGGGCATTGATGAGCGGTTCGCCGCCGGCAATAGGTCCGGCACCCGCCAGATAGTCGGCGTAGAACGAAGCCATGCGCTGGCTGCCGTATGCCCCTTCGGAGATACCAAAGAAATACACGCGGCGTGCGTTCACCAAGCCCGACACAAAAGCCTGACGCAGCAGCCGTTCCCAAGCCACTTGCTTTGAGCGGTGCCACCAGCGGTAGTAGCGTCCGGCGTTGGGAATTTGAGGTATGAAATAGAGCGACGGAGCGTCGTTGAACACCTCGCACCACTTCAGCCCCACTTGCCATTCGCGCTCGCGCGGGCCCGAACCGTGCATATATAGAAACAGCGGATAGCCCTCAGAGGGTTTGTTGCCTTTGGTGCCGAAATAAAACGGCATGCGGCAATTTGGCTCCAGGCTGTCGGGCAGCTGCCAGCGGTAGGGCGTCTCAGCCTTCAGCGAGTCGGGGTCGGGCAGGCAGTCGAGGTCGTATTCGCCACAAGCATCGCACCATGCCGCCCATACGGCTTTGCGTGCGTCGGACTCCTGTTTTGCCGACAGCTTGCTATCTTTAATGGCGGCAGCATTGGCTACGCCGTTGTTCAGACATTCCACAAAGTGTTGCTTCAGGGCTTCCACGTCGATGCGCTTGGCACCGAAGGTGGCTATTGACACTATTGCCAAAGCAAGTGAGATGATGTAGCGTTTCATTTTCGGTTTATAATTTTGATGTTTTGTTTTATAGTTTTGCTGCAAAGATAGAAAAATATTTTATAACCGAAATCCACCAGATGCTTAATGCATATTACATTTTGGTGGCAAATCGGGCAAATGGCGTTGCGCAAAAAAGGTGAAAAGCGAGATTTTGCTTACAGAATAAAAATTTTTTCGATTACATATTTGCAGAAAAATACTCGTTTTTCTTTGAATTTGAAAGAATGCGAGCTAATTTGGTTTTAATTCCGAATTTTTAGTTTAAATAACGATGTAACGGCAGCAAAATGACATATATTTAAAAAATGTAAATCTCGGTTAATTTTTTTTCTTTGTCGCATTTAATGCGTATTTTTGTGCAAAATGAAAATATATATGGAAAAATTTATGCAAATAAGAAAAGTTGTTGCAAAATTAACTTTGCTTTTTGCCATAGTCGTAATTACCCCTCCCCTTCTGAGTTTTCGTGCTGAGGCACAAACAGTGACTGTGAGTGGTGTGGTAGTAGACGACCAAGGCGAGCCTTTGATTGGAGCCACCATTCAAGCTAAAGAGAACAAGGGAAAAGGAACGACAACCAACATTGATGGTGCATTCACCATTGTTTTGCCCACCTCGGCAAAGTATCTCATTGTATCGTATGTGGGCATGGAGCCGCAAACCGTGAAGGTGCAGGGCGGCAAAAAGTTGCACATACGCCTTGAATCGAAAACCAACCTCAGCGAGGTGGTTGTCACCGGTATCATCGACAAGAAGAAGGAGAGCTTCACCGGCGCCTCGTCGACATTCACCGGAAAAGACCTTCAGAACATAGGCACACAAAATGTGATAGCTTCGCTGAAGACCCTCGACCCGGCATTCAACGTGCTCGAGAGTATGGAGTTTGGTTCCGACCCTAACCACATGCCCGACATTGAAATCCGTGGCAAATCGAGCCTTATCAGCACACGCGACGAGTTGGCTGAAGACCCCAACCAGCCGTTGTTCATCCTCGACGGTTTCGAGTCGTCGCTCGAGGCAATCTACGACCTCGACATGAGCCGCGTGGCATCAATCACCATCCTTAAGGACGCCGCGTCGACCGCCATCTACGGTTCGAAAGCCGCCAATGGCGTTGTGGTTGTTGAAACTGTGAAGCCTAAAGCCGGACACCTCGACCTGTCGTACAACGGGTCGGCGTCAATCACTTGGGCAGACCTTTCGAGCTACAACCTGATGAACGCGCAAGAGAAGTTGCAATTCGAGCTTCTCTCGGGTCGTTACAGCGGTTCGTCGACCACTGCCGAGATTGAACTCGACAAACTATACAACGAAAAACTTGCCGACGTGCAGAGCGGTGTCGACACCTATTGGCTTGCCGAGCCGCTGCAAGTGGGTATGAACCACCGCCATTCGCTGTACGCACAAGGTGGCGAGGGTGCCTATCGTTTTGGCATCGGTTTGACCTACAACGGCATTCAGGGTATCATGAAGGAAAGTAAGCGCGAGGTGATTGGCGGAAACATCGACCTCACCTATCGCTTGAATAAACTCAACTTCAGCAACAAACTGTCGTTCTCAAACACCTCAACCGGCGACCCCACTGTGGCATTCGTGAACTATGCCAACGCCAACCCGTATTACAAGAAATACAACGACGACGGCGAGGTGGAGAAATGGCTTGAATATAACGACTATATCAAGGCAGCCAACCCGCTCTACAACGCTGCTCAAAACAGCTACACTCACGGCGGCGCCATATCGTTCTCCGAGAAGCTGAATGTTGAATATACGCCAATCAAAGAAATGCGCATTCGCGGACGTATCGGCTTCACTCGCACCGACACCAAGAACGAGGCGTTTGTGTCGCCAAGCGACAGCCGCTATGCCACCACCGAATACACCAAGCGCGGACAATACACCAACTCGAAATCATACACCAACAAATATGAAGGCGAACTCACCATCACCTATGGTAAGACCTTCAACGAGGTGCATCTGGTGAACGTGGCTGCCGGTGGCTACATCTCGCAAAGCGATTATAAGAACGACGGCTACAGCACCATCGGTTTCCCTGTTGGCGACTACACTCTGCCATCGTTCTCCAACGGCTATCCCGAAGGCGGCAGCCCGTCGTACTACGAGTCGACTTCGCGTTCGGTCAGCTCCTACGTCATTGGCAACTACGCGTTCGACAATCGTTATCTTATTGACTTCAGCTACCGTGTGAACGGTTCGAACTCGTTTGGCCGCACCAAGCAGTTCATTGGCACATGGGCGCTTGGTTTGGCTTGGAACTTGCATCGCGAAAAGTTCATTAAAGAAAACTTCGAAGGCGTGTCGATGCTCAAGCTGCGTGGTTCGATTGGTAACCCGGGTAACCAAAACTTCTCGTCGAGTGCCACCATCACCACGTTCCGCTACAACTTCAATATGTTCAACTACTTTGGCATGACCACATCGCTCTCGCAGTTGGGCAATCCTAACCTGAAGTGGCAAACCACCCTCGACCGTAACATCGGTTTCGACGTAACCATTCTCAACGACCGTCTGACCCTCACCGGCGACTACTACTATAAGTCGACCGACCCGCTGCTCATCAGCATTGCCATGCCGCCATCGTCGGGCGCTACGGGCGACGTGATGTATGAAAACTTTGGCAAGCAAACCACCCAAGGCTATTATGTGCAGGCTTCCTACTACATTCTGCGCAATATGCCGCAACGCATCTGGTGGAGCGTGCGTGCCAACGTGCGTGGCAACAAGAGCAAGCTTTCGGGCATTGGCAACCGCTTGGATATGTTCAACACCGAGGGCCGCAGCAACAACAGCACCAAGCGCTACTACGATGGTGCCGACCCCGACGACATCTGGGCTGTACGCTCGGCTGGCATCGACCCTGCAACCGGTAAAGAGGTGTTCATCACCAAAGACGGACAATACACCTACGACTTCAACTCCAAGGACGAAGTGATTGTGGGCAAGAGCCGCCCGAAGGTGGAAGGTGTGATTGGCACAAGCTTCAACTACAAAGGTTTTTCGATGAATATGGACTTCCGCTACAAGTATGGCGCCAAGTCGTTCAACTCGGTGCTGTTCAACAAGGTGGAAAACATCTCGTCGGGCAGCCTGTCGAACAACCAGGACAAGCGAGCCCTCTACGACCGCTGGCAGAAGCCGGGCGACGTGGCACAGTTCAAGAACATTGCTAACTCGCAGTATACGCCAATGTCGTCGCGCTTTGTGCAGAACGACAATTCGTTGGCTCTCGAATCGTTGCGCATCGGCTACGAATTCTCGCCCGAAATGGCTAAGAAAATCGGCTTGAACACGCTCAAAATCAGCGGCTATATGAACGACATCTTCCGCATCACCAGCATCAAGCAGGAGCGAGGCACAAGCTATCCGTTCTCGCGCAGCGTTTCGTTTGCTCTGTCGTTCACTTTGTAAAGTAATCAATCACTTTTTCACTCAAAATCATTACGAACCGATTATGAAATTGAAAAGAACAATATACACAGCGCTCGCCGCTGCCACACTGCTGCTGATGGGCAGCTGCTCCGATTGGCTGAACTACACGCCAAAGGACAAGCAGAGCGAAGAACAGCAGTTTGCCACCAAGAGCGGCATTTATGCGGCGGTGAACGGCATCTACAATCAGATGAGCAATTCGTCGCTCTACGGCAAGAACCTCTCGTATGAGTTTATCGATATTCTCGGTCAGCGCTACGAGGTGAACCAAACCGACGAAACCAGCTATGCCAAGTATTGCCGTGCGTTGGTCGACTACGACTACAATCAAGAGGGCGTGCAGAGCACCATCTCGGCTATTTGGTCGAAAGCCTATCAAACCATCATGAACGTGAATGTGGTGTTGAAGAACCTCGATGCCGACCAGGCTGCCGACGGCCGCCATGTGCTGCCCGAAAGTGAATATCGCATGCTTCGTGGCGAGATGCTTGCGTGCCGTGCCATGCTGCACTTCGACATGCTTCGCCTGTTTGGACCCGTATTCTCGCGTCACCCCGAATATCAGGCTATTCCTTACAACGAAAGCACCGACACCAAGATTTTGCCTATCCTCACCGGCTCCGACGTGCTCAACAACTACATTTTGCGCGATATCCGCGAGGCTCAGGAACTGCTTGCCGACACCGACCCTGTAATCACCTACGGGCCGCGTGCCGAGTATGCCGACGACGACGACAACTCGCAGCGCTATCGCCAGCTGCGCCTCAACTACTATGCCGTTACATTGCTCGCCGCCCGTGCCTATATGTGGGGCTGCGACTATCAGAACGCCTACACCGAGGCTAAGAAGCTCACCGACGACCCGAAGGTGAAGAAGTATTTCCCGGCTGTCGACGCAGGCACGCTGCTTGGCAACACCACCACCCCCGACCGCATGTTCTCAACCGAGTGCTTGTTCGGGTTCTATAACGACGACCGCGGACTCATTTTCCAATATCACTTCGACCAGGACAACGCTGGACGCAGTCTGCTGGTGCCTCGCGCCGGTTATATCGACGAGATTCTGTTTGCCGGCACCGATGTGGGCGACTATCGCTATCAGAGCCAGTGGGAAAACGGAACCACCCTCGACGGCGACGCCACCAAGCGATTCGTGAAATTCAAGGACATCAGCGACGAGAACCGCGACGTGGCTTCGGGCTCAACCAGCGACGAAAACGAGATTCTCAAGGCGCAGAAGTTCTACGGCACATTCTGCTCGGCTATGAAGCTCACCGAGGCGTATTATATCGTTTCGGAGGCGGCTTATCACATCGGAGGTGTGTTTGACCCATGGATGCCACTCAACGATATGCGCGTGCGCCGTGGACTTCCTTATCTGGACCCTAGTTACGACTACGAGGACCTTCTCACCAAGGAATACATTCGCGAGTTTATGGGCGAAGGGCAGGTGTTCTTCTATTTCAAGCGCCTCAACAAGGCGTTCGACAACGAATATAACGGCCAGAAGAAGATTGAGATAGCAATTATGCCTCCGTTCATCTTCAGCAACAAGGAGAACGTCACCGAGGAGCAGAAAGAGGCGCGCTACACCTTGCCATTGCCTAAGAGTGAAACCGATAACCGATAACATCATCAGGATATATGAAACTACAACACTTAGCATACAGCATCTTTGCACTTGCCGTGGCTGCGGCAGCCACCTCGTGCCAAACCGAAGAAATTGAACTCTTCACCACCGACGACAGCATGGTGTATTTCCAGAAAACCACCATGTTCACCAGTTCGGGCAATGAGGGGTATGGCAACAGCACTTCGTTCTCGTTTGTGGGCTACAACGAAAAGATGACCAGCGTGACCTTTGCCGGCGAGATTCGCACAATGGGCAAGGTGCGCGACTACGACCGCGCGGTGAAGGTGGTGGTCGACGAGGAGAAAACCACCATGGTTGTCGGCGTCGACTACGAGGTTGACCTCGACACTGTGCGCATTCCTGCCGGTAAGAACCTCACCAAGCTCAATGTGAAGTTCTTGCGCAACTTGCGACTGCGCGACGAGGCGCTCACCCTTGTGCTGCGCCTACAGCCTAACGAAAACTTTGGCGTGCTTGAGAAATACAAGTCGAGCAACAGCTACAACGCCAGCGAAAACGACACCATCAACGGCGCAATCTTCTCGTTTAAAATCGACGAGGTGTATTCGTGCCCGTCAAGTTGGTATACGCTCAACGCAAACAACTATTTTGGCAAGTGGACTGCCACAAAATACATCTACATCAACCAGACCCTCGGCTTCGAGCTCGACGACTGGACGTGGATTAACGGTGCCGGCAGCAAAATCACTTCGGGCCGTATGCCTTACTACGCCATCAAGCTGCAAAAAATCTTGCAGGCGGCTGCCGACGAGGGCAATCCGGTGTACGACGAGGACGGCTCGTTCATGCAACTGGGCGATGCCTATCGTGTCGACTATTCGAAATATCAACAACAGTAAATTCAAAAAAAACACTACGAACTATGATAATTAAGTGGTTAAAAGCAACATCCTTTGCCTCACTCGCTGCCTTGATGCTTGTGGCTGCACCGGCGTGCACCGACGATAAGGGCAACTACGACTACGAGCCTAAAGCCGAGGTCACCATCAAGCTGCCCGAGAGCATCACCGTGCTTGCCAATGCCGAGTATATCGATTTGAAGCCGGAAATCACCTCGACGCTCGAAGGCGAAATCACCGATGCCAACCCGAACTTCGAATTTTCGTTTAAATACAAGGACAGCAAAGGCAACTGGGTGGAACTCAACAAAGAGGGCAAAAAAAACATATATATGCTTGCCACGCTGGGCATAGGCAAGCACGTTTGCTGGTATTCTGCTACCGACAAGCGCACTGGCGTGCGATACAGCGCCGTGGTCGACGTGAAAATTGTGGTGAGCACCTCTGAAGGGTGGATGATTCTTTGCGACAAACCCGACGAAACGGTGCGCCTCGACATGATTTCGAGCCTCACCATCGACCGCCTGATGCCGGTTTACGACATCAACCTCTACACCGACATCAAGCCGCTGCACCATGCTCGTTCGTTAGGCACATTCTTCAATGCGCGTGGCACCATCGGCGACAAGATTGTGCTCATGAGCGAGGATAACGCCTATTTGCTCAACAACACCTACCTCACAATCAACGGCGATGCCTACGAGCTGAAGACTTCGCACTTCGTGTCGCTGCCCGACGACCACATCGTGTCGTTCCATGTGGTGCCTTGCAACAGCTATATCACTGCCGATGCTGTGCTTGCCGTGTCGCTCGAGGGCAATGCCTTTGTGTGGAACCCGTGGGACACCGGCGGTGGCGCTTTTGAGGAACCTATCAACACCTCGGAGCGTGCCAAAGACCCTGAATATCGCGTTTCGCCATACATCGGCACCAGCGCAACCCGTTCAACGGCGCTTGCCGGCTACGGTGCTGCTCTGCTGTTCGACATCGACAACCACCGCTTTGTGGCTTGGGACGGCGACCGCGTGTCAGCCCTCAAGCAGACGCTATATCCGCTCACCGACCCGTCGAACAAGCTGTTCAGCTTCAACACCGGCAACATGGACCTCTTGGCTATGGTGGGCACACAATTCTCCAACGGCGCCGTGTATTGCTTCATGCAGGACGGCAGCAAGCGCCACATCTATTCGGTGAACACCTCCGACAAGACATTCAAGCAAGAAGGCTGTTGGACAAACATCACCAAGCCCGACTTCGACAAGGCTACCCAGTTTGCCGCTCACTCGCAATATCAAACCGTCTACTATGCTTATCAAAACAAGGTGTATGCCTACAACCTCGGTTCGGGCGTATGCAACTTGGCTGTAACGCTGCCTGCCAACGAGGAGGTGACGCTCATTAAGTTCTGCACCTACGACAATCCGGGCGGCGTGAGCACCCTCACCAAAAAGATGGACGAGGAAACCGCCAACAAGTTTGTGGCACGCCAATATAAGCTGATTGTGGGCTCGTACGACAATTCGGTGACTGACGGCAACGGCGGCAAGGTGCGCTTCTACGAAACATCGTCGCCGGGCACCACGCTCACCCTTGGCTCGGAAGGCGAATTTTCGGGCTTCGGACGCATCAAGGACATTGCTTACAAGGAAGTGCGTCCGTAACGGCAACTGAAAAAATTCGGGGTAAGGTGCCATGGGCATCATCGCCTTTTGGCACCACCAACGCCCCGATCCAACTATAAACAATCCATTTTATTAATTCACTTAAACTTTAGTTTTTATGATTAAAAAATTACTCTCAATCGCAGCGGTAGTGGCAATGCCATTATTCGCAGCAAATGCACAAGAAAGTGTGGCAAAGGTGGTTTTTGAAGAAGATTTCAGCCTTCTCACCACTGGTGAAGTTGGTGCACCTGACACTGAGACAGCTATTCTCAATGCAGATGGCACCATCAAGTCGGAATATGTTCACAAAGCTGGTTGGAAAGTAACATCGTCGGCACAATCGGCTGGTGGCGCAATTTTCCTTAACCAAAACACTTTGGCAAACTATATGCTTTCACCAAAGTTTGACGTTAGCGCAAGTGTTGACCAAGAGATTACTGTGGAATTTGACGCATATATCAATAATGAAGCTGGAAGAGGTTACGATTTCATTTATGCGCTTCACCCAAACGCTACTTCAACAAATAATGACCAATGGGTTGGAGCAAATATATTTTATGGAGATTGGACTCATGTTACATTCAGTACAAATGCCGAAAAATCAATTGGTGGTAAAGCTCTGAAAGGTTTTCCAGGCTCAGGTGTCTTGGAAGTAGGCATAAAGACTCTTTGGAATACTGTGTATATCAAGAACCTCAAAGTTACTATCAATGTAGACCCAAATGCGGCTGGCGGAGGTGAAGCTAAGGACTTCTCTGGCAAATATTCTTTCACAAGTACAAAGGAAATCACTGCTACAAGTACACAAGCCTATGCAAATTGGGCTCAACAAGAATTTGATTTTAATATCAAAAAGAATGAAGGTGATGATGCTGATGTATACCCATTTATAATTGAAAATTTCCCTGTATTCATTAATGGGAATGACAATTCCATTGTGAAGAATAATACACTCAATGCTAAGGTAAGTGACGATGGAAGCTCTCTTATAGTTATGATTGGTCACAATAATTTCATAAATGGCAATAATAACAACCACAGAGAACTTTGTGGACCTAATGGAAAAGATGACACTGCAGAAACACTCACCATTTCACCTGTAGCAGATAGCGATAACTATACTATTGTTGATGGTTTCTCTGTCATTGCACACACACCTGCTTTTGCAATTTTCCCAGAAGAAAAAATAAATCTTTGCAAATTCACTGATATCGTAATCACTCGCACAGGCGACGTTGACGCCATCGACACTATCGTAGCTGACGAAAAGGCTGTTACCGCTCCTGAAGGCGTATTCACCATCAACGGTGCCAAGATTCGCAACACTAACGATGCATCTGACCTGCAACCGGGCTTCTACATCATCGGTGGCAAGAAGGTTGTAATCCGCTAATAAATAATGAATTTTCGGTGAGTCCATCCTTCGCATCCGCTGCCGGGGTGGACTCATTTCACAAAAAAACATACATTATCTCGATGAAACGAATATTTTTGCTCACATGCCTCGTGGCTGGCGTTGCACTCAGCGCTGCTGCACGCTACAAAGTCACTTGCATCTATCCCGACCCGAGCTACAACGGCAAGGAGGTGACGCTCATTAACTTTGACACAGAGCAGCCCATGGGCAAAACCGTGGTGGCTGACGGCAAGGCGGTGTTTGAGGGCGACATCGAAGGCTCGTGCGTGGCAAACCTGTCGACTGCAGGCGCCGGCGGCTACGTGGTGGTTGAAAACGGCGAAGTCACGCTGCGCTATCAGGAAAACGCTCCGCGCACCGGCACCGCCACCGGCACGCCATTGAACGAGGCGTTCAACGCTTTCTTTGCCGAGAATGCGCGTCACAACAGCGCTGCCATGGACATTGCCATAAGTCTGCGTAACGGCGAAATCTCGCGCGACGAGGCACAGCGCCGCAGCGACTCCATTGGGGTGAAGATGAACGAGGGCATTGTGAAGCTCTATAAGAACAACATCGACAACGGCGTGGGCCGATGGGCTTTCACCAACAGCCTGATGCGCTATCGTGCCGACCTCAATGCCGTGAAGGCTGCGCTTGCCGAGGTGCCGGCTGCTTATGCCGAGCTGCCAAAGGTGAAGGAAATCGTTCGCCAAGCCGAGGCTAAGGCTGCTACTGCCAAGGGTGCCAAGTTCATCGATTTCACCATCCAAGAAACCGAAACCAAGTCGACCAAGCTGAGCGACTATGTGGGCCGCGGCAAGGTGGTGATTGTTGATTTCTGGGCAAGCTGGTGCGGTCCGTGCCGAATGGCTATGCCGGGATTGAAGGAAATCTACGCAAAATATAAGGACAAGGGTCTGGAGATTCTTGGTGTGGCTGTTTGGGACAAGCCCGAAGCCACCGAGCGTGCCATCAAGCAGCTGCAGCTGCCTTGGCCGCAGATTATCAATGCGCAAAAGGTGCCAAGCACGGTGTATGGTTTCAGCGAGATTCCGCAAATCATGATTTTCGATGCCGAAGGCTACATCGTTGCCAAGGACCTCCACGGCGACGAACTTAAAGCCAAGGTGGATGAGATAATGACGAAATAAGCCAAATATCTTAAATATTACACTAACGAAACTGCCCGACAGCCATTAGGTTGCCGGGCAGTGAATTTCGTATAGTTTCCCTCACCGAAAGGGTGTTTGGGTTTTGTGTGGGCGTATGGCAATACACAGAAAGGTGATTCTCTCACACAGATTAATTTGATTATTAAGATTTTGATGCATTGCCATGTCGGAAGATGCGAACTTGCCCTCACGGCTGGGTCTGCAACCGCTCCACGGTTGTGGTATCTTTGGAGCGCCGGCCTTTCCCCCACGTAGCCGGCATCGCTACGCTCGCCGTCAACGCAGGGTTATTGATATTGCAACCGCTCGCGCGGTTGTGCTTTAGGTGCCGTATAAGTGTAAAGAATTGAAAACCAGCGATATTAACCGCGCGAGCGGTTACATTGTAAATAACCCCACATTGGCGCCGCAGGCGACTATGTGGGGACGGCAGAACGCACCCCACCATCCCCAACCGCGGCGCGGTTGCACACCCGGCGAAAACCTCTCGCTGATGGTGTTGATAGACCAAATGAATACAAATTCGTGTCTTTCGCCAAAGGTGTGGGTGTTGTGCCCCGTGGGTTACGCTAACGCTCACCCACGGCTAAGTGCCTCGCCTTGACGGCTCGGCGTCACGTCCTCGACGGACGTTCGCTTTCAGATTCTTATGATGGCTCACAGGCGAGATTCTGTAGCATTTGTGCAAGCGACTGATGGGTGAGCGGATGGCGCCACTGCGGCGCCAGCTGCAAGAATGGTTCTACAAAGAATCTTCGCTCGGCGAGGTGTGGGTGAGGCACGGTGAGCGAGGGCGTGCTGATGGTGAGTTGGTCGATTGCCATGATGTCGAGGTCGATGATGCGGTCGCAGTATTCGCCTTGGGCGTTGCGGTGCACAGATGTGCCCACTTCGTCCTCTATGCGCTTGAGCAGCGCCAGCATTTGGGCAGGGGCAATGTCGCAGACGATTGCCACGGCAATGTTCAGGAATTCGTTGTTGCTTTGGTAGCCCCAAGGCGGCGAGGTGACAGCATCGGAGCACAGCGCTTTGGCGCCGATGAGACGCTCAAGGGCGCTCACGGCAGCCGCTATGTTTGCTTGGCGGTCGCCCAGGTTTGTGCCTATGTTTATGTAGTAAGTCATTGTGCCTTAACTGTGGGGCTTGGGTTGACCTTGAAAAAGGCGTTGTTGCTTTGTGGAAATAGTAATCCCGAAACAGCGAATCTGCGCAGCCCCGGGATTACTGAAAATATATCGCATAGTTAGATGCAGGGATTCGTGCCATGCTGCGGCGCAATTAATGCCGCATAGGGCAAGACGTGTCACTCGTATTCGATAGGAATCTCGCGGTTGATGCTTTGGTCGAGCGAGATGAGAGTTTCGGTGCCGGTGACGCCGCTGATGCTCTGAATTTTGTCGTTGAGCAGTTCCATCAGGTGCTGGTTGTCGCGAGCGTACACTTTGATGAGCACGTTGTACGGACCGGTGCAGAAGTGGCACTCAACAATTTCTTTGATTTTCTCGAGTTCGGGTATAATGCCGCGATACATCGAGCCGCGTTCGAGTTTCACACCCACATAGGTGCAAGTAGCATAACCAAGAGTCTTGGCGTTGACATGATAGCCAGAGCCGGTGATTACTTGCATATCAATCATGCGCTGTATGCGCTGATGAATAGCTGCACGCGATACTCCACATTCCACTGCAACATCTTTCGAGGGAATGCGTGCATTCCTCATGATAATTTCCAAAATCTTTCTATCAAGATTGTCAATTTTTTCCATTGTGTCAGATTTATTGTTCCTTTTTACAAAATTAGTGCATTAATTTAAGAATAGTGTTAGTATAGACGCAAATTGTTATTAAAAATTCTTAAAACCAAAAATTTCTCTTGCTTTTGGCGGCTATTGCTGTTTTTTTGTGGCAATTATGAGCAGCCGGCTGAAAAAGAGGCGTCGATGAGGCATAAACACGAAGCCGCTTAGCGGTATTGCTTCAGGGCGTCGTCAAGTTTTTGCTTAATAGCCACACGCAGTTCGCGCGGCGACACCACCTCTATTTCAGGACCGTAGGAGAGCAGTTGCTGAATGAGGTCGTAGGTGAGGTGCATGTGGTAGTAGAATAGGCTGTATTCGTCGTGCAACTCCTCGCGTTGCGAGTGGTGCAGCGGCAGCGAGCGGAAGTATTTGGCTTGCATGGGTTTGACGCGCAGCATGATGTCCTTGGCTTGCCCTTGCGAAGTGATGATGCCAAAGCAGTCGGCAAAATAATTCTCGGCGTTGAATCCTTCGGGTATGATGTAGCTGTCGGGCGTGATGCGCAGGTCGTTCATGCGGTCGAGGGCGTAGGTTTTTATTTTCTTGTCCTTTACGTTGCTTCCAATCACATACCACAGTTGCTTGAAGATGCGCACGCAGTAAGGCTCAATCACCACCGTGTGGGCTTGCGAGCGGTCGTAGGCCTTATAGGTGAACGAGATTCGCTTGAGCTGCTTGAGCGCATCGATGATGATGGGCAATCGGTTGCGCGCCGAGGGCACTTTCTCCACCATGATGCGGTTGGCAATCTCCTTGGAGTCAGTCATCATTCCACTGAGCGACATGGAGTCGAGCAGCCAGTTGCGCATGCGCGACTCGCTGTCGTCGGTGTTGTTGATGTAGTATTCGTAGGTGCTGGCATTGTATCCGATATCAACCTTGAACAGTTCGGCGGCGCCATTGCGATAGTTGAGGAACGAGCGACGCGGCAAATCGTTGCCGCCGCTCACTTCGCGAGCGGCTTTCCACTGACTCCTGAGCTCATTAAAAGTGATTGGGCCGCGACGTTGAATGGTGTCGATTATCCAAATGTATTTGTTGATAAGTGAACCTGCCATGCTTTATTTTGTTTATGCTTGTTGTTTTTTGCCGTTGCTGAGCATAAGCAGCCCAGCGAAGGTTACAGCAGCGTTGAGCAGCAGCAGTTCGAAGCTCATAGTGTAGTTAAACGATGTCTTGAGCCAGTCCTGCACGAAATAGCAAATCACTGGAGCGGCGATGCACACAGCGGGCACAAAGCGGTCGCGCACGCCGGTTTTCATAGCCATGCCGAAGGTGAACAATCCCAAGATTGGGCCGTAGGTGTAGCTTGCCACGGTGTAGACGGCGCTGATGGCGTCGCTGTTGCTGATGATGTAGAACACAATAATCACCAATCCCATGATGGCAGCCATAGCCACATGCACCATATTGCGAGTTCGCGACAGTTGCTGGTCGGTTTTACGCTCGTTGGCTTTTAGGATGTCGACGGTGAACGATGTGGTGAGGGCAGTGAGGGCGCTACCGGCCGCCGAGTAAGCCGCCGAGATGAGTCCGAGTATGAACAAGATGCCCACAATCACTGGTATTGTAGGGTGCGAAGCCACCAAGCCGAAGAGGTCGTCGCTCTTTTCGGGCATTTCGATGCCCACTTGAGCGGCATACATCACCAGCAGAGTGCCGAGAATGAGGAACAGGGCAATCACAAAGAATTGGCTGACGGCATTCACCACCATGCTTTTTTGCGATTCCTTAGGATTCTTGCAAGCCAAGTTGCGTTGCATCATGTCCTGATCGAGTCCGCAAGTGGCAATCACCATGAATATGCCGGCAACAAACTGCTTCCAGAAGTAGGTGCCCGCCTTGGGGTCGTCGAAGAAGAACATTTGGCAGCTTTCGTGAGCCGACACTGCGCTGCACATCTCGCCAAAGCTATAGCCCAATCCGCGAGTGATGAACACTATGCACAGCACCACCGACATGATGAGGCAGAAGCTCTTTAGCGTATCGGTCCAGATTACGGTTTTCACGCCGCCCTGCTTGGTGTAGAGCCAAATGAGTGCTATGGTGATGATTACGTTAAACACGAACGGTATGCCGAGCGGTGCGAACACCAGGCTTTGCAGCACCACGCACACCACATAGAAGCGCACCGAGGCGCCAAGCATCTTGCTGATGAAGAAAAACCATGCTCCGCTCTTGTAGGTGCTGGCACCGAAGCGTTGTTCCAGATAGCCGTAGATGGAGATGAGGTTGCGGCGATAGAACAGCGGAATGAGCACGTAAGCCACGGCAATGTAGCCGAAAATAAAGCCTAACACCATTTGCAGGTAGGAGTAGCCTTTAGCAGCCACCATGCCCGGTACAGAAACAAAGGTTACGCCCGAAATGGCGGCGCCGATGGTGGCAAACGCCACAATGGGCCACGGTGCTTGGCGGTTGCCGGTGAAGAAACTGGCGTTGTCGCTCTTGCGGCTGGCAAACCACGATACTACAAAGAGCAATGCAAAATAGCCTACTATGGTGGCCATTACAATCCAAGGTGACATATCAATACAGTATTTTTTTATCGTTATTAGTGGGGTTAATAATCAAGATGGGGGGTTATTCTTCGTAGATGAGATAGCGTCGGCGCAGTTGCTTGAATTGCTCCAATGCCGGTTGCCAAGTGGCTTTAATCTCGTCGGCGGTCTTGCCTTGTTCAATCATGTCGCGCACCGAGCGGTCGCCGGTGAGTTTCTCGAAGAAGGCGGTGAAGAACTTGTCGCCGAGGCCGCATGCGCGGTAAGCGTCAATCACATATTCGAGGTTCATGCCCTTGGCAATGATTTCCTCGTCGGAGAGGTGCGAGAGGTCGCGGCCGTAGCATTTGTTGCCTAATTGCGGCGGGTTCTTGGCGCCGGCAACGCTCTTAGGGGTGAACGAGAATTTATATCCTTTTCCCTTCATGGCAGGGTGACCGTAGATTTGAAACGGCTTTTTGGTGCCGCGGCCGAGGCTGGCGCTTGTTCCCTCGAATAGGCACGTCGACGGATAGAGGTAAATCGAGGTCATGTTGGGCAGGTTGGGCGACGGAGCTATTGGCAGGCGATAGCGTGTTTGGTGGGTGTAGTTGAGGCAACGCACCACGGTGAGGTGCTTCACCTTCAAGCTGTCGTTGAGCCAGCCTTCGCCGTTAGCCATCAGGGCTATTTCGCCCATAGTGAGCCCGTGCACGGCAGGAATGGGCAGACGGCCCACGCCTGAGCGATATTTCATATCGAGCATCGGTCCGTCGACATACATTCCGTTGGGGTTGGGGCGGTCGAACACCACAAACTCCTTGTCGTATTGCGCAGCGGCTTCCATGAGGTTTACCATGGTGATGTAGTAGGTGTAGAAGCGCAGTCCCACGTCTTGAATGTCAACCACAATCACGTCGAACTTGCTCATCGTTTCCTTGCTGGGGCGATGGCTTTTGCCTTCGTAAAGCGAAGCTATTGGAATTCCGGTTTTCGGGTCGACGCTGCTGCTCACTTTCTCGCCGGCGTCGGCAGTGCCGCGGAATCCGTGTTCCGGCGAAAAAATGGTGGTTACGTTCAGCCCGTTATCGAGCATGATGTCGAGGGTGTGCTTCTTGCCCACCATACCGGTCATATTGCTTAGCAGCGCAATGCGTTTGCCTTTAAGCAGAGGCACATAGGCGGCGGTGCGAGCGGCGCCCATCACCACCTCGGCATCTTTAGCCGGAGCAATAGTGGCGCACAAAACTACTGCCAATGCAGTCAACGCCAATCGTAATGTCTTTTTCATTTAGTTGAAGATGTTTATTTTATTAACAATTTTGTGTTTGCAACTCAAAGTTAGCATTTTTTTCAGAGAACGCGAACTTTGCCAATAAGTTTTCTGATTTTACCGTTGCCGATAACCGGTGCGTGCGGGTCCTCGGGATAAACCACCAGAACATGCCCTGGCAGCATGTCGACGAAAGCCGTTGGGCGGTCGTCGGAGAGTTCGCAGTCGCCAGCTTCGTCGTAAGGCTTGCTGAAGTGCTTGATTTCGCCCAGCGGTTTCCACCCGATGGTTTCGTTGCCCTCGAGCAAGATGTGCACGTCGATGTATTTGCGGTGAATCTCAAGCACTTGGGCATCGCGAGCCACGCCCTCGGCAAGCGAATTGTTGATGAAGAGGTTGTCGCCGTCGATTTCTATTCGCCCGAGCGGAGCGTCGAGCAGATTGTGCTGCTTCACATAGTCGAACAGCGTTTTGAACAAAGGATGCAGCGGCTCGATGCGCTGGCTATCGTTGAGTGTTGTAAGTATCATAACTATTATGGTTGGTTTTGCGATGTTTATAATTCAATTTTGCTCACGTTGGCAGCTCGTATGCCAGGCTTCACTTCGCCGCCGATGCAATAGAACACATTGCTTGTGGCTGCTGCCAACGCAGCTCCGGCGCGCGCCAGAGGGGCATAGGAGCCAATCGTGGTCCATTGTTGTGCATCGGTGTCGAACACATAAAGCACTTGGTTGAAGCGATACCATTCGGGCGGCTGCTTGAGATATTCGTCTTTAGCAACGAGCGAGTAGGTGCCGCTTATGGCGTCGAGGAAAATGTTGCGGTTCACGCCACCGGCAGCCACTATCCTGCCATTGGCATAGGCAACCGCGGCGCCGCCCGAAAGCGTCACCTCGCTGCCATCGGCATCCACAGGTGCAGGCATTGGTCGGCATGCGCCTTGCCCGAGATTGATGGCAATGCCAGAGGTGTATACCTCAGCCTCGATGCTGTCGCCTTGTGCGGGCTGGAATCCGCCCCACACATACAGCGTGCCGTTGACAACGGCGCACACAGGCTGCACCCGTGCTTCGGGCAGGGTGGCTATCTGCTGCCAAGCGGCGTAGCGGTCGGCAAGGTTGAGCGAATATACGGCGTTTGAAGGCACACCGCTTGCGTTTCCGCCCACGATGTAAGCCGTGCCGTTGCTCACGCATCCAGCTGCATTATCAATGGCTACAGGCAGCGAAGGCAATTGTGAGATATGGGCTTTTCCGCCAATCAGGTTAATGCCCATCACGGCAGTGCGGCTGCCAAGGGCATTGCTGCCGCCAGCCACAATCAGGCTGTCGCCCGAGGGCAACGACACGCCGTAGGCAAGCGGTTCGGGCAGCTTGCCCACGCACTGCCATTGCAGAGAGTCGCCACTTGTTGATGCGGCATATATGCCCGAGTAGAAGCACTTTGTGCCGCCGTCGGCAGCCGGCACCTGCGCAAAGTTGGCGCCGCCAGCCATAATTAGCGTATTGTTGCATACGGCAGCAAAGCAAGCCGACACGCCTTGCTCATATCCCGGTTCAGCGTCGGGCCATCCGGCAAGTGTGTTCACTTGCGGCGAGTGGCTACAACCTGCTGCGGCGAGTGCTGCAAGGCAAATGGCTGCTGCGTATGTTTTCATCGACCACATCTTGGGAATGTTTTGTGTTATGAAATGTGATAGTGGGTTATTCCATATTTTCGGTTTTCGGGCGCAGCACGCAAAGTTGCAGCACAACGGCAATTGCCACCACAATTGCCATGAAGGCGAAGCTGACGCCAAGGTCCATGCCGCCATCTTTGAGTTTGCCAAGCAGCTGAGTGACGATGGCACCGGCCACCACGCCGGTCATGTTCATGATGCCGTAAGCCGTAGCGCGATATTTGCTCGACACGAATTGACAGAGAATTGGCATATTGTTGGTGTCGAAAATACCGTAGCCAATGCCGAACAAGAGTCCGGCTGCCACCACGCCAACCACGTTGTGCGACGTGCCCAACAGCACCAGCGACGGAATCATCATGGTTAGACCGATGGCTGAGGTGTAGACGCGGCCTCGTATGTTGCGCTTCACCCAGCGGTCGGACAGCATGCCGCCCACAATCACGCCTACAAACGACGAGGCGGCAATGGTGATGGTTGACAGCGGTCCGGCTTGTGCCATGTCGATGCCCAAACTGCCTGCAAACAGCGTCGGCAGCCAGTTCTTTGTTGCCCATCCCGGCAGACTAAGCACGGCAAAGTAGAACAGAATCACGCCAAACGCTATGCTGGAGAACAACACTGGAAATGCTTTCCAGATGCTTTCCTTCGGGGCGACGGGAGCATCGGCGATGGGAGTTGCTGCGGTGGTGCGTTTTTCGCGAAGGAAGGCAATGAGCACCAGCGAATAGGCTATGCCAATCAATCCGAAGCTGAAGAAAGCGGTGTGCCACGAGAAGGCGGCAGCTACGGTAGCGCCGAATCCGCCGATGGCTTGACCCACATATAATCCGGTCATGTGAATGCCCACGGCAAGCGAGCACGAGCGCCCGGTGTGATAGTCGGCAATGAGCGACAGCGCCGCCGGCATGTAGAGCGCTTCGCTAACACCCATGAGTGCACGCAGCAAAAGCACCTGATTGTAGGTTGTGGCAAAGCCCATGAGCAGAGTCACAGCCGACCACACAAACAGGCTGCCCACGATGAGCCATTTGCGGTTGAGGCGGTCGCCTATGATGCCCGATATTGGGCTCATCACGGCATAAATCCACAGGAACACCGACATCAAGATGCCAAACGCCTCGGCGCTTTGCAGCTCCACAATGTCGATTCCCATAGCCGACTGCATGGTCGACAGCATCTGTCGGTCCATATAGTTGAGCAGTGCCACTACCCAAAGCAGTGCCACCACTATCCAAGCGTAGTATTTGTTGTTTTGCATGATGTTGTATTTTAGGGTTTTTATGGTTGAAATACAGATGGGCTTATGAAAAAGTGAAAAAATGATTTGCATCGGTGGAAGGGGATTTTGCGATGCAAATCATATATGAGTGTACGCTACGCGTGTCAGCTGTTGAGTTTGTCGAGAATCTCGTTGCAGAGCATATACGACTTAATGAGCATGCGAGGCACATGGAACGGACCTTTGAAGATGTTGCCCTTGGCAGGCTGAGCCACCGAGCCGTCGCGATGCAGATAGCCGTACCATTCGCCGTACTCGTTGTCGGGGAAGTGAGCGTAGGTCCAGTCGCTAATCAGGCGGTGGCGTTCGATGAAGCGTTCGTCGCCGGTGGCGAGGTAGGCGTAGAGCGACGAGATGATGGTTTCGCACTGCGGCCACCAGAACTTCATGTCCTGCGAATAGTCCTGACACGGACGGTTCAGAGCGTCGCGGAAGTTGATGATGCCGCCATATTGCTCGTCCCAGCCCCATTGCCACGACCAGTCGAAAATCTCGAGCGCCATGCTGGTGATATCGTTGTCCCAGCTGCGGTGCTTGGCTTCTTCGAGCAGGAACCACACCGATTCGATGCAGTGTCCGGGGTTGATGGTGCGTCCGGCAATGGTGTCGATGAATTCGCCATTCGGACCCACACATTCAAGCAGCGCCTTGAGTTCGGGGTGAACAAAATACTTCTTCAGGGCGGCAATCGATTGGCTTATTTGCTCGTCGAGCGCCGGGTCGGTGATTGCGGCGCGTATTCGCGAAGCCGTGTTGATGAGAATCATTGTGAGCGAGTGGCCTTGCGTCTTCACCGAGTCGCAGTATTTAGCCGGCAGGATGCCCGGGGTGGCAACAAAACGATGAATGTTGTTGAACACATTCAGCGCCTTTTCGGCGTAGGTCTTGTCGCCCGAAGCGATAGAATACTCCGACATGGCAATGGCGGCAAAGCATTCCGAGAACACATAGCGGCGCATTCTAATGGGTGTGCCGTCGGCTTCCACTTCAAAATACATGCGTCCGCGCTCGTCGGTGCAGTGCTGTTCGATGAAGTCGATGCAGCTGCGCGAGGCTTCGAGCCACTCGGGCTTGCGCTCGATGTTGTTGTAGGCAAAAGCGGCTATAAAGCCAAAACGGCCCTGAAACCACACCGACTTGGTGGTGTCGTAGATTTTTCCGTCGCGGTCAAGGCATGTGTAAACGCCGCCGTTCACGCGGTCGAAACCGTTCTTCATCCAAAAAGGCATGATGTTGTCAACCAGTTCGGCGCGATAGCGATTTTTCCAATATTGCAGATAAACTTTAATTTCTTCGGTTGTCATAAACTAAGGGTGGATTATTGATGAATCAGTTTTTGTTGATGTTTTAGAATTTATTGCATCGTTCAAAGAATCCAATGGCTTGCAATTCCTGCTTCATGGCAGCTTCTTCGTCGAGCGTCATGTTGCGGAAAGGCACGCGGTTAGGACCGAGGTCGAGCCCGATGAGCTTCATTATTCGTTTGCCGCCCACGATGTTGCCGCGGTAGTGGCAAATCACGTTAATCACCTCTTGAGAGAAGTTTTGGCGTTCGCGAGCCGATTCGAGGTTGCCATTCTTCCAGTCGTCGATAATTCCCACCAGTTCGCGGCCGTTGTAGTTGGTGGTGCCTCCGATGCCGCCTTGTGCACCGCCTTGTGCCAGGCTCGGCAAGATGGTTTCGTCCTGACCGTGCAGCATGTCGAATTTTCCGTTGGCATACAGTCGGCATTGGTTGTATTCGTAAAGGCTCTCGAAAGTGTATTTGATGCCGGCAAAGTTGGGTATGCGGCCGTCAACAGCCTTCAGCAGGTCAACCATAGGCAGGAACGCGCCGTTGAAAGCGGGTATGTGATAGTAATAGAAGGGCAGCTTTGGAGCAGCGCTGGCAATAGCCTCGCAGTATTCCACAAGCTCCTCGATGCGACCGATTTTCGGGAACGGCGGCGCCATCGACCCAATGCCCCATGCGCCAATGCTTTGTGCGTGCTCGGCAAGGCGTACACTCTCGCGCAAGCAGCAGCTGCCCACGTGCACAATCACTTTGAAATCTTTAGGAACAGCAGCCATCCATGCTTCGGCAAGGCGCATGCGTTCGTCGGTGGTGAGCATATAGCCTTCGCCCGACGAGCCGTTGATAAACACACCTTTGAGCCCGTTCTTTGCCAACATGGCAGCGTAAGCGGGAATAGGTTCGTAATTCACATCGCCATTCTCGTGCATCGGGGTGAACGGTGCATCGATGAGTCCTTTTATTTTTTCCATCACTAAATAGGTGTTTTTTAGGTTTAATCAGTATTTTTTGTATAGGCGCATAGCATGGGCTCGGTGGTGTGGCGCCTCATTGCCAAAGCCTCTCACAAAGATAACTTTTTTTGACGTGATTAATTGTAGATTTTACAAAAAAATAACAACAATAAGTTTAACTTTTTGCTTTGCCTTGCATCAAACATTCGGAAACACTAAAAACAATGCAACATTAAATACTCTAATTTTGCCCGAGTGCCGGTCGTGACGACTCCGCACTCGGGTTTTGTTTTGGCTGATACCATCGGTGTGACGGGGTGTATAAACAACCACCCCGCGACACTTGCTTCACAGCGAATGTCGCGGGTATTCTCTAAACAATCTATTTAGCTTATATTTTTTATTTGATGATTTGTAGTCGATGTTTTTTAAAGGGTATGCAGCAAGAATGTTGTCATTATCATAAAAGATGGTAACTATATGCATTGTGCTATTGTTTAACTTTGCGGACTCATGGTTTGTTATTAATTATGAGTTTTTGTTTCTGATGCAAAGTTATGGGGTAAAAATCAAAAAAACATTGCACTATTTTACAATTATGTTGCATTAATTTGCGAAATTGCCTCGATGGAGGTGTGATTAGCCTTGCGGGGGTGTGTGCAACCGCGCCGCCAATATGGGGTTAAAGGGGCTGTAACCGCTCACGCAGTTGATATTGCCGGCAATGCAATTGCTATGTAGGGGCGTTACCCGCAGATGGCGCGTTTGGGTCTCACACAGATTAATCAGATTGATAAGATTTATCTGCGCAAATCTGCGCTTTCAGTGAGAACCTGCCGGGTGTAATGAATATGTCAGACCCGTCGGACAAGTCTGACAAGTCGGGAGGTAGCGACTATGTCACAAAACGCTTATTTTTTGTATAGGCTGGTGTATAGGTTGGTTATTTTTTCGAAGAAGTGTTCGTAGTTTAGGTTGGAGTTGAAGTGGGTAAGCGCAGTGGCGCCGAGCGAATGGCGCAGCTGCGTGTCGTCGATGAGCGTCTGCATGGCGTCGGCAAGCTCCGAGAAGTCGCCGGGTGTAACCAGCAGGGCGTTTTCGCCATGGCGCAGATATTCTACCTGGCCGCCGCTGGTGGTGGCGATGTGTGCCTTGCCACTCATCATATATTCGAGGTTGCTTATGCCAAAAGGCTCGCGCCAGGTGGCAGGCAGCACGCCAAAGTCGGCTTGGGCAATGAGTTTATGCAACTCGCTTTGGAATCCGAGGAACGACACGTTGTTGTGCAGCTGGTTCACTTCCACAAACTGCTTCATGCGCTTCATGAAACGCGGGCTGCCGTCGCCCACGATGACGAGGTGAAACGCTTGTTTGTCGAGCTGTGCAACAGCGCGCAGCAGCACGTCGACGCCTTTTTCCTTGCACACACGACCGTGAAACATGATTAGTGCAGCTTCGTCGGGTATGTTGTAGGTCTTGCGAATGTCGATGGCAGGGGTGCCGGTTTCAATGGGGCGAATGCTGTCGTGAATCACCGAGGCTCGTTCGCGAGGAAACCGCTTGGCGTGGTTGATAAACTCGTCGTATTGCACCTGCGACACGAAGATGATGTGGTGAATTTCGCTGAGTATGCGGCGATAAAGAAAACCCGTCTTTGGGCGCTCCACACTGTGCGAGGTGAGCACCACGCGGTTGTTGGGGTTTTCCGAGATTTTGTTGGCGAGCACTGCGGTGGCGGCGTCCTTGAAGTTGTGCACATGCAAGATGTTGCGTCCGCGCTTTATTTGCCGGGCGAGGCGTATGGGCGAGTCGAGGTCGCTCAGGCTCTTGAGTGGCAGCGTGGAAATGGGTATTTCCAGTCGGCGGAAGTGCTTGATGATTTTTGGGCGCTGCTGCGTGACGATTTCCATATAGAAGTCGTTGTTGTGCAGCTCGCGTATGTGGGCGGTGAGGTCGAAAGCATATTGCTCGGGGCCTCCCCATTGTTTGTCGGACACTATTTGATATATATTTAGCATTGCTCGATGGTTGATAAACAGGTTAACTTGCACCCCGTCGCAGGGGTGCACTTGCATTTTCGTTGTCTACAAATATAATAGTTTTCTGCCATAACATCATCACATTGGGCCGCGGAATTAATGAAAAAACTTTTTTGTGGTGTGGTGAGACCATGCCTAAATTTGATGCAGTATCAAAGTTGTAACTACCTATTAATTAGCACAATAATGCACAAATTTTTAGGTGTGCAAGTCAGGAAACAGGTATTTGTTGCCGTATGCAAAAGTGGCAAATGTCGATGTTATGACATAGTGAAATCCTACGTGTAAAACTATGATTAGGGGCAAATAATATATAATTACCTTTATTTACATATAAAAGAATTGCATTTTTCTTGTCATGTTATATCGCTCATGACAAGAAACTGTGAATTTTTTTACATGTCAGCTTCCTCAAAGCAAGGAATTGCTCATTTCTTTATGCGTGATGATTGTTTCGCCAGTTACTTGACCGTATTCACCTTTTTTCATAAACATATTTACCAATTCGGTATTAATGAAAAAACTTTTTGTGATGGCGTTGTATAATAAGAAAGATGTGTGTATTCTTGCAGAGAAATGTGTAATATACAAACCTTTATTTTTTAATAAACTAAAAATCTCATGAGAAAGATTGTATTTCTGATTTGTGTTGCTTTGGGCTTGGCATGTGTTCAAGCCAAGGCAAGCAAAATCGCCCTGAGCGCCGACCGCACCGAGGTCACGCCCGACGGCGAGGTGCTGGCATTTGTGTCGCTGAGCGTGTGCGACGCCGCCGGGCGAGTGGTGCCTCGCAGCAATCAGTTCGTGAAGTTCTCGGTGGAGGGCGCAACAGGCAAGATTGTGGTTCGTGCCGAAAGCGATGGCTTGAAATCAGCCAGCATCGAGCTGCAGAGCAAATAATCGCAGAAATGATAAAAGCCAAAGAGGGGGCTGCGTTTTTACACGCAGCCCCCTCTCTTAATATCTTTCGATTACCGAATGTTAGCGCTTGGGGATGTCGACCGAGGTTTCGGCTTTGCCTTTGAGGTGGCGGCTGAAGAAGTCGACCATTCGCCAATAGAAGTATTCGTCCATATCGCCGAATCCGTGGCGCTGTTGCGGCAGATAGAGCATCTCGAACCGCTTGCCGGCGCGGATGAGCGCATCAACCACGCGTGTGGTGTTGGCAGGATGCACGTTATTGTCGATTTCGCCGTGAACCAGCATGAGGTTGCCTTTGAGGTTGCGTGCAATCTCGGGATTGGTGGAGATGTGATAAACGAATGTGGTGTCGCCTTCGTCGGTGATTTTCTCCTTCACGCCGTGGTGCGTTTCGCTCCACCAGCGGTTGTAGATGTTGTTGTCGTGGTTTCCGGCGCACGACACGGCAGCCTTGAAGAAGTCGGGGTACATGCACATTGCAGCAGTGCTCATGAATCCGCCGCCCGAGTGGCCGTGGATGCCCACGCGGTTGATGTCGATGAACTTATATCGGTTGGCGAGTTGCTCGATGGCGTATTTGTGGTCGGCGAGCGGGTAGTCGCGCAGGTTGCCGTAGCCAAAGTTGTGATACCACTTCGAGCGGTTGGGGTGACCGCCGCGTTGTCCCACGGTGATTACCACGAACCCGGCTTGTGCAAGGCGGTCGGTGCGCACGGTCATGCGTGTGAACGGGTAGTAGACAGCTTCGACTTGCGGACCGGGATAAACATAGTCGATAATCGGGTACACCTTGGTGGTGTCCATGTCGAATGGCTTGAACATCACGCCGTAGAGGTCGGTGACGCCGTCGGCAGCCTTCACCTTGAATGGCTCGGGGAACTTATAGCCGTTGGCAAGCAGTTGCGAGAAGTCGCTTTCCTCGAGGGTCATGAGTCGACGGCCGGTGGTGTCGAACAAGGCAGTGCAAGGTATGGAGTTGACGCGCGAATAGTTGTCGACAACAAATCGCTTTGCATCATCCACTTGCACATCGTGGAAGTAGTCGCCCGGGGTGACGTTGCGCAAGCCGGTGCCGTCGAAGCTAACGCGATAGAGGTGTTCGTAGTAGGGGTTTTCGTTAGGCTCCATGCCGCAGGCGGTGAAATAGATGGTGCGGGTGGCGTCGTCAACGTCAACCACTTTCTCCACGTGCCAAGGACCCTTGGTGATTCGGTTCTTCAGGTTGCCGGCGTTGTCGTATAGGTAGAGGTGAGCCCAGCCGTCGCGTTCGCTCCAGTGAATGAGGTTGCGGCCGCCGTTTGCGGTGTATAGTCCGTGCAGTTCCTGATAGGTGTTCATGCGCTCCTCGATGATTGGTACAATGGTGTCGGCGCCCACGGTGTATGAGCAGATGTCGATTCGCTTGAGGTCGCGGCTCGAGCGGCTAAGATAGAAGCGAGAGTTGTCGCCAAGCCATACGGCGGCAACGTCGTCTTTTTCTTTGTCCTTTTGCTTGATGGGAGCGTATTCGAGCGAGTGGGTTTGATTCTTGAAGCGAGCGGTATTGATTTCCTTGCGCGAATTGTTTGTCATGTCGAAGATGTAGAGGTGCTCGATAGGAGCCTCTTTTTCGCCGGGCATCTGATATTTGTAGGTTTCGAGCGTAGGTCGCGGCGACGCCATTGCGTTAATCACCCACAGCTCTTTCACTTGTCGGCTGTCGTCGATGCAGGTTACAAAGTGTCGCGAGTCGGGCGACCACATTCCCCACACGCCGCGACGCTTGCCGTTGCACAGGGTGTCGGTGTTGAGGGTGCTGTATGGTATGCCGTAGCCAAAATCCTTCACGCCGTCGGTGGTGAGCTGAATTTCAACTATGGTGCTGTCCTTTTCGTCTTTCTTGGCTTTGAGGTAATCGTCGTAGCTCATGCGGTAGAGGTTGAGGTCCTTGGCATAAACCACGGTTTTTTTGTCGGGCGACACGCTTGCCCAGTCCACTTGTTGGTCTTCGTCCTCTTTGTCCTTGAGGTGAGTTAGGCGCTGGGTGTTGAAGTCCCATTCGAAGAAGAATATTTTTTTGCCTGTTTTAGGCTTCTTCTTGGGTTCTTTGTTTTCTTCGCCTTCTTTCTTTTTAGGCTGTTCGTAGTCTTGCGACGATTTCACTTGAAAAGTGAATGTGTGACCGTCGTCCTTGGCCTTGAGTTTTTCGATAGGCAGGTGACGTGCTTCGAAAGGGTCTTTCACTATGGTGGTGAGTTGCGAAGCCAGTTCGTCGCGGTCCCACAGCGGAGTCTTTTGGCGAGTGACAGGGTTCACCACATACCAGAAATCGCCGTCGCTGGTTTTATATTGATACCAAAACATGCTTCCGTTTTCCATCCAGTGAGGTGTTAGGCGAGTGGAAAACAGCATGGTATTGAGTTTTGAGCGGGTGAATTTTTCGGCTTGCACATAGCCGGGCAGCCGCTTCTGACCATTGGCAGCCGCAACGCATGCAATCAAAGCGAGTGCGAGTGTAAGATGCTTGATGTTCATTTTGGTATGTTGCAGAATTAATAGTTTTGTATGATTAGATTTATAACTGTGATGACAAAGGTAACAAATTTTTAGGTTAAAGCGAAGAAAGCATAACAAATTGTTTAGATTTGGTGCCAATTAGCAAGAAAAATAAAATAATACGCCCCGCATCGGGACTTTTGGCGTCGAAATGCGGGGCGCGGGTGTAGTGATATCTGAAAAATTAATAGTTTTCAGGCTTTATTTGGAAGTAAGCTTGAGAGTGAGCGCATACAGGGCAAACTTCAGGAGCTTGCTTGCCAATGTGGATGTGTCCGCAGTTGGTGCATTGCCATACGCAGTCGCCGTCGCGTGAGAACACCAATTTTTCTTTCACGTTGCCGAGCAGCTTGCGATAGCGTTCTTCGTGCTCTTTTTCGATGGCGGCAACGCCTTCAAAAGCGGCAGCAATTTCGTCGAAGCCTTCTTCGCGGGCTTCCTTAGCCATAGTGGCATACATGTCGGTCCACTCGTAGTTTTCGCCTTCGGCAGCGTCGAGCAGGTTTTCCTCGGTTGAAGGCACTGCGCCGCCATGAAGCAGCTTGAACCACATCTTGGCGTGTTCCTTTTCGTTATTGGCAGTTTCTTCGAAGATGGCTGCTATTTGCACATAGCCGTCTTTCTTGGCTTTCGATGCATAGTAAGAATATTTGTTGCGGGCTTGCGATTCGCCGGCAAATGCAATCTGCAAATTAGCTTCGGTTTTTGTTCCTTTAAGTTCTTTCATGTTGAAAAATTCTGTGTTATTAGTTAAGTTAATGTTGTTAATCTCAAAAAATGATGTTGAATCGGTGCGTTTGGCGTGCCGATGTTACACTGCAAATGTAGCAAATAATTTCGAAAAAATCAATGCTGTTTTTGAAGTGTTGTGCATAATTAACATCCTTACATAGCCGCTTAGCTGTTGCTGATGGGCAGTTTCACCGAGTCGCGTATGTGGAGGTCGGTTTGCGGGAATGGGATTTCGATGTTGTTGTCGTTGAGCACGTTGTAGATAGCTTCGTTGGCTTCGCTGATGAATCCCGCTTTCTCTTCTACGAGCACCCACACCACCACCACGAGGTCGACGCTCGAGTCGCCAAATCCCGAGAAAGCCACGCTCACCGCAGTGCCTTTTTTCACCAGGTTGGGTTGCTTTTCGCGTCGGGCTTCGATGACTTGGGTGATGCGGTTGATGAGCAGTTCGCGCACTTGCTGCACGTTGGTGCCATAAGCCACGCCGATTGGTATCTTCACCATTTCGTATTTGTGGTTACGGGTGAGGTTCTTGAAGTTTTTGCTGAACAGCTGCGAGTTGAGGAAGGCAATCACGCAACCGTCGCGGGTGACAATCTGAGTGCTCTGATAGGTGATTGATTCCACTTTTCCGGCAATGCCGTCGCACTCGATGTAGTCGCCAATGCGTATGCGTCCGGTCATGAGCGAAAGGCCGTAGAAGAAGTTTTCGAGGAGGTCCTTCATGGCGAAACCCATACCGGTAGCCAGACCGGTGGTGATGATGGTGATTCCGCTTTTGGGCACATTGAGCATGTAAAGAACCATTATGAAATAGGAGCCCCACACCAGCAGTGTGATGATGTTGTTGGCAAGGGTGATGTTGGTGTTAGGCAACGCCACTTCATCGTCCTGATGACCGCGTTCGCGCAGGCGTTTCTTCTCTTGTGCTACAATGAGCTCGTTCTGCTTGTTTTTCACTTCGCGATAGATGGCGTGTGCGGCATAGTTGATGTATTTAAAGAGGAAGAATAGTGAAATCACGATGCACAACTTGGATATTGACAGGCGTATGAACGACGACGAGATGAAGTCGACGCTGAGGTATCGGAAGAAGAGGTCGGTCATGTCGAACATGTCGGCAGCCATGTAGATGCTTCCGAGCACCGACACCACGGCAAGGATTGGGATGAACGCTTGCATAATGAGGTCGAAGAGCCAGGTGTGGCTGATGTAGTCGCCCTTGAGCATCTTCTTTTTCATGTTGTCGCGAATGTTGTAGATGACGGTATTGAGTTTCTTCTCGCTTTCGGCAAGTTTGGCGTTGAGTTCGGCAAGCTGTTGCTCGTCGGTGGTGGCGTCGATTTGCTGCTTGAGCGAGTCGACGTTGGCGTGCAGCTTGTCGGTGGGCAGTTTGCCGTCGTTTTTCTCTTTATACACCTTTTGCACGCGGCGCAGCAGAGTGTTGGTCTCGTAGATTTTACAGAGGTCGTAGAGGAAAGTGATGGTTTGGATGCAAGCCAGCTGGAAGGTCCACCAAATCATAATTTCCACGGCGAGGAGAGTGTAGCCAATAAGCGAGACGATGCAAGCCACCACCATGGCGATGAGCGAAATCACGGTGTACACCATGTCGCTGCCGGGTATTTCCACTTTGCGACGGCGTAGCGTGGATGCCTGCCAGATGGTGAATGCCACCAGGATGGGCGGGAAGATGAGGTTCACGAGGTTGTTGGGGATGAACATCATGCGGAACATAATCACCACCAGAGCCATGATGAGGAATGGGGTGTACTGCTTAACGCCTTCCTTAATTTGGGCGCCGGAGAGGCGGAACAGCAGCGACAGCAAGATGAAGATAATCAGCCAAGAGTATTCCATGAGCAGCCCGATTGCCATTATCAGGAAGTTGTTGGTGATGAAGTTTTGCACAATGCCCACCGAAATCATGAAAATGATGAATCCGCAAGCGAGCAGCAGCACCGGTTGTTTGCGGCGATAATCCTCGTTGTCGCGTATGCGTCGGGGCAGCAGCCAGCGTATAATCACTTGGCTGAGCACTGTCGACACCACCACATAGAACAAGATGAAAATCAGGGTTAGGGGCAGCACCATGCCGCGCCATTGCGATTTTGCGTCGTGGTTGTGTCCCGGCTTCGATGCCGATGACTTTTGGTTGCCGAAGGCGGTGTATTTGTCGTCGATTTCGTTTTTAATCAAATACATCACGGTGGGGAGATTGAACATTATCTTCAGGTAGCTGTCGCCGCGGTTGCTGAAGATGTTGCGTCGCAGATATTCATATTTGCTTTGGGCGTAGGCGTTAAGCTTCTCCACCTTGCGGGTTACGCGCTCGTAGTGCTTGGTGTCTTTTTCAAGCTGGTTCATGAGTCGCGCCATGTTGTTTCGCAGCGCTTTGGCGTAAATCAGACACTCTTTGCGGGCTTGTTGCTCGTCGGCGTCGAGGGTGAAAGGCTCCTGTCCGTTGGCTTCGGCAAGGCTGTCGAGGCGCTGATGTATCTGTGAAATGCGCAAGGTGTCGGCAGCCAAGTCCTTTTTGTTGCGATATTTGCGATGCTTGCGGTTGATTGCAGGCGGCAGCTTCTCGAGCGAGGTGATGAGGAGGTCGTAGCGGTCCACCTCGTTCTTCATGCGTAGCCTGATTTTTTCGTAAGGCACGTTGTTGTTCTGAATGTTGTTATAGATGTCGGTGGCTTGCTGGCATGCGTAAGCCATATCGAAGGTGAAGCCGTCGCGTTGAGAGTACAGGATGAGCGAAATCTGGTTGCACTTTTGCATGGTGAGCACCAGTTGGTCGTGCTGGTCCCTGGTGCGTTGCTCATACAGAGCCAACACGGCTTTCTGTTTCAGATAGCTTCGCTCGAGTTCGGCACGGAGCACGTTGAGTGTTTGTTCGAAGTTTTTTTCTTTGAGCACGGCGTGAGATGCCTGACAAAAGCACAATGCCAGCATCAGTGCGGCGGCAAAACGATGGAACATGGTTTTCATATACTCGAAATATAAGTTTTTGTATTTGGGTTGTATCCTTTTTTTGATTAGTTGCAAGAGGTGGAGGCTTGGGCGTCGTCGACAAACTGCAGGGTGGTGCCCGACGAATCGACGGTGAGCCGCACCGTGGCGCCTTCAATCATGGGGAAGTTGCGGCGCGTGTGTCCGCAAGGGAATTGGAAGCTCACAGGAATGTTGTAGTCGCGCAGGATGCTACGGAACATATCCTCTACGGTGTCGAAGTCGAGTGTGGGCCTATATCCGCTGAAGTCGCCCAGAATCACGCCTTTCACCTGCTTCATCACGCCCGAGGCAATGAGTTGATAGAACATGCGGTTGAGGTGCTCGAGGTTTTCGTCGACATCCTCGAGGAACAGAATCAGCGGCACCGAGTCGGTGGGGTGCAGGAGATCGAAAGGCGAGCCGCTAATCGAAGTGAGCAGCGAGAGGTTGCCGCCCACAAGGCGGCCTTCGGCTTTGCCGTGACGGTTGTAGATGTTAGGCGGCAGCTGATAGGTGGGCATTTTGCCAAAAAGGATGTCGCGCAGGTAGGCGTCGCATTCGTCGGCGCCTTGGCTGCGGTTGAGGTGCTCGAGCATGTGGGCATGTATGCTCATCAAGCCCTGCCGGTTCATGCAGCCGTGCACGGCGGTGATGTCGCTATAGCCGATTATCCATTTGGGATTGTTGCGAAACAGGGCAGTGTCGGCGCGCAACAGTTCCTGTATTGAGCCGTATCCGCCGCGGCTGCACATTATGGCTTTGATGCTATCGGCGCTGAACGCCCATTCGAGGTCGGCGAGGCGTTGCTCGATGGTGCCGGCAAAATTGCCGTTGTGTTTGAACACATGTTTGCCGAACACGGGCACCAGCCCCCAGCTGCGCAGCACTTCGGCGCCGCCATAGGTCCACTTTTTGTCGGGGCTGCTTGCCAGTGAAATTATTGCCACACGGTCGCCGGGGCGCAGCGCCGCCGGACGCTTCATGGTTTGCGCCTGCGTTGCCAAGGCGGCGAGCAGCAACATGGCGAGCATGGTTGGTGATAAGATTTGCTTGATATTCATAGTTCTTTAATAGCTTTGGTGCCGTATGGTTGAAAAACACCAAATGCAAAGTTACAAAAAGTTTGCCGACTAAAGCAAAAAACAATCGGCACACAGCAGTGTTTTGCCCACAAAAACTCACTGCTGCCCGCCGGCGCAAAAAAGGCTGCGCCGAAAATTGCTTCGACGCAGCCAAACATTATGTTTAACTATTTAGTGCGTAGGCTTCAAGCCTTATGCATTCTATAATTAGAAGTTACGGCCGGTATCCCACCACAGACGCGAGTCGATGGCGTCTTTCTGACCGCGTGCGCTAAGGATAGCCACGCCTTCAGCCAAACCTGCCGGGTTCGACGAACGTTCGTCGTAAGAGAACGGCAAGCGGCGGATGCCGATGCGGGTGAGTTCGTCCTTCGAACCGCTCAGATATTCGGCTTGCACGTTGTTGTTGTCGGCTGGAATCGGGAACAACTTAGGATAGCCGGTGCGGCGATATTCAGCCCAAGCGTTCAAACCTTCTGGGAAGCCTGCAATCCACTTTTGGATGATGATTTGTTGCAATTTCTGTTCCTGTGTGCCACCTGCAAGGAATTTAACAGGTACATCGTTGACAGCTGCAATGTTGTTGGCCGAGTTGTGTGGGTCAACGTAGTCAATCTGAGTGGTTTCGCCGTTGATATATTCTGTAGCGTCAAGACCATACTTGGCAAACGAGTTGCGGATGCCTTCTTCGTAGAAGCTCTGGGCGTCGCCGCTAATCCAGCCGCGCAAAGCAGCTTCGGCTTGCAAGAACGACGATTCGGCACGGCTCATGATTGGCATAGGCACGTCGGTAGAGTAAGGACCGCCGCTTGCCGGGCACTTGATGATAGAGAACATCTTGTAGCTCGAGCCATCAACCTTCAAACCGTTGCGGATACCCTTGATTTCGCCCACCAAACCGGCAGGAGAGCCGCTTTGAGTGTAGATGTCGCCTTTGCCGCCCCAACCTACACCTTGGCAAGTAGCTTCGAGGCGTGGGTCGTTGTAGCCCTTGAGGATAGTTTCGTAGTTAGCCGAGATGCAGCAGTCGTTGTAGTCGCGGCAGATGAGTGCCTGCGGGTTGCGAGTGTTGGCATCCTTAACTTCGATGTCGGTGTTTTTGAGCAGACCATACTTGTTGCTGCAAGCTGCCACAACGTGTTGCTTAGCCAAGTCGGGAGCTACAACAGCGCAACGCATAGCCAAGCGCAGGCGCAGCGTGTTGCCGAATTGCAGCCAAGTGGTTTGGCTCTTGCCGCACATCTTGTCCCATTCCAGACGCGAGTTGTCGTCGCCGCCGTTGGCATCGAGCCACTTGGTGAGGCGGTCGCAAGCGTCGGCAAGCTCGTTGAGGAATGCAGTGTAGCAGGTTTCTTCAGAGTCGTAAGCAACCGAGATGCCACCTTGCATCGATTGAGTGTAAGGACATGGTCCGTAGGTGTCGACCATCTTGTGAGCGCCAGCCACTTTCAGGATTTCGCTGATGGCGAGGAAGTCGTCGGCAAGGTTTTCAATCTTTTGTACGCTTGCCATAGGCTTAACCACGTGCAAGAGCATGTAGCTCAAAGTGTAGCCGTTCCAGCCGTTCATCATGAAGTAGTTGTCGTTGTTGTTACCGCCGTTGAAAGCAGTAGGGATAGCCATGTAGCCCGAATAAAGGTCGGCGTTGAGGTTTTGAATGAGCTGATACTCCCAGTTGCCGTTCGACTGGTTGTAGAACACCGAGAGTTGAGCCTCGTTGAAGAGGTCGCTCATCTTCACGTCTTTGTCGGGAATTTGATATGGGTTGGTGTTAATTTCTTCGAAGTCCCCTGTACAGCCAACACCCATCAGAAGAGCTGCACCAAACAAGATGGAACTTTTGATATATTTTTTAATCATAGTGGCTTTGTTTTTAGAAAGAAAGTTTCAAGTTAAGACCGAAGCTGCGAGTATTAGGAATTCTGTAGTAACCCATACCTGCGTAACCGTTGCTTGTTGACATAGAAGTGTCAGGGTCGCTTGGGCAGTCCTTGTAGAGGAAGAAGAGGTTACGAGCGATAGCGCTGAGGCTGAGGTCGTGGCCGCTGCCGAGCAGGTCGCGGAAGGTGTAACCAATCGAGAGTTCGCGCAAGCGGAAGTTGGTTTGCGAGTAAGCATAGTAGTCGCCGCTACCGCCGTTGATTGAACCGATGGCAGTGTAGAACGACTTGGCATCCATCTTTTCAACTTGGCCAGAGGCAGTGTTGAACACTTCAACGCCGCCATTGTCGCGAGCCTTGGCAGAATTTTCCGATACGCCGTACATGTCGAGCGATGCTTGAGTCATGTCGAAGAAGTTGCCGCCAATTGAGCCGTCAATCAAGAAATAGAGCGAGAAATCTTTGTAGGTGAAGGTGTTGCCCCAACCCAAACGAACGTCGGCGTTCACGTTGCCTACCTTTTCGAATTCGTCGGCATATTGAATCTTGCCGTCGGCGTTCACGCAGATAAGACCGGTCTTAGCGTCGCGGATGAAGTTTTGAGCATAGATGTCGCCATACTTGCCGCCTTCAACCAGCCACGAGCGCAAGCCGTACATGCTACCGATGTCCACCTTGTCGAGGCGGTCGGCTTCGCTGATGCCTTCGCGGTTGTCGAGTTCCTTAATCTTGTTGTTGTTGTAAGAGAAGTTCACTTGAGTCTTCCAAGCGAAGTCCTTGGTGAAGCGTTGTGTCCAGCTTGCTGTTAATTCAACACCCGAGTTTTGGATGTTACCGGCGTTGAAGTAGTAGCTGCTATAACCGGTTGCCGAAGGAACCGACATCGAGAAGTATTGGTTCTTGTTGTTTGTCAGATAGTAAGTTACGTCGAAGTTGAAACGGTCGTCGAACATCGAAGCATCGATACCAAATTCCATTGAGTGCAACTTTTCAGGCTTCATGTCGGTAAACGGCATCGAAGTGTTGAAAGAGATAGAACCATTAGCAAATCCGTTCAACGGGTTGGTGATGTAAACAGGCATTTCGTTACCTACAACCGAGTAAGTTGCGCGAGCCTTCAATTGATTGATAACTTCAGGCATCTTAACCATATCGCTGATAACGCCGGTCAAACCAACCGATGGATAGAAGTAAGAGCCGTTAGGAGTGAATGCCAAAGTCGACGACCAGTCGTTGCGGCCGGTAACGTCTAAGAAGAGCATATCTTTCCAACCGATTTGAGCTGTTGCAAACACGGCATTGAGGCGCTTGCGGCTCAAACCTTTGCTCGAACCGTTCTTGGTTGAGTTGGCAATATCCCAGAAGTTAGGCAAGTAGCGGTCGCCACCTTGGTTGAGGTTTTCGTTTTCTTGCTTGTAGTCGTTGAAGCTCGAGCCTACGGCAGCGCTAACTGAGTAGTCGCCGAAAGTCTTGTTGAAGTTAACCATGATATCGCCGTAGAATGTGCGCATCATGTAGTTTTCTTCTTGATATTCACCGTTAGGGTTGGCAAGCACTTGGCTGGTAGAAGCGTGTACGGTGCGAGCCCAGCGGTCGTTGATGCGGTCGTAGCTCAAACGGCCTTGAACGAAGAGGTAGTCGGTGATGTCGAAACGAGCGCTACCTGACACCATTGTGCGGTTGCGAGTTTCTTCGCTCTTCACGCGGTTAAGAATCCAGTAAGGGTTCTGCGAGAAGTCGTTGTTGGTGTCGCGATACCATTGTTGTTCGCTGTATTGCTTAACATCGTTGTAAACCTCGAAGGTGTTCTTGTAGTAATTCCAGTCGCCGTTGGCAGGGAATGTATAAAGACCGGTAAGAGGGTTTTGATACTGACCACCACGAGGACGGTTGTTACCCTTTTGGGTGATGTAGTTAGCCGAACCAGAAAGTGTCAAACGGTCGTTGAGCAGCTTGTAGGTTTGCTTGAACATGATGTTGTGACGCTTGAAGTCGTTGGTAGGCATGATGCCTTCGGCAGTGGTGTTGGCATACGACATGTAAGATTGAATCTTATCGGTACCACCGCTTACAGCAACCGAGTTGATGAAGGTGGCACCGGTGCGGAAGAAGTCGCTCGAAGCATCAACGCCGTTCGAAATCTTTTCGCCCCAGCTGTTGGTGTCGAGGCTGCCGTTGGCAAGCACAGAAGCGCCGTAGCGGCTTTGGATTTCAGGCTTGTCGAGAGCCGATTCAATGGTGATGTTGCTGGTGAAGTCAACGCGAACGCGACCCGACGAACCCTTCTTGGTGGTAACGAGCACAACGCCGTTGGCTGCTTGCGAACCGTAAAGAGCGGCTGCCGAAGCACCCTTGAGCACGTTGATGCTTGCGATGTCGTCAGGGTTGAGGTTTGAGAGCGCGTCACCACCGTCGCGACCACCGTAAACCGATTCAACCTGCGACATTGAGTTGTTGCTCATTGGCACACCATCGATTACGATGAGGGCTTGGTTGTTACCTTGTGCCGACTTGTTACCACGAATTACAATCTTCGACGAGCCACCTGCGCCCGACGAGTTTGGTGTGATGACAACGCCTGCAGCCTTACCTTGCAAGCTGTTAATCATGTTGGTTTCCTTGGCACGAACAAATTCCGAACCATTAACCTTTTGTGTGGCATAGGTGAGTGATTTGGCTTTGCGCTCAATACCCATAGCGGTAACCACCACCTCGTTGAGGTTAAGTGCACCTGAGCCTAATGCTACGTCAACAACGGTGCGATTGCCCACTACTTCTTCAACTGTTTCCATACCAACGTACGAAATCTGAAGTACTGCGCCTTCTTTTACGTTTTCCAATCGATATTTACCATCAATATCGGTGGCAGTTCCTTGGTTGGTACCTTTAACAAGCACACTTGCTCCAATGAGAGCTTCCTTGGTACTTGCATCGGTAACAGTGCCAGTAACCACCTTTTGCGCCATCAGCGCGCTTGTACATGCCACAGCAAGTACAAGTAAGAGAAGATACCTCCGCATAATAGTTTTGTTTAGTTAATAATAATGGTTTATGTGTTAGTTAAGTTGTGATGTCTTGTTGTAAAATAATGTCTTGTGGTTAGATTATTTTTTTTATTTTGGGTTAAATTGTATGATTGTTTAGATGGTTTGTGCTGTCATTTCCGGTTATTTCGGTTCGTGAATCATTGTGCTGATTTCGAGGAAATTATGGCGGAAATAGCTGCGAAATCACCTCGCTTTTTATATTTCATGGTGCTTGCCGTAGCGAATTCTGGTTGTGGCAATCGCACCATTTTCATGTGTCTCCAGGAGTACACTGAAAATTGAAATTATTAATGCAGTTCATATCAAATAGATGTTAGCCAAGTTTAAGGTTATTGTTTAAAACAACGTATTTTATGGTTATTTTCGTGGCAAATATATTTCTTTATTTTTGGTTTGCAAAGGTTTTTAACACAAAAGTGCACTTTTTTCGTCGGAATAGCCCTAAATGCCCACAGAATCGGCAATTTCATAGGTATTGAATTGTAACTAAATTGTAATTTTGGCGTTAATTCATCGTTTTTCAGTGCACAGTAAGGCTGTGCATAAATGTGTATACACACAAATGCACAGTGAGGGGGCTAAGGCATTGCATCTCGGTGGCAGATCAGCCGTTGTAATAGTCGATTGCAAGGCGTGAGCTCACGTCGAAATTGTGGTTTGGCGTATCGCCGTTGTATACGATTGTCATGCTACGGTAGGCTTGCGGCACATGCAGTGTGTTCACTACGCCCCATTGCGGTTCGCCAAAGTCGAACGAGCGACCGCTGAGCACCAGGCGGTTGGCGGTGTAGTCGATGTCCCAAAACCCGCCGCCCATAGGGTGGTCGCCCGGTTGCAGCAGGTCGCGGTGCATGTGCACCACGCCAATGCGCAGATAACCGTGCGAGGTGAGCACGAATTTTCGGTGAAGCATATTTCTTGGGGATGTATGGGGTTAATTTCGATTCGAGAAATATGGTCAGACGCCTTTGTGGGTCATGATGTCGAGCACCATTCGGTCGGTTTCGTTCATGGCTTCTCGGCCAATGCTGGTGAGGTTGCGAATGCTTTGGTCCACGTCGTCGTCAACAATTCCCTCCACCGATGTGACGTATTTGTCCTCTTTGGCAAGAATGGCAGATAGCACCGCCATCGACACGCCGCTGGTGACCTTGAGCGCGCAGCTGGGTTTTGCGCCGTCGCACACCATGCCGGTGAGGTTGGCAACCATGTTTTTCACCGCATAGCACACTTGCTCATACGAGCCGCCCATCAGGTAGGTGATGCCGCAGCTCGAGCCGCTGGCAGCCACCACGCAGCCGCACAATGCCGACAAGCGCCCAAGGCTTTGCTTGATGTAGATTACGGTGAGGTGGCTCAGGGCGAGGGCGCGGATGAGCTGCTCTTCGCTGCAGTTGTTGTCCTCGGCAAACACCACCACCGGCATGGTGGCTGTGATGCCTTGATTGCCGCTGCCCGAGTTGCTCATCACCGGAATCATTGCGCCAGCCATGCGGGCGTCGCAGGCTGCCGAGGTGTAGGAGATGATTCGGGCAAAGGTGTTGTCGCCAAGCACGGCGTGCTCGGTCTTGCTGTTGCGAATTATTCTGCCTAATTCATGGCCGTAATGACCGCAGAACGACTGTTCGGCAGCCGCCTTGTTGAGATTGCGGCTTTCGAGAATGAAGCGCAGCTCGTCGAGCGGAGTTGAGGTGGCAAATTCCCATACCTTGGCCATGCTGAGCTGCGGTTCGCTGCTTTCGCCTTCGGCTTTCGAAGCCACGCGTTGGTCGAGGAGCACTTGCCCGTCCTTAACAAGATATACAAAATGCGTGTGTCCGCCGGCAATTATGGCGAGGGCTTCTTTGCCGTTTGTGTCCTCCACGCGCACCTCGATGTAAAGCTTTTCGGCGATGCCTTGCTTCAGCTTGATGTCGATGGCGCCCGAGGCAATGTATTGCCTGCCGGCTTCAACGGCTTGGGGGGTGCAGTCCTTCAGCACCTCGAGTTCATATTCCGAGCGTCCGATTGCGGCACCCAAGGCTATGGCAATGGGCAAGCCAATCATGCCCGTGCCGGGAATGCCCACGCCCATGGCGTTTTTGAGGATGTTGGCACTGAGTCGCACATCGATGTGCTTTGGCAGGCTGCCCAGCAATTCGGTGGCACGCGCCACGCACAGCGCCACGGCAATCGGTTCGGTGCAGCCAATGGCAGGCACCACTTCACGCTTGATAAGGTCGATTATTTGTTGTCGTTCGGTTTGGTCAATCATCGGTTGTAAATAAAAGGAGGTGTATTTTTTTAAAAAAAGAAGAAACAGGGCTGGAAGCCTCAGGCGGAGTCCAGCCCTGAATGGGGATTACTGATTACACTGATGTGCAAGCATTATTTCTTTTCGGTTGCCACATATTCCTTGATGGCTTTTGTGAGTTCCATCCAGTGTTCTTCGGTCATGCCACCGCCGGTGAACACACACACGCCAGCAGCGCCGCCCTTGAGCGAGGTGATTGTGGCTTCGCCGATTTCGCTTGGCAGCAAGCCAGAGCCTTCGGGGTCGGTCACCTTGTCCTTGTTGCGCCAGTCGTGGCAAATGAACAAGCCGCTGTATACAGGAGTGCCCTTGTCGGCAACGCTCTTAACCTCTTCGGCAGCCATTTCGCCCACCCAAGCCGGCGATTCAAGATAGAAGTCGTTGTAGTTCATTGGGAACACAGCATCGATGTTCCAGTCGTTCCATTGCTGACGAACCATCCACACGGCGTGGCTGTCGGGACCCGGGAACACGTCGGCGCTCACCTTCTTGCCCATTCCATGCACAGCGTCGCAAATCTTGTTCACGAGGGCAGTGATGTTGTCGCAGCGCCATTTTGCCCAAGCCTTAACGGTGTCGGGCTCTTCGGTGGCGCGGATGTCGATGCCTGTTTCAGCCTTGAACTCGCTCACGCAGCGGTCGCAGTAGCAGAAGTCGGCCTTTGGATATTCCTTGTCCATAACCAAGCCATATTTTTCCCACAAGCCGCGGCTGAGAATCACGTCGGCATAGCGGATATAGTCGAGCTGAACAAATTCCACCTCTGGGATGGCAGCAATCTTCTTGATTTTTTCGATTAAGAAATCAGCCACCTTAGGGTTGCGAGGGTCGAGAGTGGTGTAGTAGGGCACGTATGGAGGGTTGTCCCACGACGATTCGCCGAGGCGGTTTACGGTGTACATGGTTGAATCAACGCCTTCTTGTTTTGTGCCTTGAATCATGATTGGGCACCAGGCGTGGAATTCCAAGCCGTATTCCTTGGCGAGCTTGGCAGCGGTGTCGGCATTTTCAACGTTGAAGCCCACGTTGATGCAAACGCCCTTCAAGCCATATTCCTTGTATTTGGCAAAATGCTCACGCAACTGAGCGGAACCCGAATAACCTTCCCATGCATACACGGGAACATCTTTCACGTCGATTTGTTGCTGGCACGATGCAAGCGCGAATACTGCCAACACGCATAACAATAGCTTCTTCATAATTTTGATAGTGTTTTTTTGATATTTACTTAGTTTTGAGTTATAGTATATTCGATAAGTTCGGTTATGCAAAGGTAAAGAAAAAGAAATCTAAAAACAAATCAAATCGTTCAAATAAATCATTGCCAAGGTATATTCTGGGATTGTGTCATTGAGTTATAACTAATTTTGTGGCTCCGGCGTTGCGCCCTTCAGGCGACAGGTCGGCAGGGTCTGCAACCGCGCCGCGGTTGTGGATGGAGGGTGCGTTGCGCTGCCTCCCCACATAGTCGCCTACGGCGCCAATGTGGGGTTACATAGGCTGTAACCGCTCGCGCGGTTAATATCGCTGGTTTTCAATGCGTTTGCTCTGTATGGGCGTTCCCTCGAAGATGGTGCGTTTGGGTCTCACACAGATTGAT
>SFEA01000058.1 GCA_004557385.1 Bacteroidales bacterium
TTTTGTCGCAAAAGCAAAGTAACCATTTAGGGCTGACTCCTGCAATAGGTGCCAGCCCTAATTTTTTAGATTCTAAAAAAGTTTAGCGGACAGTAATAAAATTTAATGCCTAATCCAAAATTATATTGATATTTTTGGATTATAATCCAAAATTTATATATGATTTTTTGGATTAGGCGTTTTCTTGACTGCTGTTGGCGCCGTTGTGTGCTATTGTTTTGCGCCGTTGAGAATGTTGTTAAAAAAGGCGTGGGCAAAGATGGCTCGTGTCCTTTCTAAAGTAGGGGCAGAATTCTGGCAAAATTTTTCTAATTCATAGGCAAAAAATGAGCAGAATCTTTCTAAAGTAGGGGCAAGATTTGGGCAAAATCTTTCTAATTCATAGGCAAGATTGGGCGTAAACCTGTCTAAAGTAGGGGCATCGGGTAGGTTTTTCTTGTGTAGTGGTAGTGAAAACAAGAAACCGTGGCGTTCCAAGAGAGGTGACGTCACGGTTTCTTCTATTAGACGGGAGTTGAATCCCCAGCTTTCAGTTCAGTTGTGCAAGTTCGGCATCCGAGGGGTTTTCGCTCACAATTTCGCCATCGGGGTTGATGAGCAGTGTTCGCAGCCCTTTGCTGCCGATTCGATACTCCTTTTGAATTGGCGATTGATTGTCATGGGTGATGTGGAACTGAGTTCCGCGTTCGAGGTTGTCAATCAAAGCCACTTCGTTGAAGACCTTTGCACTGCGGTCGAAGTTCACCGCAAGGTGTTGCACTTTGCTGTTTTTGCCAGCCATTCGGTTGTAGTGAATGTTGCTGATGCGCGATTCGGCGTCTGCCGACGACCAGAAGGTCAGGAGCACATACTTTCCTTTCATCTCTTGCAACGACACTGTGGTGTCGTTGTTGCTAATGCTGAACACCGGAGCCAGATAACCTACGCGGCTGTCAATTGCCTTGGTGCTGTTAGCAGATGTGGAAACGAGCAAAAGAGCAAGAGAAGCAATTGCTAATAAGCCTTTCTTCATTCGTTTCAATTTTCGTTCAACTTGAAGTTGCCGGCGGCGAAATACTTCGGGGCAGACAACTTTGCCGATTTTCGGCGATGCCAGTTTCATCGTGCCTTTCTGGGCGCTGGCATTATCTGTAATTCTTTAATCTGGGTGCAAAGTTAGTGAATTATTTTTGTTTGTGCAAATTTGCGTAGTCTTAAATAATCGTAAAAGGTTGAAAAAGAATGTGTTAATATGTGGTGAAATGTCGGGCGTCTTTAACAAATGCAGTAAAATTAACATAACGTGTTAAATCGCACTCTCACATAGTGTATTCGCCGATTTTTGGCTGTTGCACGAGGCGATATTTAACACTTTTGGGGCTGCATATCGAAGTGTTAAAAATGCTATGCTCCTTAATGTGTTGAAGCATAGCATTTTTGTTGAAATTGTGTCTGGCAACAATGCTTCGACGGGCATATTCACTCGTCGCTTTCGCCGTTTGCAGGCAGCTGTCGTGTGGCTTTTGCGCCGAGTTTGGCAATTTTGTCGGCGCGGCTGAGAATGTTGCCTTTGCCGTCGCGCAGCTTATTCATTGCGCTATCGTAGCTGCGGCTTGCTTTGTTCAAGTTGTCGCCCACGTTTGACATATCGTTCACAAAGGCGGCAAGCTTGTCGATTAGCTTGCCCGATTCCTCGGCAATGGCAATGGCGTTGCGGTTTTGCTTGTCGTTGTTCCACAGCTGCTCCATCATTTTCACCACCGAGATGAGGTGCGTAGGGCTCACCAGCAGCACGTGTTTGTTGTACGCTTTGTTCCACAGCTCAGGGTCGCCGTGCATGGCGGCGATGTAGGCGCCTTCGTTAGGCATGAACATTATCACGAAGTCGGCAGAATTTTTCACTGCATTCTGGTAGCCTTTTTTGCTCAAGTTGCCTATTTGCAGTTCAACGGCCTTGACGTGTTCGGCAAGCAGACGCTTGCGGTCGTCGTCGCTCTCGGCGTTGGCGTAGTCGACGTATGAAGTAATGTTCACTTTCGAGTCCACCACCAGCACCTTATTGTCGGGCAGATAGAGTAGGGCGTCGGGGCGGTAGTCGCCATCAATCTTTGAGCCGTCGAGGTTGTGGGTGGCTTGCAGGGTGAAATTCACGCCCTCAATCAAGCCTGAGCCTTCAAGAATTTGTTGCAGGATGGTTTCGCCCCACGGTCCCTGGGTGTTGTTTTTATTGCCGCGAAGGGCAGCAGCCAGGTCATTGGCTTCTTTGCCGAGCTGATTGTTCAGTCGAGAGAGTTCGTCGATGGTGGTTTTCAGCGACGAGGTCTCCTTAATGCCGTTTTCGTAGTATTCCTTGATGGAGCGCTGCATGCTCTCCACATTCTCTTTGAACGGCTTGAGAATCTCGCTGATGCGCATTTCGTTGGCTTGCTTGAAATCGCTGCTGTTTTGCTTGAGAATCTCGTTGGCGATGTTCTTGAAGGTTTCCTCGGTCTGCTTGTTGAGTTCGGCTTGGCGGGCTTTGCTTTCCTCAATAAGTTTCGTGGCATTGTCGAGTTTGGCTCTCAGTTCTGCCTTTTCCGCTTCGGCTTCGATGATGGTTTGGGCAAGTTCGGCGCGCTTTGTTGTGAGTTCTTTGATGTTGTCGTTTAGCTCCTCGATTCGGTTGTTGAGCAAACCGATTTTTTCGGTTTTCTTGGCGTCCTCAATGTCGAGTTTGCTTTTCTCTTGCAACAGGTGTTCTTTCTCCGATTCAAGTTTTTCGGCTTTGCGTTGCAAATCGTCGTAGCTGTTGGTCAGGCGAAACAGTTCGCGCACGGTTTGAAGTCGTTTGAAAAGGCACACAACAAAAGCGATGCCTACAATGGCAAGTGCCAGCGACAGGATGGTGATGGGTGTAATCATGTGATTTGAAAAAATTAAAAGATTGAATATTAATTATGTGTTTTGCGTGATAGGCAATGCAAGTGGTGCATGCTCAAATCATACTATTGTTTTCAAAAAAGTAACGCAAATGTATTAAAAATTTTTGAATTATGCAAATTTTTCTAAATGAAATTTTTTTGCTAAATTTATGGCATAAATAATATGTAATAAGAAATATGGCAAAACTGAAAATAAGCGATGAGTGGTGGTCGGCGCCTGCCGAGAGCGAGTCGGGCGAACTGATTATCGTCACCGGGCGTCGCGACATGGACAACGTGATTGCGTATGGCAAATATAAATATCGTGTTGAGGTTAGCTGGCGTTACGGCGAGGGCGGAATGCCCGATGTGCCAACGTCGGAGTTGATGGAGAAAATCACCGACTCGCTGAAGGCTGAGCTGAAGAAAGACCCCGTGGCAATACTCACGGGCATCTACACCGGCGCTGGCGAGCGCAACTGGGTGTTCTACACCATGAGCCTGCACATTTTCTCGAAGAAGTTCAACGAGGCGATGGCTGAGTTTGAGCAGCTTCCGCTTGAGTTTTATGCTGCCGACGACCCCGATTGGGAGGAATACAAGGAGATGCGCGAAACCGAAATCTCCGACGACGATGACTAACTAACGCCGCAGCAGCTTCGGCAATGCATTAGACACGCGTTTCATTATTTATAATAATGATAATGCGAGTGGAATAACGAATCAGATGATTGCAGTTCCACTCGCATTGCTTTTCGTTGCAGCGTTTGACGCCCTGTGGTTATTCGTAAGGCGATTTGGTGATAGGGCAGCCGCGGGCTTCCCACTTGGTGCGCAGGCTCTTCATCTTGCTGCGTATGGAGGGTTGGTCGCTAAGACTTGCGGTGGTTGCGCCGTTAGGCACGAGTTGCGATTCGTAGTTGCTGTAGGCACGTGAAGCCGATATCCAAGCTGAACCGCAGTCGGCGCCTTTTTTGCTCGACGAAGCTTTTCTGCCGGAACCTGACGACGATGAATTGGAAGCCATATATCCATCGCCCGCTTTTGCAGCACCTACAGCAGCGCCGCCGCTTTTGATTTGCTGAGATTGCGACAATGTTTGTATTAATCCCGAAGCCACATCGAGCATGCCTTGGCGGAATTCGGCGTGCTGTTTGCTTGCTACTTCGCGGTAGGTTGCAATGCGCGTGTTGTAGTCGGCTGTCGAAGATATCTCGTCATAGGTGTTGTATCCCGACCACTTAACCATCTTCCAGTTGCCGTCGCCGGCGAGGAGAAGCCCTACGCCAGTGCGACGCCCTGCTGTCACCTTGCCAATTGCGAGGGTGCCCTCGTTTGTTAGAAACATGCCAAATCCATCGGGCTTGCCGTTGCGCATTTCTCCTATATAATATTCGTCTTGCGTGTTAGTGTCCGAGAAATAGCGCGTTTGGTCGGGGCGTGGAGTGGGATAGGGGCTCACGGGGTAGTTCTCGCTGAAGAGTCCGCTGTAAATCACGTCGCCATCGTGAGAGTAGCATGTGCCTTTGCCTTCGCGCTTGCCGTCAATCCATTCGCCCACGTAGATGGTTGTGCCAGGAAGGTCTTTAATCGATGCGTTGTTTGCCATGATTAGCATGCCGTAGCCCGAAAATTTGCCGCGCATAAAGTCGCCCACATACACATTGCCTTGCTTGTCGCGGCTGATGCCGGTGCCGTTTTTGTCGCGTCGGTTGTCGTCGTATTGCCCGATGTAGTTCACTTTCTTGCCGGCTTGGCTGAATATGATTGAAGCCAAATCAGTTTGTGCTGATGCAAGAAATGCGGTGGCTGTTATAGCCACAATGAATGATAAGATGCGTTTCATTTCAGAATATATTCAATATCGTCGTTTACAGTGTATTTCTTGCCGGCTTTTTCCAGCTCCTTCAAGCCTTTCTTTATTGGTATTTGCTCCATAATAAAGTTGCGTTTATTGATAAAACCGTCAATTATGCCAGCAACATGGAATTTTACGTAATAAACACCGCCGTCGCTGACTGTTAGAGGCAGCTCGTTGTGGTATGGCTTGTCAGCCCAAGTTACGTCGCACGAAATCACTATGCGTCCTTCGCCGCGTACGGTTATTTTTCGCATCGATTCGCTGTAGCGTGTGCCAGTCATCTTCGATTCGCACACTTTGCCCTCCATGCCAAACACATGCTCGCCGTTGAATGCTATTGGAACTGACGGGTAGTAGAATTTCGAGTCGAAGAAAAAGTAGATTGTTGACACCGACGAAGGCACTTCTTCAATCGGCTGCTGCTCCTCAACCACCGGTTGCTGTTCTTGCGCCAGTGCCGCTTCTTCGACAGCTTGTTTGGTTAGATACTTTGCGCTTACATAGCCCGTTTTGCCGTTGTAGGTGAATTTTGCAAAGCCTTTTGATATTGAAGTCACATCAATCACGGCGCCTTTGGTGAGTTTGCCAAGTAGTTTGCCCGATGCCGATGGCGTGGCACGCACATTGAGTTTAGCCGAATTTACCACATAGTTATCTGCCATCATCGAAACACTAAAAGTGAATAGAAACAATAGTAATACAAGTTTTCTCATAATATCATAATATTTTACAGAATAGCTTTACAAATTTAGGCAAATTTCCGATAATGAGTGTTTGTTGCGGCAAGAATTTTTTCATGGACAGTTGCGGTGGTGGAAAAAACGGAAGGCTGTGTACGGTGCCGTTTGGGTGGCGTGTACACAGCCTTCGCTGTTATGGGTTGAGATGATGGTCTCTCGTTGATTACATGTTCATGCCGCCATCAACTTGGATAACTTGGCCCGAAACGTACGACGACATGTCGCTTGCCAAGAAAGTGGCAACATTTGCGATGTCTTCCACTTGGCCGCCGCGGCGCAATGGAATTTTCTGGCACCATTCTTTGCGCACTTCTTCGGGCAGGGCAGCGGTCATGGCAGTTTCGATGAAGCCCGGAGCGATGGCGTTTGCGCGGATGCCGCGTGAACCCACTTCCTGAGCGATACTCTTAGCAAGGGCGATAAGGCCAGCCTTCGACGAAGCGTAGTTGGCTTGACCGGCGTTGCCGTGAACACCTACAACCGATGCCATGTTGATGATTGAGCCGCTGCGTTGGCGCATCATGATTGGCAGGCAAGCGTGGATGAAGTTGAATGCCGACTTGAGGTTAACGGCAATCACTGCGTCCCATTGAGCCTCGGTCATGCGCATCATCAAGCCGTCCTTGGTGATGCCGGCGTTGTTCACGAGGATGTCGATGTGGCCGAAGTCGGCCTTTATTTGTTCAACCACGGTGTGGGTTTCGTCGAAGTTTGCAGCGTTCGAAGCATAGCCTTTTGCTTTCACGCCAAGAGCGGCGATTTCTGCCTCGGTGGCTTTGCCGTTTTCGTCAATTACAAGGTCGGTGAAAGCAACGTCAGCGCCTTCAGCAGCAAATTTCAATGCGATAGCTTTACCGATACCGCGTGCAGCACCTGTAACGAGTGCAACTTTTCCTTCTAATAATTTCATCTTTTCAAAAATTTCTTTTTTAGTATAAAAAATTCCTATAGAGTTTTGTTGTCAAATGGAGTTGGAATCATCGCTCTTGGGCTTGCCGGCGGGCTGAGAGGCGTTTTTGGCAGTAATGCCGTAGAGGATGAAGTCCTGAATGTATTCGCGAAGCTTGTTCTTCTCGATGTCCATCTCGGCAAAGCTGTCGCGCACGTATGGCACGTCCATGCCCTGCAGGCACAGCAGCATCACCTTGGCGGTTTTGTCGATGTGCTTTATTGAGAAAACGCCTTTGTCGACGCCTTCGCTAAGTATTTCCATCAAAATTGAACATTCCTGATTCAGGGTGCCGCGGCGGGCGCGTTCCACCTTGCGCACATCGCGGAAGAATCCGGCGCGCAGCGAGCCGTTGCGGGTCACAAGCTCTTTGATGGCATCGAATCGCACGAAGATGAAGTTCATGAGTTTTTCCTCGGGCGAGAGGCTTTGTGCCGGGATGTTGCTCAAACGCTCTACAATCAGTTCGCTCTCGTTTTTCACCACGGCGTTGTATATGTCGCGTTTGCTCTTGAAGTAGGTGTAGATGGTGCGTCGACCCTTTTCCGAGGCCGAAGCAATGTCGTTCATAGTGGTGTTTTCAACGCCTTTGTGTGCAAACAATTGGCGTGCAACCTCAATGAGCTTTTCTCTCGTCTTTGACACCATAAGCAATACTTCGATTAATCACTTCGTTTGTTTTACGCTGCGAAATTACTCAAAAATATCCATATACACAAATACTTAGAGATTGTGCATAAAAAATGCTATTAGCATAGGTTGCACAGTTTGGCTGAGCATTTGGGCTGTTTCCTGCCGATGTGCATGGAGCAGGGCGTGTGCCGCCAATTGCTCGGGAGGGGCGCCGCGCTGCCGTTTGCCGCCAGCCTAAACTGCAAAAAAATGGAAGCTCAGAATTTGCTCTGAACTTCCGTTGTTAGTGGCGGGAGATGGAGTCGAACCACCGACCTTCAGGTTATGAGCCTGACGAGCTACCACTGCTCTATCCCGCGATTGCGAGTGCAAAGGTACGCACTATTTTTGATTTTGCAAACTTTTTCGGCAAAAAAATGCTGTAAAACATAATTTTTTGGCATTTTTCGGTGAAATTTCGCTGCTGACGGGGCTTTTTCTTGTGTTTGAGCCTCAAAGATTGTAATTTTGTGGGTGAGGCACGGTGGCATGGTGTTGCCACTCGGTTTTCATAACAATAATCATAACAAGCAGACTCTTACGGCAGAATGGAAGTAGTTTACGAAGACAATCACATTATTATAGTAAATAAAGCGGTGGGCGAGATTGTTCAGGGCGACAAGACTGGCGACGAGCCGCTGGTAGAAACGCTTAAACGATGGCTCAAAGAAAAATACAACAAACCCGGCAACGTGTTTTGCGGCGTTACGCATCGCATCGACCGCCCGGTGAGCGGACTTGTGGTGTTTGCCAAAACCAGTAAAGGGCTGTCGCGCATGAACGAGCTGTTCCGCGAGGGCAAGGTGAAAAAGACCTATTGGGCAATAGTGAAGAACTGTCCGCCCAAGGATGAGGACACCCTCACGCACTACATCACCACCAACGAGCGCATCAACAAGTCGCGCACATGGGACACGCCCAAACCCGACAGCGTGAAGGCTGTGCTGAAATATCGCGTGATTGCGCATGGCGACAACTATCATCTGCTGGAGGTGAACTTGCTAACGGGCCGCAAGCACCAGATTCGAGTGCAGCTCTCAGCCATCGGTTGCCCAATCAAAGGCGACCTTAAATACGGAGCGCAGCGCAGCAACCCCGACGGCGGCATCTCGCTGCAAAGCCATCGCATCGAGTTTGTGCATCCCGTCAGCGGCGAGCAAATCGACGTCACCGCCCCCGTTCCGCCCGACAACCTCTGGCAAGCCCTCGCCCAATCCGTCACCGAATAAAAAATTTAGTTTTGTGGGGGAGTGGTTTTGATATTTTGCGGGGAAAAATTTCCGTAGGTGTGGAAAGTTTGCTATTTTTGTAGAAAAGTATGCTGCGGAGCTGTGGCTTGATGAAAAGGTCATTGGCTGGCGATGGTGCCGAAGTGGCATAGCGCATGGCTGCAAAAGCGGTTATAACTTAGCGAATAACATAACTTTATAATAACTAAATCATGGCAAAAACTCCTGAATTTAAGTATGCTCCTATGTTCCAGTTGGGCAAGGATGATACTGAATACTATTTGCTCACCAAGGACCATGTGTCGACCGGTGAGTTTGAAGGTAAAACCATTCTGAAAGTAGAAAAAGAGGCTCTCACAATGTTGGCACAACAGGCGTTCCACGATGTGGAATTTATGCTTCGTCGTGCGCACAACGAGCAGGTGGCAAAGATTCTCACCGACCCTGAGGCTTCGGAGAACGACAAGTATGTGGCTTTGCAATTCTTGCGCAACGCCGAAACTGCAGCCAAGGGCGTTCTGCCTTTCTGCCAAGATACGGGCACTGCCATCATTCATGGCGAAAAGGGTCAGCGCGTATGGACCGACTTCGAGGACGAGGAAGCGTTGTCGCTGGGCGTGTTCAACACCTACACTCAGGACAATCTGCGCTACTCGCAAAATGCTCCGCTGAACATGTACGACGAGGTGAACACTCGTTGCAATTTGCCTGCGCAAATCGACATTGAAGCTGTTGAGGGCGACGAATATCGCTTTGTGATGGTGGCAAAGGGTGGTGGCTCAGCCAACAAGACTTATTTCTACCCGATGACCAAGGCTACTATTCAAAACGAGGGCACTTTGCTTCCGTTCCTGGTTGAAAAGATGAAGACTTTGGGCACTGCAGCTTGTCCGCCTTATCACAT
>SFEA01000059.1 GCA_004557385.1 Bacteroidales bacterium
CGAGACCATCATGGGCGACACCGCCATGTGCATCAACCCCAAAGACCCCAAGAACCAATGGCTCAAGGGCAAGAAGGTGATTGTGCCGCTGGTGGGCCGCGTGATTAACGTGATTGAGGACCGCTATGTGGACATTGAGTTCGGTACGGGCTGCTTGAAGGTGACACCGGCTCACGACGTGAACGACTATATGCTGGGCAAGACCCACAACCTCGACACCATCGACATCTTCAACCCCGACGGCACCGTGTCGAAGCAATCGCCGCTGTATGTGGGCATGGACCGCTTCGACGTGCGCAAGCAAATAGCCATCGACCTCGAGGCTGCCGGACTGATGGAAAAGGTGGAAGACTACACCAACAAGGTGGGCTTCTCGGAGCGCACTCACGTTGCCATTGAGCCGCGCTTGTCGCTGCAATGGTTCATCGACATGAAGCACTTTGCCGAAATCGCTTTGCCACCGGTGATGAACGACGACATCAAGTTTGTTCCGGCAAAATACAAGTCGACCTATCGCAACTGGCTCGAAAACATTCAGGACTGGTGTATCAGCCGCCAGCTATGGTGGGGCCACCGCATCCCTGCCTACTACTATGGCGAGAAGGACGAAAACGGCGAACGCGCTTATGTGGTTGCCGAAACTGCCGAGAAGGCGCTCGAAAAGGCACGCGCCGCTTCGGGCAACGCCAATCTGCAACTCAGCGACTTGGCTCAAGACGAAGATGCCCTCGACACCTGGTTCTCGTCGTGGTTGTGGCCAATATCGCTGTTCGACGGCATCAACAACCCCGACAACGAGGAGATTAAATACTACTATCCCACCAACGACCTTGTAACCGGTCCGGACATCATCTTCTTCTGGGTTGCCCGCATGATTATGGCAGGCTACGAATATCAGAAGGCAATGCCTTTCCGCAACGTGTATTTCACAGGCATCGTGCGCGACAAGCTCGGCCGCAAGATGTCGAAGAGCCTTGGCAACTCGCCCGACCCAATCGAGCTGATGGAGCGCTTCGGCGCCGACGGCGTGCGCATGGGCTTGATGCTTGCAGCCCCTGCCGGCAACGACATCCTCTACGATGACGCCCTTTGCGAACAAGGTCGCAACTTCAACAACAAGATTTGGAACGCTTTCCGCCTTGTAAAGGGCTGGGAAGTGGCTGACATAGAGCAACCCGAATATGCCAAGGTTGCCATCAAGTGGTTCGACGCTCAGCTCAACGCTGTGCTTGCCGAGGTGAAAGACTTGTTTGGCAAATTCCGCCTCAACGAAGCGCTGATGGCAGTGTACAAGCTGTTCTGGGACGAATTCTCGAGCTGGTATCTCGAAATGGTTAAGCCGGCTTATCAGCAGCCAATCGACCGCGCCACCTACGAAGCCACTTTGCGCTTCTTCGACGTGCTTCTGCGCCTGCTGCATCCGTTCATGCCATTCATCACCGAGGAATTGTGGCAACACATCAGCGAGCGCGCCGATGGCGAAAGCATCATGTATGCCCGCGTGCCCGAAGCCGGTGATGTTGATGCCGATGCGCTTGCTCACATGGCTGTAGCCAAGGAGATTATCTCGGGCATTCGCACCGTGCGTCTGCAAAAGAACATCCCTAACAAAAACGCCCTCAGCCTGCAAGTTGTTGGCTCGTTCAGCAACGCTTGCCGCGCCATCATCATCAAGCTTGCCAATATCGACGCCATCGACGAGGTGAGCGAGAAAGATGCCACTGCAGCGTCGTTCCTGGTGGGCACCACCGAATATGCTGTGCCTCTGGGCAGCAACATCAATGTTGAGGAAGAATTGGCTAAGCTCAACGCCGACCTGAAGTACTACGAAGGCTTCCTTGCTTCGGTTGAGAAGAAGCTTGGCAACGAGCGCTTTGTGAACAACGCTCCCGAAGCCGTTGTCAACGCCGAGCGCAAGAAGAAAGCCGATGCCGAAAGCAAGATTGCAACCCTGAAAGAGAGCATCGCTGCTCTGAGCAAGTGATTGTGATGCCTTAGGGCACCCACATTATATATATAATAAGTTGCGCATTGTGTTAGTGCTGTGTGAAAAAATCACATTTCATTACACAATGCGCAGCTTTTCTTATTCAACAAGGCATGCGAAGCCTGTTGCTTCGACCAGAATCAGATGTTTATTCCGTAGGATTGCTTTATTTCCTCCATCACAAATGTGCTTTCAACCGAGTCGAGCGACTCGATGTTGCCCAGCACGTTCAGCAGAAACTGCTGATAAGCCTTCATGTTGGCAGCATAGATTTTCAGCATATAGTCGAAATGTCCCGAGATGTTGTAGCACTCGGTCACTTCTGGAATCTCGAGCATCTTGGCGGTGAAAGTCGATGTAGTGTCGTGTTTCAGGTCGCGCAGCTTCACCGAGCAGAACACCATGAAGCCCAGATTGAGTTTCACGTTGTTGAGCACGGCAACGTAGCGGCGAATGTATCCCTCTCTCTCAAGACGCCTGATACGCTCAAACACCGGTGTGGTGCTCAAGTGCACTTTGCTCGCCACCTCTTTGGTGGTGAGGCGAGCGTCCTCCTGCAGTATGCGCAAAATGTTGATGTCGGTGGCATCGAGTATTTCGCCCGCAACTTTGTTTTTGCTAAGAATAGCCATAGGTGTTTTTTCGTTGTTTATTCTGGTTTGATTTGTATAATGTATCACTCCCTATGCAAATGTATCTATTTTTTATCGATTGACAATGGATTGTAATGTAAAACCGCAAAAAAGGTGCTGAAATAAGCAAATTTTTCTACAATGGGCACCATTTATGCTATGAAGTGTAGTAAAGCATACTCGTTGCGCTTACGAATCGAAACAAAAATGCTTTGAAAAATGCGCGATTGTAAGAAAACCGCACATATTTACAAATTTTTTAACGAGATGTTATAAGAATTTAAAAAAAATCTATATCTTTGCAGCTGTTATTGAGGATTACTACATATTCACGTAATGTTTCCGAGGGGTTATATCCGATTTAGGGACCGGTGTAGCGCATGATTGTGAAAGATGTGGCAAACAGCGTAGAAATGAAAAATGTTATTTGCAACACGTTGTGTAGGTTAATGTCTTTATATAGCAATTTTGTGATAAACGAACAAAATTTTCAGTAATCAATAAGTTTTAATTAAAAGAACAGAAATTTTTATGAGAAAAAAATTGATGCTTTTGATGGCGGTTCTTGTAATGGGAATCGGCTTGGCAACAGCTCAGGTTCAGACAGTGACAGGTACTGTTACTTCTGAGGCTGATGGTTTGCCTATTGTTGGAGCATCCGTAACGGTAAAGGGCACCAAGTTGGGTACTGCTACCGATATGGATGGTCGTTTCACAATTGCAAATGTGCCGGCTTCGGCAAAGACAATTGTGGTGTCGTACATCGGAATGGACACTCAAGAACTTCATATCACCAAGAATATGAAGGTTGTTTTGAGTTCAAATTCTCAGGACCTTGATGAAGTGATGGTTGTTGCTTACGGTACAGCAAAGAAGAGCTCGTTCACCGGTTCGGCAACACGAATTGATAGCAAGAAGATTCAATCACGTCCAATCACCAACGTAACCAAGGGCTTGGATGGTCAGGCAACAGGTGTGCTCTCTACATCGGGTTCTGGTCAGCCTGGTTCGGGTTCAAGCGTTGTTATCCGTGGTTATGGTTCTATCAATGCATCGTCAAGCCCGTTGTATGTAGTCGACGGTATTCCTTTCGATGGCAGCATCAGCTCAATCAATCCATCGGATATCGAATCGATGACCATCTTGAAGGATGCATCAGCCGGCGCATTGTATGGTGCCCGTGGTGCTAACGGTGTGGTTATGATTACCACTAAGCAAGGTGTTGAAGGCAAGGCAAACGTATCGTGGCGTTCAACTGTAGGTTGGGCTTCGCGCGCTCTTGATTCATACGATATGCTTAACCAAAAGGAATTCGTTCAATTGACCTACGAAGCATTGCGCAACGACTTGGCATTCAACAGCGGTTATGCATGGGCAGATGCCGAAGCTGGTGCTCGCGCTTCGTTGGGCGGCCGTCTTGGTGGCGAGGCTTACAACCCATTCAAAAACTACACTTGGGACGACATGATTGACCCTGCAACCGGTCTTGTTCGCAGCGATGCTAAATCGGCTTGGAACGAACAATGGCTTGATGGTCTGTTGAGCAACAACGCACTCCGTCACGAACACCAATTCTCGGTTAGTGGCGGTACTAACAAAACTAAGTATATGTTCTCGTTGGGTTACCTCAACGAAGATGGTATTCTTCAGACAACTGCATTCGAGCGCTACAGCGCACGTGCCAATGTCAACACTGCTATAAAGGAGTGGTTCAACACACACTTGAATGTGTCGATGTCGCACTCTAAGCAAAACTTCAGCGACTACGATGGCAGCTCTGTTTCTAACGTATGGTATTCGGCTCAATTCGTTTCGCCATTGTTCCCAATCTACATCAAGGATGCTAATGGTCAGAACCTGTTGGGCGCCGACGGCAAGCCTCAATTAGACTATGGTGAAGGTGGTCGTCCAGGTAGCTACAACGACTTCAGCCCGCTCGGCGGTCTGTTGGACGACAAGGCTGACGTGAAGAACGACAACGCAAGCGTTCGTACCGGCATGGTATTCGGTTCAGACAGCGAATCGTTTGGTGCATTCAAGGGCTTGAAGTTCAACCTCAACTTCGGTTTGGACTATCGCAACCAATTGCAAAAGACTTATATGAACATGTACCATGGCAACCAGGCTAACGCCGGCGGTTTGCTCATGAAGTACAACACTCGCATGCAAAGCTACACATTCAACCAACTGCTCACTTACAACCGTTCGTTTGGTTTGCACACCATCGATGCTATGTTGGGTCATGAATTCTATGCTTACAAATATGAATACCTCGACGCAGGTAAGACTAACCTCGTTGATGGCATCTTGGAATTGCGTCCTGGTACTACTCTCTATAGCGCCGACTCTTACACCAACAACTATCGCATTGAATCGTGGTTGGGTCGTGTAAACTACAACTACGACGACAAGTACTACTTCGATGCTTCGTTCCGTCGCGATGGTTCTTCGCGTTTCCACAAGGATCACCGTTGGGGTTCGTTCTGGTCGATTGGTGCTAACTGGCGTATCTCTAAGGAAGCCTTTATGCAAGGTCTCGACTGGTTGAACAACCTCTCAATCAAGGCAAGCTACGGTGAACAAGGTAACGACCAACTCTCTCGCCTCTATGCTTGGCAGAGCCTCTATAGCTTGAGCTATGCTAACGCAAACCAAATTGGTGGCGTAGTTAGCACTCTCGAAAACCAAAAGGTATCTTGGGAAAAGAACGGTAACTTCAACGTAGGTTTCGAAGCAAGCGTTCTCGACCAACGTCTGCACATCAATGCAGAATACTACAACAAGAAGACCACCGACATGCTTTTGGAATACCCAATGGCACTCTCTACCGGTTTCTCGGGTTACTACGACAACGTGGGTGACATGCGCAACAGCGGTTTCGAATTCGAAATCAAGGGCGCAATTGTTAAGACTAAGGATTTGACTTGGAACTTGACATTCATGGGTTCTACCGTAAGCAATAAGGTGCTTAAGCTCACTAACGAATCGCCTGAAATCATCAGCGGTGTTTACAGCATCAAGGAAGGCATGCCAATCAGAACATTCTACATGGCTAAGTCGGCTGGTGTTGACCCTGCAACAGGTGCTCAACTCTACTGGGTATACGACAAGGACGAAAACGGCAATATCATCAACGAGCGCATCAGCGACGACTACTCGAAGGCTGCTAACAGCAAGTACTACCTCGGTAGCCGTATCCCTGACCTCTATGGTAGCATCGCCACCGACCTTACTTTCAAGGGCTTCGACTTGTCAATCCTCACCACTTACTCTATCGGTGGTAAGGTTTACGACTCGCTCTATGCTGGTTCGATGAACAACATGTACTACAACAACAACTGGAACAAGCACATCTTGCGCCGTTGGCAACAACCGGGCGACGTCACCGATGTTCCTCGCGTTGAAGTTGCTGGTAAGTACACCGCTAACGACCGCTTCCTCATCGATGCTTCGTATTTCGCAATCAAGAACATCACCTTCGGCTATCGCTTGCCAAGCAGCGTTTTGCGCAAGGCTTCGTTGAACTCGGTTCGCATCTTCGGTTCGGTTGATAACTTGGCGTTGTTTACTCACTTGCAAGGTATGGACCCTCAGTATAACTTCAGCGGTTCTACTGACTACACCTATACTCCAAACAAGACTTGGACTCTTGGTGTTGAGATTAATTTCTGATAAACTAACAATGTAAATTTTTTCATTATTTGAATTCTGACGTATGAAAAGAATACTAAAATATATGTTTGTCGGTTTGTTGGCATGCGGCATGTTTGCATCTTGCGCTGACGATGCTCTTGAAACCAGCCCAACCGACTCTATGTCTGGCGATGGCTTGATGGGCAATGCCAATGCTGCCCTGGTGCCATTGAACGGTATCTATCGCTCAATGTATACCGCCGGATGGTCAACCACCGCTAACACTCACCAATGCTACGGCATCTCGGCTTACACTCTCATGGCTGAAGTGATGGGTGAAGATTTGATTATGAACGATATGGGTAGCGGTTGGTTCTGGTATGACTGCCTTTACAACGTAAAGGCTCGTTACACCAGCGGCGCTTGGCGTTCTTATGACCTCTGGAATGCTTACTATACTTGGATTTCGAATGCCAACTATATCTTGGCTGCTGAAGAAACCATGGAAGGCGAAGCCCTCGACCGCAACTATGTGATTGGTCAGGCTTACGCTATCCGCGCTTATTCTTACTTCATGCTTGCTCAATCGTTTGCTCGCACCTACAAGGGCCACGAAAGCGACCCATGTTGCCCTATCTACACCGAGCCTACTGTTGCCGGCACTCAGGGTAATCCTCGTGCAAGCGTTAAGGAAGTTTACGAACAAATCACTTCTGACATTAACAAGGCTGTGGAATTGCTCAACGGCACTTCGCGCAAGCACATCAGCCACATCAGCTATGCTGTTGCTTGTGGTTTGAAGGCTCGCATCGCCTTGGTTATGGAAGATTGGAGCGCTGCAAAGACTGCTGCCAAGGAAGCTATCGCTAAGAGTGGTTGCCAAATCTTGAAGGTTGCTGATTTTGCAGGCGTTAACAACTCTGCTTCGAAGAATGTTATGTGGGGCGCTGAAATCATCGCTGACCAATCGGGTATGTATGCCGGTCACTTCTCTCACTTCGACTGGGAAGCCGGTGCTTACGGCGAATCGGCTCGCAAGCAAATCAACAAGGAATTGTATGGCAAGATGAGCCTTACCGACGAACGTCGTGCTTGGTGGAATCCAAAAGACGCTGCTAACAAGAGCAACGGTTATCAACAGGAGAAATTCAAGTTCAGCGACTTGCAAACTTGGCTTGGCGACTACATCTGGATGCGTGTAGAAGAAATGTATCTGGTTGCTGCTGAAGCTGAATGTCGTCTGGGCGAAGAAGCCGAAGCTATTATTGACCTCGGCACTCTCATGGCTAAGCGCGACCCGAACTACACTTGCGATAAGACCGGCACTGAACTCGGCGCTCTCACCACCGACGAAACCGGTTCGCTGCTCGAAGAAATCATCACTCAACGCCGCATTGAGCTTTGGGGCGAAGCTGGCCGTATCTACGACATCCGTCGTCTGCGCCAAGGTTTCCGCCGTACTGCTGCTATGGGTTGGCCTTCTTCGGCACTTCTGGCTAACCGTCCTACCGACGACCCAGAATGCTACATGTGGGTATTGACTATTCCTCAAGCAGAATTCGACGGTAATGTGAACATGGATCCTGCAACCGACCAGAATCCGACCGGAGATTATAAGTAATCATTTATTAGAACTAAAGTTTTATGAAATACATTAATAAATTAACATTGGCTTTGGTAGTGCTCTGCATGGGTTGCCTTACCGCTTGTAACCAGGACCAAGAAGGCGCTATCTATCAGCCAAATAATGCAGAACTCTCTTTCAACTCGAGTGCATTGGAAGATGTAGCAGTGCCTGCAGGTAATCCTGTGTACAATCTTGAGGTTTTCCGTGGCAACGTAAATGCCACTCCTCAGGGCAAGCCTTCATTTAGCGTTACTGTAAAACAAAATGGTCAGAATGTTGAATTGGAAGGTTGCACTATCAGCGACTATCAGTTTGAAGAAGGCGCTTCGAGAGGTTATGTTGCTATCAATGTTTCTCCACTTGCTGTTGGTGTTAACGCTAACGTGACTGTGAAAATCGACGATGCCGACCTGAGTGCGGGTGGTGTTCAAGCCACTTCGTTCGCTATCTGCAAAGAGTACGACTGGGTATCTCTTGGTATGGGTACCTTCACCGACTACTTCACAATTGGTGATGTAACTTACAATGTTGAAATCCAGAAAGCTGAAGGCTTCGACCGTTGGCGTGTAATCGACCCATACGCTGAATCTATCAAAAATGATGATGGCGATAATGGCGATTGGCTTGACACCGCTGCTTGCCCATATATTGAATTCTGGAACATAGGCGACGGCTTGGTTAGTTTCAACCCATATTATATTGGCCTGCTATATCAAGGTGACCCGTCTGCTAAGATTTATGCTTATCCAGCTACCGCTTTGGGCTTGACCAATATTAGTGGTTGGGCTGATGAAAAGACTGTTCTTTTAGCTCCTTACTACTATGTGCCTGCTTTGGGTGGTGGTTTCAATTATGCTACTCAATACACTGCAAGAATCACATTGCCATAATCTGAACTCGATTTAGATTAACCCTACATATCAAAGGGGCGTTGCTTAATTGCAGCGCCTCTTTTTGCGCTTTTGCGGGTCGGATGCCACGAACGTGTAGGGGCGTATTGCATACGCCCGCCCTCCGCTGCGGTTGCAAAATTCGCATCCTATGCGGATGCATTTTTAACGGGGAACGCTTTCCGTGGGTTATGCTTCGCTCACCCACGGCTAAATCCCGTCGGCATTCTGTCTCCGGGGTTGCGTCCTATACGGACGCCTTTCCGTGGTGTATTGCATACGCCCGATAGGGTGGCGAGGACATGCGAAGCATGTGAGGCCGAGACGCAAGTCGAGGCATTTAGCCCGGGGTAAGCGAAGCGCAACCCCGGGTATCCATCATCCCCCACCATCCTGCGTCCGTAGAGGACGCGAATTA
>SFEA01000017.1 GCA_004557385.1 Bacteroidales bacterium
CGATACTGAAAACTGCTGAGGGGGCTTATCTTATACATAAAGTAAGCCCAACTTCTGCCATTCAAGAAGTTGGACTCGACTTTTTATGGTTTAGCGGACTGTAATAAAACGCAAAACTCCCCGAAGGGCCATTGTCGCTATAAGCCTCCGAAAACATGTCGCTGCCCTCATATTCAATGTCAGCACTGCTGTCGATTGTGCACATACCAACGCCAACGCCGCCAAACAACGTGAATTTGTCGTTCAACACATGGTTGTAATTGCTGGTAAGCATAATGTTGGTGGAAAAGAAATCGTAGTTGCTACCCCTCAACGATTCGCGCAAAAGCAAATTCTCACCCACATACAATCCCACTTCAAACGGGCTTTGCTTGATGCGATAACGCAATTCAGCATACAAGTCAGCTGATGATTTGTTCCCGCTAAACTTATCCTTACCTAAATCGGCGAGCCCGAAATTCATGCCCGCACCAAACTCAATCGCGAAATGCTTGCCTTGTGCCGATGCACTTCCGGCGCACATCGCCGCCATCAAGCACAACATTAAAATTACTTTTCTCATATTCTATATTATTTTTCAAATAATTAATTCCTTACAAAGTTACATATAATATAATATAATATAATACCACTAAAAATTAGCAATGATAGAATTAAATCTATATGGTTCCTATATGGTTTGCACGATTCATAAAGGTCATTGACATTTTTGAAGTTCGATTTGTCGAAAAAGTAAAAAAGTTCAACGCACCTGCGGCGATTGCCACAGATGCGTTGATTATAATTTAATTAAAGTGTTATCTAAACCTAAGAATCACTTCTTTTCGTGTACAGTAACTGCACGGTCAAGCGAAGCACACTTAGCGCCAAAGTTGGTGAGGTTGCCATCGTTGATTGTAGTTTCGAGGCGACCTGCATCAACACCCTTGCGTACAAGAGCAGCCTTCACGTTAGCCACACGGCCCTTGCGGAGACGAGTGTTAATCTTGTCGTTACCAGTGTAGTTGTCAGCCCAACCGGTGAGGAGGTATTCCTTGTCGGTTTGCTTCATAACCTCGGCAACAGCATTCACCACCTTGCCTTGAACGCCGGTGATGGCAGTCTTGCCAATCGGGAAATAAACAGTTGCCAATGGAGCATTGTCGTCATTTTCTACTACCTCAGGCTTGCGGTTGAGGCAGTCGCGAAGTTGCTTTTCAAGGTCGGCAATCTTTGCCTCAGCAGCCTGCAGGCGTGCAGCAAGAGCGTCGCCTTCAGCATCGGTGTACTTCCAAGTTGGGCAAACGGCTGTCATCGGGCCATTCCAAGTGGTCTTGCCAAAGTTGTAGCCAATACCAACAAGGAGGTTGAGGTTACAGTTGCGGGTGTCCACAATGTCGTCGAAGTTTTCTTGCAGATAGTCGAAACGAAGGTCAACAAGAATGTCAACGCGCTTCGAAACAGCAAACTTGTTCAACAAACCCAGGTGAACGTCAATGTCGCGAGAGTTGGCGAATGCCCACTTAGCGTCTTTGTCAATCGATGGGTTAACCTTGTCGGCATACATATTGTGGTTTGCGCCACCCTTTGCGAATGGGAAATAAACCGATGTACCAAGATAGAACACTGCGTTGTAAACACGACCAGGGTTGTAGCCCAACCACCAGTTGGTGAGGCTCAGCATTGCATCTAACTTAGGACCTACAAACCATGCCTTTTGAGCATAATAGCCATCTTCGGCATAGCCAAGGTCGGGACGGATGGCCATGTCGCCACGGTCGTGATAGTAGCCATCGCAAGCGCCCTTTGCGAGGAACGATGCAACGCCGGCACGAAGACCGAATACAGGCGAAATCCATTTACCTAACGAAATGTCGAACGAGCCGCCGATGCGATTAGTAAACTTATCGACATGAGTGTCGTTTGGGCTCATAAACAAGTTGGCACCAGCTTCAACATTAAGGAACCAGTTGTTAGATGGCTTGTTGATAAGCAAACCTTGCGACGGGTCCTCAACATAAGTCACCTCCTGAGCGCTAACTGCAAAGCTCATTGCGGCGAGCAAGAAAGTAGCAAGTAAAGTAATTCGTTTCATGTTATCTCTTTTATTTATATTATTATCGTTTTGAATTCACCAAATTGGCATATTTTCATTCGGCAGAACAATCCTGAAAAGGATAATAACGCCTGAGCATGTGCCATAAGGCATACACTCAAGCGTTTTGCTTTTCAATTATTCCGACAAAATAATCGCAGTGATTACTTAGCTTCGTTGATTGTTACGGCACGGTCGAGTGAAGCACACTTAGCACCAAAGCTGGTGAGGTTGCCATCGTTGATTTGAGCATCGAGACGGTCGGCAGCAACACCCTTGCGAACCAATGCTTTCTTAACGCCGTTCACACGGTCCTTGCGGAGCTTAGCGTTAATCTTGTCAGTACCGGTGTAGTTGTCAGCCCAACCGGTGAGCACATAGTTCTTGTCGCTTTGCTTCATAACTTCAGCAACAGCGTTTACAATCTTGGTGTTAACACCTGTGATGGTAGACTTGCCAATTGGATAGTAGATAGTTGCCAAAGGAGCATCGTCCTTTTCAATAACTTCAGGCTTGCGGTTGAGGCAGTCGCGAAGTTGCTTTTCGAGGTCGGCAATCTTAGCTTCAGCAGCTTGCAAGCGAGCAGCAAGAGCGTCGCCTTCAGCATCGGTGTACTTCCATGTTGGGCAAACAGCAGTTACAGGAGCCTTCCATTCGGTCTTGCCGAAGTTGTAGCCCAAACCGAGCAATGCAGTTGCATAGAGGTTACGAGTCTTCTTTGTGTCGAAGTGTTCTTGAACGAGGTCGCAACGCAAGTCGAGAAGGATATCAACACGCTTCGAAACAGCGAATTTGTTCAACAAACCTGTGCGGATGCTAAGGTTGTGTGAGTCGGCATATTCAAACGACCAATCGTTGTTTTCGAGGTCCTTAGCGCAAGTGAAGTTAACAGCAGCGCCAACGTAGAAAATACCGTTGTAAACACGGCCTGGCTTGTAGCCCATCCACCAGTTGGTGAGGTTAACCAAAACGTCGAATGTAGGACCGAATTGCCATACTTTTTGACCATACAAATTGCCGGCAATATCCAAGTCGGGGCGAACGCCTATATCGTTTGTCAATCCCAAAGCAGCACCCTTGCCAAGATAAGCATCGGCACCGCCACGAATACCTACTACAGGCGAGAACCACTTACCAACCGACAGTTGGAACGAATAGCCAATACGGTCGCCAAAGCTGTCAACCTTCTTGTCGTTCGGGCTCATCAGAACACCGGCACCGGCTTCAGCTTGAATAAACCAATTGTCCTTAAAATTGTTGAGAAGATATCCTTGTGCAGGGTCTTCTACGTAGGTCACTTCTTGAGCATTCAACGAAGGAACCATCATTGCGCATAAAGCAGCAATCAAAGCAATCTTTTTCATAGACTTTTATTTAATAATTACAATATATTGTTTCAGAATTGATTTACAAAATTACAATTTATTTTTGAAATAGCACATACTATAACTCTAAAACCCTCATTATACATGCTTTAATAAGCCGCAACTTTGCAAATCGGAATATTTATTCGTTAAAATCACACATTTTTGAGATACGACTCAATTTCCTTAACCACAAGCTCAGGGGTAAATCCAAACTTTTCTTCAAGTACTTTATACGGTGCCGATGAGCCGAAATGGTCTAAGCCGAACACCTTGCCACGGGCACCAACCACACGATAGAGCGTAGACGGCAGTCCGGCTGTAAGTCCGAATGTCGGAGCATCTTCAGGAATCACCTCGTCGCGATACTCTTTTGGCTGATTCATAAACACGCCAATCGACGGTATCGAAACCACTTGAGCTGTAACACCCTTGGCTTTGAGCAACTCGTTTGCAGCCACCAGCGTAGCCACCTCCGAGCCATTGCCCACAAGCACCAGGTCGGGGTTGTCGGCCTTAATCACTGCATACGCACCTCGGCTCGACTGCAATGCCTCGGCATAGCGGTTGCCACTGGCTGCCGGCAGGTCGTTCACATTCTGGCGAGAGAGAATCAACGCCGTCGGGGTGAGCGTATTTTCCATTGCCATCTTCCAAGCCACCGATGTCTCGGCAGCGTCGGCTGGACGCAAAACAAGCATGCTGTTGCGGCCGGCATGGTTCTTGAGTTCTTCCAACAAGCGTATTTGTGCTTCTTGCTCAACAGGCTCGTGTGTAGGTCCGTCCTCGCCTACGCGGAATGCGTCGTGAGTCCACACAAATTTCACAGGCAGCTGCATAAGCGCCGAAAGACGCACTGCAGGCTTCATATAGTCGCTGAACACAAAGAATGTGGCGCAAGCACCAATCAAGCCGCCGTGCAACGCCATGCCATTGATGATGGCTGTCATTGTCAGCTCCGAAACACCGGCGTGCAGAAATGCCCCCTTGAAATCGTGCGGCTTGAATGCACCCACAACCTTGAGGAATGCGTCGGTCTTGTCGCTGTTAGCCAAGTCGGCTGACGATACAATCATGTTGCCAACCTTTTGAGCCAGCACCTTCAGCACATCAGCCGAAGCCGCACGAGTGGCAATGTTTGGCTTATGTTCAATTGCCGAATAGTCGACATCTGCCACCTTGCCATCGATGTAGCCTTGCAGCAATTTTGCGGCTTCAGGGTTTTCCTCAGCCCACTTTTGCTGTGCAGCCTTGCGTTCAGCCACAATGGCTTTAAGCGCCTCGGCACGTTTTGCATATAATTCAGCCACCTCGGGGAACACTTGCCATGGGTCGGCAGGATTTCCGCCAAGGTTTTCAATGGTCTTTTCATACGAAGCACCCGATGCGCTCAACGGCTGCCCGTGAGTGCTATATTTGCCTTCGAAATTCTCGCCTTCGGCTGTCACGCAGCCCTTGCCCATCACAGTATGGCCGATGATGATTGTCGGGCGTTTTTCCTCAGCCAAAGCATTCTCGAGTGCTGCCGAAAGAGCCTCGGCGTCAGTGCCATCCACTTCAATCACGTTCCAGTTCCAAGCGCGATATTTGGCTGCGGTGTCTTCCGCCGAAACTGCGTCGCAGTCGGTTGACAGCTGAACGGCATTGCTATCGTAGAACATAATCAGGTTGCTCAAGCCCAGATAGCCGGCAATGCGGCCGGCGCCCTGCGAGATTTCTTCCTGTATGCCGCCGTCCGAAATAAATGCGTAGGTCTTATGTGCCCACACTTCGCCAAAACGCTCAACAATGAATCGCTCGGCTATGGCAGCACCTACCGCCATCACATGACCTTGTCCCAACGGACCTGACGTGTTTTCCACACCTCGCATAGGGTCCACTTCGGGGTGACCGGGTGTAACACTGCCCCATTGACGGAAATTCTGCAAATCCTCAATCGAATATTTTCCGGTAAGCGCCAACACGCTGTAGAGCATAGGCGACATGTGACCGGGGTCGAGGAAGAAGCGGTCGCGTGCAAACCACATAGGGTCGGCAGGGTCAGTAACAAGGTACTTCGAATAAAGCACATTAACGAAATCGGCGCCCCCCATAGCACCGCCCGGGTGCCCAGAATTTGCCTTTTCAACCATCGAAGCAGCCAAAATTCTTATGTTATCGGCTGCCTTTTCATACACATTTATTGCCATATCTTTTAGTTAGTATTAATTTCTGAACATAGCTATACAAACATACCACAAATATAACAATTTTTAATCATATTTTGCCCCATTTACGCAACAAAAAAGCCACATCGCACAAAATCTTTTCCTATAATGCCACAAAACAATTGGCAGCCAAGCATAAATGCCCGACTGCCAATATCTTATTTTGCCAACATGCGCCACTCGATGCCGGCACATGCTGTAATCAATTTGCCTCGCCGATTATTCTACAGGAATGTCGGTGTTGACGTTCTTCGAACCAACAAGTGCATAATACAGGATGTAAGCAGCACATGCCAATGGAACAAAGAAGCTTGCCAAGTAGCTGCCGGTAACGTCGGCAACAATACCTTGGATGCCCACCATGATTGCGAAACCGCAAACCATAGTCATGAACGCACCCGAAGCAACGGCAGTGTATTTGCCAAGACCTTCGGTAGCGAGGTTGAAGATACCGCCCCACATAACCGATGCGCAAAGACCAACGAGCAAGAACATCAGGATGCCTACAGGAACATTGCCCCAAACAAGAGCCATTGCGGTGTAGTCAACGCCAGGAATGCTTACTGTAACGTCGGTTGGCAAGAAGATACCCAAGCCAAGCAGAACTACTGCTGCTGCACTCACCGACGAAATCATTGCCTTGGTTGAAATCTTGCCACCCACAACGCCACCTACGAAACGGCCAACGAGCATGAGCAAGAAATAAATTGCACCAAGCGTACCAGCATAACCAGCATCCATAGCACGACCAGTTGTGGTTTTCTTAACAGACTCAACAGTTATTTCTCCTTCGCTGAGTTGTTTTTTCATCTTCTCGACATCCTTTGCTTCTATCTTTTTTGCAATTTTTTCATCATTAGTTGGATTTAACAACTGTTCAGCAGCAACATTAATTGCTAAAGAGCCGTTGTTGTAATTATTAATAATATCAACCTTTTTATCCAAGATTTCTTGAGTGTCTGCAGTCAAATATTGGAGAATATAGGTTGGAGGACCAACTTCAACTGCGCCGTAGAATGCAATGGCAAGGATACCAAGCTTGAAGTGACGGAACGAGAATGCCGAGTATTTTGGCTTTTCAGCGCTAACCTTTTCTTCCTTTTCAATCTTTTGAGGTTCTTCAATCTTTGTGAACAAAATCACGATGAAAGCAACCACAAAGATGGCAAGCGCAATCATAAGGGCTGGAGTGGCATCAGAAATCTTTGCCTTGGCAGCATCGCCGATGAGGGCACCCATGAGGATGTAAACGCACACTGCTGCTGTTGAATTGAACACGCCACCAATCTGAATAAGTTGGTTACCTGTGTTACCGCCACCGCCAAGAAGGTTAAGCATAGGGTTAACAACGGTGTTGAGCATACACATGCAGAAACCTGCAATGAACGCACCAATCAGATAGACTGTAAAGCCAAGGCTTCCGCTCAACCATTGCACCAAGATGCCGACGATACCAACTATCAACGCCAAAAGTGCAGTTTTCTTATAACCCAACTTTTTGATTAACATACCCGACGGAACACCCATCAGCAAATATGCCATGAAGTTGCCATAGTTACCCACTTGTGAAGCGAAGTTCGATGCTCCGAATTGATTCTTCACAATCACTGCCATTGGCGAGCACAAGTTGGTCACAAAGGCAATCATAGCAAAGAGGGCAATCATTACGATGATAGCACCCCATTGTTTAGTTTTGTTACTCATTTTTTGTTTAATTAGTTAGTTATTTGATATTTAGTTAGTTATTACAGGTTCACAACAGGCATGAAAGCCGACAAACAACAAACATGCCCATGCCATTAAGTTTAATTTTGTGTAAAGATAAGCCTTTTTTTTGAAAAAACTGCACAAACAGCAACTAAAAGAGCAAAAAAGGGAGCAAATTAATACTCCCTTTCTCCAAATATCGTTGTGCCTATGCGCACCATTGTGCTGCCTTCATCCACAGCAATCGGGTAATCGTCGCTCATGCCCATGCTCAGTTCGCAAAAACTGCTGTTGCCGCTGAATGCGCCATGCTTAAGGTGCTCAAACACGGCGTGCGCCCGGGCAAACTCGCTGCGAATTTCAGCCTCGTCGTCGGTGTTCGTGGCCATTGCCATCAAGCCGCAGATGCGCACATTGCTCACTGCCAGGTCGTCGGTCCCCGAAGCTATTTGCTCAAGCTCGTCAACCGAGAAGCCAAACTTTTCCTGCTCCTGCGCCACATGCACCTGCAGCAACACATTCACAATCTTGCCGATGCGCGCCGCCTCCTTGTTGATGCACTGCAGCAGCTTTAGCGAATCAACGCTGTGAATCATGCTCACGTTAGGAAGCAACTGACGCACCTTGTTGGTCTGCAGATGTCCGATGAAATGCCATTCAACATCGGCTGGCATCAACGGCACTTTCTGCACCATCTCCTGAACACGGCTTTCGCCAAAAATGCGCTGACCGGCATCGTAGGCTTGCATCAACCGCTCTATCGGGTGAAACTTCGACACTGCCACCAATTTCACTCCCGGCGGCAATTCCGATTGTATTTTCTTTATTGATTCGGATATCGACATCGTTCTATGCTCCTCATTCTGCCTTTGCTCCGCTGAGGTCCTCTTTAAATACGTCGAGGATGACAGTTTCGGCTATCGAAGCGACCTCAAAGTCGCTCATCGTTCCTTTCATTCCGTCCATCAGGTTCTGCAAAGCCTTTGCAAAATCGCTTGCCTGAACATACATATAGCAGCCAGTGCGCTTTTCGATGCCTTTTTTCTCGTCGATAGTGATGAAGTTCACTTTTGCCTTATACCACTTATCGCCATTCTCGTCGAAAAAGATTTCGCTCATGCGCACACGTTTAACCGAATCCACCTTAAATTCGCCCGAGATGCCATATTTCACCTCCTCGGTGATGCGCGCCTCTGCCTCGGTGAACGACATTGCATCCACCAGATAGGTCTCGCTCACTGTCTTTATTTGTGCTTCGCCAGTTGTCTTATCGTACTTTACTTTGCATTCAAACCATTGTGCCATAATTCTTTATACTTGTTTAAATTTATAATCCGTTACATTTATCGGTTGTTTTCACCGTGCAAAATTACGATTTTTGAGCAAATCAGGCAACGTCACGCTCACCTTTTTTGCATCTATTTTGCAATACTTTCATTTGCACAAAACCCGTTTCGCCATTAACTTTGCAAAGAAATAACAGCAAATCAAACACAACCGACAACCCCAATGAGCGACTTTTTCAAAACAGTGAAAGGCATCTCGCAAGGATTATACAAAGAGAAGATGAGCAAATTCATCTCCTTTGCCGAACCTGTGCAGAGCGCCGACGAAGCAAAAGCCGTAATAAAAAAATATCAGAATCAATATCACGACGCACGCCATGTGTGCTGGGCTTATATGATTGGCACCGACCGCAGCGAATATCTCTCGAGCGACAACGGCGAGCCTTCGGGCACCGCCGGCAAGCCCATTCTCGGGCAAATCAACTCTTTCGGGCTCACCAACATCGTGATTGTGGTGGTGCGCTATTTCGGCGGCATAAAACTGGGGACATCGGGACTGATAGTTGCCTACCGCGAAGCCGCAGTCGAAGCCATCAATGCCGGCGAGATATTGGAATGTCACGAACAAACCACCATTACATTCACATTCGCCTATCTTGGCATGAACGACGTGATGAAGGTGATTAAGAGCGAAGACCTGCGCATCGTCAGCCAGGATTTCGACAACTGCTGCACAATGACTATTCAACTCGACGCCGACAAAGCCGAGCCACTGAAGAAACGACTCACCGACTTAGGGGGCGTGTCGATATTATAAAATCTCTTTCACTTCAAGCAAACTGTCGACATTGGCGTCAGCCTCACGGCAGGGCGCTGTGCCTTTTATATTAAAGTATATGGTGTGCCAACCGGCGTTGCGCGCACCCAGTATGTCGGCATCAGCATTGTCGCCAATCATCACTGTCGACTCAGCCTCTGCCCCACACTCGCTCAGCGCATAATCGAATATCTCACGCATCGGCTTAGTGAATCCGCAATCGTCGGAAATTATCACCTTGTCAATCAAATGCGATATGCCGCCCGAAAGCAACTTCTGCTGCTGCGTGCCCTTGAATCCATTGCTCAACGCATGCACCCTGTAATGGCAGTTGAGATATTCCAGCAACTCCTTTGCTCCCGGCACAAGAATGCTTTGCTGCGCAAGAAAGTGCAAATATTCCTCGTCAATCTCAGCGCCCAGCTCATCGAGGCGCTGCGTCACGCCTATCTGCTGCAAAGTGTAGCGAAAACGCTCCGTTACCAAAAAGTCCTTTTTGATTTTGCCATGATGATACAAATTCCACAACTCGGCGTTCTTGCTCAGATATATGTCACGAAACCGCTCGTAACTCGGCTGCCAAGCAGCAAGCCCAAATGCATCGTAGACGTGCCGCAGCGACAACTTGCTGTTTTCGGTGAACCACCACACAGTGTCGTCAACGTCGACAAACACCGTCTTTATCTTAGTCTTGTCAATCATATCTTGAACACTTTCCACCATTTATAATCTACATTCACATCGGTCACATCGGTTCCTTCAACTCTTTTGAGCAACTTCACCACCCTAATGGTTATGGGCAAGGCAACAATTTCATACAGTGTTTTCAGCATCACCTGAGTCCACACCAGCGTGACGATAGTAGCTAAGGGAAGCATTCCGGCAAAAGCAATAGGGAAAAATATCAGCGAATCGGCACTCTCACCAAACACCGTCGACATGATTGCCCTCAGCGAAAATCGCTTGCCGCCATCGCGCACCTTCATGCGGCTCATCACCTGCGCATTCACCATCGAACCCACAATGAAAGCCACAAAACTGCCCAGCAAAATGCGTGGCGTGTTGCCAAACACTTGCTCAACTGCAGCCTGAGCCGTCCACGACGGGTCGCTGGGCAACGCAATGCACACTTGCAGAAACACCACAAATATCATATTGAGCAAAAAGCCCATCCATATCACAAACCGAGCTTTGGCAAACCCATACACCTCCACTATACAATCGTTGATTATATACGAAATCGGGAACACCGAAAGCCCTGCAGTAGCCGTCAATATGCCTATCTTCACCACCTTCACCTCCATCAAGTTGGCAAGAATCAGAAACACCGAAAACATCATCGCCAGCACAACAAACGGCAAAGAAAACTGTTTATTCATCATCCGTCAGATTACATTAGTCTTAATACTTTTTCGCACAAAGTTACAATTAATAATCCGCAAACAACGTTTTTCCTTTAAAATATCATTATAAATAATAATACTATATCTAAACACATTGCGATAATTGCAATTTCAATTTTTGGCTGGTATATCGGCTCCAACAACCACATGCTTCCCATGCAGCTCGATACTGCCATGCTTTCGCTACCATATTTCGTTTTGGGAAACGCCGTAAAAAATATTGGTTCTCTCGCGCCAAGTTCAAGTGCCTGTTATTAACTACATCGGCCGCTATTCCCTGATTGTGCTTGGCACACAGCATAACTTTAGGGTCAATCCGCTCAGTAGTTTTCAAACTTATTGGCGAATCGTATGGCAGCTACTGGGTGGTGTTGGCTGTTCTGATTGCAGCAGAACTCATAATTATACCCATAATGATAAAGTTGTTCCCAAAATTCACCGCTCAGGACGAACTTATCAAGCCATTCGGCAAAAGCAAAGCCGCAGCGCAATGACACGTTCACTTATCGCCTGAAATAGCCTCACAAATTGGCAACGGCAACGCCTTTTTGCAATTTTTACGATAAAAAATACCTGATTATTAGTGCAAAGTCAAAAATAATTGCGATATTTGCACTGCTAAAATCAAAAGGGCTCGAAAAGTCCGTGTGATTTATTTATAATAATGGATATTATTTCACGAAAATAATCATCCGTTATATTTTATGCACTAATGAATTATAATTATAACAATAAAAGACAATGACTAAAGCAGACATCGTAAACGAAATTTCAAAATCCACCGGTATTGACAAAGCATCGGTGCTTGAGACTGTAGAAAGATTTATGGATATTGTTAAAGATTCTCTTGCCAACGACGAAAACGTATACCTTCGTGGCTTTGGCAGTTTCATTATCAAAACTCGCTCGCAAAAAACCGCTCGCAATATCTCACAAAATACCACTATCATCATCCCAGAACACAAAATTCCAGCTTTCAAGCCAGCTAAAGTGTTCATGGAACAGGTGAAAAAGTAAGCGAAACAAACTTTTTTCTACGAAATAACCTCCCCAACAGCAACCCTGCAAAATGGATGCAACTAAGGAGACAAGAGAATAAATAAAATAAAGAATCATTATTAACCCTTTAACTAAGTACAACTATGCCAAGCGGAAAGAAAAGAAAAGGCCACAAGATGGCTACGCACAAGCGCAAAAAGAGACTTAGAAAGAATCGTCATAAGAAGAAATAATTTATTTCTGACTTTCTAATTAAGTCATATAAAGAACAAACAAGAAGAAAGAAACACATAAAAATATGAATTCTCTTATTCTCGTTTGTTCTTTGTGCTTTTAAATAAAAAAGCATGCATCAACACTCCACGCCTATATCGGCTTAATTAGTGAGGACATAACCGACGAACTTTCTAACGACGAAACAGACCCTGCGGACGCCACACGCGTCCTACCCTACACTTTCAGTAGTAATTTTTGAAAAAGAATAACAAACTGCAATGAGAAGCGAATTAGTAGTTGATGTAAATCCCACTCACATATCAACCGCCCTGCTTGAAGATGGGCGGCTGGTGGCACTGCAACAAGAAACACGCAACGTGTCGTTTGCGGTGGGAAACCTCTACATTGCCAAGGTGAAAAAGCTAATGCCCGGACTCAATGCCGCATTCGTCAACGTAGGCTACGAGAAAGACGCATTTCTCCATTACCTTGATTTAGGCTCGCAGTTTAACACTTATTCTCAATTTCTGGAAAAGACACTTAGCGACACTCGTCAAGTGCCAAACATTTCCAAAGCCACCACACTCCCCGACATCGACAAACACGGCACTATCACCGATGTTCTCTCCCTCGGCAAGAAACTTATTGTGCAAGTTGCCAAAGAGCCGATTTCGTCGAAAGGACCTCGACTTACCACCGAAATCTCTTTCACCGGACGCTTTATGGTCCTCATTCCTTTTAACAACAAGATTTCGGTGTCGCAAAAAATCAAGTCGTCGGAGGAGAAATACCGCTTACGCCAAATCATCGAAAGCATTAAGCCCAAGAATTTTGGTGTTATCGTTCGCACCTCTGCCGAAGGCAAAAAAGTGGCAGAGCTAAACAACGAACTCAAGACTTTGATGAAATGTTGGGAGGACAGCCTCGCTAAAGCACAGCAACTCGATGCACCGGCACTCATCTACGAAGAGGAAAGCCGCGCCGTGAGTGTCATTCGCGACATCTTCAGTCCTTCGTTCGAAAACATCTATGTGAACGACGCCAGTGTCTACGACCAGATTTTCAATTATGTGAGCCTGATAGCCAACAACCGCAGCGACATTGTCAAACTTTATGCCGACGACATTCCCATCTTCGACCACTTCAACATCACGAAGCAAATCAAGACATCGTTTGGCAAGACAGTATCGTTTAAGTCGGGTGCCTATCTTATCATTGAAAGCACCGAAGCCCTTCACGTAATCGACGTGAACTCGGGTAACCGGTCGAAAAATTCCGACTCGCAAGAAGGCAACGCCCTCGATGTCAACCTGCGCGCTGCCGACGAAATCGCTCGCCAGCTGCGTCTGCGCGACATGGGCGGAATCATTGTCATCGACTTCATCGACATGGCTCAATCTGAGCACCGTCAAGCTCTTTACGACCACATGAAGGTGGCTATGGCTGGCGACCGTGCTCGCCACAACATTCTGCCTCTGAGCAAGTTTGGCTTGATGCAAATCACTCGCCAACGAGTGCGTCCAGCCCTCGACATCGTCACAAGCGAAACTTGCCCTTCTTGCCACGGCAAAGGCGAAGTGCAATCGCCTCTGCTCTTCACCGACGTCATAAAGGACAAAATCGACTATTTGGTGAATAACCTAAAGGTGAAGCAATTCAAAATGTACGTCCACCCGTTTGTCGACGCTTACATCAAACAAGGTGTGATTTCCGACTATCTGCGTTGGCGAATGGAATATGGATTCGGCTTCAAGATTGTTGCCAACCAATCGCTCGCCTACCTCGAATACCGTGTATTTGACAAAAAAGGCAACGAAATCGACATTAAAGAAGAAAAGGACACAAGTTCAGCCGAAGGCAAAAAAGAGTCGCGGCGGAAGTCGCAAAAGGACAGCGACATCTAACCGTCCACCATTTTGCAATGATAAGAAAAAAATAATTGCAGCCGGCAAGCACAATGCCTGGCTGCAATTTTTTTGGCAAAAATGCTTTAATTTGCTAACTTTGCCTCCATTATGATAGGAACAATCGTAAACACCTGCACAATAATCGTTGGCGCACTCATTGGGGCAATGCTCAAGAAAGGCATCAAGCCGCAATATCAAACTGCCCTGTTCAATGCCATGGGCGTGGTTTCGCTCGCAATTGGCTTGAGGGCTTTCATCACTTACATGCCACAAAGCCAATACCCTGTGCTGTTTATCGTTAGCTTGTCGGTGGGGTCGCTTGTGGGATATATGCTCGACATCGACGGTTGGTTCAACAGGCTCACTACTCGGCATTCGTCGAGCAACCTTGGCGAAGGTCTTTCAACAGGCATACTGCTTTACTGCATAGGCACATTGTCGATGCTCGGCCCCGTAATCAGCGCCTTGCATGGCGACAACACTTTCCTTTTCACCAATGCCACACTCGACCTTGTCACCTCGGCTGTGCTTGCCACCACCTACGGCATTGGCATGATTTGGGCTGCACCGGTATTGTTTTGCTGGCAGGGCATGTTCTACCTTATTGCTCGCATCTCTGCCACCGCCATCAACGACGACCTCATTGCCGAGCTGTCGGTGGTAGGTGGTCTGCTCATTCTTGCTGCAGGCCTTAACTTGCTAAAAATTAAGGACTGCAAAACACTCAACATGCTGCCGTCCTTAATTGTTCCCGTGATATTTTTCCTGATTAAATCGCTGTTCTGACAAAGCTGCCCTTAGCGGGCAATCAACGCACACCCTGCTCCACCTCGCTCATCACACGAAAGAAGTTTCCGCCAAGAATCTTTGCGAGGTCAGAATCGCTATATCCCATTTCAATCAACCGCATAGTCACATTAATCATGTCGCTATCCGACTGAAAACCCGGGATGCCGCCACCGCCATCAAAATCGGTGCCGATGCCCACATGGTCGATTCCGGCAACCGAAACCATGTGTTGTATGTGGCGTACAAAATCGTCAATCGTGGCTTTGCCGTCCTTGCGTAGGAATCCGCCATAAGCCACCGTCTGTATCACACCACCGTTCTTTGCCAAAGCGCGCAGCTGTTCATCGGTGATGTTGCGGTCGTTGTCGCACAACGCTCTTGCTCCCGAATGCGAGCAAAACACCGGCTGCTTTGAACGCTTAATCACATCCCAAAACGTGCCCTCGCTGGCATGCGAAAGGTCGATGAGAATGCCTTCGCGATTCATCTCGGCAACAAGTTTTTTGCCAAAAGCAGTCAAGCCCTTGCTGGCGTCGCTCGTATGAGTCGACGAATGGCATATCTGATTGTCGTAGGTGTGACACAGCGTGATATACTTCACACCCAACTGCTTCAGCTGCTTCACTCTGCCAAGGTCGGTGCCTATGCCTATGCCGTTTTCCACACCAAGGAAAAATGCTTTCTTGCCGGCTGCTTTCAGCTCGGCTGCTTCAGCCTCGCTTCGCGCAATGCCGCACACTGCCGAATACTTTTCGGCTTGCTTGATGGTAGCATCAATAAGCTGCAGCACTCGCTCGTGACAGGCGTTGAATGTGGCTTGATTCAGTTCGCGCGCCACGCGCCGCGTTTTTCCGTTTTCCTTCACCTTTACATCGCTGCCAACGTAGGCTGCCAGGAATTGTGCGTCAAGCATACCCTCTTGCATCTTTGGCACATTCACCCGATTCTTGCAACGAAGCCCAAGCTCAACGCCGTCCTCAAAGTCGAGCGGCGCATCGGTGTGAGTGTCAACCGACAACACTCGGCTGTGTACCGCCTTGGCATGCCGATAGAGCCGCGCCTCCGACACAAAGAACTCCAGCAACTTGTTCATCAGCGCATTCTTGCCCTTGAATCCCTCAGGATGCCATTGAACACCCATTGCCCGACGTGCCGGATAGAAGTCGATGGCTTCAATCACGCCGTCGGTGCTCAAAGCCGCCACGCGTGCTCCCTTGGCAACGTCTTTCACCGCCTGATGATGCGAACTGTTCACCATCATTGAGTCAACAAGCAATATATCGTGTAGTTTCGACGGCTCACAAACAGCCACACCATGCACAGCGCGTTCGCTTGCCGACACACGGTGATGAACCACCTCGCCACCATATTGCGACGGCAAATCCTGATAAAGAGTGCCACCAAAAGCAATGTTCATCACCTGCAAGCCACGGCAGATGCCCAGCACAGGAATGTTGCGGTTTGCCGCCAAACGGGCAACACTGAGTTCGAGCACATCGCGAATGGTATCCACCTTGCCCAGCTGCTCCACGGCATCTTCGCCATAATACGACGGAGCCACATCCTCGCCCCCGGTGAGCAAAATGCCATCGAGCCTGCTCACCACACCTTGCAAATATTCGGCGGTGGTGTCGGCTGCCAGCACCACCGGTATGCCGCCGGCACGCATCACGGCTTGCACATATTGCTTGCCTATCGAACCGCCCTTGCTTCCTGTGGGCGTAATGCCAATCAGCGGTGCCGATTTGCCCACTGCCTCCACTGCCACGCCATTGAGCTTGGCATCGAGTCTTGCCATGCGCTCACTCAATTGTGCATTGGCTCCTGCCGCCACAACAATTGCAAAAACAGCAATCAACAATCTTTTCATCTCTTAATATATTTTAATATAAAGGCAGCGATGCCAAGCCTTAGTTGCAAAGAACCCGGGCGCCGCATCGCTGCCAAACAAATCTTTTTACTTAAAAATTCTCTCTTTAGGCAAGCAACAGCACCAACAATTGAGCTGTGATTACTCGCAAGAACATTGTCAACGGATATACAGTTGAATAAGCCACCGCAGGAGCATCGTTGTTAGCCACCTTGTTGGCGTATGCCAATGCCGGTGGGTCGGTGGTTGCGCCAGACAGCAAACCGATGATTGTGCAATAATTCAACTTATGGCGCCAACGTGCCAATGTGCCAACCACCATCAGCGGGATAATGGTTATCAGGAAGCCATACAACACCCAAGTGGCACCTTGAGCATTAAACACCGTAGCGGCAAAGTCCTTACCGGCAGCAATACCCACCGAAGCAAGGAACAAGCAGATGCCTATTTCGCGAAGCAGCAGATTGGCTGCGCTGGTGGTGTAAGTCACCAGTTTAAGTTTATATCCAAATCGGCTCACAAGAATAGCCACAATCAGTGGTCCGCCTGCCAAACCAAGCTTCATAGGCACTGTCATGCCCGGCAACAGGAACGGAATTGAACCCAACACAATACCAATGAAGATGCCAATGAACATGGTGAACATGTTAGGCTCGTTGAGGCGACGGAGCGAGTTACCCATCTTCGACGCCAAACGGTTGATATCGTCAAGACCACCCACAACAGTGATGCGGTCGCCAATCTGCAATGCCAAGTTCGGGCGAGCCAAAAGGTCGACACCGGCACGGTTTACGCGAGTGGCATTCAGGCGGTAACCCATGCGCAAACGCAGGGTACCAATCTTGCGGCCTACATATTGGCTGTTGGTCACCACAATGCGGCGCGAAACCACTTCGCGAGGGTCGTCCTGCCATTCCATCTCAACTTTCGGACCAACGAACATCGAAAATGCGCCCTCGTCCTGCTGCGACATAACAATCAGCAGTTTGTCGTGCATCTCAATTGTTGTTGTCGACTTAGGCAGCACAAACGAGCCATCTTGACGCTGCATGCGCGAAATCACAAAGTTGCGGTCAATCATTTGGCTCAAGCGCAGCACTGTGCTTCCGGCAATGAGCTCGTTGGTAACTTCAAAGGTCACGCAGTAAGGCTTCAGGTAGCTATCCTCGCTTTCCTCCTCAATCTTATTGCTTTCCTCGTCAATCTTGATGCGGAAGAACACTTTCACAAGAATCATCGACAGGATGATGCCCACAACGCCAAGAGGATATGCAGCCGCATAACCCATCGACATTGCCTCGTTCAGAGCCACAGCACTTGCGCCCTTGGTTTCAATCAGCGTCTGCTGAGCGGCACCAAGTCCGGGAGTGTTGGTCACAGCACCCGATAAGATACCCACCAAGTCGGTCAAGCGCACATTGCCAACTCCGTAGTAAATCACAAGAGCCACCACAATGTTCAATCCAATGAGCAACATGGCAAGTCCGTTTAACACTAAACCACCCTTCTTAAACGAAGAAAAAAAGCCGGGGCCAACTTGCATACCAATCGAGAAAATGAACAAAATAAGTCCAAACTCTCTGATGAAATGAAGCACACCCGAATCAACCGAAAGCCCGAAATGCCCCATCAAGATGCCCACAAACAGCACAAAGGTTGTGCCCAGTGATATGCCAAAGAACTTAACTTTGCCAAGCATCACGCCCAAGGCTATCACAAGCGAGTACACCAAGATTGAATGAGCTACTGAACCTCCAGTAAATAAATCTACTATCCAATCCATCTTTTTGAATTTTTATTTTGATTATAATGTTTTCAAGACTCCGATAAACTTGCCTATCGCAATTTGTTTACAAAGTTAGCACTTTTTCCGTTTTGCCACAAACACAAGTTGTTATATTTTTTAACATTATGCAATTATCCCTATTTTCGAAGCATCTTCGCCAAACCGATTTGCCAAATTGAAGCATTCTGGTTATATTTGCATTAACAACAAACAAGCAGGTTTTTCTATTATGGACTATATAGTATCACTCATTCAGCAACAGGACGTTAATTGGGTAAATGCCACCATGCGCCTGCTGCTGAGCATGTTTCTTGGTGCCGCTGTAGGCATCGAACGAATGAAGAAAGGACAGATGGCAGGAATGCGCACGTTTTCGCTCATCTGCACAGGCGCCACGCTTGCCATGCTTGTGTCAATCTACATTCCTCAGGAGTTTATGGGACTGAAGAATGGCGACCCGGGCAGAATAGCGGCGCAAGTGGTGTCGGGTATTGGTTTCCTTGGCGCCGGTGCCATCATTCAAATGAAAGGCTCGGTTCGCGGATTGACCACCGCCGCCGGCATCTGGATTACGGCAATGATTGGACTCGCAGTGGGCGCCGGAATGTATATCATTTCAATTATCACCACTCTGCTTATCATTTTCATCCTTGCCATCATGAACCGATACGAGCATTATGCCGACATGACCGGCGAGTCGAAAATCATTCGCATCAAGCTGAAATACATTGTCACCGACCCTTCGGCAATTAAACAGACGTTTGCCCACTACAACGTGCACATTAGCGACCTGTTTTTGAAATACGACTACGAAAACAACAGCACCATCATCAACGTGATTGTGCGTTGCAAAACGTCGACCAACTTCATCAAGGTGTTCAGCGACATTCATACCGACCCGGGCGTGACATCGATAACGCTATCGAACGAAGTGAACATATAAAAAACCTGTTTCACAACAACCCGGCAATATTGTGCACTGACTTTACAAACAATGCTGCAACCCGACGAGACACTATTTTCAATCGGATTGCAGCATTTAATTATACTGAAAATTCTATTTCGTCAATTCTCCTTCATCACAATGTCGAAGATGTCTGAAGCCTTGTTTACAATCATGTCGGCATGATATTCGTTCAGCTCCTTCTCGCTTCGGAATCCCCATGTCACGCCCACCGAATCAACGCAGGCACGTCGCGCCGTTTCCATGTCAACGCCCGAGTCGCCAACATACAGCACCTCACTCTTGGGCACCTTTGCATCAGAGAGTATTGAAAACACCACCGAGGGGTCGGGCTTCACATTCACACCTTCGCGCTGCCCGTAGACGGCAACAAAATCGATGTCGCCAAAATAGTGGGCAATGATTTTCTCGGTTGCCTGCTGATACTTATTCGATGCAACAGCTATCTTAACGCCATTGTCCTGCAAGTTTCGCAGCAGTTCTTCAATGCCGTCGTACGGTTTGGTGCAATCGGTGTTATGCTCGTTGTAATACTCTTTGAAATCTTTCAGCGAGCTTTCGATAATGCTATCGGTGCGCATATCGTCGGGCAAAGCCTTGCGGATGAGATTGCGCACTCCATTACCCACAAAAAACGGATAACTCGCCAAGCTATGCGTAGGATAACCATTCTGGCTTAACGCATAGTTAGCAGCATTGCCCAAATCTTCAATGGTGTTGAGCAATGTGCCGTCGAGGTCGAAAATCACTAATTTTTTCATAACTAATTATCTTTTTTACCTAAATAAAAATCAGAACGGATAGCCCACCGAGAAATGCACAGCAGAGTCGCGATTCCATCGCGGATGGAACAACGGCCAATGCTCTTGATGCGAAGCCGGATTATGAGCCTTCATACCAAAGTCGAGACGCAGCAAGAAGTAGGTGAAATCCAAGCGAATGCCCAAGCCATAGCTCAAAGCTATTTGCTCGTAGAACTTATTGAACTTGAACACCCCGCCGGGCTGGTCCTCGTAGTCTTTAATTGTCCAAATATTGCCGGCATCGATGAATGCGCCCAGCTCAATCACCCAAAACAGTTTGGCACGATACTCCAAATTCATGTCGAAACGCACATCGCCGCACTGATAAATGAAGCTGTTCACCGAGTTGGTGGCATAGTAGCTGCCCGGACCCAAGGTGCGCACACCCCAACCACGCACGCTGTTGGCACCGCCGGCATAGAACCGTTTTTCAAACGGCACCACCGAACTGTTGCCATAAGGCACCGCAGCACCGGCTCCCACATGGAATGCCAAGCTGCTGCGCGGATTGAAGCTATGAGTGTAGGAGTAATCGGCATCCACCTTGAAATATTGCGAATAGTTAATGCCAAACACCTTATACGAATCGTTCTCTTTCTTTTGCCCAATCATATTCGAAATGCCATACAACAGGTTGCCTGCGGTTTCGGCAGCCACGCGAATGGTGTAGACATCGGGCTGATAGCGCTTCGATATTGGCGAAGCATCGTTCTTGTTTGAATGATAGTAAGAATAGCCCATGCGCATGATAAAGTGGTCCTCATAGCTATAGCGCAAAATCGGGTTGCTAATGCTGTCAAGGAAGTGGCTTTTGCTCTTTGGCAAATTCACGTAGTTCAAATCAAGCAGATTGAATGTATGCCGAGTCTTGTTGGCGCGCTCGCTCCACAAATAGCGCCACCCCACACCGGCAATCACGCGCGTATATTCGGGACGTTCCTGATAGTTGAAACTGGTTGAGAACTCGGTAGAAGCAAGTATTTTTTCCTTGAAGCTGCGCTTGAGGAACGGAGCCTTGAATTTCGGATACTTCAATCCAAGTTCGCCCATGTATTCCGAATAGTTGTCGTTAATCAAGCCGTTAAGGTCGCCCGAAAGGCTCTCATAGCTTGCCCTGACCTTCGCACTCAACACTTCCGAACCGTTGAACAGGTTACGATGCTGGTAGCCAAGCCCCAAACCAAAGCCGAGGTCGCCTTCGGAATTAGTGCCTTCAAGCGACACCGATGCTGTTTGCGACTTGGTGCGCGAAAGCAACACATACACGTCGAGCCAAATCTTGCCATCGATGTCGCCAACGGGCAAAATCTCCACATTCACAAATTTCACTATGCCCAGTCTGCCAAACGACTCATAGGTGCGGTTCACGTCGCTCGAGTTGTAACGATTTCCAGGCTTAATCAGGCAACACTCGTCGAGCACAGACGGACGCAGATACTTCTCCTCGCCATAAAGCACCTTATAGCCGTTGTAGAACATCTCGGTCGGCGCTTTATAGTCGGTTGCATCGTGCATTGTCATCGGGTCGTAGTTGGTTACAAACGTCACGTTTCGCACATAGAAAGGCTTGTGCGAAGTGTAATATGGCATCTTGTCGTTTTCATACGGGCGCATCAGGTTCATCGTAAGGTCAACATTCTTTTCGCCGGCAGCGGTGTCGGCTGTGAACGTGATGTATTCCTTGTTGAACGCGTAGTATCCCTTTTCACGCAAGCGCTCGCTGATGCCTTGGCGTTCCTCGTCGAGCACATTGCGGTCGAACACCGAATTGCGCCGCACCAAAAACAGTGCCGAGTCAGCCAAAATCAGCTCTCGTAGAGTGTCGTTAGGAATATTATAGGTTATCGACGACACATAATGCGGCTCGCCATACGACACATTATATATCACCTTCATTTTCTTCTTGGCACGATTGCCTATGGTGTCGGCTGTCACACTCGATTCCATAAAGCCTTTGTTTATCAAAGCCGTCTGCAGTTGCTTCACACTTGCCTCGGTGAGCGAATGGTCGTAGATAACCGGTGCACTTCCCACACGACGCACCCACTTGTTGAACCACTTGCTGCTGTCCTTGCCGCTGATGTTATAGAATGCCAACTGCAGCTTCATGCCGCCAAGCACCTTGTGGTTTGGCGTCTGCCTCAGATAGTTCACCAACTCGGTGCTTTTCAGCGACTTGGCATTTGCATTGTCGGTAATGTTGAACTTAACATCGTCGAGCAGATACTGCCCATCCGGCACATGCTTCGTTGAGCTGCACGATGCCATAACCCACGCAATTGCTGCCACAGCAATCAGCCTTAAGAATATAGTATTTATATGTAGTCTCTTCATTAAACGCATCTTCGCTTTTGGCTCCGCAAAGTTACTAACAAAAAAGCGGTTTACCAACTCTCTACTTCCTTGCAGCTTCAACCGCCTCGCATATCGCGATGTTGCAGATAGTCGGTTAGAATGATTGTTGCCGCTATGCTATCAACACGCGCCTTGTCGCGCCGGTCGCTTTTTTTCATCCCGCCATCAATCATTGCCTGATGGGCTATGGTGCTGGTGAAACGCTCGTCGTACATCTCCACCGGAATCTGCGGAAACGTCTTGCGCAGAGTGGCTACAAACGGCGCAATGTAACGCATACTCTCCGAAGGCTCGCCGTTCAGCCTCTTGGGCAAGCCCACCACTATGGTGTCGACAGGCTCCTTGGCTATGTAATCCTTGAGGTATTGCAGCAACGTGTGCGTCGCCACTGTTTCAAGCCCGTTGGCTATAAGCTGAAGCGTGTCGGTCACTGCTATGCCTGTACGTTTCTTTCCGTAATCGATTGCTAATATTCGTCCCATAACACAAAAGTAGTTAATTTTTTTGTGCAACTTGCGATATTTTTAATAATTTTGAAGCCAATTATTAACCGAAACAACATTTTTGTAATGAGATATCTGATTTTATCATTCATTCTCGCTTTGAGCGTAGATGTTTTCAACGCTTCGGCTGACGAAAAACAGCGTGTCAACGAATCGTGGCAAAAGGCAATTCTTGCTGCCGTCGACTCTTTCCCCGACAACGGCGGCTACTACACCGGACGAAAGGCTACGCCCGACTTTCCCAAGAGCGCCTGGCGTGCCATGAACGAGGCGTTCAACATGAAGCTTGCCGACCAGCGCCCCAATTTTCAAGCTTCGAAAGCCTGCCCATCTTTCTGCTCGATGGCAACCTATGCCGCTCTCATTCAAGCCATTCTCATCTGGGACAAGAATGGCGAAGTGTCGCGTGCCGCTTGGTTCAACCTCAAGCCACTTGTAGGCATCACCGACAACGTGAACCAAAATGGCGTGAACCAAAGTGACGGCGAAGGCTGTTGGGGACGTGCCAACGCCAACGGACCCGGCATGGCGGTGCTTGTCAACGACCTGAAGGCGGGCTTTAGCTTCCACGCTTTCCGCGGCGCCAAAACCGAAGCGCTCAAAGAATCGAAAGACGAACGATATCTTAGCGACGACGAATGGTGCAACCACCCTGTTTGGGGCAAAGCCGTTGCTGGCGACTTCATGAAGATTTTTTGGGACCGCAATGCCTCAAAAGGCAGCGACAGCGGCGCCGTGATTGGCGTTAACGCAAACAAAGATGACGAGCAAGAGCACGGCCACAGCGTGATTTTTATGGGCTACGACGAAAACGGTAACGTGAAATACTGGAGCAGCAACGGTCCTACCGACACACCCAAGAATGCAGGCTACGGCATCGCCACCTGCCCTCGCACCGCCATTCAGCGCGTGGTGTTCACTCGAATCACCAATCCCGAGAAATTCGACAACGCCAAGAAACTGATGTTCAACAACACCCACAAATGGCTAAAAGCGCTCAACGGCGAGATGCACGGCACAACTGCCGATTTAAAGAAATATTGTGGCATAAAATAACCAATACTAAAAAAATGCTACCGATTTCTAAAGAAATGTAAAATTGCAAAAATATTTGCAAAAACAAATCAGCGTTAATAAATTTGCAGCGGTTTTCCAACCAGAATGGTTTTTTGTAGCTAACAACCAATTTTTTAATAATGTACAACTCAAAAAAACATATCGTCAAACAAATAAAACAGGCAGATAACTGTTTGTGGGGCATGTGTTATGAATTGAATTGAACATTATCATGACATTTTATTAACAATTTACTTTGAGAGCAGCCCCATGTGAGTGGAGTTGCTCTACTTTTTAAAGATAGATTTAAAAAAAATGGATTACAGCATTTTTATCGACATATTAAACTACGACTCGACTTCGTCGAAAGAGCGAGCACTTGCCGAGCATCTGGCAAAGGCACTTGCCACGCCGCATTGCTCGGTTGAAACGATGGAGGTGGGCGACGGCACCCTGAACCTGCTGTTCAGCTGGGGCACGCCGCAGCTTGTGTTCTGCACGCACATCGACACCGTGCCGCCCTACATAGAGCCGACTTTCGACGGCAACACATTTCGCGGCCGTGGCACCTGCGACGCAAAGGGTCAGATATGGTCGCTCTATCAGGCTTGCCTCGAACTTGAGCGCCGAGGGCACACCGGATTCGGGCTGCTGTTGCTTGCCGGCGAAGAAACCGGCTCGTTCGGAGCTAAGCATTTTGCAAAGACCCATGCCGGTGCAAAATATCTGCTGGTTGGCGAGCCCACCGACAACTGCATGGTGAGCGCAGCCAAGGGCACAAAATCGTTTCAAATCACAATAGGCGGCAAAAGCTGCCATTCGGGATACCCCGAAATGGGTATTTCTGCAGTCAACCTCTTTGTTGATTTTGTCAACCACCTTCGTAGCATCAATTTCCCTGTCGACCCACTTCAGGGCGAAACCACATGGAATATAGGCAAGCTTGCAAGCAACAACCCGCAAAACATACTCAGCAACGAGTTGTCGTTCCGCCTCTATTTCCGCACCACATTCTCGTCGGATGAATTTGTTGTGAACACCCTCTCCCAAATTGCCCAAGGCAACCAACCTTGGCAAAAGCATATCAGCATCGAAGCCCTTGGCGGCGATACCCCAACGCGCTTCCTCACCGTAGACGGCATTCCAACGACAACCGTGGCATTTGGCAGCGACGCACCTCATCTTACCTGCTTCGAGCACAAGATGCTTTGCGGCCCCGGTTCAATTCTCACCGCCCACACCGCCAACGAATGCGTCACGGTCGACGAACTCGCCACAGCCACGCGGCAATACGTTGCCATCTTCGAGAGTCTGATTAACAACGAAATAAAATAATAACAAAATACAATTTTCAATTAAATTTTCGAAACTATGATATTAATGAAATTTGGAGGCACTTCAGTAGCTAACAGCGAAGCCATCCAACGAGCCATCTCGATTATCGGAAGCAAATTGGACGAACGCCCCATCGTAGTAGTATCAGCCATGTCGAAAGTAACCGACATGCTCTATCGAATTGCCGACATGGCAGCCGCACAAGACGAGGCACAAACCTCGCTCCTGCTCGAGCAACTGCGCGAGCGTCACATCACCGTAGCAAGCGAACTGCTTGCCAACAGCGGACACATGCTCAACGAAGCCATCAGCGAAATCAATAACATCTGCGACTACCTCGAGAAAGTGGTGACCTCGGTGTGCGCTCTTGGCGAACTATCGGCTCGAAGCAAAGCAATCATCATTTCGCGCGGCGAAAACCTTTCGTCAACAATCATATATCATGCAATGAATGCATCGGGCATCGACACCGAATTAATCGACGCCCGCCAGATGATAATCACCAGCGGCGACACTCTCATTGGCGACCCAATCTTCGATGAGATTAACAACCGCGTGCCAGGCATAATCGAAAAAGGCTACAAGGGAATGAAGGCAGTAATCACTCAAGGATTCATTTCTTCGACCATCGACGGCGAGCCTTCGGTGCTCGGACGTGGCGGCAGCGACTACACCGCATCGCTCATCGGCATGGCTGTTGATGCTAAACGCATTGAAATATGGACCGACGTCGACGGCGTGCGCACTGCCGACCCTCGCCGCGTTGAAGGCACCAAATGCCTCGACAAAATCTCGTTTGAAGAAGCTGCCGAGATGGCACACTTCGGTGCAAAGGTGCTGCACCCACTCACCATCGAGCCTGCAATCAACAAAAACATACCTATACTTGTGCTTAACTCCACAAATCCTCAGCACCCGGGCACATCAATCATGGGCAACGACGCCATTGCCGACGGCGTGAAGGCTGTGTCGTGGAAGGAGGACATCCTGCTCATCAACATTTTCTCGCCAAAGATGATTAATGCCACCGGTTTTGTGCAAAAGGTGTTCAAGGTGTTCCGCGACTACAACGTGTCGGTCGACCTTATCAGTACATCGGAAGCAAACATCTCGGTCACCGTTGCCGGACAGCAGAATGTCGACCAAGTGGTTGAGCATCTCTCGCAATTTGCCGAAGTGCACGTGTTCACCGACAAGTCGCAGGTGTCAATCATCGGCAAAAACGTAATCAACTACGGCGACGTGCTTCAACGACTGATGAACGCCCTCAAAGGAAACAATCTCTACATGATTTCGCAAGGCGCTTCAAACATCAACATCAGTTTTGTTGTCGACCGCATCGACCTCACAGCGATAGTTAACACTATTCACAGTAATCTGTTCGCACAACAATCATGAAGATAGCAATTAGTGGATATGGCAAAATGGGCCACATGATTGAGTCCATTTTAGTGGAACGCGGCATCGAATATGTTGCCAGCGAGGATATCACATCGTTCAACCCCGGCGAAGCCAAGCAATATGTTTGCATCGACTTCACCACACCCGATGCTTTCCGCGCCAACTACCGTTTCCTTGCCGACAACTTCAAGGCTGTTGTTGTGGGAACTACCGGATGGAACGACATCAAGGACGAAGTGGTTTCTTACTTCGAAAACGCAGGCACGCCAATGATTCACGCATCGAATTTCTCGCTTGGCGTGAACGTGATGTTCGCACTTGCCGACAAGGCTTCTTCCCTGCTGAAAGATGCCGGCTACGACACCTACATCGTTGAGATGCACCATTGCCACAAACTTGACGCTCCAAGTGGCACTGCCAAGTCGCTCGGCGCCATTGTTGACAAAAACATGAACAAAACCACCGAAATACAATCGGTGCGCTGTGGCGAGATTGCCGGCATTCACACTGTGGGATTTGAGGGCGCAAACGACCGCATAACCATTTCTCACGAAGCATTCTCGCGCAAAGGATTTGCTCAAGGTGCCGTGCAAGCAGCACTGATGATTGAAAACATAACTGGAGTGAAAGAATTTAAAGACATAATCATTTAACTAAGTATATGAATCGTTTATTGTTAACGGGTTGTGGCACTGCTCTGCTCACGCCCTTCAAAAACAACGAAGTCGACTACGATGCTTTTGCCAACACCGTGGAACGACAGGTTGAAGCCGGCATTAACTTTTTGGTCCCTCTGGGCTCTACTGCCGAAACTCCTTGTCTTGACGACGACGAAAAAATCAAGCTGCTGGAGTGCTGCCGCGAACATTCTCACGGTCTGCCTCTTGTGGTAGGTGCCGGAACAAACTCGTTTGTCCACACCGTGAAAAATATGAAGAACCTCGATGCTCACGGTGTCGACGCATTCCTCATTGTGGTGCCTTACTACAACAAGCCCACTCAGGAGGGTCTGTATCAGTATTTCAAGGAAATTGCCCAATCAACCAGCAAGGATATCGTATTATATAATGTGCCGGGCCGTACTGGTGTGAACCTCGCTACTGAAACCACCTTGCGACTTGCCGAAATCGAAAACATCGTTGCCATCAAGGAGGCTTCGTCGAATTACCAACAAATTTCCGACATCATCTGCAATGCTCCAGCAGGATTCACCGTGCTCAGCGGCAACGACAACGAGACGCTTTCGCTCATTGCCTCGGGTGCACACGGCGTTATCAGCGTAGCCTCTAACATCGCACCGCAGCTTATGGTGGAACTGGTGAACTCAATTCGCAACGGCAACCTCATCAAGGCTCGCAACCTGCACTTCAAACTGATGCCGCTGTTTAAGAACTGCTTCATCGAAAGCAACCCAATTCCTGCCAAGGCTGCAATGCATGCGCTGGGTCTTATGGACAACAGCCTTCGCTCGCCGCTTACTCCGGCATCCGAAAGCACCTACCAACTGATGGTGCAAACCCTCAAAGATTTGAACCTCATTTAACCACATTATTTATATTACATCAAAAATGACTCAACAAGCAGAATTAGATAAATTCAACAAGCTATGCGACGACCTCGAAAGCGGCGCCGTGAGAGTGGCTGAAAAAGTTGACGGAACTTGGAAAGTGAATGCCTGGGTGAAGGAAACAATCCTCAGCGGATTCCGCCTTGGCAAACTCACCGACATGACACAAGGCCAGTTTTCGTTCTTCGACAAGGACACCATCCCGGCACAGCAATTCACTGCCGGCAGCGGAGTGCGCATCGTGCCCGGCGGCAGCAGCGTGCGCCGCGGTGCCCACCTGGCTTCGTCGGTGATTATGATGCCACCGTCGTACGTCAATATCGGAGCCTTTGTCGACGAAGGCACCATGATTGACTCGCACGCCCTTGTAGGCTCATGCGCCCAAGTGGGCAAGCACGTGCATCTCTCGGCTGCTTCGCAACTGGGCGGCGTGCTCGAGCCGGTAGGTGCCCTGCCAGTAATCATCGAGGACAACGTGTTCATCGGCGGAAACTGCGGCATCTACGAGGGCACTATTGTCAAGCAAAATGCCGTGATTGCCACCGGCGTGATTATCAATGCATCGACAGCCATCTACGACGCCACCTGCGGCGAATACATCCGCGCTAACGAAAACGGGCAGATTGTGGTTCCCGAAGGCGCTGTGGTTGTGGCTGGCTCTCGACCAATCACCAAAGGCGCCGGCAAAGATGACGGCATTCACATCTACACTCCTGTGATTGTAAAATATCGCGACGCCGGCACATCCACTTCGGTAACCCTCGAAGACCTGCTGCGATAAATGTGTTGAAGGAATCACGAATACAGAAAAAAATAAGTAATCTATCAAATATGGAAATTGAATATTCTCACCGGTTTTCCGACGATGTAGGCTCGTTTTTCAGGTCGCCGGTGAGAGAAATCTTCAAACGCGTCGACCTCAACGCCATCTATTCATTTGCTGGCGGCTACCCCTCTGCCGACACCTTCCCTGCCGAAGCCATCAAGCAGACCATAGCTGACGCAATCGACCGCTACGGCAGCCGCGTGTTTCAGTACGGCGCCACACAAGGCGTGCCCGAACTGCGCAAAGCGGTGGCTGAGCGTTATGGCGTTGACGAGGAACGCATTCTCATCTCCACCTCATCGCAGCAAGGCATCGACGTGTGCACCCGCGTGCTCGTCAATCCCGGCGACGTAATTCTCACCTCGGCACCATCCTATTTAGGTGCCATGCAGTCGTTCCACTCCTATCGTGCCACCATCGTGGGCGTGCAGCATCACCCCGACATCGACGTTTGGCGCCAAATGTATGTCGACGCCATTGAGATGTGTCTCGCGCAAGGCAAGCACATCAAGTTCCTGTATATGATTCCCGACTTTCAGAATCCGTCGGGCGAGACGCTCACCCTCGACGAACGCCGCGTGCTTGCCGAACTTGCCGAGCGCTACGACTTCCTCATTGTGGAAGACAGCCCCTACCGCGAACTGCGCTACGAGGGCGAACCGGTGCCCACGCTCTATTCGCTGGCTCCCGAGCGCGTAATTCATCTCGGCTCATTCTCTAAAATCTTCGCCCCCGGGTTTCGATTGGGCTGGATAATTGCCAACCCCGAGATTCTCGACAGGATATATGTGTGCAAACAGTCGCTCGACCTTTGCGCTCCAATCCTCGACCAATATGTGGCTGCCGAATTTCTCAGCAGCGGACGTCTGGATGCCAACCTGAAGCACTCCATCGAGCTATATCACCACAAACGCGACATCATGCTCAGCCTGCTTGAAAAGCATATGCCCGAAGGCGTGACGTGGACTCACCCCGAAGGCGGACTGTTCATCTTCCTGAGGCTGCCCGAAGGATTCGACACCGTGAAGCTTTACGACGTGGCTCTGGAGCGCGGCGTGGCATACGTTGCCGGCTCGTTCTTCTACCCCGACGGCAGCTGCCGGAACACCATGCGCATGAATTTCTCGTTCATGGCTGAGGAACGCATGCCTGCCGGAGTGCAACTGCTTGCCGACATCCTGCGTGAAGAAATCGCACACATGGCTAACAGCTAAGGAGGGGGTTGACCATTACACACTGCAATCCACTCCGGCATAATGAAACAAATTGCACAAATCGTGGCAATTTGTTTCATTTTATAATATTTTCAAACAAATTGGTTCAGATTTGCAACATTACACAAGACTATCGCAATATTTTATCGCATTTTAATGAAAAAATATTTGCAGTTGTCATAATTGTAACGTAAATTTGCATCGATTTAAAAAGACAAAATGATATGAGACATAATCTTCTAACAGTCATTAACATTATTATTGCGGTGCTAGTGGGTATCGTGGTCGTGGTTATGTGATTTGATGGAGGATGAGTTAAACATCGTTATGGTTAGAAAATATTAAATACGAACATATTAAGACCTTTCCTCCATCGAAAAGATTAAGGAAAGGTTTTTTTATTTAACACAAAAGAGTTATGAGCAAACCTTTGAGAAGTGAAGTGACAATGAGCGGCCGACGCATGGCAGGCGCCCGTGCACTGTGGATAGCAAACGGAATGAAAAAAGAGCAAATGGGCAAACCCATCATTGCCATCGTAAATTCGTTCACACAATTTGTTCCCGGGCACACTCACCTGCACGAAATCGGTCAAATAGTAAAGGCTGAAATCGAGCGTCTGGGTTGCTACGCGGCTGAGTTCAACACCATAGCAATCGACGACGGAATTGCTATGGGCCACGACGGAATGCTGTATTCGCTGCCATCGCGCGACTTGATTGCCGACAGCGTTGAATATATGGTGAACGCTCACCGTGCCGATGCAATGATTTGCATAAGCAACTGCGACAAAATCACTCCAGGCATGCTCATGGCATCGATGCGATTGAACATCCCTACCGTTTTTTGCTCTGGAGGGCCTATGGAAGCCGGACACCTCGGCAATCGCGCCCTCGACCTTATCGACGTGATGATTGACTCTGCCGACAGCTCGGTTGACGACGACACCGTGGCTAAGGTTGAAGAATTCGGCTGCCCAACTTGCGGCTCATGCTCAGGCATGTTCACCGCCAACTCAATGAACTGTCTTAACGAAGCCATCGGCATGGCATTGCCGGGCAACGGCACCATTGTTGCCACACACACCAATCGCGTGGAATTATTCAAACGCGCCGCACAACAAATTGTGAAAAACGCCTACGCCTACTATCGCGACGACGACGACAGCGTGCTGCCTCGCAGCATAGCCACCCGCGAAGCAATGCTCAACGCCATGACTCTCGACATTGCAATGGGTGGCAGCACCAACACCGTGCTTCACCTTCTTGCTATAGCCAACGAAGCCGGAGCAAATTTCACGATGAAGGATATTGACATGCTTTCGCGAAAAACTCCGGTGCTCTGCAAAGTGGCTCCTAACTCAAAAATCTATCACGTTGAGGACGTTAACCGCGCCGGCGGCATTATGTCAATCATGGGCATCCTTGCCAAACAAGGGCTTGTTGACACCAATGTGAAACGCGTCGACGGACTTACTTTGGGACAAGCCATCGACAATTATTCAATTGAAGGCAGCAACTTCAGCAACGAGGCACGCGAACTGTGGCTCAGCGCACCGGCTGGTGTGCGCACCACCAAAATGGGTAGCCAATCGAGCCACTACAAAGAACTCGACGCTGACCGAGCCCAAGGTTGCATTCGCGATTTCGAACACGCCTATGTGAAAGACGGTGGTTTGGCAGTGCTCTACGGCAACATCGCTAACGACGGCTGCGTGGTGAAGACTGCCGGCGTCGATGAAAGCATATTCCACTTCACTGGCAAAGCCAAAGTATTCGAAAGTCAGGACGACGCCGTTGAAGGCATCCTTAACGACCAGGTTGAAGCCGGCGACGTGGTGGTTATCACCTACGAAGGTCCAAAGGGCGGACCGGGTATGCAAGAAATGCTCTACCCAACATCGTACATCAAATCGAAGCACCTCGGCAAGTTGTGCGCACTCATCACCGACGGCCGTTTCTCGGGCGGAACATCGGGATTGTCAATCGGTCACATCTCGCCTGAAGCTGCCCGCGGCGGAAACATCGCACTAGTGCACGACGGCGACATCATCGACATCAACATTCCTGAGCGCACAATCAACCTGATGATTAGCGACGAAGAACTGGCTGCACGACGCGCTGCCGAAGAAGCTCTTGGCAACGCTGCTTTCAAGCCAAAGAAACGCAACCGCGTGGTTTCGAAGGCGCTGCAAGCCTACGCTTCGATGGTGACATCAGCCGACCGCGGCGGCGTGCGCGAATAACCCAACCAAAATAAACGACAAAAACTACATAATCAATTTTATATTTCTACTGTTATGGAGCAGAAAATTTTAGGAGCTGAAGCACTGATACGCTCACTCATCGCCGAAGGTGTCGACACCACATTCGGCTATCCCGGAGGTGCCATAATACCAGTGTTCGACGTGCTCTACGACCACAAGAAAGAAATCCGAAATATTCTTGTTCGCCATGAACAAGGCGCCATTCACGCTGCACAAGGATTTGCCCGAGTCACCGGCAAACCCGGTGTTGTGATTGTCACATCCGGTCCGGGTGCCACTAACGTAATCACCGGGCTTGGCGACGCTAATATGGACAGCACACCTTTGGTGGTAATCACCGGACAAGTAGGGTCGGCAGCTCTGGGCAGCGACGCCTTTCAAGAAACCGACGTCATTGGCATCACACAGCCTCTCACCAAGTGGAGCTATCAAATACGCAGCGCCGAGGACATTGAATGGGCAGTGGCTCGCGCCTTCTATATTGCTATGTCAGGACGTCCGGGTCCGGTTGTGCTCGACTTTGCAAAAAATGCTCAAAACGAAAAAATCGAATGGAAAGACTACAAAAAGTGCAACTACATTCGCAGTTACGAGCCATTCCCCATCATCAACAAAGACGAACTGTGCGAAGCAGCCGACCTCATCAACGACTCTAAGCGCCCGTTCATCCTTGCCGGTAACGGCGTAACCATTTCGTGCGCCGAAAAAGAGCTGATTGAATTTGCCGAAAAAGCCGACATTCCAATGTGCAACACCTTGCTTGGCTTGTCGTCGGTTCCTTCCGACCACAGGCTTAATGTGGGCATGATTGGCATGCACGGCAACGTAGCTTGCAACATAGCCACCATGAACTGCGACCTCATCATCGCCATTGGTATGCGCTTCAGCGACCGCGTGACCGGACACCCTGCCAAGTTTGCCCCTCAGGCTAAAATCATACACATCGACATCGACCGCAGCGAGTTCAACAAAAACATACTCGTTGACGCCAGCATTCACGGCGATGCCAAGGAAGTGCTTCAACAACTGACGCCGCTCATTGCTCCCGCATCGCACGAAGAATGGCTGTCAAGCTTCGACGACGACTGGAAGATTGAAAACGAAACCGTAATCTCACAAGAACTCAACCCTCAAGACGGACAAATCAAGATGGGACAAGTGGTGCGCAAAGTGAGCGAAGCATCAGGCAACAAGGCAATCTTGGTTACCGACGTAGGTCAGAACCAAATGCAAGCCGCGCGCTACTTCAAGTTCACACAGCCCCGCAGCATAATCACCTCAGGCGGACTCGGCACAATGGGCTTTGGCTTGCCGGCTGCCATTGGTGCACAAATAGCCGCACCCGACCGCACTGTTTGCTTCTTCACCGGCGACGGCGGACTGCAAATGACCGTTGAAGAGCTGGGCATGATTCTGCAATACAACCTGCCTGTAAAGATAATCCTGCTCAACAACAATTTCTTGGGCATGGTGCGCCAGTGGCAGGAGCTGTTCTATCACGAACGCTATAGCGAAACCGAAATGGTGAACCCCGACTTTGTCACCTTGTTCAAAGCCTACGGCATCCATGCCGAAGATGTTGAGGACATCAACACCCTCGACGACGCCATCGACCGTATGCTCAAGCACAATGGTGCATATCTTCTTAACGTCAACATCGCCCCAGAGGAACTCGTTTACCCGATGATTCCCGCCGGAAGCGTTCTCGACAACATTCTGCTCAGTCGCACTGAGAAATACACTAAGAAACCCAACACCGACTATGACAATCTCTAACACTTTATATACTGTAGCCGTTTTTTCGGAAAACCGTGTGGGTCTGCTCAACCAGATTTCAATCATCTTCACACGCCGAAAACTCAACATCGAGACTCTCACCGTTTCGCCATCGTCGATTAAAGGTGTGCATAAATTCACCATCACCACCTACACCGACAAGCAGACCATACAAAAGTTGGTGCTGCAAATCGAAAAACGAATAGATGTGCTCAAGGCATTCTATTACACCGACGACGAAATTGTGTTCCAAGAAATAGCACTCTACAAGGTGCCCACCATCAACCTCATCGACGAGCCTAACCTCGAATCAATCATTCGCAGGCACAACGCACGCATCCTTGAGATTGCTCGCGAATACACCGTGATTGAAAAAACCGGTCAAAGCGACGAAGTGGAAGCCCTGTTTGAAGAACTCAAAAAATACGACATTCGCCAATTTGTTCGCAGCGGTCGCGTGGCAATCACCAAATCGCCTGCCGAGTATGTAACCATGTTCATCGAAGAACAAGAAAAACGACGTATGCCTAAAGAGAAATGGAGCGACAAAGAATAAAAGAATATAGCCACCGCTACTTCTTAGCGCCGGGCGAATGTACCCCCGAAGGCGAGATGCCAATCACGCTTTTGCTCACGCGCATCATTGAAGTTGCCACCGAGCATGCCGACATGTGGGGCGTGGGCTATTCTACCCTCGTCACCAGCAACGAGTCGTGGGTGCTCACAAGGGTGACCATCGAAATGACCAAGATGCCGCCTGTGAACAAAAAGTATGTCTTCACCACCTGGATTGAAAACTACAATCGACGTTTCTCGCAGCGTAATTTCGAAATATCCGACGAAGAAGGCAACGTGATGGGCTATGCCCGCACAATATGGGTGGTTATAAACAGCGCGACGCGCGAAAGCGTCGACATCTCGAAGTTCAGCTATATGTCGGAGGTGGTGTCGCAGCACCCCTGCCCCATCGAGCCGCAATCGAAACTGCAACCCGTGAGCCAAGGCTCAAGCGCTCACTACTGCTTCAAGTATTGCGACCTCGATATCAACCAGCACGTCAACAGCGTACGCTATGCCGAGTTGCTTATGAACCAACTGCCGCTCGAGGCTTATCAAGCCAACCGTGTTAAGCGATTCGAGATATCCTACATACGCGAATGCCGATACGCCGAGGACGTTGCCGTGAAAGTGGACAGCTCCACCAACGACGTCCGCCTCGAAATCACCGATGCCGAAGGCAACAGCCATTGTCGCGCACGCATACTGCTTGAGCCTCGCAACGAATAAAAAAACAAATAACAAAATAATAAACTAACGGTTTTTTAAACCAAATATTTTAAATTTTTAAAACTATGGCAATATTAAATTTTGGCGGTGTTGAAGAACAAGTAATCACCCGCGAAGAATTCACTCTTGAGAAAGCAAGAGAAGTATTGAAAGATGAAACAATTGCCGTTATCGGCTACGGCGTACAAGGTCCAGGCCAAAGCATGAACCTCCGCGACAACGGTTTTAACGTAATCGTTGGCCAACGCCAAGGCAAGACTTTCGAAAAAGCCATCAACGACGGCTGGAAGCCAGGCGAAACACTCTTCAGCATCGAAGAAGCATGTCAACGCGGCACAATCATCATGTGCTTGCTTAGCGACGCTGCTGTGATGTCGGTTTGGCCAACAATCAAGCAATACCTCACCCCGGGCAAAGCACTCTATTTCTCACACGGTTTTGCAATCACCTGGAACGACCGCACAGGCTGCGTGCCTCCAACCGACATCGACGTCATCATGGTGGCTCCTAAAGGCTCTGGCACATCGCTGCGCACCATGTTCCTCGAAGGACGTGGCTTGAACAGCTCATACGCTATCTACCAAGACGTAACCGGTCGCGCCTACGAACGCACCATCGCCCTTGGCATCGGCATCGGCTCGGGCTACTTGTTTGAAACCACTTTCCAACGCGAAGCCACTTCTGACCTTACCGGCGAACGCGGTTCGCTCATGGGCGCAATCCAAGGCCTGCTTTTGGCTCAATACGAAGTGCTCCGCGAAAACGGTCACACACCAAGCGAAGCCTTCAACGAAACTGTTGAAGAACTCACCCAATCGCTCATGCCTCTCTTTGCCGAAAAGGGTATGGACTGGATGTATGCCAACTGCTCTACTACCGCTCAACGTGGCGCACTCGATTGGATGACTCCATTCCACGATGCCATCAAGCCTGTTGTTCAACGCCTCTACGAGAGCGTGAAATCGGGCAACGAAGCTCAAATTTCCATCGACAGCAACTCGCAACCCGACTACCGCGACAAGCTCAACGAAGAATTGCGTGCTCTGCGCGAAAGCGAGATGTGGCAAACTGCCGTTACCGTTCGCAAACTCCGTCCCGAAAACAACTAATCAGATAATTCGTGAGTATTTACAATAAGTTCGACATAAATCGAGCATAATGCACACTTGTGGTTCATTCCAAAGAAAACTAAAAATTTGGAATGAACCGCTTTATATTTTTAATTTTTTTTAAAATATGCCACAAAACAAGTAATTATCTCTTGTTTTTTAGAATTATAATCTGTAATTTCGCAGAAAACATATAAACAACAGCAACCGACTACTTTGTATTTGGTTTCGCCGCAGATGGTAAAACCAACAATAAACATATAGCTACTATGATTCTTCCAATTTATTTATACGGGCATCCTGTATTGAGACAAACTGCCGCATGCATCGATGCCTCCTACCCCGAACTGAGCACACTGCTCGAAAATATGAAGGAAACCATGTATGCCAGCGACGGCATTGGCATTGCAGCCCCGCAAGTGGGCGTAAGCGCAAAGATTGTGTACATCGACGCCTCGTGCCTTGCCGACACTTTCCCCGAACTTGCCGACAGCAAAATGGTGCTTATCAACCCTGAAGTGACTGTGATTGACGACGGCAAAAAACTCACCCGCGAAGAAGGTTGCCTCAGCCTGCCCGGCATTCACGAAAACGTCACCCGAATCGAAAAAATTCACCTGAAATGGCAAGACGAGAACTTTGAAGTTCACGAAAAAGACATCGAAGGCTACTTGGCTCGCGTGGTGCAGCACGAATGCGACCACCTCGACGGCAAAGTGTTCATCGACCACATCTCACCAATCCGCAAGCAACTCATCAACGGCAAGTTGAAGAAGATTGTCGATGGCAAAGTGCGCTGCACTTATCGCACTCGCGGAGTGAAAAAATAAGCCTCGCCATTATTCTCCTATACCAATTTGATAACCCGTTTTTTAAAATATTTTGAAATATACGCAGTTTGATTATTTAACTTTTCAAATTCGACCTATGAATACAAAAATACTTATTGTCGATGACGAAGAATCGATTTGTGAAATACTGCAATACAACCTTGAACTGGAAGGTTATTCCGTAACCGTGGTTTCAAGTGCCGAGCAAGCACTCAAGCAGGACATAAAATCGTTTTCGCTCATCATTCTCGACATTATGATGAAAAACATGAATGGATTTGAATTTGCAAAGAAACTGAAATCAAATACTGAAACAGAATTTACACCAATCATGTTTTGCAGCGCACTCAACAGCGAAGATGCGCGCATCAAAGGGCTTAACATTGGTGGCGACGACTATATCACCAAGCCATTCCGCATTCGCGAAGTGCTTGCCCGCGTACGCAGCTTGCTGCGCCGCTCACAAATGGTGCAGCGTTTTAGCCAAACCGACACTGCTGCCGTCGACGACAGCACCGACATTGAATTCAAAAGCTTGTACATACATCGCAAAAACAAGCAATGCATAATCGACAATGAGCCCGTAAGACTCACCAAAACTGAATTCGAGCTATTGCAATTTTTCCTCTCAAACCCAAATTGCATTTACACTCGCAAAGAAATCATTGCAAAGATTTGGGGTCGCAACGACGATGTCACCGAACGTGCCATCGACACAAACATCACACGCTTGCGCAAGAAGATTGGCGACTATGGCAAGTACTTAACAACTCGTTTGGGCTACGGCTATGGATTCCAAACTCAATTGGAGAAATAGCAAACTATTGCGCGCTTTTGCCGTATCCTCAGCAGCATTCTGGATACTAACCATAGTATTCGTCTTCATGCTGCTATACGTCAATTCGCTCGCCACAAGGTGGATAATCATAGTAGTCTACCTGGTGATTACCACGTTGTGCAATGTGGCTGCCTCGCTATACATCTATGCAAACATCCACGATGCCCAGATAGTGCTGCGGCTGGTTAAAAGCGTGCTGCAAAACAAAGAGCCAGAAATTCCCCATAACATTTGGCAGAAGCATTTAAAGCTGATTGCCAACATGATTTACTCGCAAGCCAAGAAGGTTCAAGACGAAAAAAACCTTATCAGGCTTAAACAGCAAAAGAAAATCGAAGAGCAAAAAGAGCTGCTCTTATCAAAACAAGTGCTTGCCAACAATCTTAACCACGAGATTAAAACGCCCATTGGCATCATTCAAGGATACATCGACACCTTGATTGACCACGACGACGAGATACCGCCCGAAATGCGTCGGCAATTCCTTAGAAAATGCCTCGACAACACCCAACGTCTGCAAAACATTGCTTATAACATAAGCTTGATAACACGCATTGAAAACGGCAGAGAAGCCATTCAGATGTATAGTGTGAACCTTACAGAGGAAGTAAGCAGTATTGCCGACGACCTCACGCCGATTCTTGAGAAACACAGCATACGTTTTATCAACCGTTTGCCCGACACAATGATTGTTCACTCTAACAAGAATGTGATATACGGAATATTCAGCAATCTGATAAAGAATGCAGCCTTCTATTCGGGCGGCACAACGATTGTGGTAGAAATAATCGACCGTAAACATTTGTCGTTTCACGACAATGGCAAGGGTGTTGCACCCGAATATCTGCAAAAAATATTTGAGCGCTTCTATCGAATTGACCTCGACAAAAAACGCAACCTCAGCAGCAGCGGCCTGGGTCTGTCAATCGTAAAGGAATCAGTGGAATTGTGCGGATGGAAAATCAGCGCTCACAACTATCAGAATGGTGGTTTGCAATTCATCATCACCCTATAGCATACTGCCCTGAATTATATGCTCGCGCATCAATCGGTTGTTTAAACGATGAGTGAACTCGTAGTTTTTCATACCCCATCGCGGAAAAACGAGCAACTCGGCTGGCGATTGCGACACGAATCGCTCAACTGCCAAGTCGCTGCGCAAATGCTGCAGCACCTGCAAGCACACGTCGATGTACTCGTCGGCGGTCCATTCAATTAGCTCTACCTCGCCATTAGCATACATCTGGGCAAGACGCGTGCCGCGTATCACTTGCAACTGATGCAACTTCACAGTCGACAACGGCAACTGAGAGATACGTCGAGCAGTTGCAATAAAGTCATCAACTCCTTCGCCCGGAAGCCCCAAAATCAGATGGGCACCACACATCACGCCGCTCTGCACCGTGCGCTGCACAGCATCCACCACATCAGCCCACGAGTGGCCACGGTTGATTAACTGCAGCGTGCGGTCGTGAGAAGTTTCCACCCCATATTCAACCATAACAAAAGTGCGCATTGCCAATTGCGAAAGATATTGCAGCAAATCGTCTGGCATGCAATCAGGGCGTGTGGCAATAATGAGTCCCACAACGCCATCTTGGCTAAGAGCCTCCTCGTAGAGCTGCTTCAGCCGAGCGATATTGGCATACGTGTTGGTATAAGCCTGAAAATAAGCCAGATATTGCATCTGAGGGTACTTCCTCGCGAAAAACTCCTTGCCTTTCGTTATTTGTTCGGCAACCGATATGCGCGTTTGGCAATAGGCTGGATTAAACGACTGGTTGTTGCAATAAATGCAGCCACCATAGCCCTTAGTGCCGTCGCGATTAGGGCACATAAAACCTGCATCGATGGCAATCTTCTGCACCTTACCGGCGAAGTGCTTGCGCAGAAACTCACCGTAATCGTAATAGCCAACCGCCATGATTACAGCCTCACCGTTTTGTTAATGAGATAATTATCGAGAATGGTCATTGCTGCCATAGCCTCCACAATGGGCACAGCACGCGGCAGCACACACGGGTCGTGACGTCCCTTCGCCTTCAGCACAATGGCATTGCCCTCAGAATCGATGGTCTCTACATCTTTCAGCAACGTAGCCACAGGTTTAAAAGCCACTCTGAAATAGATGTCCTCGCCATTCGATATGCCTCCTTGAATGCCTCCCGAATAGTTAGTTAATGTCGACACCTTGCCACCTTCGCAGGCGAAGCGGTCAACGACCTCGCTGCCGCGCTTAGTGGCAAAACCAAATCCGAGCCCGTACTCAAAACCTTTCACTGCATTGATGCTAAGCATAGCAGCGCCAAGCTGAGCATGCAGGCGTCCGAACACCGGTTCGCCCAAGCCCACAGGAACGCCCTTCACCACACAAGTGATTACGCCGCCAATGGTGTCGCCTTCGGCTTTGACCTGCGCAATCAGGTTAATCATTTTCTCAGCCGCCTCAGCGTCGGGGCAACGGACAATATTATCGTCGATTCTCGACAAGTCGTACTTGCTATAGTCGGCATCGAGCGCAATGTCACCCACCTGCGAGGTGTAAGCAGCCACACTGATGCCAAGCTGCGAAAGCGCCTGGCGGGCAAACGCTCCACCCACCACACGCGCCGCCGTTTCGCGTGCCGACGAACGTCCGCCGCCACGATAGTCGCGCAAACCGTATTTCGACGTGTAGGTGTAATCGGCATGCGACGGGCGGAAACTCTTGGCTATATTGCCATAGTCGGCTGAATGGTGGTCTTCGTTTTCAATCACGAATCCTATTGGAGTACCGGTGGTTTTTCCTTCGAACACGCCGGAAAGAATCTTCACACGGTCCTTCTCGTTTCGGGCTGTTACAATTGCCGATTGACCAGGACGACGGCGGTCGAGCTCGCGTTGAACAGCTTCAACATCTATCGCAATGCCTGCCGGCATGCCATCAATCACACCTCCTATTGCCGCTCCGTGCGACTCGCCGAATGTGCTCAGGCGAAATATTTCTCCAAAACTGTTTCGCATAACCTAAAAATTTCATTTACTTTTCAACAATAATCTCGGCAACCGAAGCGCGCACATATTTCACCAAATCGGCTGGCGCGATTTTCAACTGCAAGCCTCTCACACCGGCACTCACATAGATGTAATCGAAATCCATGCAGGTGCTGTGGAAATAAGTGGGAAATGCCTTCTTCATTCCCACCGGCGAGCATCCGCCACGAATATATCCTGTGGTGGGAAGCAACTCTTTCATAGGAATCAAATCAACCTTTTTGTTGCCCGACACCTTGGCAGCTTTCTTCAAATCGACCTCGGCATCGCCGGGCACCACGCACACAAAATATCCGGTCTTGTCGCCTTTCAACACAAGCGTCTTGAACACCTGGCGAATGTCCTCGTCCAACTGCGTGGCAATGTGCGTTGCAGCAAGGTCGTTTTCGTCGACCTCATACGGCACAAGCTCATATTTTATTTTTGCCTTATCCAGCAGTCGTGCTGCGTTTGTCTTATTAATTCCTGACATTAGTTATATTCATTTCGATATATGTTACAAAAATACAAAAAATAAATGTCTAAAGTGGCAAAGTGGCTAAATAATTTTCGACGTCACAGTATGGAAGGAATTCCCTGCGCCGACAGCGCAAAACAAAGGCACCCCGTTGAGAGAGTGCCTTTGCCAATATCTGTGATGTTCAACTGATGTCTTAGCGGTCCATGGTGAGCAACAGTTCCTCGTTGCTGCGAGTGCGCTCCATCTGCTCCTTTATGAACTCCATAGCCTCCACAGTGGTGCGGTCGCTCAAGAAGTTGCGAAGCACCCACATGCGGGCATTCAGTTCGGGACGAATGAGCAAATCGTCGCGGCGAGTGCTCGAAGCAACAATGTCCACAGCCGGGAAGATGCGCTTGTTCGACAACTTGCGGTCGAGCTGAAGCTCCATGTTGCCGGTGCCCTTGAACTCTTCGAAAATCACTTCATCCATCTTGCTGCCTGTTTCAATCAACGCTGTGGCAATGATGGTGAGGCTACCGCCGCCCTCAATGTTGCGGGCAGCACCAAAGAATCGTTTTGGCTTCTGCAAGGCATTTGCATCAACACCACCCGAAAGAATCTTGCCCGAAGCAGGTTGGTTGGTGTTATAGGCGCGAGCCAAACGAGTGATTGAGTCGAGCAATATCACCACGTCGTGTCCACATTCCACCATTCGCTTAGCGCTCTCGAGCACCAATCCTGCAATCTTCACATGGCGCTCAGCCGGCTCGTCGAACGTCGAAGCAATAACATCGGCACGCACGCTGCGACGCATGTCGGTAACTTCCTCCGGACGCTCGTCGATGAGCAGGATAATAAGGTGGGTGCGCGGATGATTCTCGGCAATGGCGTTGGCTATATCCTTCAGCAGCACGGTCTTACCAGCCTTTGGAGGCGCCACAATCAAGCCACGCTGACCCTTACCGATTGGCGAGAACATATCAACCACACGCATCGAAATGTTAGGATTCTTTTTGCTCACGAGGTCGAACTTCTCATCGGGGAACAATGGTGTGAGGTGTTCAAACGGCACACGGTCGCGCGCGATTTCAGGATTCGTGCCGTTCACAGTGTCGATGCCGCACAACGGGAAGTATTTTTCGCCTTCGCGCGGTGGACGAATGTTGCCTTCAACAATGTCGCCGGTCTTGAGGCTGTATTGCTTGATTTGTGCTTGCGAAACATACACATCGTCGGGCGAAGTGAGATAGTTATAGTCCGACGAGCGCAGGAAGCCGTAGCCGTCAGGCATCACCTCAAGCAGGCCTTTGCCCTTAAGAATGCCTTCGAAATTATATGGATTGTCGAGATACGGATTGTCCTGCTGTTGCTGTTGAGCCTGCTTTTGCTTTTGTTGTATCTTTTTTTTCTTCGATTTTGGTTGTTCTTTTTCAACCTTTGGCTCTTGCAGAATTATGGTTGCCTTTGCAGCTTCTTCGGCGGCGCGCTTGGCTTCTTCGGCGGCACGCTTAGCTGCCTCTTCACGCTCTTGCTGCGAACGTGGGCGGAAACTGGCTGCCGCCGGGAAGAACTCGTCAAGCGAGTTTTCTTTTTTCTCTTGTGCAGCACCGCTTGGAGTGAACACACGCGGAGTGAAAGTGCGTTGCACAATCGGCTCCTCTTGCTCAGTTTGTGGAGCATCGACAACTGCCACTATCGGTTCACGAGCGGGAGCATCTTCAGGCTCACGAGCCGGCTCTTGTGCCACTTCGGCTGCGGGTTGCGGCGCTTCGGCTGCAGGTGCAGGAGCGGCTACTTCGGTTGGCTGCTGCGGTGCTTCGGCAATAGGCTTTTCGTCGGCAGGTTCGTCCTTTCGCTGCCTTTTGCGTGGTTTCTTAGCCTCATTTGCCGGCTTCACTTCTGCCTCGGTCTGTTCAGGTTTCACATCTTGCTGAGCCGATGGTTCAGCAGACTGTTCTTCCTTTGCCTTTTTTGCAGCAGGTTTTTCATTTGTCTTTTTAGCCGTTTTTTTAGCTGCAGGTTTCTTTTCGGCTTGTTCCTTATCCTGTGCCGGCTTCTCAGCCTTTTTCTTCGGAGCTTTCTTCTCCTTGGCATCACTCGCCTTCACCTTCGAAGCCGTTTCAGCCTCGTGGTCGATAATTGCATAAGCTAATGTTTCTAACGATTCAGAATCAGCCTTCTTTATGCCAAACGATTTGGCAAGTTCACGAAGTTCCGATTCGCTCATCGAATTCAATTGTAATAAAGTGTACATAAAATGTATTTTGTTGTTCAGTGGAGTTTATTCATCATTGCATAGCCATCGTCCAACGTATGAGGGCAAAGCACTGCAAATATGAATGCACATATTTCTTCTAATTAAAAATAAATCGCTTTAAACTATATAAAATTCGGAATTAACATCGCAAGCGAACCACACATCCATCCTTAGGTTCCCGCCGATGTCAGAGTTGATATTTTATGCAAATTTACGAATTTTTTCTTAGAATGCAATTATTTGAGGAAAAAGTTTACTCTGCACACGCAAAGTTTTTAGTATTTTTGTGTCACGCAACATTTATTCAATTACACAATCAGCAATATCAACACCTACTATGATACAATTTCAATGCGATTATAACGAGGGCGCACACCCCGACATTCTGCAACGCCTCGTAGCCACCAACATGGAGCAGACCGTTGGTTACGGCGAAGACCCCTACTGCGATTTGGCTCGCAAAGCCATTGCTCAGGCAATTGGCATGGAAGATGCCGACATACATTTTCTTGTGGGTGGAACACAAGCCAACACCACAGTGATAGCATCGTTGCTGCGGCCCTATCAAGGCGTGATATGCGCCCACACCGGACACATCAATGTGCACGAAACCGGAGCAATTGAGCACACCGGGCACAAGGTTCTGAGCCTGCCTGCCACCAACGGCAAAATCACTGCCGAACAAATTGAGCAAACCGTAATCGACCATCGCAACGAGGATGGACCGGAGCACATGGTGCAACCTGGCATGGTGTATATTTCATTCCCAACAGAAATAGGCACCATCTACAGCCTCAACGAACTGACGGCCATCTACGCCACATGCAAGCGTTATTCGTTGCCGCTATTCATCGACGGGGCACGACTGGGCTACGGACTTGCTGCCGATGCCTGCGACATTAGCTTGAAGCAGCTCGCCACGCTGTGCGACGTGTTCTACATTGGCGGCACCAAGGTGGGAGCACTTTTCGGCGAGGCGGTGGTGTTCACCAACCCAACCTACCGCAACAAGCATTTCCGCTACCACATTAAGCAGCAAGGCGGCATGCTTGCCAAAGGCAGACTGCTGGGCATACAATTCCTCGAATTGTTTAGCAACGACCTGTATATGCGCATATCGCGTCACGCCGTTGAGCAAGCCATGCGCATCAAAGAGGCTTTTGCCGCCAAAGGCATAGCCATGCTTGTGGAAAGCCCCACCAACCAGCAATTCCCCATTCTCAACAGAGAACAAATCGCCGCGCTGTCTGCCGAGTTCCTTTTCTCGCAATGGACAGCAGTCGATTCGGAACACTGTGCCGTGCGCTTCTGCACAAGCTGGGCTACAAAAACAGAATCGGTTGACCGACTCATTGAGGCAATCAACCGACTCTGACACGACGAGCCAACTCGCCCGAAGCATGCTTTTGCACTCACTCCACCCACACCGAATAGTGTCGGGCACAGGCTCTACGCGCCGCCAACATGCATGCCTCAGCTTCCTCGTCGCTGAGTCGCTGCGACGAGCCATATAGCCTGCAATCATTGCCCTCAATGGTCGTGCGGAACACCGGAGCCACAAGCGCCTGAAACCATGTGCATGCCGCTGTGAAACGCCCCATCTTGTAATTGAGGTGATAGCCGTCGCGAGTGAACTCCTTGGCGTCGTGCATAATTCCACGCAGGTTTTGTATGGCAGTGCCGGTGGGAATCACTATCTCTATGGGTGTGGATTCAACAAGTTTCTCGTTGCAACTCATAATGTTTTGATACATTGCCAACTGATTGCTTGAATATTTTGGGAAATCGGGGTGATTCGACGTGGTGGCGTAAGCCCATGTTTGCTGCCATGCAATGCATGCACCGGCATTGCGGCAATTGAAGCGCAACACTTCCATCAAGTTGTCGAGCCACGGCTGATAGCTGCTATAAAGCCCCGAATAACCCGATGCTTGCTGCACCACTATCACATCCCACTTTTCGTCGAGTAAACCATCGAGCAACGATGCCGTTTTGTTCACCGTCTCCCATCGGTTTTTGGTTGACTTATAATATACGTACGGGCGGGTGCCGCTTTCATATTCCTTGCAATGCCGCTCCAAAGTGCAGCCTCCGATATACAGTCTGCCCAACACCACATTGTGGATGCCGGCGGCTGCCAGCAAGTTTGGCAAATACATCATTCCATCGTCGGTGAAACTGTTGCCTACGCCCAGTATTCTGAGCGTATCAGGCTCCTGTGGCAAACCATAATTGGTGATTCCGCTTGCAGCATTAACATTAAGCACTCCAAACAGCAGCAACAACCAAATAGCAAAAATCTTTTTCATTGCTACAATCTCCTATTTTTTTAATCCTAATTATTTGTTGTATGTCAATATAACATATTCCTTTTCGTGTGAGCTCACTCTGTAGACATCGGCAGAACGCATACCCAACACCCAAACAATCTTGCCGTCGACCTCAAGCAACCAAGCTTCGCGTTTAGCCATTTCCGACAACTTTGCGTCGGCAAACAGGTCGCTCACCAATTTGGTGCCTTTCATGCCAAACGGGCGCATACGGTCGCCAACGCGCTGGTGGCGCAACACTACCCGCTCGGCGCTCAAAATCTTTGTGGAAAATGCCACCTTGAAGCGTCCGTCAACCGCCGACGGTTTGAAAGTGTCGCTCACGCGCTCAACAGCCAGCCGCACGGGTTGCGACACACCGCTGGCCAACGAAATCGGCACCTCCTCATAGGCAGGCAAAAGTCGGCGGTCACGCAGCATCAGGCAATTGCGCTCCACGTTCAGCACATGGCTTTCGCTTTCGAATCGCTTCCCACTATTGCCCATTGCACGACATATCTCACTCACTTGGGTGCTGTTGAACCCATAACGGTTGACAATGTGAAAAAGCATCGATTCACCCGCCAGACCCATTGCAGCAATTGCTTGCGCATTGATTGTCACACTGCCGTCGGGCGCATGCTTGGCAATGGCTCGCTCATGTTCGGCAAGCAGGAAGTTGAACAACTGCCACTCGCCACGCATATCAGCCACGGTGCGTCGCAGTCCTGCCTTCGACTCCGGCATCATGTCATACACTTGTTGCAATACCACATTCCGCACCCGGTTGCGGCGATAATCGGTGCCCAAATTGGTGCTATCCACCACATATTCAGTGCCAAGTTCATGCAAATAGTTCTCCACATCGGCACGACACACTTCGAGCATTGGGCGAACAACATAGCCATTGCGCGGCTTTATCGATGCCAGCCCGGCAACGCCGGTGCCACGAAACGCATTCAAGAAAAATGTTTCAACGGCATCGTCGGCATGATGTGCCACAGCAATAGCTTGGCAATTATGTTCAAACCGCACCTGCTCAAACCAAGCATAACGCAAATCGCGACAAGCCATCTCGGTTGACACCCCATGCTCACATTCGTAGGCTACCACATCGAAATGCTTCACCTTAAGCTCAACACCTCGCGCCGCGCAAACACTTCGGGCAAATGCCTCATCACGATTGCTTTCATCGCCTCGCAAATGAAAATTGCAATGCACCGCCAACACCTGGTAGCCCAACGACAGCAACACCTCGAGCAGCGCCACCGAATCGGCACCGCCGCTCAGCGTCACCACTACTCGCCCGCCATCGGCTTCAAGCAACCGATACCTTGCGATTGTGCTCGCAACCACTTGTTCGAAATCTTCACGTTTCATAAAGGCAAAATTACAACAAAAAAACAGCTTCACACACAACCGTCACATATTATTGATAGCCCGCCTCACTATTTTGGGCAAAAATATGCAGTAGGCAGAGCACATGTTCAAATTATATGCACCTTTCTTCTAATGATTTGCACAAATTTTTGTAAATTTGCGTCAAAAATAACAAGTAAGATAAATTATGACAGAAAAAATACAGGCTCTGAAGGAGCAAATCGAGGCAATGACTGCAGCCAATGCAGCCGAGTTAGAGGCATTGCGCATTAAGTATTTAAGCAAAAAAGGCGAAATCACTGCGCTCTTCAGCGACTTCAGGAATGTACCAAACGAACAGAAACGTGAAATCGGTCAGAAGCTCAACGAGCTCAAGACTCTTGCCACCGACAAAATTAATGCCCTCAAGCAAGCATTTGAGGACAGTGCAATGGAAAACGTCGACATCGACCTTACACGCACTGCTGCTCCGCAAGAAATTGGCACACGCCACCCTATATCGCTCGTCCGCAAAGAAATCATCGACATCTTCTCGCGCCTGGGCTTCACCATTGCCGAAGGTCCGGAAGTGGAGGACGATTGGCACGTGTTCTCGTCGCTTAACTTTGCCGACGACCACCCTGCCCGCGACATGCAGGACACCTTCTTCATTCAGCGCTCGCCCGACGTGCTGCTGCGCACCCACACCTCAAGCGTGCAAAGCCGCGTGATGGAGCATGCCCAACCGCCAATCCGCATCATCTGTCCGGGTCGCGTATATCGCAACGAGGCAATCTCGGCTCGCGCACACTGCTTCTTCCACCAAGTGGAAGCACTTTACGTCGACAAGAACGTGACATTTGCCGACCTCAAGCAAGTGCTGCTGTATTTTGCACAAGAAATGTTCGGACCGGAAACAAAGATTCGCTTGCGCCCATCGTACTTCCCATTCACCGAGCCATCGGCTGAAATGGACATCTCGTGCGACCTTTGCGGCGGAAAGGGCTGCGCATTCTGCAAAGGCACCGGATGGGTGGAAATTCTTGGTTGCGGCATGGTTGACCCCAACGTGCTCGAAGCCTGCGGCATCGACAGCAAGGTGTACACTGGCTTTGCGCTGGGCATGGGCATCGAGCGTATCACCAACCTTAAATACCGTGTGAAGGACTTGCGCATGTTCTCGGAAAACGACGTCCGCTTCCTCGAGGAATTCAAGTCAGCCCACTAATTCATTACAAAATATCACTAAAGGCACTAATCTCTACCACAAAGGAGATTGTGCCTTTTGTTTATTCAACCACACCCAATGACAATCAAACAACGCTACCAAGCCATTATCGACTGGTTTGAAACAAATATGCCAACAGCGCAAACCGAACTGCACTACACCTCACCCTACGAGTTGCTGGTGGCAGTGATACTCTCGGCTCAATGCACCGACAAGCGCATCAACATGGTCACTCCAGCGCTTTTCAAAGCCATGCCAACACCCCAAGCAATGGCTCAATCGAGCGTGGAGGAGATTTATGAATACATAAAAAGCGTGTCGTATCCCAACAACAAGGCACGCAACCTGTTTGGCATGGCAAACATGCTCGTCGACGTATTCAACGGCGTGGTGCCCGACACCATGGAGGAACTGGTGAAATTGCCTGGCGTGGGTCGCAAGACGGCTAACGTGATTCTCTCGGTGGTATTCGACCAAGCCGCAATGGCTGTCGACACACATGTGTTCAGAGTGTCGGAACGCATCGGCCTCACCACTGGAAGCCGAACACCACTCGACACCGAACGCACACTTATGAAACATTTGCCTAAGGAAGTGGTTGCTCGCGCCCATCATTGGCTCATTCTGCACGGAAGATACGTATGCACCGCCCGTAAGCCTAACTGTCCGGAATGTGGCATCCGCAACGTCTGCCGATTCTACTCAAAAACCGCAAAATGATTTCACCTGCCACCGGTGAGCAAGACGGAAAACTTTGCACAATAACGCCGCACCAGCCAATACATGCCAACACCAATTGCCGAAATCAGCAAAGGCAACACAAATAATCCCACAATAAGACTCAATTCGTTTATCGGCAGCAATGTCACCCATAATTTGCGTGCCAAAGCAATTGGCATGCTGTGGAAAGCAAACACGAAAAATGCGGCACCTGCCATAGTTGCTGCCACAGGTATGCTACGTTTTTTGCTTATATTGTGAGCAACAAAGCCAATCACCATCATCATTTCCACAAACACCAACAACTCTCTGATTTCATAATAAGCGTCGACACCGTTTAGCCAGCGGTCAATATCAACGACCGCAAGAATAAAACATACGGCAGCAAGACTCCATCGGTATCTCGAAAACGTGGCTGCGAAATCAGAACCTCGAAGGGAAAACCACGCGCCAAACGAAAAATAAAATGCCGCAAGAAATGGAATACTCGGGTCAGTTTCAATCGGACAGTATAAATAAAGAACCGCTAATACAACCAATGTGAATGCTTTTAGCTTCTTTAGCATAAAATACAACAACGGCGCAAACAACATCACAAGCATCAAGTCACGCAAAAACCACAACGGCCCACATATTGGCATGCCATCGCTATAAACCCAAAACGCTCTAATCCAATCGGCAAACCCATAGTTGAGCAACATCATGTTGCGTCCTGATGCATAAGACGGCAAAAACTTCTGCGTGGCAAAATAAAGCAACATATACAACATATTCCACACCATATATGGCAACAGCAGCGTATTAGCACGTCTCTTTAGCTTGTCGATGTAGCTTCGCAGAGTCAGGATGCCTGACTTGAAGAAGAAATAGCCCGAAACAAAGAAGAAAAACGGCACAGCCATGCGCAGCATCATACTACATAATATTTGCTCGACAAAACAATACACCGGAAATTGCCCACTGTTAATAGTCATCTGCCCGTCTATCATAACAGTTGCAAACTGCGTGTGAATGAACACAACAAGCACCGCCATTGGAAGCCTCAACGACGACACCGTCAGCGACAAAACTACATTATCAGCATTCCCTTGTTTCATCGCCTAATCAACTGCAATTGTATGTAACGATAATTTCATTCATTATTTAGCAGCTACGCTTGCAAAGAAGTGTAAACCAAGAGCAAAACTGCCAAGCAAGGCATTAGCATCTTGCCCTGATACAGCCTCTGATTTTTCAGCTTCATCTACAAAAATACGACATTTTTATCAGCGAAGCAAACCACAAAACGATTTCACCTGCCACCTACACGCACCTGCCGAAAAAGGAAACAACAGTTTGTTAACATACTCTGCAAATTTAGCACTAACAATTTGCGTTAAACTCACATAAAATTGCTACCTTTGTTCAATACATTAACAGTAACTACTTGTGAAAGCACCCGTGGCATAAGCAAAATGCTCGTGGCGACAAATTAATTACACCTGTTAAAACTATGAACGATAACACCCGGACTACAGCAATACAACTTATCAAATATGCCATTGTGGGCGTGAGCAACTCACTCATCACATTGATTGTAATTTTCATCTGCAACGAAATTCTTGGGCTGAAACTGATGTTAGCCGACACAATAGGTTATATTGCCGGCGTAATCAACAGCTTCATCTGGAACAAAGAATGGGTGTTTAAAACCCACGACACAAAGATTCTGAAAGAAGCATTTCTGTTTTTAGGCGGATTCCTGCTCTGCTTCGGGCTTCAGTTCGTGACGCTG
>SFEA01000003.1 GCA_004557385.1 Bacteroidales bacterium
AAAACTGCTGAGGGGGCTTATCTTATACATAAAGTAAGCCCAACTTCTGCCATTCAAGAAGTTGGACTCGACTTTTTATGGTTTAGCGGACAGTAATAAAATAAAATTCTCGAGGAATAGAGGGCAGAAGTGAGGCAAATTTCATCATTCGAAATAATATTCGTAAATTTGCAAAAAATTTGTATATAACAACTTAGAAATAGATGATAACAACAAGCAATTTAGGCATTCAATTTGGTAAGAGGGTTTTGTTTCAGGATGTAAACCTAAAATTCACATCGGGCAACTGCTATGGCATAATCGGCGCAAACGGCGCTGGCAAAAGTACGCTGATGCGCATACTCAGCGGGCAGTTGGCTCCAACACACGGCACCGTGACACAAGGCCCGGGCGAGCGCATGTCGGTGCTTAGCCAGGACCACTTTGCATACGACGAATTCACTGTTATGGACACTGTGCTGCAAGGCCACACTGTGCTTTGGGACATCATGAAAGAAAAAGACGCGCTTTATGCTAAGCCCGACTTCAGCGACGCCGATGGCGTGCGTGCTGCCGAACTTGAAGAAAAGTTTGCCGAAATGGAAGGCTGGAATGCCGAAAGCGATGCCGGCGCCCTGCTAAGCGGTTTGGGCGTTAAAGAAGAAAAGCACTACATGATGATGAAGGACATGAGTGCTAAAGAAAAAGTGCGCGTTTTGTTGGCCAAAGCTCTCTTTGGCAATCCCGATAACCTGTTGCTCGACGAGCCGACCAACGACCTCGACCTCGACACTGTGTCGTGGCTCGAAGACTACCTGTCGAAATGTGAAAACACCGTGCTTGTGGTTTCGCACGACCGTCACTTCCTCGACGCCATCAGCACACACACCCTCGACATTGACTACAACAAAATAACGCTGTTTGCCGGCAACTACAGTTTCTGGTATCACTCTTCGCAATTAGCCCTCAAACAACAGCAGCAAGCCAACAAGAAGGCCGAAGAAAAGCGCAAAGAGCTGCTTGAATTCATTCGCCGATTCAGCGCCAACGTGGCAAAATCGAAGCAAACAACAAGCCGCAAAAAAATGCTTGAGAAGCTCAATATCGAAGAGATTCAACCATCGTCGCGTAGATATCCGGGCATTATTTTCACCCCTAGCCGCGAAGTTGGCAACAAAATCCTTGAAGTGCACGGCCTGACAGCCAGCATCGAAGGCGAAACACTATTCAAGGATGTGAATTTCACAATCGAGAAAGGCGACAAATGCGTGTTCCTTAGTCGCGACCCTCGCGCCATGACGGCTTTGTTTGAAATTATCAACGGCAAACGCAAACCGGATGCCGGCACATTCGAGTGGGGACAGACCATCACCACAGCCTATCTGCCTCTTGATAACTCGGAATTCTTCAACACCGACATGAATCTTGTGGACTGGCTTTGCCAATTCAGCAACGACACAAGCGAAATTTATCTTAAAGGATTCCTCGGCAAAATGCTGTTCTCAGGCGAAGATGTGCTGAAAAAAGCATCAGTGTTGTCGGGTGGCGAAAAAATGCGGTGCATGATAGCAAAAATGATGATGACCGATGCAAACACCTTGATTCTCGACACTCCAACCAATCACCTCGACCTCGAATCGATTCAGGCATTCAACAACACGCTGCAGGCATTCAAGGGCGTAATACTTTTTGCATCGCACGACCACGAATTCATTCAAACTGTGTGCAACCGCGAAATTGAACTTACCCCGAACGGAATCATCGACAAGATGATGGACTACGACGACTATATAACCGACGAACGAGTGATTGAGCTGAAAAACAAATTATATTCAAAATAACACTCCTATGGTAAAGCATATTGTCACTTTCAAATTAAAAGGCTCCAGCGAAGAACGACTCGCTCTTGCCAACAAGTTTAAGGCTGCACTCGAGGCGCTTCCTGAGCAAATCGATGTGCTGCAATGCATCGAAGTGGGGATTAACGAAAATCCCAACGAAAGTTTCGACGTCGTGCTCACAGCCGTTGTAGCAACCCTCGACGAAGTGAACATCTATGCAAAACATCCCGCACACGTTGCTGCAGCAAGCATCATTGGCGGACACGTCGACACCCGCGCTTGCGTTGACTACAACATTTGATTCTCAAAAAAAATCTTCTAAAAAGGCCTGAAAGCTTTCAAGCATTCAGGCCTTTTTTGCCATATATAAAAAATAGAGGCTCTCATCTCTCGACGATAGCCCCCTTTTATTGAATCAACTTCAGTTAGAGTGTATGCAAATTTAGTTATAATCTTATAAATTTACCAATTATTCTTCTGTTTTTCTTTAAGCATCTTTTATTTGTATAAAAGAATGCCGATTTATATAGTCGAGGAACGCTGGTTTATAGGTGTCCGAAACAGGAATGTATTGTTTTCCGAACACAATACGATTACGCTCAATCAGTTTGATTTTGCTTGTTTGAACAATAAACGAGCGATGCACTCTTAGGAAGCGCGATTTAGGCAAGCGTTCTTCAATAGTTTTTATGCTCATCAACGACATAATTGCAGTGTCGTCTTCAAGATATATTCGCACATAATCCTTCACACTTTCAATGAAAATAATCTTTGAAATTGCAATCTGAATTAGTTTATATTCGCTTTTAACAATAATGTAATCTTCCTCTTTAGGCACCTCTTTGTTTGCATTTCGCTCCATTTGAATGAGCTGAAGCACTTTGTTTGCTGAAGCAAGAAAATCAACATAATTCACTGGCTTAAGCAAATAGTCTACCGCATTGGCACGGAACGCGTCAACGGCATACTTCGAATATGCCGTGATGAAAATGATTTTACAGCGATTGGGAATTACACGTGCAAATTCAATTCCATTAAGCTCCGACATCTGAATATCGAGGAAAACCAAATCTATTTCTGTTTCAATTATCGTTTTTATCGCCATCGAGGCAGATGAGAAAGATGCAACAAATTCCAAAAAAGGAGTTTGTTCGACATATCCTTTAATCAGTTCTTGTGCTAAAGGTTCGTCATCAATAATACAGCATTTCAATTTTTTCATATATCTTACAATTTTATTTCTAATATGGTTGTGTAGGTGACATCGTCGCATATCACTTCAAATGTATGCCGGTTTGGATAGAGTATGGAAATCTGCTTCTTCAAATTATCAATTCCAATACCCGATGCTTCGGAATTAGATTTTTTTTGCGGGAAGTAGCTGTTCTTTACCACACACTTAACAGTACTGGCAGTCACAACGATTGAAATATCGACAAACGATGGCTTATCGGCACACACGCCATGCTTAAATGCATTCTCAACAATCGAAATAAACATGAAGGGAGCAATCTGCAAACCAACGCCGTCAGTTTCGTTCACGTCAACCTTCAATTTAGTGCTCGATGTTAGACGTAACTTCATCAGCTCAATGTAATTTTTCACAAACAGAAGTTCGCACTCCAAAAGGATGGTCTTTTCCTTGTTTTCATAAAGCATATATCGCAAAAGCTGGCTCAGTTCGTGCACCGCTCGCTGTGCTTTATGCTGGTCAATAGAAATCAGTGCATATATGTTATTCAGTGTGTTGAACAAGAAATGCGGATTCAATTGGCTTTTCAAACTCGCAAGTTCACGGTCCTTCCGTTCAACATTCATCGCTGCTTGCTCTTTTTCCAGCTTCGACCATATTTCCGACATACGAATAGCATAACTCAACCCAATGGTGAGAATCATATATACAAAATCGTGCGAGAAGAAGCCAATCAACTTAAAATGCCACGGCTCATTGATGTGATTAATTTTTTTAGCGGAAATAGGGGAGACATCTAATGGAATCTTGTCAGGTGACGACATCCAATCGATGTGGTGAGCACCTATTAAAATCACCGAAGCGACAAAGCACAGCATAGTGTTACACACGATTGCCCACAGCAAGTTGTGCTTTTTGCTAAGCATCTTCGGAATAATATATAAATAGTTGACATAGAACACCACTAAAAAGGTAAATGGACGCGCATAGTGCAAACTTGGTGTATTAAAATCGTCGCGAACATCCCACAAAATGTCGGGCAACAAAAACACCATAAAAACAAGCATCACATTAGCGAAAACCCTAAATAGCGATTCTCTACTTATATTTCTCACCAATTTCATCACTAATTGAAATCATAATTTCTTCAAAGATAATAAATTATTCGTAACGAATGGCCTCAATTGGGTCAAGATTTGATGCTTTTTTTGCAGGATACCATCCAAAGAATACTCCAGTTACAGTGCATACAACAAACGAAAGCACAACCGAATATAATTCTATAACAATTGGCCAGTTTGCCACAAACCGTATAAGAAAAGACGCTAAGCATCCCAAAACAACGCCAATCAAACCACCAGTTACGCTGATTATTATTGACTCTATTAGAAATTGAAACATAATATCGCGTTCACGGGCACCAATGCTCATATGCAAACCGATTTCACGAGTTCGTTCGGTCACCGAAACATACATAATATTCATAAGACATCTCTCAAAGAGCAAATAATGACGATTCAAAGGTATATCATATCAACTCAACAAAACCGAAAACTACTATGGACACATTGCCATATTTCACCGAGTCAAGTACTCATTTAACACGGTTCTATACACACACAACAACCAACTATTAAAAATAGTTATGACATCATTATTTTTCCTTTTTACATTTTTAAGAGAACAGGGTTGAGAGTAGGAGAATAGAAGGAAGAATAGCAGGGATGAAAAAATTGCAATTTTTTTTCACAAAAAATACGAATACACAAAAAAATTTAATTAAATTTGGAGTTCAAAGCTATTGTTCAGCTATGCTGGGCAATATAATTGCTAATCTTTTAAACTACTTATTTTATGGAATTGCGTAACGAAGCATCGACCCCCACCGATGAACAATTGGGAAAAGATGCAACCTTGAACACCGAGCCTGCAAACGAAGTGGTTAGTGCAGAGCAAGAGATTAATGCCACAGAAACAACTCAAACCGATGACGAAACAATCGCCCAAGAGGTTGTTGCTGGAGCTGATGACCAAGAGCAGCCAGCAACCGATTATTCGTCGATGTCGAAAGAAGAACTTGTTGCCGCTCTTGAAGCGCTTGTGCAACGACCAATCGACGAAATCAAGCGTGAAGAAGGTCACATCAAACAAGCCTTCTACACCATCCGTCATGCGGAGCTTGAGAAAGAGAAAGCCGAATTTCTTGCCAAAGGCAATGAAGAAGCTGCTTTTGCCGCTCGCCCCGACGAGCTTGAACTGAGGGTGAAACAACTCCTCGGTGAGCTCAAGGATAAGCGCGCCGCATACAATGCCGCACTTGACGAACAGCGAGCAGCCAACCTCGACGCTAAGCGCGCAATTATACTTGAGATTCAAAAGATTAGTGCTGATGCCGACAATGTAAACAAGCAATACACTCACGTGCAGGACCTGCGTCATCAGTTCCAAAACATTGGCGACGTTCCCGCTGCCCAATCCACTGAAGTTTGGAAAGCCTATCAAGCTGCCGTAGAGGCATTCTACGACATGCTAAAAATGAATAAAGAGCTACGCGACTACGACTTCAAAAAGAACCTTGAGCAAAAGCAAGAACTATGTGCCGAGGCTGAAGCACTCGCCAACAGCGATAGCGTGGTAGATGCTTTCCGTACTCTGCAAGGTCTGCACGACAAATGGCGTGAAATAGGACCTGTAGCCAAGGACCTTCGCGAAAGCCTTTGGGCTCGTTTCAAAGAAGCCTCGGCTGCCGTCAACAAGCGCCACCAAGCATACTTCGAACAGCGCAAACAACGTGAAAAAGAAAACGAGGATGCAAAAACTGCGCTCTGCGAGAAGATTGAGGCAATCGACACCACCCAACTCGCCACCTATGCTGCTTGGGATGAAGCAACTGCCGCAATCATAGCTCTTCAAGAGGATTGGAAAAAACTTGGCTTTGCTGCACGCAAAGTAAATAATGCCTTGTTTGCTCGTTTCCGCGCTCGTTGCGACGAGTTTTTCGCTCAAAAAGCCGCATTCTTCCGCCAAATGAAAGAACAAATGGCTGATAACCTTGCCCGCAAAATAGCACTCTGCGAAAAGGCAGAAGCATTGCGTGAGTCTACCGACTGGAAAGCTACCACCGATGCCCTCGTTGCGCTACAAAAAGAATGGAAAACAATCGGACCGGTTGTAAAGAAACAAAGCGACGTGGTGTGGAAACGATTTGTGGGTGCTTGCGACTATTTCTTCGAACAGAAAAATCGCCTCACAGTGAACGTGCGTCAGCAAGAACGCGCCAACCTTAAGGCTAAACGTGCCATCGTAGCTCAGATTAATGAGCAGCTCGCCAGCGACGACGAAGCTGCTGCAATCGCAGCAATTCGTCAATTGATGAAGCAATGGCAGGAAATTGGCCATGTGCCCTTTAAGGACAAAGATAAAATTTACGGCGATTATAAGCAAGCCATCGACGCGGCATTTGAGCGCTTTGATATGAAAGCCACACGAGCAGCAGTAGCAAACTTCAAGGATACGCTCGCCGGCTCAGATTCCGACAAGCTATATCGTGAACGCGAGCGTTTGGTACGTGCTTATGAACAACGCACTGCTGAGCTTAAGACGTTCTCCAACAACCTCGGATTCTTCAATGCTCAAAGCTCGTCGGGTAACACTATGCTTCGCGAAATGCAACGACGCATTGCAGCACTCAAAGACGATATAGCTCTTCTGGAGCAGAAAATTCGCCTAATCGACGAAAAGCTTGCTTAACAAACGATTTTTGCACAAATAACTACTCATAAATAGTGGCACATCATTCCGAGCTTCAATGCATCGATGATGTGCCACCATTTATTACTACTATTTAAAGGGAATAATATCCTAAAATATTATTTTTCAACAACAAACTTATAGATACATTCGCTGTAATACTTTTGTCCGGGCTCAAGCAGTACTGACGGCCATTGCGGCTTATTTGGGCTGTCAGGAAAATGCTGAGTTTCGAGGCACACCGAAGCACGGCAAGGATAGGCAACACCATTTTTCCCGACAATATTGCCTTTAAGGAAATTGCCAGTATAGATTTGAATACCTGGCTCATTCGTATAAACTTCCACAGCAATACCAGTGGATGGACAAGAAAGTTTTGCAGCTAATTCATTTACATTACCCTTGGTGTCAAGAACCCAGTTATGGTCGTAACCTTTGCCGTTACGCAGTTGCTGATAAGGGTTCTCTATATCTTGCCCGATGGCCTTGGGCGTAGTGAAATCCATAGGTGTACCTTCAACAGAAGCAATTTCTCCAGTGGTCATGAAAGTGCTGTCGACCGGAGTAAAATTCGATGCATTTATGTAAAGTATATGGTCTATGGCGGGATTTGAGGGATTGCCGCTAAGATTAAAGTATGAGTGGTTAGTCATATTAATCACCGTCTTGGCATCGGTGGTAGCAATGTATTCGATTCTTATAGCATTGTCATCAGTAAGTGTATAGGAGACTTTGGCATTGACATTTCCCGGGAAATTTTCGTCGCCATCAGGCGAGAACAATGAAAACGAAATGGAATTTCGTGTAACCTCAACAGGTTTATACACCTTATACTGCCAGCCATTTGGGCCACCGTGCAAACAATGCCCATAGTTGTTTTGGGGAAGCTGTATTATTTCGCCATCAATGGTGATTCTCCCTTGATTAATTCGGTTTGCATACCTACCAATGCTTGCGCCAAAGTCGCTCTTTACATTTTGGTAATCTTTAATGTTATCAAACCCTAAAACCACATCGCGCATAATTCCATCGCGATCAGGCACCAATACCGACACAATGCGTGCGCCAAAATTTGTCACACACACCTCCATGCCATTATTGTTATTCAAAACAAATAGGGCAGTGGAGTCGCCCTGCTGTGTAACCGACAAAAATGCCTTTGGGTCGAGCCCCGACTCAGTAAGATGCTCTTCGGACTGCGAACACGACAGCAAGAAAATGCTTGCTAACAATAAAAAAGGTTTAGTTTTCATATTCCGAACTATTATTAATTAATTAGTTTTTCTTATTATATCAAACATTATATGACGAAAGTCGGTTTATGCGTTCCGCCACAATACAAATCGCTTGCATATCTGCCATAAGCATATTATGCCGACTATTGTTTTTATCAAAATTAGTATATTTTTCGCAAAACTTGTGTGATACGAGTAAAAAAAAGTTCTGTTTATAAAACCCTTCGTTTTATAAACAGAACTTATAGTATAGGTTTAATGCTCGATAAAGCAACCTTTATTTTGCCTCGTACTTAACAATATCCTTAAGTTTCATCTGGAAAATGAGAGTAGTGTAAGGGGGAATTGTTTTATAACCACTTTCGCCGTAAGCAGCGTTATATGGAATGATTACCTTAACAGAGTCGCCCACGTGCATATTCAAAAGAGCAACCGACCAGCCTGTGATAACACCGTTTACCGTAAAGTTGGCAATGCTGTCAGTGCTGCTGTACGACGAGTCGAAAGGCTCGTCGTTGTAGTATCGACCATGATACTTCACGCTTACAAGCGAAGTGTAGAGTGGTATGAGATTATCGCGATTAGCATCGCGGTCGCCATAATAGTGCATATACACTATCATGTTCTTATCAAAGCTTGCTACAACGGGTTCGTAGAATGGAGTGCCGTCGGCGTTGGTCTTCTTGAGTTCCTGGTTAAGCCATTCGTCTTGAACATCACGCCATTCCTTATACTTCTCCCAATTAGTGTCTTCGAAACACGATGTAGTTAGGGGAAGTAAAATCAATGCCAAGAGAAAATATGCAATCTTCTTCATAAATAGCTTATTATACAAGTTTTTTGAGTAATGCATTGAAACTTACCTCACTATTGATAAGTTGCGGCAGTTGGTCGATAGCAACACGCTCTTGCTCCATTGTGTCGCGGTGACGAATAGTAACTGTGCCATCTTCAAGTGTCTGATGGTCAACGGTGATGCAGAATGGAGTGCCGATTGCATCTTGACGGCGATAGCGTTTTCCGATTGAGTCTTTTTCGTCGTAACAGCAAGCGTAGTCGAACTTAAGCATGTTCATGATTTCGCGAGCCTTTTCAGGAAGACCATCTTTGCGCACAAGCGGCATAACGCAAGCCTTGACAGGAGCCAAAGCTTTAGGCAAATGAAGCACTACACGTGTTTCGCCGTTTTCAAGCAATTCTTCCTCATACGACGAGCAAAGAATAGATAAGAACATACGGTCGACACCAATAGAGGTTTCAATTACATACGGAGTGTACGACTTATTCAGTTCGGGGTCGAAATATTGTATTTTTTTACCAGAATACTTTTCGTGTTGCGAAAGGTCGAAATCGGTGCGCGAGTGTATTCCCTCAACCTCCTTAAAGCCGAACGGCATGCGGAACTCAATATCGGTGGCAGCATTAGCATAGTGTGCAAGCTTGTCGTGGTCGTGGAAGCGGTATTTCTCGTCGCCCATGCCAAGTGCCTTGTGCCACTTCAAGCGTGTTTCTTTCCACTTGCTGAACCATTCAAGTTCTTCGCCGGGACGAACAAAAAATTGCATCTCCATCTGTTCGAACTCACGCATACGGAAAATAAATTGACGAGCGACAATCTCGTTGCGGAACGCCTTACCGATTTGGGCGATGCCAAAAGGAATGCGCATACGTCCGGTCTTTTGCACATTAAGGAAATTTACAAAAATGCCTTGTGCTGTTTCCGGGCGCAGATACACTGTCATCGAACCGTCGGCAGTACTACCCATTTCAGTTTTAAACATGAGGTTGAACTGACGAACATCAGTCCAGTTCTTTGTTCCCGAAATTGGACATACGATGCCGTAATCCAGAATAATTTGCTTCAACTCAGCCAAGTCGTTGGCTTCCATTGCCGTTTTATAGCGATTGTGGAGTTCGTCACGTTTTGCAACATGCTCAAGCACGCGAGGATTTGTAGTGCGATAGAGGTCGGCATCGAACGACTCACCAAAACGCTTTGCCGCCTTAGCCACTTCCTTTTCAATTTTATCGTCGAATTTTGCAATCTCATCCTCAATGAGCACATCGGCACGATAGCGTTTCTTGGAATCACGATTGTCAATTAGCGGGTCGTTGAAAGCGTCAACGTGGCCCGAAGCCTTCCAGATGGTAGGATGCATGAATATTGCAGAATCTATGCCTACAATGTTTTCGTGCAATAATGTCATTGCCGACCACCAATAACGCTTGATATTATTCTTGAGTTCAACACCGTTTTGCCCGTAATCATACACGGCTCCTAAGCCGTCGTAAATTTCGCTTGATGGGAAAACGAAACCGTATTCCTTAGCGTGTGATACAATCTTTTTTAAAGTCTCTTCTTGCTTTACTTGTGCCATTGTTTTTAATTATCTAATTATGACTAATCGCCCCACAAAGGGGTCGATATCTATTAATTTGCAAAGTAAACTAAAATGTGCGACTGCGACAACTTTTTAACAAAGTTTCTGATAGCCATACCCTCAGATTGTTGCTGCAAAACTACATAGTGGAGAAATCTGCGACCAATTGAAAGTATGGAATGAGCACTTACTCATAGCGCAGCGTTGTGCTGGGCTTGATGCTTGAAATAATGTGCGATGGACCCAAAAGCGTGAGATAAGCCGCCACAAATACACACACGTTGAGCAGCGCAATGGTTAACCAATCAATTTGAATAGGTACGTATGGCATATAGTAAGCTTCTGGGTTAAGCTTGATGATGTGGAAATACTTCTGCACCAAAGCCAAGCCTATACCCAAAACATTGCCAATGATAAGCGAACGCAAAATCAACTTTTGGGTGAGCAAAATGAATATTCGACGAATCATCGAGCCATCGGCTCCCAAGGTTTTCAAAAGGCCAATCAACTTGATTCGCTCGAGAACAATCATTAACAACACAGATATAAGTGTAAAACCCGAAACTATCGCCATTAAACATATGATAATAATCACGTTCATATCAAGCAGGCTCAGCCATGAGAAAAATGAAGCATTTGTTTGCGTAGTGTTTGTGACATTATACACCGTGCGATTATCGGTGTTATAGGCAGAAGCAGCCAACTTTGAAAACAGCAAATAGCTCAGCGCAGGGATTTGAGCTGTGTCCTTAACAATAATGCCAACATAGTTGCCTGTGTTTTCGCTCCAACCATTAACTCCTTGCAGCAGCGTAAGCGACCCAAGCAAATAATTTGAATCAAAGTCGTCGAAGTCGGTATTGAAAATACCGGTTACTATAACTCGACGCACCTTAATTTTTTGATTGCAGAAATAGGTGTAAATCTTATCACCAACGCCAATCCTCAATTTCTTTGCCACCGAATTCGAAATCAAAACTTCTTCGGGTTTGGCCCTGTCAGGAAGGCGGCCACTAACAAGCGTACTGCCTATGTAACTCCAATCATAGTTGCCGTCGACACCTTTAAACACAATTCCCTTAAAGTCATCAGCAGTCTTGATTATCGCCGATTGGTCGGCAATGAGCGACATGTTTGCAACAACATCGTCAGCAAATGTACTCCTGATTACAGGCATCACATCATCGGTGTGGATGGTGTAAATGTTATCGTCTAATCCCAACGCAGCATTATATACTCTAATGTGCGAATCAAGCGAGTATATCTTGTTTGCAATTTCGCTCTTAAAGCCGCCCACAATGGCGAGCGACAAAATCATTATGAAAATCGAAAGCGAAACGCCCAACGTTGCAATGGCATGGCTGGGAGAGGAGTTTACTCCCTTATCCTTCGAATTTAATCGCAAGCGACGCGCTATGAAAAGTTCTGTAATCAATTTTTTGCAGTGATAAAATTTAATGTTTTGCAAAAGAAATCATTTCAAATCGGCAAATTGTCAACAATCATTTTTGATACTTGCCTAACCATCACATCAGCGTCCGACAATGCCTCGGCAGCCATTGCAGCAACCAAATCGATGTCCAATGGCTTACCAATAGTCACAAGATTGATAAGCAACCGCATTGCAAGATAACGCTGCAGTGGCACAGCAGAATGAGCATAGTGCAAAACTAAATCAAAAGCAAACGGCAGGTTGCGTAGTAAGCGATGGCATAGTGCATCGCAAATTTCGCAATCCTCAACGGTGTCGCACCAAGCTTTTGCAACATCTATGCCCATTGCATCGGCAGGCATTAGCAAAGGCGCAATGAGGCGAGCCTCGCGGCATTTGATGTCATTCCAAAGGTCGTTTGCCAACGGCGCATCTTTGCCAACAGCATTGGCGAGTTCAATCACCTGCTGGAGCGTCAAACCAAAAATGACGGTATGGCAATTGCCGGCGCCACGAAGGGCGTCGGCAAGCATGCCATTACGGTAAGCAAAGAATTGCTTGCGTATTTCACTTTCCTTTTTTGACTGAATCATCGTTCCGACATTCAATATCACTTCTTTGAAGTAAGAGGAGAATATGTGCGCGAGTAACGCAGCATTTGGTCGACATACGATTCGTCGTAGCTTATCGTTACATCGGTAATATTGCCCTCAGCATCTTTCACCGCAGTGTAAACAGGATTAACAAAGCCTTTGTATGGCGCAATGTCGAGAGCCTTATAGCGGTCGAGCACTTCTTTATGCAAGGCTCTATCAATCTTCACGGCATAGTCCTCAACAAGCTTCTTGCCTGCCTGATAATCACCTTCGCTCTTGATTCGCTGAACCTCGGCAAGCAAATCGCCGAAGAGAACACGCAATTTCACATAATCATTAATGCGGATATAGGTTTTGCCATCGCGTTTAACATATTCAATCACATTGTCCTTTTTACCTTTCTGATAGCACCATTCGCTAATAAGCTTACGGTTGCGCATGTGTGCTTCTTCGATATCTTTGCCCAATTCAATGCGTGTGTTCTGAGTCATCAAGCCGTTCATAATATACTTGTAGTATTCAGCTTTATATGTTTCGGCATCCTTGAATATGCCCAGTTCGAGCATCTTGGCATCAGCCATATAGTAAAGAGCAAAAAGGTCGGCACGGGTTTCTTCGAGAGTAGAGCCATGCTCAAGAAGCGCATTTGGGTCGACACCCGGCAACAATTGCCCCGAGCCGTGTCCCAAGCACTCGTGCAAGTCGGTATGCAGTTTGTCGGCAAGCGTTAGGTGCTTAGCCATCAAGTCGCATTCGGCTTTCGAATAAGCAAATTCGTCGTTCAAGCCGTTACCCGAAGCCACCTCATCATAAGCATCGGTAATATTCTCGATAGTAACCGACTTCGAGCCATGCGAAGCACGTATCCAGTCGGCATTTGGCAGATTAATGCCAATTGGCGTAGCAGGATAAGCGTCGCCGGCAAGAATAGCAGCAGTGATTACCTTGGCAGAAACGCCTTTCACTTCTTTCTTTTTGAATCTTGCGTCAACAGGTGAATTATCCTCAAACCACTGAGCGTTTTCGCTAATTACCTGAGTGCGGTGCGAAGCTTCCTGATTCTTGAAATTCACAATCGATTCCCAAGCACCCGTCATGCCAAGAGGGTCGTCGTAACTCTCGATAAATCCGTTGATAAAGTCAACAACACAATTAGTGTCCTCAGCCCAAAGAATTGAATACTCGTCGAATTTCTTGAGGTCACCTGTTGTATAGTAATCAATAAGCGCTCTGATGTAGGTGCGTTGCTTATCGCTTTCGGCATATTGCAATGCCTTATTGAGGTTGTAAACTATCTTTTCTATAGCCTCGCCATACAGGCCTCCTACTTTATAAACCTGCTCAACAACCTTGCCATTTTTCTTAACAACTTTGGCATTTAAACCATAAGAAATCGGGGTTGGGTCGTTAGCCACTTTCACGCTGTTGTAATAATCTTCAACCTCCTTTTGAGTCACGCCCTCGTAGAGGTTGTTAGCCGAAGTGAGCACCAAGTCGCAACCTGCAGCCTGATTAACGCGCTTTGCCATATATGCAGGGTCGAAAATCACTTTGCTGATTGTGGCAATAAACTTATCAACGCTTTCGCCCTTAGCTAGAGGCAAACTCTTTTTGTTTAAAGCGCGCACCTGCTTAACAAAGAATTTTTGTGAAAACTCAGGCGTGAATTTGTCGGTTGAATAGTGGTGGTGTATGCCGTTTGCAAACCACACTTGCTTCAGATATTTCTCCAATGCAAGAAACTCTTTATCATTTTTATTTCCCTTGTAGTTCTGATAGATAGCCTCAAGCACTTGGCGAATTTGAAGATTGTATTTGCCATGTTGGTCAAACAAAATATCGCGGCCATAGAGTGCAGCCTCCGAGAGATAATAAACGTAACGTTTTTGGTCAAGACTCAGCCCATCTAATCCAGGTACTTTATAACGAAGCACTTGGATGTCGGCAAAACGGTCGACATTGTAATCAAAACTATTGCTTTGTGCCATAGTGTTCAATGAAAATGCTGCAGCAACGGCAGCCGTTAAATATATTTTTTTCATAATCATTATTTATATTTCGTCTATAATTATCAACTGCTAATTATTCAACATAAAGCACCAAGCCTTTAAGGTATTCTCCTTCGGGGTGGTATATGTTAATAGGATGGTCGGCAGGTTGAGTAAGCTGGTGCAAGATGCGCACTTTACGCCCCGATTGTGCAGCGGCACTAAACACCGCCAATCGGAATTGTTCTTTTGAAACCGCTTGAGAGCAAGAGAATGTGAACAAAATGCCACCTGATTGAATCTTCTCGAAGGCTTTGGCATTGATTTTTCGATAGCCAATCAGTGCATTCTTCAAAGCACTCTTGTGCTTAGCAAACGCCGGAGGGTCGAGAATAATCAAGTCGTAGCTTCGGTCCATCTCATTGATGTATTTAAAAGCATCCTCGGCAAACGCCTCATGGCGAGTATCGCCAGGAAAATTAAGTTCCACATTGTCGCGGGTCAACGAAATAGCTTTCGACGAACTGTCCACCGAGTGCACCGCCGTTGCACCTCCACGCATGGCATAGAACGAAAAGCCGCCGGTGTAACAGAACATATTTAGCACCTTGCGTCCCTTGGCATATTTTTCAAGCAGCAGACGATTCTCTCGTTGGTCGACAAAGAAACCCGTTTTCTGACCCTTTAACCAGTCGACGTGAAACTGAAGCCCATTTTCAACCGCAATATTAGTGTCATATTGACCAATAATATAATAGTTTTCGGTGTCGCGAGTGATGTAGGGCAGTGTGGTTTCCGATTTATAGTAGACATTCTTCACCAAGGCATTAGGCATACGCACAAGAGCATTTGCAATCATGTTTCTTGCAAAATGCATACCCGGCGAATGTGCTTGCATCACGGCGGTATTGCCATATATGTCAACCACAAGCCCAGGCAAGAAGTCGCCCTCGCCATGAACCAAGCGGAAAGAATTATTATCAGGTCGCATCAAATTGAGTGCCACACGGGTATTATAGGCAGCCAACAGACGTTCAAAATAGAATTCCTCATCGAGGGTAGTGTCATCAAAACTGAGCATGCGCACAGCAATACTTCCCAACTGATAGTGTCCGTTGCCAATTAATTCACCATCGGCAGTGTACACCGTCACGTTGTCGCCATCCTCGCATTTTTCCATACGATGAATCGCACCAGAGAAGACCCATGGATGGAAGCGTTTCAAAAACTCCTCGCTACCTTTTTTTAATACAATCTTTTTATATGTCATTGTAATAATTTTTGCTTGTTACTTTAAAAAGAAACGATAGATGTCGTTTGCATTGGCATAAAGCAACAACGCAAACAAAAGAATCATGCCAACAATCTGTGCATTCTCAAGCACTTTTATGCTTGGTTTGCGGCGAGTGACCATTTCCCAAATCAAGAACACAACATGGCCACCATCGAGGGCAGGAATTGGCAAGATGTTCATCACGGCAAGTATTACCGACAAAAATGCTGTTGTCATCCAAAACGACAACCAATCCCATTGGTTAGGGAAAATGCTGCCGATTGTGCCAAAACCGCCGAGACTTTGTGCACCTTCTTTGGTAAACACAAGTTTCAATGAGCTGACATAAGTGGTAATCTTTTCCCATCCTAATTCAACGCCTCGAGGAATCGATTGCAGAAGCGAATAACTTTTCTTCACCGTTTCAAACACCTCAACTGGCGAACTGAGCATTATGCCAATCTTGCCGGCATCGTCAATTGCCACATTTGCCGTAAGCAACTTGCCGCCACGCAAAAACTTCATCGGCACGGTCTTTCCGGCATTTTTCTTCAGTTCCGGCATAAACAAATCGTAGCTGCTTGTTTCCACGCCATTTACAGCCACCAATTTGTCGCCTTCTTTCAATCCTGCTTTCTCGGCGCCCATACGCGGTTGCAGTTGCTTGACAACCACCGGAACACGATATGTCATAAACAATTCGCCATTCTCAACATCTTTGTTTGCTTGCAGTGCAAATTGTTTTGGAATTGAAATCTCAACAGTGTCAACATGGTTGCGAAGCACAGCCACCTTGCTTGCCATAATCATCTTTGGAAAATCGGCAAATGTGCTAATTGCTTCACCGTCGGCCATCAATGGTATATCGCCATCCACAAAACCAATTTTGTGTGCGCTATCGCAATAAGCCATACCCTCAGTGGCATTTTCAAATGGAATGTATTCCTCGCCATAACAATAAACAATACCCGCATAAATGGCAATCGCCATCAGGAAGTTGAACAAGACGCCTCCAATCATGATGAAAAGGCGCTGATAGGCAGGTTTTGAGCGGAATTCCCACGACTTGGCAGGACGCTCCATTTGCGCCTTGTCCATCGATTCGTCAATCATGCCGGCAATCTTGCAATATCCGCCAAGCGGGAGCCAACCTATGCCATATTCGGTGTCGCGCCAAGTAGCAGGTTTGTCGTTGGCATACATTTCTTCGCTTTTCTTGTTAGCTTCTTCTTCAGAGTCATTCGCGCAGAAAAACGACCACTTCTTGCCTTTATTGTCGGGGTTATACTTCAGAAACTTAAACCATGGGTGAAAGAACATATAGAATTTTTCCACTCGCACCTTAAACACGCGAGAGAAAAAATAATGTCCAAATTCATGAATCAGTACTAATATACTTAGGGAGAGAATTAATTGTAACGCTTTAATCAGAAAAGTATCCATTAATTAACGATGTAGAAATTTTAAATTATTTAAGCAATGCTTCGGCTAATGAGCGAGCATCTTGGTTTGTTGAAACATAATCTTCATAGCTTGGCGAAGCAATATAGTCGACCTTCGACAAACAATTCTCCACCAATTGCGCTATGCCATTGAAAGATATTTTACCCTTTAGGAAAGCATCCACGGCAATCTCGTTGGCTGCATTCAAAACACAAGGCACATTTCCGCCTGCCTTTGCAGCTTCATAGGCGAGTTGGAGCATAGGGAATTTTTCATAATCAGGCTTTTCGAATGTCAAGTTAACATAGTCTGACACACTCATTCGCTGCTTGTCGGAATACAACCTTTCGGGGAAGCCCAATGCGTAACGAATGGGGATGCGCATATCCGGCAAGCCCAACTGTGCTTTCACCGAACCATCAATGAATTCAACCATTGAGTGAACAATCGATTGTGGATGAACAACTACCTCAATTTTGTCAAGGTCGATGCCAAACAGCCATTTGGCCTCCATCACCTCAAAACCCTTATTCATCATGGTGGCGCTGTCGATAGTGATTTTTGCGCCCATATTCCAATTCGGGTGTCGCAAAGCATCTTCCTTTGTGACGTGTGCAAGTTCTTCTTTGGTCTTTGTACGGAACGGACCGCCCGATGCAGTGAGAATCAGTTTGTATATGTCGTCGTGTTTCTCACCGGCAAGACATTGCCAAATAGCGCCGTGTTCCGAATCGACAGGATAAAGCTTCGAATCAGAGTTCTTAAGCAGTCTGGTAATCAAATCGCCTGCCACCACCAAAGTTTCTTTGTTGGCTAAAGCTATATTTTTGCCGTGCTTTATGGCATTGATTGTTGGCGAGAGACCCGCATAACCCACCATGGCAGTTACCACAGTGTGTATTTCGGGGTCGTTCATGGCATCGGTGATTGCTACAGCACCAGCAAGCACCTTGGTGTTAATATCTGCCAAGGCATTGCGAACCGATTCATAATACTTTTTGTCGGCAATAATCACATATTTCGGCAGATATTTGCGAGCCTGCTCTACAAGCAAATCCACGCTTGAATTTGCCGTTAACAGGTAAGGAGTAAATTTGTCGGGGTATTCTGAGATAATGTCGAGCGTTTGTCGTCCTATCGACCCCGTACTGCCCAATATGGCTATATTAATTTTTTGTTCCACAATGTCGTGTAATATATATAGTTTCGTTATTTGTCGTTGGTTAAACTGACGTATTTCTTCACTTTTTTGAACAAATCGTTGGCAAACACAAAATCGTTTAATACTTCGTTGTCACTATCGTACACCTCATCTTTGTTTCCGTTCCAACACAAATGACCCTTGTTCAAGAAAATAATGTTTTCGCCAATGCCCAAAACCGAGTTCATGTCGTGAGTGTTGATAACGGTTGTAATGCCATATTCATGAGTGATGTCGCTAAGCAATTCGTCGATAAGAATTGATGTTTTCGGGTCAAGACCCGAGTTCGGCTCATCGCAAAACAAGTAGCGCGGATTCAATGCAATGGCACGCGCAATGGCAACACGCTTCTGCATACCGCCACTGATTTCCGATGGATATTTGTTGTCGGCATCCTTCAGGTTAACACGCTTGATGCAAAAATGCGCTCTCTCGAGCTGCTCTTCATGGCTCATGTTAGAAAACATTTTCAACGGAAACATCACGTTGCCAAGCACGGTTTCGCTGTCGAACAATGCAGAGCCCTGAAACAGCATACCAATCTCTTTGCGCAGCTCCTTGCGTTGCTTGCCATCCATAGCAAGTAAATCTCTGCCATCGTAAAGAATCTCTCCCGAATCGGGAGTATGCAAGCCCACAAGGCTCTTCATCAACACGGTCTTACCCGAGCCGCTCTGTCCAATTATCAAATTAGTCACGCCATCCTTAAACACCGCGTCGATGCCATGAAGGATTGTTTTGTCATCAAACGACTTGCGCACATTCTTAACTTCTATCATATCACTGCAACATTACTTTAGTGCAAACAACATCCATTAACAAAATCAAAATACTGCTGGTTACTACAGCATGCGTGCTTGCCGTACCCACCTGCAACGCACCGCCTTCTACATAATATCCGTAGTACGACGAAACGCTGCTAATGATAAACGCAAATATCAACGATTTGATTAACGCATACCATACATACCACTCATTAAACATTGTCTGCAACCCGTAGATATACACATCCACCGACACCATGCCAGTGATTATACATATCAAATAACCGCCAAATAGGCTGGTAACCATGCAAAAGATTACAAGAACAGGGATATATGACACAAATGCAGCAATCTTGGGCAGCACCAGGAAATTAGCCGAGTTGATGCCCATAATCTCCAACGCATCAATTTGTTCGGTAACACGCATTGTACCAATTTCCGACGCTATGTTACTACCCACCTTGCCCGACAATATCAAGCACAAAATTGAAGATGAAAACTCCAACAGAATAATTTCGCGAGTGGTTAAGCCAATTGCATATTTTGGAAGAAGGGGAGATGTGATGTTTAACTTCATCTGTATTGTGCAGACAGCACCAATAAACACCGAAACAATCAACACAAGCGGAATTGAATCGATGCCCAAGCGAAGAATCTCCTGTACATACCTACGGAAAAACTCTCTCCATTTATCAGGCATACTGAAACACTTCCAAATGAAGATGCAGTATTTTCCAAAAGCATTCAACGATTTCTTAATCATATATAATGTAATTACATTTTGTTTTTACAATTCGCAAAGATAGTTAAAATAGAGTCAACCAAAAAGAAAGTTAATTGTTTTTTGGCTTTATACACTTCTATTTATGTTTTATTAAATAATGTACATCAACTAAACCATACACACTTAGGCAATTAGTCGGAAATCATTGCAAGGAATTCATCCTCATTGATGATTTTTATGCCCAATGCATTGGCTTTCTCGAGTTTTGCGGGTCCCATATTCTCACCGGCAAGCACAAAATCGGTGTTTTTTGATATCGACCCCACATTTTTGCCGCCATTATGTTCAATCAACATCTTATACTCGTCGCGCGAGTGTTTGGCGAACACACCACTAATCACGATTTTCTTGCCGTCAAGCTTGTTGCTCAAATTAGATGATTGACTAACCTTCGACTCAAATTGCACACCCGCATCCTTAAGGCGACGAATGATTTCCTGATTCAGTTCGTCGGCGAAATATTCTATTATACTGTCGGCAATGATTGGACCCACCTCATTAATCGACGCCAAATCCTCTGCTTTCATTGCCATCAGGTTGTCAATCGAGCCGCTTGCTCTTGCCAAAATCTTTGCAGTGGTTTCACCCACATTGGGTATCGACAATGCAAAAACAACTTTCTCGTATGGCACTTCGAGCGACTTCTTTATGCCATTCACAATTCGTTCTGCCGATTTGATGCCCAAGCGGTCAATCATCAACAAATCTTCAACACGAAGGTCGTAGAGGTCGGCTATATTTTCAACCAACCCGTAATCATAAAGGTCCTTAGCCATTTCTTCTCCTATGCCGTCGATGTCCATCATGTGCCTTCCCACAAAGTGTTCAATGCGCCCGGCAATCTGTGGGGGACAGTGATATTTGTTCGGACAAACCCAAGCAGCTTCACCCTCAATTCTCACCAATGGCGTACCACAAGCAGGGCAATGTGTTACGAATTTAACAGGCACAGCATCGCTTTGGCGCATCTTATTGTTGACACCAACAATCTTAGGTATTATCTCGCCACCTTTTTCAACGTATAGCATATCACCCGTGTGAATATCCAGCGATTCAATGATATCGGCATTATGCAGCGATGCCCTTTTCACAATTGTGCCCGACAACAAAACGGGCGACAAATTCGCTACAGGAGTAATAACTCCGGTTCTGCCTACTTCCCACGAAACACTTTGCAGCTTAGTACACTCACGCTCAGGGGCGAACTTGTAGGCAATGGCCCAACGAGGCGACTTTGCAGTAAATCCGAGTTCCTGCTGTTGGGCAAGGTCGTTTATCTTAAACACCAGCCCGTCGGTGGCAACAGGCAACTTCTTCCGCTCGACGTCCCAATATGTTATGAATCTATGAACCTCATCAATCGAGTGCAACACAGTCATTTGCGGCGACACCTTAAGTCCCCATTCGCCCACAGCCTTCATATTGCGATAGTGGTCGGGATAGGGTAGTGATTCACCTAACAAGAAATAAAACACCGCATCAAGTCCCCGTCGCGCCACCTCGCTTGACTTTTGCAGCTTGAGAGTGCCGGCTGCTGCATTACGGGGATTGGCAAACAAAGGTTCTTCATTAAACTGCCGCTCTCGGTTAAGCTGCTCGAAGTTTGCCCACGGCAACAGCACCTCGCCACGAACCTCAAACTTGTCAGGCCAATTGCCAGGATTCAGTTGCAACGGGATACTGCGAATGGTGACAATATTATTTGTGACATCGTCGCCCTGAGTGCCATCGCCACGAGTAACGGCTCTTACAAGCCTGCCGTGCTCGTATGTCAACGAAATTGATGTACCGTCGAACTTCAGCTCACCAACAATCTCACTCTTTTCGCCTCCTAATCCGTTTTGAGCTCTACGCAAAAAATCTTCTACTTCCTCAATGGAGTAGGAGTTGCCAAGCGACAACATAGGCCGCTCATGAACCACCTGCTTGAAGCCTTGCGTAATATCGCTTCCAACGCGTTGAGTAGGAGAGTAGGGGTCGTAGAATTCAGGGTGCGCAGCCTCCAAATCTTGAAGTTTTCGCAACATTACGTCGAATTCCTTGTCGCTAATCGTTGGAGAATTGAGCACATAATAGTTGTAATTGTGCTCATTAAGCACTCTACGGAGCTGTTCAATTTGCTCTTTTACATTGCCATCCATAAGTATTGTTATATGTTTATTCTATTTAACAATGTAAAATTACAAAAAAATGGTCAACAAACACTCATCATGTAGCAAATAACATCAGACCTGCACTATTATTGTCTTATTATTCTTCAATAGCCGATTCAGACTCAAGCTCAATAGATTTTCGCAATTTATCTAAAGGAATACCTTTATAGGAAAAATACTTTGCACCTTGGTATGCACCAGAAACATTTCGAAATTCTTCTGGCATGAAAGTACCTACAAAAGGAGATAATTTATATATCCTCCCATCATATTCTATCGAATCATCACTTGCAACTTTAACAACTAGATTTGTTGGTATAAAAGTAACATATTCGCCAATCTTCACATTTATCATACTGAATTTAAAGCGTCCACGCCTGTTTGCTTTTGAAGTGACTGAGTTCGAAACAGAATTATCATCATCGACAAATAATGGTTTATTATCTTTATATACAGTTACTTCAGCATCATCTATCAAATTCGCAATATCATAAAAAATATCTAGGGCAACTTGAGGAGCTACGTTGAAAAACTCGCGGTTTTGACGAATTCTTAAATCAGAAAGCCTGTCTATATTTTTATGTACAAGTTTTTCTACCTCATTATACTTTGCAGTCTTAATTGTAGCAAATATCTCAAAAGGTAGGGGAACAGCCGTGTTATCCAATTCTTTAGAACGAACATCAACAGGACGTGAACTCTTGCCAATTTTTACCCAATCTTCACGAAATTGTAGTCTTTCATGTCAAATACAAGTAATAATAAAAAAAATCAGAGCAAATGTAAGATTTAAAATATATAATTGCAAACATACTTAACAAAAGCTCATCAGAATATATAATTTTTCAGAAAAAGATATAATATGAAATCTACAATTCAACTCATAAAATGATATTTTTATATTTCAGGAGACATTCCTGTCTACATAACAGGGCATTAGAATAATTTAAAATATTATATTTAGTATTGTTGTTTATTTTTAATATTTATATTCATCTATTTAACATAATGTGAATTATATCTTTTTTTAAAATTAGTTCTTTTGAAGTAATTAATCAGTTGTTTTATACTATCTGCATTGTTTTAGTTATCTTTGTGGATGAAATTTTTCGGTTTGTGCAATTGTATTTAGTTTGCTTGCACATAAACGGAACAAAGATAAATAAATATGGAACTAGTTGTAATTGCTTCCCACATTGTGAATGACAATTTTTTTGAATACGTTCGTAACAATCTTGATTGCAATGATTGCACTCGGCTGTTGCTTCGTAGTGAGCACGTTGACTTTGACAAGGGTTTTGCAATTCAACAGATTGAATGTCGCAAACGATTCAATAGTAAACTGCCGGAATTACTTTCAAATCTTCGCTTCCTATTTCCACAAAAAATAAGCGGCGAACAATGCACTCACCAAGATGTTGCAAAATTGCACGCCGACCTATTTAGCGCCACCGACAATGTTCTTGATATGACTATGGGACTTGGAGTGGACAGTTTTTACATTTCACGAAAAGTGAATTCGGTCATCGGCATCGAACTAAATGAAGAAATTGCAGAAATATCGAAATTCAACTATTCCGAAATGGCACCGAACTTGCGTGTGATTAACGCCAACTCGGTTGATTATATCCGAAACTGCCGCAACCGATATTCTGCCGTATTCATTGACCCCGCCAGACGCGACACCTCCGGAAAACGAACTTATGGATTTCACGACTGCACTCCCGATGTAATTGATTTGCTGACAGATATCAAAAAAATCACACATAGGCTTGTAATCAAAGCATCTCCGATGCTTGATATTTCCCAATCAATCAAGGAGTTAAGGCATATCAAAGATATATGGGTAATTGCAAAAAAAAACAGTTGCAAGGAGTTGCTTTTCGACCTTGATTTATCGCAAGAATCTGACGAAATAGGCATTACAATTCATACTATCAACTTCGATACCACAATTCAACGGTTCGACATACCGTTAAGTAGCATTTGCCAAAATGCGCCAGTCAAAACCTACCCTACCATAGAATCCAACCGGTTTTTGCTTGAACCAAATGCTTCCATAATGAAAAGCGGAATGACCAATTATCTTTATGAAGAGTTCGGAGAAATAGCAAAGATTGACGTATGTTCGCATCTGTTTATTGCCGACCACTACATTAAAGGTTTCCCCGGGCGGCAATTTGTGATTGAACAAGTTATCCCATTCAAAGACAAATACTTAAAGCCCTTGAAAAGCCTAAAGACATTAAATGTTTCAACCCGTAATTTCCGTCTCACTGCCGAACAACTAAAAGCCCGGCTTGGAGTGAAAGACGGCGGAGAAAAATACTTGTTTGGCACTACCACCCACAATGGACAGATGGTGCTGATTCTTTGCCGAAAAGTGCCCGAGCAATAAGCCAAACACTGCCTTCTGCCCTACTTCTTCATCAGTCGTGCCAGCATACGCTTGTCTTCTTTCTCTTTGATTGACTGACGTTTATCGTATTCTTTTTTACCCTTTGCTATAGCTACTACCACTTTAGCCAAGCCCTTTTCGCTAATGAATACGCGAAGCGGAATAAGCGAAAATCCACTTTGCTGATTGTATTTGTGCATCTCGGCAATTTCCTTCTTGTTCAGTAGTAATTTGCGGTCGCGACGGACATTATGATTGTTGTAACTGCCAAAAAAATATTCGGCAACATACATATTCTTAAGCCACACCTCACCATTTTCGATATAGCAGAAAGTGTCAACAAGACTCGCCTTTCCCAAACGTATCGATTTAATTTCTGTGCCTGTAAGCACGATGCCCGCAGTGAAAGTTTCTACAATTTCATAATCGAAAGTAGCTCTGCGATTTTTTATATTGATGTTGTTATTTCCCATTGATGTATATACATTATTTAATTAGCCACCGGAATTATCAGCCCTAAAACATAATTAATTGCCACCGGAATTATCAACACCGATAGCGTGGCCACAGTAACGAAAAACACCGGCTTTTCCTTATAATTGATATAATCCAACCCTCTAAACAAAATAAATGCCACATACAGCTTAAGGAACTCCAAGATGGTGAAGTGCGACGGAAGCATATTGGAAACAATGTTTATCAGCACCAAATACTCCAGTGCAAAAATAATGAGGTTATCAAGTCGGTTCTTGGCATCCTGCGTGTCGCCTGGCGATATGAAATTCATAATCATGCTGCTGATGTAGAATGTGAAAAAATAAGCAGCAAATGCAATAATAGCGTTAATCACCGCAATTGTCAAGGTGCAGCTGCCAAAAAACATCTCAAACATCGTCGACACTGCAAGCACAGCCAATGTGGGGAAATACACTTTCCCCTGGAGCACCTTTGTGGGAATGCTCAAACGACCTATCTTCTCCCATCCTACCGATGGAGAAACAATCATTAGCAATGTGTTAGCGAACAAACTCATACAAATTTTCTGATTTTATTTTGCACTGCAAAATTACTCATAATTGACAAATAAAACGAACTAATTAGAGCCTCATCAGTCAAAATTTTTCGGAAAATCACATGGTGCCAGCTCTATTCAACTCATTTTTAGCATATTTTTTTAAAAATAGCACAACTAATACAGAATAAAATTTTGCCATGAAAATAAAAATTGCTAACTTTGCACCGCTTTTGTGCGCTGCGGCATTAGAAAAGCCATTCGGCAAAAGCAGTTTTATACAAATATAAAAAATTTTTAATTCAAAAAAAATTATGAATCATTACGAAACCGTTTTCATTTTAACTCCCGTTTTGTCTGATGCACAGATGAAGGAAGCGGTAGAAAAATTCAAGGCAGTTCTCACCAAGAACGGTGCAGAAATTGTCAATGAAGAAAACTGGGGCCTGCGCAAGCTCGCTTATCCAATTCAACACAAATCTACCGGATTTTACACTCTCATTGAGTTTGACGGCGAACCAACAATTGTAAAGCAACTCGAAACTGCTTTCCGTCGTGACGAGAAAGTACTTCGTTTCTTGGTATTCCGTCTTGACAAGAATGCAGCTGAATACGCCGCTAAGAGACGCAGCCTGAAGTCTGCTGCAAAAGCAACTACTAACGAATAATTTTTAGGAGGAAAAAACATGTCACAAGCTCAATCAGAAATCAGATATCTTACTCCACTGTCAGTGGACGTGAAGAAAAAGAAATACTGCCGTTTTAAGAGAAGCGGAATCAAGTACATCGACTACAAGGACCCTGAATTCCTCAAGAAGTTCTTGAACGAACAAGGAAAAATCCTTCCTCGTCGCATCACCGGCACTTCGCTGAAGTTCCAAAGAAGAGTGTCACAAGCAGTTAAGCGTGCTCGCCACCTTGCACTTCTTCCTTACGTTACCGATTTGATGAAATAATTTTAAATTCTGGAGGAACATTATTTATGAAAATTATATTGAAAGAAGATGTCGCAAACCTTGGTTATAAGGACGACGTTGTTGATGTGAAAAGCGGTTACGGTCGCAACTACCTCATCCCTACCGGCAAAGCAGTTATTGCTTCGGAATCTGCGCTTAAAGTGCTTGCAGAAAACCTCAAGCAACGTGCTCACAAAATTGCCAAGCTCAAAGCTGATGCTGAAGCTGCTGCTGCAGCTCTCGAAGGCGTAAGCCTCACCATTGCTGCAAAGGTTAGCGCAAATGGCACTATCTTTGGTTCGGTTAACACCATTCAGATTGCCGACGCTCTTGAACAAGCTGGTCACACTGTTGACCGCAAGCTCATTTCTATCAAGGAAGCTGTTAAGGAAGTTGGCAAATACACTGCAACTATCAAATTCCACAAGGAAGTATCTGTTGAAATTCCTTTCGAAGTTGTAGCTGAATAATCAAGAATTTTTATTATTCCTATACTAATGCGACGTAAATTTCATTTGGAATTTACGTCGCATTCTTTATTTCACCTCATTTTATTTTTTCCCATGATGCCTGTGTTAGCCTCGAGGAATACTGCTCTTTTATTATTCTCGACACCGCATCTCCCCTGCCAATACGTTTCACCAGCAAATGCTGCACACTATCGGCCAGAACACTATCGCGCGTAAATGCAGCCATCTCCACAGCCTCATTCAATACGCTATCGCGCACATCCTTCAAGTAACTATCCTTTATGCGCTTGCGCTCACAGTCGATTCTTTTTATAGAGTTGCGAAAACAAAACAAATCGTAGTTGGAACGCGACCCTTGAATGCGAATACGTTCTTTTTCAATGGCAATATCCACCCTGCCAGGTTCCAACACAAAATAATGTGCCACCGTATCTTCTCCGCATAAAAAATAAGCCACTCGCGAAACTCCAGTGTTGTTGTTATCACTCAACAACAAATGTCCATCTACAATCTTGCCGGTGAAAATAATTCTCGAACGGTTATAATCGGGTTCATAACAGTAAACCGACAAGCTATCCTCGGCATCCTGCGAAACATCAATCGAAATTTCACATACATGCGAGCGTTTCTGCTGACACGAAACACCCACCAATACGAAAACAGCAATATATATCAAAAAAAATGGTTTCATATTCGTCATCATTATTATGGTTACACAAAGATAAGTCTTTCATTTTATATCTTTATTATAAACATCTGCAACAAAAGCAGATTTGCATATACAATATGCCACTAATTTTAAAAATTGCCTATCATTTTGAAAGATTTTAAAATAATAATTTGGCACATTGCTTGAAATGTAGTAAATTTGCACTACAAATAAATATAATTTCATATAACAACATTAAAACAGAAAAATATGTGCGGAATAGTAGCAGCATTCGGAGAAATAATTGGAACTCAAGAAATGCGACAGCAAGTGCTATCAATGTCTAAGAAAATTCGTCATCGTGGTCCCGACTGGTCGGGCATATATGTTTCCGACAATGCAATCATGGCACACGAACGGTTATCGATAGTCGACCCACAATCAGGCGGGCAACCGCTCAAAACCAAGGACGAAGACGTAATTCTAACCGTAAATGGCGAAATCTACAACCATCAAGATATTCGAAAAGAATTAGCTGACGAATATGAATTTCAAACAGGCAGCGACTGCGAAGTGGTGCTTGCTCTTTACAAAAAATACGGTAGCGATTTTCTCGAAAAGTTAAGCGGAATATTTGCATTTGCGCTTTACGACAAAACAAACGATTATTTTCTTGTAGCACGCGACCCCATTGGAGTAATTCCTTTGTATATGGGTTTCGACAATCATGGCAACACATTCTTTGCTTCGGAACTGAAAGCCCTTGAAGGATACTGCAAAGAAATTGAGCCATTCTTGCCAGGACACTGCTACGATAGTAAAACCCGTGAAATGAAACGATGGTATGAGCGTGACTGGCAAAACTTCGATGCTGTCAAGAATAATGTTTCCGACATCGATGTGCTGCGCAATGCATTAGAGGAAGCAGTGAAACGTCAACTGATGAGCGATGTTCCCTATGGCGTTCTCCTGTCTGGCGGGCTCGACTCTTCAGTAATCTCGGCAATTGCCAACAAATATTCGCGTCGCCGTATTGAAACCCAAAGTCAACAAGAAGCATGGTGGCCTCGCCTACACTCATTTGCAGTAGGTCTTAAAGGTGCCCCCGACTTGGCAGCGGCGCGCAAAGTGGCAGACTATATAGGCACAGTACATCACGAAATCAACTATACCGTTCAGGAAGGACTTGACGCAATCCGTGATGTGATTTATTACATCGAAACATACGACGTTACCACCGTGAGAGCTTCCACCCCAATGTATTTGCTTGCACGCGTAATTAAGTCGATGGGCATAAAGATGGTGCTTTCGGGCGAAGGTGCTGATGAGATATTTGGCGGTTACCTATATTTCCACAAAGCCCCTAACGCAAAGGAATTCCACGAAGAAACAGTGCGAAAAATCAGCAAACTACACCTTTACGACTGCCTCCGCGCCAACAAGTCGCTGTCGGCATGGGGAGTTGAAGGCCGCGTGCCGTTCCTCGACAAGGAATTTCTTGACGTGGCAATGCGACTCAATCCTGAGGATAAAATGTCGAAGGACGGAAAAATGGAAAAATGGATTCTGCGCAAAGCATTTGAGGACTACATTCCAAAAGAAATTGCATGGCGCCAAAAGGAGCAGTTCTCCGACGGCGTTGGCTATAGCTGGATAGATTCACTCAAAGAAATCACCGCTTCGAAGGTTTCCGACGAAATGATGCGCAACGCCGCTCGCCGTTTCCCAATAAACACGCCTCGAAACAAAGAGGAGTATTACTACCGAACAATTTTTGAAGAGCTATTCCCATCGCAAACAGCTGCGCTGTGCGTGCCTTCGGTGCCATCCGTGGCATGCAGCACCGCTGAGGCTCTGGCTTGGGACCAATCGTTCAAAAACATGAATGAGCCTTCGGGCAGAGCAATCAAGGGTGTACACAACGACGCATATTAAGCCCCAATCGCTCTTTATACAAAAAAAACAAATCAGCGCTGTACCAGGAACTTCGTGATGCAGCGCTGATTATTTTTAAGCAAAAAACTTATTGTTTTTGGGCTTTTCTATATAGATATATTGCTATGACAATATAAATAATATTCGGAATCCACATAGCCACACGAGGCGATGCAATGCCAGAAATGGCAAACGACGATGTCACTGTCATAAACAGAATATAGGAAAAACTCAAAAGCAACCCGACTCCAATATTCACGCCCATGCCTCCTTTAACCTTCTTCGACGACAACGACAATCCGATTACCGTAAGTATAAACGATGCAGCAATCATTGCATATCGCCGTTCAAGTTCAATTTCAAAGCTCTTGATATTCGACACTCCCCTCTTCTTTTGGCGATTAATATACTCGCTCAACTCCTTGTTAGTTAATGTTTCTTGGTCGTTTTGCGAAATCAAGAAATCGCGAGGTTCAATCTCAATGATGGTGTCGCGCGAAGTGCCTCGCTCAATGGTTTCTCGCAAACCTTTGAAATGGCGAATTGAATAATCTCTAATATTCCATCTATAAAGTGTATCGTAACGAATCGACTGTGCCGTCAACCTCGACTTCAACTCTTTGCCCTCAAACTCATCAAGCGAAAACTTGTAGCCCGTCTTTGCAATATTGTCGTACTGAGCCATATAAGCCACTATACCGGGCGAAACCTGAAGCTGGATGTTGCTGCCGTAATCAACGCGCTTGTTCTTTACCCATTGGTTAGTGTAGGCAATTCGTTTGATGTTGGCAGGAGGAATGACATACGATGCCAAAACAAACGAAAACACGGCAATAATACAAGCCGTAACCATATATGGCACAGCCAAACGCCTAAAGCTAATGCCACTTGACAGTATGGCAATAATTTCACTATGGTCGGTCAACTTCGACGTGAAGAAAATCACCGCAATGAAGGTGAACAGCGGACTAAACTGATTGGCGAAATATGGCAAATAGTTCCAATAATACTGAAATACTGTGGCTTTTAGCGGTGCATTAATAATGGCATCAAGTTTTTCGTTCACGTCGAACAACACAACAATCGCCAACAACAAGATAATCGAAAAAACAAACGACCCTAAAAATTTCCGCATTATATATAAATCGAAAATTTTAATCAACGGTTTCTTTGCAGTCTTGTCGTCCCGCATGCCCGTTTTGGATTTCCGCTTGAACAGCTTATTTAAAATAACCGATTTCAATTCTACAACCTCCTTGTAACATTAACAACCATTTCCTCTTTCCATGGCTTAAAGTCGCCGGCAATAATGTGTTTGCGGGCTTCCTGCACAAGCCACAAATAGAATGCCAAATTATGAATACTTGCTATCTGCAATGCCAATATTTCCTGACTGACAAACAAATGACGAAGATAAGCCTTTGAATACGCCCTGTCGACATACGACGGTCCATCTTCCTGAATCGGAGAGAAATCATCAGCCCACTTTTTGTTGCGCATATTCATTATTCCGTGACGTGTGAACAACATGCCGTTGCGGCCATTGCGCGTAGGCATAACACAGTCCATCATATCCACACCTCTGTCGATAGCTTCAAGAATGTTTGCAGGTGTGCCCACTCCCATCAAATAGCGAGGTTTGTTTTGTGGCAAAATATCATTCACCACCTCAATCATCTCATACATCTTCTCTGCCGGTTCGCCAACTGCCAAGCCGCCTATTGCATTACCTTCGGCACCCATGTCGCTCACAAACTTTGCCGACTCCCTACGCAAATCAGCATAAACACATCCTTGTACAATCGGGAAAAATGCCTGCGAGTGTCCATACTTAGGCGAGGTGGCATTGAAGTGATTCCACCCGCGCTTCAGCCATCGCAGAGTAAGCTCCAACGATTTCTTTGCGTAGTTATAATCCGACTTGCCCGACGGACATTCATCGAGTGCCATCATAATGTCACTACCAATGGAGCGTTGTATATCAACCACATTCTCAGGCGTGAATAAATGCTTCGAGCCATCAATATGACTTCTGAAATATGCGCCTTCTTCTTTCAGCTTCCTGTTTGCTGACAATGAAAAAACCTGAAAACCACCGCTGTCGGTCAATATTGGTTTATCCCACCCATTAAACTTATGCAGCCCTCCGGCTTGCTCAATGATGTCCATACCCGGGCGCAAATACAAATGGTATGTGTTGCCAAGAATAATCTGCGCCTTAACATCATCGCGCAACTCATGCTGATGAACAGCCTTAACCGTACCAGCCGTGCCAACAGGCATAAATATTGGGGTTTCTATTTTTCCGTGGTCAGTGGTAATGACACCAGCTCTTGCATTTGTGCCACCGCCACTTGCTGTAATTAATTCAAATTCCATTTATAAATATTTTTTGCAAATTTACTACCTTTATGCGCCCACAGCAAATTTGGATATAAAATATTCGTGATTTTATAACTTTTTTGATTTTAAGTTTTGTTGAATTATACGTAACTTTGCAATCTGATATGTCAATTCCCCATTAATTCATCCATGAGGGTTTTGCCATTAACAAGTATATTGTTTTATAATGAAGATATCTATTCCAAAAGAAAAAGTATCAGAATTGCCAATAGTTGAATTCACAGGCAATATATATGTGATAGATTCAATGTCGAAGATGAACATGGCCATAAATGCTTTGCGCAAAGAGCTGGTCGTGGGATTCGATTCTGAAACTAAACCGGCATTTGCAAGAGGCAAGCTTAACAAAGTGGCCCTCCTGCAAGTGTCGACATTCTCCGAATGCTACCTTTTCCGAATCAACAAAATAGGCATACCAGACAAACTGAAAAGTTTTCTTGAAGATAAAAATATAAAAAAAATCGGGCTGTCGCTAAACAACGACATTATTGGATTGAAGAGAATCACCGACATCAACCCTGAAGGCTTTATCGACCTGCAAAAAAGGGTGAATGAATACGCAATAGCAGACATGAGCCTGCAACGAATCTACGCAATAATCTTCGGGAAGAAAATATCAAAATCGCAAAGACTCACCAACTGGGAAGCTCCGACTCTCACAACAGCTCAACAAAAATATGCCGCACTCGACGCATTTTCATGCCTCGAAATTTACGACCATCTCAACAAAGGACTATTCGTGCCAGAAAACTCGCCATATATTTTACACGAAATCGACAACGACAATGAAACAGAAAAAATTTAAAAGCTCAATAGTAATCCCATCAGTATTATTCATCTATCTCGCAGTAATGGCTTACCTCGGACGAGGCATGCTTGCCACAGGAGAGTCGTTGAAGTATTATGGTGTGATAGCCTGCACAATTGTAATATTGGTGGTGCTGCATTTCAGCTTGAAAAAGAAGGAGCGCCTGCGCGAGCAACGCAATCTGGACAAATACACAACCTACAAACAAGACGAAACAAAAATGTCGGAAACAAACGACAAAACGTCTGATTCCGACAAATGATTATTTTCAATTAACCCCATTAATTAATTTGAGTCGTCTTCATAAATAGGTTTCAGAATAGCCTGCAAGCGCTTTTTGGTGCAGAATATCCGGCTTTTTACAGTGCCTAATGGTATCGACATCAAGTGCGCTATCTCTTCGTAAGCATAGCCTTTGAGGTACAGATAGAACACCGCCGACATTTCGTGAGGCAAATTGTTTATTGCCTTGTAAATAAACTTGTCGATATATTCAGCTCTGCGGTTGTCATCAACGCAAACCTTTGCATATTCAATGTCAACACTTACGCCTTTTCTCTTTCCACTCCTGAAATTGTTTATGAAAATATTTTTCATAATCACTGAGGCCCAACTTCTGAATTTATTGCGATTATCATAGGTTGGATAATTCTCAATTATCCTCACCCAAGTGTCTTGCAACAAATCCTGAGCATCATCTTGGCTTTTTGAAAGTTTATATGCCAACGCCTTCAAATAGCCTTCTTCTTTTTTAATGTTTGTTTCCAAAGAAACATCCAACAATTCTTGTTTCATAGCACAAGCATTTAATATTGTATCACAAATGTAACACTCTCTATCCGCATTTGCAAATAGTTTTTACTAAATATGTAATATTTTTGTAATTTTTATACCCAGTTAACAACTGTTCAAAATTTGTGATATTAATGACGATTTATTAATTTTGTAGAAAAATAAAACGACACACAATTGGACGATTTCCTCAAAGACTTGAATGAGCAGCAAGAGGCAGCCGTGACCTACAACGACGGCCCTCAATTGGTTATTGCCGGTGCTGGGTCCGGCAAGACCCGCGTGCTTACATACAAAATACTTTATCTTCTGCAAAACGGCTTTACGCCGTCGCGCATAATGGCGCTAACATTCACCAACAAAGCTGCCCGTACTATGCGTGAACGCATTTTAGGTTTAACATCTCCCGAAGTTGCATCAAGGTTGTGGATGGGCACTTTCCACTCGATATTTGCCAGAATACTACGCTACAATGCCGAGAGGATAGGATTTCGCAATGATTACACCATCTACGATGCCAACGACTCAAAGACTTTGATTAAACAAATAATCAAAGACATGCAGCTTGACGACAAAGTGTATAAGCCATCGACCATTCAGAATATAATCTCGAATGCAAAGAATGCTCTATTGCTTCCCGACGACTACGAGCGCGATGCTGCAATTATGCAAGCCGACAAAATTGCTAAACGACCGCATACCAGCAAAGTCTATCGGGCATATTGCGCCCGATGCAAAGTGGCTGGAGCTATGGACTTCGACGACATCCTGCTACACATGAACATTTTGCTGCGCGACAATCCCGACATTCGTCAAAGATACCAAGACTATTTTCAGTATATCTTGGTCGATGAGTATCAGGATACCAACTTTGCCCAGCACATGATAATCCTGCAGCTGACAAAAGAAAAAGGTAATTTGTTTGTCGTTGGCGACGATGCACAAAGCATTTATTCGTTCCGCGGCGCAAATATCGACAACATTTTGCGGCTGAAAGAGGTATATCCAAAAATTCGCACGTTCAAGCTTGAGCAGAACTACCGTTCAACAAAAAGCATTATCGATGCAGCAAATTCGTTAATCGACAAGAATCGCAATCAAATTAAAAAACATTCGTTCACCGACAACCCTGTAGGCAACAAGATTGGTGTGATTCAGTGCTACTCCGACTTCGAGGAAAGCTACGTTGTAGCCAACCAGATTGTTTCAATAAAGTCGCTGAAAGGCGATTCGTTGGATGATTTTGCCATTCTATACCGCACCAATGCACAAAGCCGTGTATTAGAGGAAGCTCTACGAAAGCGCAACATCCCCTATCGCATCTATGGAGGCTTGTCGTTCTATCAGCGCAAAGAGGTGAAAGATGCCATTTGCTATCTGCGTATCACCGTCAACCCCGACGATGACGAAGCTTTGCGACGAATAATCAACATCCCGGCTCGTGGCATTGGCGACACCACAATAAACAAAATTCAGCATTGTGCCATTGAGAATAGCGTGAGCATGTGGACCGTGATTTGCAATCCACAAAACTATGCACTAAACGTCAACAGCGGCACTCTGAAAAAAATCACTTCGTTTGCCGAGCTAATAACCTCGTTTATCGACCAGAATGCTGCTGGCAGCGATGCATACGTCATGACTCGCGACATCATTCTTCGGTCAGGTCTCTACGATTTAACCAACTGCGACAACACGCCCGAAAACATTAGCAAACGCGAAAACCTGGAGGAAATTATCAACTATGCAAAATCGCATATCGACGAGGCAATGGAGCAAGGCATCACGGATAACGGATTGACCAGTTTTCTTTCTGTAGTATCGCTTGCCACCGACCAAGACCAAGAGGACGAAAACGACCCAAACAATGCATCAAAAGTCACCCTGATGACTGCACATGCTGCAAAAGGACTTGAATACAAAAACATCATCATCACTGGCGTTGAGGAAGATTTGTTTCCGGCTCAAATGAGCAAAGATTCGCCTGCACAAATCGAAGAAGAACGACGCTTGCTCTATGTAGCCATCACGCGAGCAATGCGCACTTGCACAATCACTTTTGCAACCACGCGCTACCACAATGGTCAGCAAAAGCCTTGTTCGCCAAGCCGATTCATTCGCGACATCGACCCCTCGCTGCTTGCATTATCGCAAACAAGTTCTTCGGCAGGAAGCAACTACAACCCATTGGCGACAAAGAACAAGTTTGGCAATAAAGCACGAAATACCGCAGGCTTCATTCGCCCTTCTGAACCCACTCCGAAACCTGAGCCAAAACCTTCCACTCCCATCAGAGAGGTTCCCTCAAACAAGTTTGTTCCACTAAATGATGTTTTGCCCAAGGCTGCAGCCACTGCTTCAAGCCAAAGTCACAGTGTCGACCAACTTTCCACCGGAATGAAGATTCATCACATCAGATTCGGAAAAGGTGTAATTACAAAAATCGACACAAGCGGAAGCGAACCCAAAATAATGGTTGAGTTTGCCGGTAACGACGTGAGAACCCTTCTGCTTAAATTTGCAAAATTCGACATCTTATAAAACCTGCAATAATGATTAACTACAACACTCCATACTATATTGTATACGAGGACAAACTACGCAATAATCTCGACTTGATAACCAACGTGATGAGCCAAACAGGTGCAAAAATCATTATGGCATTCAAGGCGAATGCTCTGTGGCGCACGTTCCCTATTTTCAGAGAATACGGCATTTGCTCAACGGCAAGTTCTGTGAACGAGATGCAACTGGCTATTGATGAACTGAAATGCAAGGTGCATGCATATTGCCCGGTTTACACCGACCAAACCATCGATAAATTCATTGCCGGCAGTTCTCACATCACTTTCAACTCGGTGGAACAATACACACGATACCGAAACCGCATTGAAACCCACAATGCTCACAACATCAACAGCCAAGTGTCGTGCGGCTTGAGGGTCAACCCCATGTGCTCGGTAGTAGACACCGATATCTATAATCCCTGCTCACCAGGCTCTCGCTTTGGCGTCACCGCTCGTTCTCTGAACGGTGTATGGCCCGAAGGTATCGATGGTTTGCATTTTCATGCGCTGTGCGAATCCACATCATTCGATTTAGAAAAAGTGTTAGCTTCGGTTGAGGCTCAATTTGGCGAATTTTTGCCAAAACTGAAGTGGATAAATATGGGCGGCGGCCACCTCATGACGCGTAACGACTACAACGTGAATCACCTGATTAGTGTGCTCAACAGTTTCAAAAAACGTCACCCAAACTTAGAAATTATTCTCGAACCGGGAAGCGCATTTTGCTGGCAAACCGGCGATTTAGAGGCTTCGGTTGTCGACATCGTGGAGAACAGCGGTATCTACACAGCTATTGTCAACGTATCATTTGCATGTCACATGCCCGACTGCCTTGAAATGCCTTATAAACCAAACATTGCACAATCGTTGCCCGAAGTTGACCCTTCTATGCCTACATATCGGATTGGCGGCAACTCATGTTTGAGTGGCGACGTCATTGGCGACTGGAGTTTTGAAAAACCACTGAAAGTGGGTGACCGAATAACATTTACCGACATGAACCACTACACCACCGTTAAGACGCACATGTTCAACGGCATACACCATCCATCATTGCTGCTGATGCACAGTAATGGAGAAGTGGAGATTCTTCGCGAATTCACCTACGACGACTATAAAAATCGCATGGATTAATCTGCAAAATATTTGGCAACCAATGCCTCGGCACACTTCTCCCCATCGATAGCTGCCGATACTATTCCACCGGCATATCCGGCTCCTTCGCCACATGGATATAAGCCCTCTACCTCGGCATGGCTCATGTCTTCGCGGTTGCGCGGAATGCGCACCGGCGACGATGTGCGTGTTTCAACGCCAATCACAATGGCTTCGTTGGTGAGGAACCCAGCCGACATTTTACCGAATTTCTTAAAGCCTTCTCGCAAACGACGTGAGATGAACTTGGGTAGCCACAAATCAAGGCGTGACAGCTGTATTCCTGGCGCAAACGATGTTGCGGGCAACGTCTCCGAAGGTTTGCCGTCAACAAAGTCCTTCATGCGTTGAGCGCCAGCTTTCTGCGAGCATTTGGCTTGCTCAAAACATTTTTTCTCCAAGTCTTCCTGAAAACGCATTAGCGACAGCTCGCCGTATTTGTCATATTCGGGGAAATCGCCAGGATGAATCTCCACCACCATGCCCGAATTGCTCCATTTCGTGCTGCGCGACGATGGCGACATGCCATTCACCACTAACTGACCGGGCGCACTTGCTGCGGGCACTACAAAGCCACCCGGGCACATGCAGAACGAATACACGCCACGACCATCGACCTGCGTTACAAACGAATATTCTGCCGCTGGCAAATACTTCCCTCTGCCGTTTGGCGAATGATATTGAATCTTATCAATCAACTGCTGAGGATGCTCCAAACGTACACCTACTGCAATGCCCTTTGGCTCAATTAAAATTCCGCTTCGCTTTAGCATCTCATAAACATCGCGCGCTGAATGACCAGTTGCCAAAACAACGGGTCCCTCGAACTGCAAATCTCCGCAAGTCACACCTTTAACAGTATTATCCTCAATTATCAATCCATCTACGCACGTCGAAAAATACACCTCTCCCCCACAGCCGATAATAGTTTTCCTTATATTTTCAATCACCTTTGGCAGCTTATCGGTACCAATGTGCGGATGAGCGTCAACCAAAATATCTTCTGATGCGCCATGTTGATGCAAAATGCTCAATATTCTATCCACGTTTCCACGTTTCTTGCTTCGGGTATATAATTTCCCATCGGAATAAGCACCGGCACCGCCTTCGCCAAAACAATAGTTTGAATTTGGGTCGATTGTTCCATCACGCGATATTCGCGCCAAATCGGCGGCACGCTCCACCACATTTTTACCTCTTTCCAAAAGAATTGGCTTCACGCCTAACTCAATCAACCGCAGCGATGCAAACAAGCCGCCAGGTCCGGCACCAACAACAATAGCGGTTTTGTCACCAGTGACAGGCTTGTAGTCAATCACTGTTCCCAATCTATCGCTTTCCGAAGGAAATTCATCAACAAACACTCTAACCTTAAGATTAACCATCACCTTGCGCTGACGAGCATCAATCGAGCGCTTCAGTATCTGAATCTTACGTATGCGGTTCACGTCGACGTCCTCGATGGTCGATACATATATTTTTGTTTCTATCTCGTTGTACGCCACATTGGGTGCAACCCTCAGCTGCAATTCTTTTATCATATACTAATTAGTCTGTAGTTTACTTTTCAAGAAAACACTTTACGACATTTTCTCCATACAAAATTAATGAAAATATCGTTATCGCTCAAACCATTCATCGAGATTTGAGCAAATTAGAGTTGCAAAACCACGGCACAATAATAACACTTTACGCGATACCAATACCCATTGCTCGAAAACAATTGGGAAGAAGTGAAGAATCCAAATAGAAACGCAACGTTTTTCGGGTTAAAAACATGAAAAACACTGCGGGGGCTGCCAAGCGGCGGGGGCGCAAAGTCCCCGAGAGCGTCCAACAGCAATACAAATGAGTAAATAAACAAAAAAGGAGACCGAAGTCTCCCTAAGATTAGCTAATTTTGTATTGCTATGTACAAACAACTTATCTCAGAACAAAGGTACGCAATTTACCTGGGAATTAAAAGAGGGAACTCAATAAGAAAAATTGCAAGAGCGATAGAAGTTCATCCATCGACGGTATTGCGCGAAATAAGACGCAACAGTAATGCCAATGGGGAGTATGTGTGGTGCAATGCCCAAAGCAAATGTATGGGGCGCAAACACGGGCTTAAAGGGAACCACCGCAAGCCTCAGGAGCTGTGGTGGCGCATAGATCAAATGATAATAGACAACGATTGGTCGCCTGCTCAGATTGCCGGAGTGCTTGGCAAGGAAGGTGTACACATCGCCAAGCAGACTATATACAACCACGTCCATGCCGACACCTCCGGGAGGCTGCGCCCACACCTGCCGCATGAACTCCGTTACACACGCAGGGTCAAGGCTTTACGCCCTACAAAAGCGACCAATATAGCTAATCGCACAAGCATCCACGAGCGCCCGGCAGAGGCAGACGGGAAGCGGTTCGGCGATTGGGAGATGGATACCATTGTCGACTCCTTTGGGCACGCCATACTCACGCTTACAGAGCGCTCTACCAACTTCATCCTCATGGAAAAGCTCAAGCAAGGCAGAAAGGCGATGCCTACGGCAAAGACGGTGGCACGGCTGCTGTTACCATACCGTGAACGTGTGCTGACGATAACAACCGACAACGGCTGCGAGTTCGCCTCCCATCTTGAGATTACACGCCTGTTGAGCATAAGGGGCAGGGAAAAGGTTACTGTCTTTTTTGCCGATTCATACTGCTCTTTGCAGAAAGGGGCAATCGAGAATGCAAACAAACTTATCAGGAAATATATACCAAAAAAGTCAAACTTCGATGACTTCTCCGATGCCAAAATTATGCGGATCCAAAAGAAATTGAACGCCCGTCCTCGAGAGAAACTTAACTTTGACTCTCCAAAAAATTGCTTCTTCATGCACTTTTACTAATTTTGCACTTGCTGTTGGACTCTACACAATTGGGAAGAAGAACCCAAATGCTTTAATATTAGGCATCAACTATTGCTTGATTGTAGAATAATTTGTAATTTTGAATTTTGCAACTGAATTTTGCAAAATATCAGGCAATATGATAGACATCAAGAAATATATATACACAACCGAGATTGAGGTGCGTGACTATGAGATTGACGGCGAAGGCATTGTGAACAATGCCAACTATCAACACTATCTCGAGCACACTCGACATAAGTTCTGCAAATGGGCGGGTCTTTCGTTCAAGCAAATGCAAGAGAAAGGCCTGTACCCAGTGGTTAACCACATCGAAATCGACTACAAGACACCTTTGCACAGCGACGACACCATGCTCAGTTGCCTATGGATTGAGAAGAAAGGTGTACGATTTGTGTTCCATCAAGATATTTTCAACAAGGAAACCAACGAGCTTGCAGTGAGCGCCGTGGTGTCGTGCGTTTGCATCGAAAACGGCAAGCTATCGCGCGGTGAGGTGTTTCAACAAGCTTTCGAGAAATTCTTATAAGTGGACAGCGAACAATTACTATATCGCGTGGCATTTGCATCGGTGCCTAACATGAACATCGATTTGGCAAAGAAATTTTTAGACGTAATACCGTCTGAAAAGGATTTCTTTGCTCTTTCTCAAAAAGAACTGCAATCAATCACAAATAGCCGAAGCAAAGTTCTGAGCATGGCATATCGCCAAAACAAACTTGAGGAAGCAAGAAAAGAGGTGGAATTCATCAAACGCAACAAAATTACGGCGACTTATTTCACCGACCCCAATTATCCGCTGCGCCTGCTCAACACTCCCGATGCGCCATCAATTGTTTATTCGATGGGCAATTGCGACCTGAACGCCAAGCATATCATCTCGATTGTCGGCACAAGGCACGCCACTATTTACGGCAGAAATTTTGTTAACCGTTTTATTGAAGACGTTGCTGCCAACCTCGACGACACAATTATTGTCAGCGGGCTGGCTTATGGAATCGACATTGCTGCTCACGAAGCTTGCCTAAAGCACAACGTGCCCACAATAGCCGTATTGGCACATGGACTCAACACCATCTATCCCTCACAACATCGGCAATACGCTGCCGACATTGTTCACCGAAACGGAGCTATCCTCACCGAATACACCACACAAGCATCAGTAAACAAGGGCAATTTTGTGGCACGAAACCGCATAGTTGCCGGATTGTCGGATTGCACTCTGGTGGTTGAATCAGCCGAGCATGGCGGTGCCCTGATAACTGCAAACATTGCCCAAGGATATAGCCGCGATGTGTTTGCCGTTCCCGGCAAGGTCAACGACGAGTTCTCGATGGGCTGCAACAAGCTTATTCGCACAAATTGTGCCCAATTGGCAACGTGTCTCGACGACGTGATTGAAGCAATGGGCTGGACCAAAAAGCAAGAGGCTCAGGCACCTCGCCAAAAATCATTGTTCCCCGAAACAACCAAAGAGGAAGACGAAGTGATTGCCTTGCTTAAGACTCAAGAAGCACCAATCCACATCAATACAATCACACAATCATTAGGCAAACCGGTTTATAAACTTCTGAGCACATTAGTAAACCTTGAGTTCAAAGGAATTGTTGTTTCATGTGCAGGCAGCCGATACACACTTGCTTAATGACCACTACCCAAAGTATTTTTAACAATAAACATATTTACTAAAAAACACATACGATTATGACAAACGACAAAAAAAGAATTATCGCCGATTCGGAGTTAATCATCAATTCCGATGGCAGCGCATTTCATATTCACCTTCGTCCAGAACATATCACCGACAAAATTGTGATTTGCGGCGACCCTGGCAGAGTTACTATGATTGCCTCGCATTTCGATACGCGTGACTTTGAAATTCAAAGCCGAGAGTTCCACTCAATTCGCGGAACCTATAAAGGCAAGGATATCCTATGCCTTTCGCATGGCATCGGTGGCGACAACATCGACATTGTGATGAATGAACTCGACGCCCTCGCTAACATCGATTTTAAAACACGCACAGTGAAAGATGAACACCGCACACTCAGCATTGTTCGAGTTGGCACTTGCGGCGGTCTGCAGCCTTACGTGCCAATTGGCACATCAATCATGGCAACAAAGGCAATAGGTTTTGACGGTGTGCTCAATTTTTATGCCGGCCGAAATGAAATTTGCGACTTGGACTTTGAAAAGCAATTTTGCGAATACGTCAACTGGAATCCATTATGGGCAAAACCTTATGTGGTGGATGCCGATGCCGATTTGGTAAAACAAATTGGAGGCGACGACTTTTTCCACGGCTTCACTATAGCTGCAAACGGGTTTTACGGTCCTCAAGGTCGCAAATTGCGTCTCGACCTTGCCGTACCCGAATTGAATTCACGAATTGAGAGATTTGAATTTCAAGGTCGCAACATCACCAACTACGAGATGGAAAGCGCCGCATTGCAAGGTCTTGCAAAACTTATGGGTCACAAAGCGCTCACCGTGTGCAGTGTGATTGCAAACCGCGTGGCTACTAACATGAACACCAACTACAAGAACGCTGTCGACAATATGATAGAATCGGTATTAAACCGCATATAACATCCATCGGCATTTGGTGCATTACGATTAAGGGGCTGCTCAGAATTTGAGCAACCCCTTTCTTAATTATGATTTGTTAATCACTGCTATTTATTCAGCCTCAATAGCTTTCAGCTTTTCTTCGTCACCCATCTGATAGTAGATGTTAGAAAGTGCACGCTTGCAATCAGAGTTGTCCTTGTCGAGAGCATGGCACTTTTCGAGATATGGAAGAGCTTGACGATAGAATGGTTCGGTCTTAGCCTTAAGTTGTGCACTGTTCAGTGTAGGATTTTCTTCCTGAACCTTCACAGCCTTGTTGAAATACATACGGCCAAGGTCGAAGTTACCCTTTGCATAGTCAGGGTTAGCATCAACAGCCTTCTTGAAGTATTCAATTGCTTCTTCAATCTTGTTTTGTTGTTCAAGAAGCACACCCTTCAAGTCAAGATATTCCTCGTTGCTTGGATTTTCAGCAATAGTTTGGTCGATAACCTTGTTAGCTTCGTCATACTTCTCTTTGTTCAAAAGGTCGTTAACTATGATGCGAACATAAGTATTATCCTTTTTTCCGAACAATGGATAAGCTTCCTTTGCAATGGCAACAACAGCTTCGTCGTTGTCAGGAATACCGGCAGCAACGCTCATCGAATAATCATAAACATCCTTGTCTTTGTAACCTTTTTGACGAGCTTGTTCGAAAGCCTTCAAAGCGCCCTTCAGGTCTTCAGCCTGCCAAGCCGACACACCTTGATAGAAACGGATTTGAGCATAAGTCGAATCTGGAAATTCCGGACGGAATTTGCCAAGGTATTCTGCATTCTCAAAATCACAGAAAATGCCCCATGCCTTAGCAGCATTAACATAGTCCTTTGCATCGTAGAAACCATTACCTGCATTCATAAAGTCGTTGACATGACCGGCAACAAGGCTTACAATCTCCTTAGTGTACTTGGTTTTGAACTTTGGAGCACCAGTTTTTTTGTCAACTTTTTGTGTGCCGTCCTTTTCAAGTTCAGGCACCTTGTCAAGTTCCAAAGCCTTCATGAAATATTCATAACCTTCAAGCAATGCAGTGCACATGTCTTTATCATCCACTTGCTTTCCGATTGCTTTCTCACCCATGCACTTATCGTAGAAACCATACCCACTCTTTCCGGCAATAAACCATGCAAGAGCCGAATTCTTTGTTTCTTCGTTAGACAATGCTGCTTTGATTTTGCCGCGAGCATTCTTAAAAGTGCTTGAATTGGCATTCATGCCGCCAATCTCGCTTTTCACTTCATCAACCAACTTGTTCTGGGCATAAGCGCCACCAGTAGCCAATGCAGCACATGTGAAAATAAGAACCAATTTTTTCATGTTATAAAATTTATTTTGTTAATAATTGCTTTTTATTTCTTTGTTTTTTTTGACTATTAATCTTCTGTTTGGTTTAAATCCTCATTGATGTTTGGCGAGTTGTCAACATCCGGCGCTGTTTCATCAGCCTCTTTGTCGAGGTCTTCAACCTTGTCGGAATCAACCTTGCATACCGACGAAATTGAGTCGTGGCGTTTTTCAAGGTTAATCAATTTAACGCCTTGAGTTGCTCTACCCATCACACGAAGGTTTTCAACATTCAATCGAATTGTAATTCCCGATTTGTTTATAATGACAATATCATTATCGTCATTCACATCCTTGATAGCAATCAATTCGCCAGTCTTATCGGTGACGTTGAGTGTTTTCACACCCTTACCTCCGCGGTTTGTAATGCGATAATCCTGCAATGCAGAACGCTTTCCAAAACCGTTTTCCGAAACTACAAGAATGTCATTCGGATTTTCCTCGTCAACACAAATCATACCAATGATTTCGTCATCGCCGATGATTTCCATACCCTTAACGCCAGTAGCATTTCGTCCCATCACACGCACTTTCTCTTCGGGGAAACGGATAGCCCTACCCTGACGGTCGGCAAGGATAATTTGCGAGTGACCGTTTGTCATAGCCACATCAATCACGCTATCGTCTTCGCGAATGTTGATGGCAATAATGCCTTTTGCACGAGGGCGTGAATAATCGGCCAAAGAAGTCTTCTTAACAATACCCTTCTTTGTGCAGAATATAATATTGTGCGAGTTGTTATAGTCGGCATCGTTGAACGATTCCACTCTTATGAATGCAGTAATCTTGTCGTCGGGCTCTATATTGAGCATATTCTGAATAGCTCTGCCCTTTGAATTGCGTGCACCTTCGTGAATTTCAAACACACGCATCCAGTAGCAACGACCCTTCTGAGTGAAGAACAACATATAGTTGTGCATCGTTGCAGGATAGATGTGCTCAATGAAATCATCGTCGCGAGTGTCGCTACCCTTAACACCTACTCCGCCACGGTTTTGTGCACGGAATTCGGCAAGAGCCGTACGCTTGATGTAACCGTTGTGCGAAATGGTAATCACCACAGGGTCATTGGCATACATATCTTCAACCGAGAAATCGCCTTCATCAGGCTTAATATCAGTCTTGCGCTCGTCGCCAAACTTGTCGCGAATTTCTTCGAGTTCGCCAATGATTACACGCTTGCATTCTTCCGGGTCGGTAAGAATCAAGTTCAATTCTGCAATCAATTTCTGAAGTTCGTCATACTCTTCACGGAGTTTATCCTGCTCCAGATTAGTGAGCTGACGCAGACGCATTTGCACAATGGCATTTGCCTGCTCGTCGTCAAGCCCGAATCGTTCGCACAAGCGCTTCTTTGCCTCGTCGATATTTGCGCTGGTCTTTATGATGCGAATCACCTCGTCGATATTATCCGATGCGATAATCAATCCTTGAACAATATGTGCACGCGCCTCAGCCTTACGCAATTGGAAACGTGTGCGACGAATCACCACATCGTGACGGAATTCCAAGAAATAATAAATTATTTCCTTCAAATTCAACGTTTTTGGACGCCCATTCACCAATGCAATGTTGTTGACACTAAACGAAGTCTGCAACTCGGTCATCTTGAACAGCTTGTTCAAAACAACGCTTGAGTTAGCATCGCGTCGCACATCGACCACAATGCGCATACCGCTGCGGTCGCTCTCGTCATTCACGTTCGATATTCCGTCAATCTTCTTTTCGTTAACAAGGTCAGCAATCTTCATAATCAGAAGTTTCTTGTTGACGTTATACGGAATCTCGGTGATGATTATTCTTTCATGTTCGCCTTCAGTCTCTATTTCGGTTTTTGCTCTTACAACAACACGACCTCTACCGGTTTCAAAAGCATCCTTCACACCCGACAATCCATAAATGATGCCGCCTGTAGGGAAATCAGGAGCCTTGATGTATTGCATGAGTTCCGACACAGTAATATCGGGATTCTTCTCCATGGCAATACAAGCATTTATTGATTCCGTGAGATTGTGAGGTGGCATATTTGTTGCCATACCAACTGCAATACCCGAAGCGCCGTTTACCAACAAGTTTGGGAAACGAGTAGGCATCACCGTAGGCTCTGGAATGGTATTGTCGAAGTTCATTGTGAAATCCACTGTATCTTCGTCGATGTCGCGCATCATCTCCTCGCCCATCTTTGCGAGGCGTGCCTCGGTGTAACGCATTGCAGCTGCACCGTCGCCGTCAACCGAGCCAAAGTTTCCTTGTCCGTCTACCAACTTGTAGCGCATTGCCCAGCTTTGGGCCATACGCACCATTGCATAATAAACCGACGAATCGCCATGAGGGTGGAACTTACCAAGCACGTCACCCACAATACGAGCAGACTTCTTATAAGGAGCAGTGGAGAAATTACCCAATTTCTCCATGCCATAAAGCACTCTACGGTGCACTGGTTTAAAACCATCTCGCACATCAGGAAGCGCTCTCGACACTATCACCGACATCGAATAGTCGATATATGCCGAACGCATCTGATTCTCAATATTGATCTTTTGTATACGATCGTTGTTCATCTTAAATTAATAATTGTTTTATACTATCTTGGTTTGCATGTGCCAACTACGCTCATGACGAAAAGTCCACACATATGCAATATATAATATTATTTTACAAAGATAGCAAAAAATGTTGAAATAACTTTAGAAAGATGTGTAATAAAAAGCCTAATTTTGCACCGCCGTAGCACAAATGCTACATAAATGGATATATGAAGCAACGAAACACCATATTCTATCATATTTGCGCGCTGGCTACCGTGGCAGCATGGGGCGTCTCGTTCATTTGCACCCGAGTGTTACTCGACCACGGTCTGACGCCTATTGTGATATACATCTACCGCTTCTCGCTGGCATATATTGCCATGCTGATGTTGAGCAAATTCAAAATTCACTTTCTGCGGGCTGCCGATGAACTAAAAGTGGCGGCATGCGGTCTCACCGGCGGCACATTGTATTTCTGGACCGAGAACACAGCCCTATCGTTAACATTGGTGTCGAACGTGGCTTTTATCGTAAACATCACTCCTTTGCTCACTACTCTGCTGGTAATTCTTTTCAGCAACAACGAGCGATTCACTCGACCGATGTTGGCAGGTTCGGTTGTTGCTCTCATTGGCGTCTCGATGCTGGTTTTTCAAGACGGCTTTGCGTTTGGCGGAAGCGTCACAGGCGCATTACTGGCTTTTGCCGCCGCACTAAGTTGGGCACTTTATTCGTTGATATTCAAATTCTTGCAAAACAAATATTCAATAATATGTTTAACACGCAAAGTGTTTTTCTATGGAGTAGTGTCATCGATGATTGTGGCACTCTTTCAGCAAAGCCAATTTGACATAAAATTGCTGCTAAATGGCGCCGTTACAAGCAATCTACTATTTCTGTCGTTGGTGTGCTCACTTGCCGGTTTTTGCGTATGGAACATGTTGGTCAAGCAGATTGGCGCTATTAGAGCCTCAAACTATCTCTACATCTCACCCATTGCTTCGGTTGTGTTTTCCATGATATTCCTCAACGAGCAACCTAATGCAATTGGCGTAGTGGGATGCGCATTATCACTGGCAGGTGTGATAATTGCCGAGAAAATAAAATAAACAAAGATGCCACATGCGCTTGTGTCGCACAAATGACATCTTTGCATAGTTGATATTACAGTATGCGGCCATTCTTTAAGAAAGAGCATAATCGCCGCACAACTCTCTTCGTAGCGATAATATGTTAGAACATCTTTTCGGGATATTCTCCGTTTGCGTGAAGTTCGGCAAACTTGTCAACCACGCCTTGGCGGTCGGCAGCATATGTAACGCCAAACCACTTAGAATCGGTGTCGAGCACCTTAACGGTGGCATCGCCCTTTGTAACCAGCTCATTAACCACTAACGGGATGAAGAACTCTGCCTTAGGAGTGTTTATGCTCTCTTTCAAGAAATCAACGAAATATTTTTCGCTAAACTCGAAATAGTCAGGAGTGAAACCCCAAAGGTTCATCGATACAGGAGTGTTTGGGTCAAGAATCTGTTCTTTGCCGTTTTCGTCAGTAAACGAAATTTCATGCTTTTCGTTATAAGCAATTGCAGTTCTTTCAACAACAGTCGTGAGGAATCCGTCCTTATTTTCACATACTCCACGGGCCACCGAACCGCTTTCTGACATAGTGTTACCCACTCTAAATCCCACCATGCAATAATCGCCCTTGCGGTTCTTTGGGGTCGACAACTCCTTTGCAATCACCTCAAACGAATTTCTGCCATAGAAATCGTCGGCATTAATCACTGCAAACGGTTCTTTAATAACGTCTTTACCCATCAGCACAGCGTGGTTTGTACCCCAAGGCTTGGTGCGGCCTTCTGGGCACACAAAACCTTCCGGAAGGTTATCCAACGCTTGGAAAACAACTTCAACAGGAATATGATTTTCGTATTTCGAAAGAATTTTGGCGCGGAAATCAGCCTCAAAATCCTTGCGAATTACAAATACAATTTTCCCAAATCCACTACGAATGGCATCGTAAATCGAATAGTCCATGATGGTTTCGCCATGAGGGCCAAGACCATCAAGTTGCTTCAATCCACCATAACGGCTGCCCATGCCGGCAGCAAGCACAAATAATGTTGGTTTCATCGCTATTTTGTTTTGAATTTAAAAATAATTACCTCATTGTATTCTTCACCTGGTTTAAGCAGTTGCGAAGGGAAATTTGGCTTGTTTGGAGCGTCAGGCATTCCTTGACACTCAATAGCAACGCCATCATAGTCGTTATATTCTCGTCCCGACTTGCTCACCGGGCATCCTGCCAACCAGTTGCCAGTATAAACCTGTGCAGCAGGCTGCGTGGTTGACACTTCAAGCACTCTGCCACTTAGCTCATCGGTCAACGTAGCCACATGCTTCAATTCGCCTTTCACCCAATTGTCAACAACCCAGCAGTTGTCATAGCCCTTGCCATAATTCAAGGCGGCAAAGTCCTGCTTGATGTCCCTACCCAAAGGTTTTTCCTCAGTGAAATCCATAGGAGTACCTTCAACAGTAGCAATCTCACCGGTAGGAATCAGCGTATCGTCGGTGGGGAGATAGTGCGAACACCCAAGCCAAAGTTTTTGATTGAATATGCTACCCGAGTTTTCGCCAGCCATATTGAAATATGCATGGTTAGTGAGATTGACCACTGTGGTCTTGTCGGTAGTTGCACGCATGGTCAGTTTAAGTTCGCAATCATCGCTCCACGTATATTCAATTGTCGCTTTAAGATTGCCAGGATAACACTCCTCACCATCAACGCTTAAGCGACTAAACACAATCTTGTCATCTTCAATCTTGCTGTCCCAAATTTGGTTTTGAAAACCCTCGGGACCACCGTGTAAAGCGTTAGGACCATTGTTAATGGCAAGTTGATATTCAACGCCATCAACCACCAAATGACCTTTGGCAATTCGGTTGGCATAGCGACCTGGCACCTTTCCTGCACAAGGGCCATCGTAGAAATATGATGTTGCGTCGTTGTAGCCTATCACTACGTCAGCAAGATTCCCATCGCGGTCAGGAACATTCACCTCTACAATGCCACACCCCAAACTCGACAGCACAACGCTTGCGCCTTGTTTGTTAGTGAGAGTGTATAATGTGATATCGCCTTTTTGCGATGGCACCAATTTAGTTTCTATCTTCATGTCAAATCATTCTTTGTGAGCACCGTCCGAAATAACTACATCGTAAATTTTTGGTTCGTGACCGTACTTCTCATTAAACTTAGCCTTAGCCACAGCAATGAAGTTGTCGTATAATTCATCTTTCACAAGGTTGATTGTGCAGCCGCCAAAACCTCCGCCCATAATGCGCGAACCGGTAACGCCACATTCCTTTGCAATGTCGTTGAGATAATCAAGTTCTTCGCAGCTTACCTCATATAATTTCGACATTCCCTCGTGAGTCTTATACATTCTGTCGCCAACGGTGTCATAATCGCCTGCCTGCAAAGCATCGCACACGTCGAGAACACGTTGTTTTTCTTCGATAACATATTTTGCACGGCAGTAGTCTTCTTCACTAATCTGGCTCTTAACCTTTTCGAGGTCGGCCATTTCAGCATCGCGCAGAGTTTCTACTCCAATAGTAGCAGCCACACGCTCGCAAGATTGACGACGTTTGTTGTATGGCGAATCAACAAGCTCATGCTTAACTACCGAGTCAACCAAAACCAATTTATAGCCCTTTGGTTCAAATGGGAAATACTGGAATTCCATCGAACGGCAGTCGAGGCGCATCAAGCAGTTCTTTTTGCCAAACACCGATGCAAATTGGTCCATAATACCACAATTCACTCCACAATAGTTGTGCTCGGTTGATTGGCCGATGCGTGCCAATTCAAACTTATCAATCTTGTTTTCGTTGAACATATCGTTCATAGCAAAAGCAAAACACGATTCAAGTGCTGCCGACGACGACAAACCGGCTCCCAGAGGAACATTTCCTGCGAACACAGTATCGAAGCCTTTAACCACAAATCCTCTCTTGATAGTCTCTCTACAAACACCGAAAATATAGCGTGCCCATTGCGCCTTTGGAGCATCTTCTTCGTTAAGACCAAATTCGGCATAATCGTCAATGTCAATAGAGTATACTCGCACTTTGTCTGTTCCGTTCTCCTTAATTTGGGCAGCAATGCATTTGTCGATAGCGCCCGGGAAAACAAAACCGCCATTATAGTCGGTGTGTTCACCAATCAGATTAATACGTCCTGCCGACGCATACATTGTTCCACCTTCCCCAAAACGCTTGGCAAATTCTTGTTTGATTTTTTCTTTCATATCGATTTGTGTTAGTTTTTATGATTTTAGTTATTTGTTCACTTTAATTCAAAGCAAATATACAAAATTAAATTCAATTTCGTGGCAATCACTTGTGCATATTTTTACAGGCACAGCACAAAAACGCCGTTAACTGCGGCAAACAATACATATTTGAAACTTCATTAAAGAATAAAGGCAAAACCCTTGCACCAGATTTTGCCATTATTTCTCAATTAGAGCAGCGCGTTGATTTTCTCCTCCAGATTCGATTTCGATATCGAACCCACATTTTTGTCAACCAATTTGCCATCACGGAAGAACAAAATTGTTGGAATGCTGCGGATGCCAAACTCGGTTGCAACATCCGACGATTCCTCGACATTATACTTGCCAATCTTCACACGACCTTCGTATTGCTCGGCAAGTTCATCAATAATTGGTGCAATTTTTTTGCACGGTATGCACCATTCTGCCCAGAAATCAATTACCACTGGCTTGCCCGATTCTATCTCAGGCTTTGAATTTTCATCATTAAAAGCAAATGCCATTTTGTATATAAAATTTATGTTTAGTTAATAATATTGTTTCTCCGTAAATTCAACTACAAATATACGGCAAATTAAGCCTTTGCACAACAACTGCCACGAAAATTTTTCAATCATCAACCACCAGTTGCGCCATTTCGTCCTCAACATTTTCAGCATCAACGTCCGAGCGTTTGCTGTTTGGCTTCTCACGGCCTTCAATACGATAATTCCAATTGTTCTCGTCTAAATAATCAATCAGTTCCTTTGTGACCGGGATGCGTTTATCCGACACAAGGCGCACGATTTTACCCGACGAGCCATCAATCACGTTGAAAATCAGTTCGCTCGCATTCTCCTCGGCTCCGGTGAGAAACGATGCCAGCACCTTCGACTTAGTAACACTTATGTCGTCGGGGTTGATGTCAATCTCTATATTATGAATCATTCTGCCTTTCACGTCTTGCATCAAGTCAATCGAAGTAATATTAAAGTTTACTTTACTTTGATTGAATTTGCTTCGCTGAAATGCGCCATTCACCATCAAGAACTCGCCTTTTATGCCATACTTGCCATAGTCTACGTAGTTGTGTCCAAACAACATCAGCTCGTAGGTGCCCGTCTTGTCCTCTAAGACAATCTTGCCAAAGCTTTTACCCGATTTGTCAAGCCTTACTACATAGTCAATCACCACACCGCCAAATGTCAACTTTTCGTCTATCTTAGTTTCGGAATAATACTTCAAATCGGCAAGCGAGCAGTTGCACACATATTGCAACTCCAATTCAAACGGGTCGAGAGGATGTCCCGAAAGGTACATTCCCACAAGCTCCTTTTCTTTGTCGAGCCTTACGACATTTGCCCATTTCTCGCCTTTTGGCACTACCGGACGCGACGTTAGCAGCTCCGGCTCGTCGTCGAACAACGATGCCACGTGCTCCTTTTGGTCAAGCTGATACTTTCGACCATAGTTCACAATAATCTGAGCTCCGGTTTCACCTTTCTCATTCGGCGTGAACCAATCCTCTCGCGATATATCACCAAAGCAATCGAATGCGCCGGCAAGGGCAAGCTTCTCAAGCATACCCTGCGGACATGCCGTTAAATCTACTCGCTCTACAAAATCAAAAATATCGGTATATGGTCCGTTTTGGTTGCGTTCACTGATTATTGCATCAACCGCGCGTTCGCTCACGCCTTTCAATCCGCTCAATCCACAACGTATATCACCATTTTTATTCGCACTGAACTGTTTGAATGATTCGTTGACGTCCGGACCCTTTACGGCAATCTTGAGGTTTTTGCACTCATCCATAAACTTCACCTGCTTTTCAATGTCACCGGCATGGCTAATCACAGCACTCATATATTCGGCTGGATAATGAGCCTTTAAATATGCCGTCTGATACGACACCCAACTATAGCATGTGGCATGGCTCTTATTGAACGCATACGATGCAAACTTCTCCCAGTCTGCCCATATCTTCTCAAGAATTTTTGCGTCATGGCCATTTTTCACGCCTCCGGCAATGAACTTTGGCTTCATGGCGTCAACGATGTCCTTCTTTTTCTTACCCATAGCCTTGCGCAAGGCATCGCTCTCGCCACGCGTGAAGTCGGCCAACTGGCGCGACAACAACATCACCTGTTCCTGATAAACAGTGATGCCATAAGTGTCCTTAAGATACTTTTCCATGCAAGGTATGTCGTAAACCACTCGCGAAGGGTCTTTTTTTCGGGCAATAAATTCAGGTATATAATCCATTGGACCCGGGCGATATAGCGCGTTCATCGCTATCAGGTCCTCAAACACCGTTGGATGCAAAGCCCGCAAGTGTTTCTGCATACCCGGCGACTCAAACTGGAATGTGCCCACCGTCTTACCTTCTTGATATAGCTTGTAGGTCAGTTCGTCGTCAATCGGAACATTATCGAGGTCGATGTCGATTCCATGGGTGATTTTGATGTTCTCCAAAGCTGTTTTCATTATCGACAATGTCTTCAGCCCGAGGAAGTCCATTTTAATCAAGCCTGTCGACTCAATCACGTGACCATCATACTGAGTGCAATTAACACGCGTCTTTGTTTCCTTATCCTCAGCAGTGCTCACCGGCACCCAATTGCTTATCGGACTGCTGCAAATAATGAATCCGCACGCATGCACTCCGGTGCCACGAACATTACCTTCAAGTTTCTTTGCATATTTAATAGTGTTTCGCATCAATGGGTCCGACGATTTTTCGGCAGCCTGCAATTCCGGAACCTGTGCAATGGCATTTGTCAGGTTCATCTTTGGCACCTTCCCGTCAGGACCTTCATGCAATCTGTCAGGAATTGCCTTGCACAACGCATTCGATTCTGCCAATGGCAATTTCTCCACTCGAGCCACGTCCTTTATTGAATTCTTGGTCGCCATTGTGCCATACGTGATTATGTGCGCACAATTTTCTTTGCCATATTTTTCTTCCACCCACTCAAGCACCCTTCCGCGGCCGTCATCATCAAAGTCGGTGTCGATATCCGGCAAAGAAATACGGTCGGGATTCAAGAAACGCTCAAAAAGCAAGTCGTATTTCATAGGGTCGATTTTGGTGATTCCCAAGCAATACGCCACAACTGAACCGGCAGCCGAACCTCTACCCGGACCAACCATCACACCCAGTTCCTTCTGCGCCGAATTAATGAAATCTTGCACAATCAAGAAGTAGCCGGGGAAACCCATTGTCTTCATAATGTGGAGTTCAAAACGTATGCGGTCGTCCACTTCTTTGTCTAATGGAGTCTTATACAACCTATTGGCTCCTTCATACGCCAACTTGGCAAGATAGTCGGCTTCAAACTTTATTCGATACAACTTATCATATCCGCCAAGCTTTTCAATCTTCTTCTCGCCTTCCTCTCGCGGCAATGGGTTCTCGCCATTTTCGTCGCTCGTGAACTCCTTAAACAAGTCTTCCTCCGAGAATCGTTCGCGCCACTGTTCCTCAGTACCAAAATCTTCAGGTATCGGAAAGAATGGCATAATCGGGTCGTGCTCTATGTCGTATTCTTCAACCTTATTAAGGACCTCTATGGTGTTGCTAAGCGCCTCAGGCACATCAGCGAATATCGCATTCATCTCGGCAGTGGTTTTCATCCACTCCTGCTTGGTATAAAGCATTCGGTTAGGGTCGTTCAAATCTCTACCCGTCGACAAACAAATCAAATGGTCGTGTGCCTCGGCATCATCTTCGTCAACAAAATGCACATCGTTCGAGCACACCAATTTCACGCCCAATTCTTTCGACAATTCAATCAGCACCTTATTTACATCCTCCTGCAATGGATAGGTTTCAAAATTGGCGCGCTGAGCCGGGTTCGCCTTATGCCGCTGTAACTCAAGATAATAGTCATCGCCAAACACACGTTTAAACCATCTGATTACATCCTTTGCGTCGTCAATACGGTTTGCCATAATCAGCTTTGGCACTTCGCCACCAAGGCATGCCGAACACACAATCAAATCTTCGTGATATTTTTCGAGGTTGGCTTTGTCGATACGCGGGTGACTATAGAACCCTTCGGTCCATGCCAAGCTCACAATTTTTATGAGGTTCTTATACCCGTTAAAATTTTTTGCAAGCACCACCAAGTGATAGCCACGGTCGGAGCGGTCGCTCGTGTCGTGCATATCGCCTTTTGCCACATACATCTCGCAACCGAAAATTGGCTTGAACAGTCGTTTCTTTGCTGCTTCAAGCGCCTCGTTTAATTCCTGCAACTTAGCTTCGTCGCGCAACTCGGCATTTTCTGCTTCCTTGATTTGCTTTTTCAGTTCCTTTATCTCACTCTTGATAGGCTTGTTTGCACTTTTCGACTCGTCGAAATACTCCTTAATGCCCATCATATTGCCATGGTCGGTTATAGCCATTCCCGGCATACCATCAGCCATGGCTTTCTTAATCAACTTCTTTATCGAAGCTTGTCCATCAAGTATTGAATATTGTGTATGTGTATGTAAATGAATGAACGGTTCCATACCTAAAAAGTCAAGTTTTAATTCTTTCCTCAAAATTAATCAAATAAATGATTATACGCGCAATTTCTCATACAGATATTTACAACAATTTTATCAACAACCTTCAATATCTATTTTAATATTAATGAGTTACCCTAAAATAACAATCACACCATTTATCATCCTATGCACAATGTACAGCAACTCCATGCCGCCATGCCATGAAGCAATCGACTCACAATCAGCCCAATGCCGAGTCCTGCACAGGCATCATTTCAAGCACAACCCAACACACGCTTTAGCGACTTAATCTGATTGTGCCACAATTCTGTTATTTCCTTGCGTTCATCTTCGTCGATGGCAAAATCTGTAATCTGCAGGTTTCTGCTTCCGGTAATCTCCGAATTCGTTATGCGCATCTCAAAAAAGCTTCTTGGGATTTCACTATCCTCCCAACGGAAACGCACATACTGGCCATTGCGGATGGCAATCAGGGTGGCTCGTTGCGATGCCTTGTTCCAATAGAACGTAAAAACCTTTCCATCCTTTTTTACAGAATCGGCAAACCACTCAGCCAAACCGTTTGGCGTGGAAATAAACGTCCATATCAGCGAAGCCGATACGCTTTTCATGTCATAGTCGATTACAAATTTCTCCTCGTGCATTTTGATAATAAAAAAAAGGTTATGTTTTCAGTCCGTAAATTAAATACAAAGATTACAATACTACAAATATATTGATATAAAAATACGTTAATCATAGCAATTTTCAAGAATAATCAATTAAGCCAAAATTTTTTCATCATTTTTAACCGAAGTAACTAAAAATATTATTTAATTTTGCAAAGATATAAAACATTGAATTATGGACTTATTTAAAAATCTTAAGGCAACAGCCATTGCTAACAAGCAACGCATTGTACTACCTGAGAGCACTGAACCTCGCACCTTAAAAGCAGCTGACCAAGTAATTGCTGAAGGAATTGCCGATGTCATCTTAATTGGAGAGCCAGACGAAATCATGGCAAAGGCCAAAGAGTTATGCTTAACCAACATTGGCAAGGCACGCATTGTCAACCCTAACGACGATGCTGCAGTCCAAAAATATGCCGAGTTGTTTTACGAACTTCGTAAATCGAAAGGCATCACAATGGAGGACGCTGTGAAAAAAGCCAAAGACCCTCTTTATTTAGGATGTCTTTTAGTGAAGTCGGGCGAAGCTGATGGTCAAGTAGCTGGCGCCGCCAATTCAACCGGAAACGTGCTTCGAGCCGCTTTCCAAGTAATCAAAACTGCACCAGGCATTTCGGCAGTATCTGGAGCTTTCATCATGCAACTGCCAGAAGGCTCGCCATATGGACACGATGGCATCTTCGTGTTTGCCGACTGTGCCGCTATTCCTGCGCCGACTGCTTCGGAGCTTGCGCAAATTGCTGTTTCTGCTAACCGCACCGCTAAACAATTGGCTTGCATCCCCGAACCTAAAGTGGCTATGCTGAGCTTCTCTACTAAAGGCAGCGCTAAGCACGACAACGTAACCAAAGTGATTGAAGCCACTCGTATGGCAAAAGAACTCGACCCCACCATCGACATCGACGGCGAATTGCAAGCCGATGCTGCAATTGTTCCATCGGTGGGCGCAAGCAAAGCCCCAGGCAGCAACATTGCAGGTAAAGCCAACGTGCTTGTTTTCCCAAACCTCGAAACCGGAAACATTGCCTACAAGCTTGTTCAACGCCTCGCAGGAGCCGTTGCTGCAGGTCCTATCATGCAAGGCCTTGCCGCACCAGTCAACGACTTGTCGCGCGGATGCTTCCCTGAAGACATCGTAAAAACCATCATCATGACTTGCAACCAAGCCATAGATGCAAAAAAATAATCTCGATATCTCAAATCTAATAACAAAATACAACATTTTTATGAACATCTTAGTGCTCAACTGCGGAAGTAGCTCCGTAAAATACAAATTAATCGAAATCAAGGCTAACAATGTTTTGGCTGAAGGTGGAATTGAAAAAATCGGTTTGCCCGACGCTTTCATTAAATTCAAGCTCGCCGACGGTTCGAAGAAAATACTTGAGCTTGACATCACCGACCACGATGGAGCAATCAAGGCTATCCTCGACTTGCTCACCAGTGCGGAATTTGGCTGCATCAAGAGCTTCGACGAAATCGATGCCGTTGGTCACCGCGTAGTGCATGGTGGCGAGAAGTTCAACAAGAGCGTTCTCATTAACGACGAAGTGATTGCCATGATTAAAGAGTGCTACGGCATTGCTCCACTCCACAACCCGGTTAACATGGCAGGCATCGACGCCATCACTCATGTGCTTCCTAAGGTGCCTCAAGTGGCAGTATTCGACACTGCATTCCATCAAACAATGCCTGCAAAATCATATATGTATGCTCTTCCATATAAATACTATGAGCAAGACGGCGTTCGCAGATATGGTTTCCACGGCACAAGCCACCGCTATGTTTCGAAACGCGTATGTGAATTCCTGGGCGTAAACCCTGCCGAAAAGAAAGTAATCACTTGCCACGTTGGCAACGGCGGCAGCATCACAGCCGTACTGAATGGCAAGAGTGTAGACACATCAATGGGTCTCACCCCGGTTGAAGGCTTGATGATGGGCACTCGCTGCGGCGACGTTGACCCGGGTGCGCTCACTTTCCTCATGAACAAATACAACATCAGCGCTGCCGAAATGCAGAACATCATCAACAAGGAAAGTGGCGTGGCTGGTTTCACTGAAATCTCGTCGGATATGCGTTCAATCGAAGAAGCCGACAATGCCGGCGTGCCTCGCGCCGTGCTTGGCTTGCAAATGTATGAACAACGCATCATCAAATACATTGGAGCTTATGCTGCCGAAATGGGCGGTGTTGACATCATCGTATTCACCGGAGGCGTTGGTGAGAATCAAACTGGCGTTCGTGCTAATGTATGCCGTCCGCTCGCATTCCTCGGCGTGAAACTCGACGAAGAACTCAATGCAAAAATCCGCGGTAAGGAAACTCTCATCAGCACTCCTGATTCGAAGGTTGCTGTATGTGTGATACCTACCGATGAAGAGTATATGATTGCTCGCGACACCGAAGCAATCGTTGAAGGCCGCGAAATTGTCGACTAACAATCTTTAGTCCGTCACCTCGCGAACATTCGCAAAAGAAAGTTCACGATTCGGATTATTTTAGAATAATATTGGATGCAATAGTTGTGCAATCGCAGCTATTGCATCTGTTTTTCACTCTCTTCCTTCTCACAAAACCTTCATCAAATAAAAAATAAGGCTTGCCGACGCATGTGCCAGCAAGCCAAATAATATTTCTTTGTTAAACAGCAGTCTTACTTAATCAAATCGGCGAAATCGTCGTAGAACTTAGGGTCCTCGCCCACGCAACGCTTCACAATCTTACCTTCAGGGTTAACAAGCAACTTAGTTGGATAGCCCTCAATGCCATACATCATCTCCACGCTCTTGTCAGAACCCGGCACAGCACCTTCGCTAATTACATGCTTCCAATTGAGCTGATGTTTTTCGATTGCAGCAAGCCATTTGTCCTTCTTGTCGCGACAAGCAATCGAAAGAATTTCCATCTTATCCTTATACTTCTCGTAGTTCTCTTTTAATTGAGGAATACCTCTGATGCACCAAATGCACCACGAGCCCCAGAAGTCAACAATCACCCATTTGCCACGCAAGCTCGACATCTTCAAAGTGCTGCCGTCTGGCGTAGGCAACTCAAAGTCTGGCGCCATCTCGCCCTCTGCAGTGAGTTTCTTAGCCGCCTGCACCTCTTTCTCGCGCTTGATTCTCTCGGCAAGCTTTTGGTCTAAACCGGCAAACATGCCAGTCTTTGCATTGGCACCCACCTTTGGCAACATCTTCTCACAAAACTCCACATCGGTCATCGATAAAGCCCAAAGCGTGATTGGCGAATCAAGGTTCTGCTCAACATAGTCGGTAGTAACCTTATAATATAATGATATCAGCGAGTCACGCTTCGCCTCATCCTTTTCGCCGTTAATCAGCTTGCCAAGTGCTTCGCGCTGTGCCGACACTTCGTCAATCATTGCTTGCAGCTTCGAACCCTTGGTTACCACATCCATGCCGTCGGCACCTTTGGTGAGCTTCACATCAAACTTTTCGCCAGGAGCAACATACAGCTGAGCGGCATCTCTACCAGCATATTGGCGAGGCAACAGCAAAATCAAAGCAGGTTCCTTTACATCAGCCAAAGCAAACTTGCCATTATTTGCCACCACCAGACTGTCCTGAGCTATGCGGGCACTACTCACGGGATTATACCATCGCACCTGAACGCTATCATTATCAAAGCCCTTCAGCTCCACTTTAACACCTGCCCACGAGCATGCTGCACACAAGCCCATCGACACAAATAAAATAAACTTTCTCATATTTATATGTTTTTATGTTAGTTTTCTGTTAAATAGTTATTCTTTTGACTTATTCAACTGCAAATTTAACCAAATAATCCAATCCCCAACATCTCATTAACTTATTTTTTATTTCAATAGCATTTGTCATCTTCTTACTTTGCAATTATCTTTGCAAAAAAATTTGCAAATTATGGAAGAAAAAAACATTTATAGTCGAGCAATCTTCATTGACAACCTCACAAAACAGCTGGTAAAAATATGCACATCGCGCCAGATGCTTAACAACATGCTTTACGACATCCCTGAACTTTCCGAAAAATGGAAACAGTCGGCACCACAATACATGGCTGATGCAGTTCCCGAAATTGCCAAGTATCCCATGGTGGCAATCGGTTGGGCAATCTACTTCGGAATCGGTGCTGCCGTGTATTGGGACGGAGCATGGGACCAAGTGAAGGATTGCCCCGACCTATACAAATTCATCCGCGACAAGCGCGGATTCGACTACATGGACGAATACGTCACCGAGGACCTTGTAGGCATAAACCTCAAAAGCACAAAACAACGCGACATCGACGACGCCAACGCACTCACCTCATGCATTCAGGAATGTGCCGAATTGGCATTGACAATGATTCGCAAACAAGGCATCGAGCCACAAAGCCCCGAAGCATTCTATATGTATGCCGCAGTGGAAAAACTGATGTTTGAATTGGGACTTTCAATGCAAATGTACCGCATGGGCTACCGATATGAGAAAGTGACACTTTCATAGAAAAAATCAGCTTAAATAATCAACGCAACTATTTGATATTTAAAAGAAAAGTTGTAACTTTGCAGTCCGATTATGTCCGTATTATTTAATCATTTCAGAGGCCCGCAAGGACTTTTGGCCGAGTCTGAGTGTGTCTATGAATATTTTAATTAACTATTAATCAGGAATTTAAAAGTGGATACTTTAAGTTACAAAACAATCTCGGCAAAAGCCGAAACAACTCAAAAAGATTGGGTAGTGATTGATGCTACCGACCAAGTTTTGGGTCGCCTTTGCGCAAAAGTTGCAAAAATTTTGCGTGGCAAGTACAAGCCATGCTACACCCCACACGTTGATTGTGGCGACAACGTCATCATCATCAACGCCGACAAGGTGAAACTCACCGGCAACAAGTGGGACGACCGTGAATACCTTTCTTACACTGGTTACCCAGGCGGTCAACGCTCGGCTACACCACGCATCTTGATGACCAAGTCACTCAACAAGCACATCAAGGCAGGTATGCACCCATTGTACATCAAGGTTGTTAAAGGTATGCTTCCTAAGAACCGTCTTGGAGCACAACTCATCAAGAACCTGCATGTTTACAACGGAAGTGAACACCCACACGCAGCACAAAATCCAAAAGTAATCGACATCAACACCCTCAAATAATATTGAAGTATGGAAAAAATTAATGCAGTAGGCCGTCGTAAAGCAGCTGTTGCTCGCGTATTCGTTACTGAAGGCGAAGGCAAAATCACTATCAACAAACGTTCTTTGGAAACATATTTCCCATCTTCAATTCTTCAATTCATTGTTAAGCAACCTCTTAACAAGCTTGAAGTAGCTGAGAAATATGACATCAACGTAAATCTCAACGGCGGTGGCTATAAGGGCCAAGCTGAAGCGCTTCGTCTCGCTATCGCTCGTGCTCTGGTTAAGATTAACGCCGACGACAAGGCAGCCCTCCGCGCTGAAGGCTTCATGACACGCGACCCACGTGCTGTTGAACGTAAAAAGCCAGGTCGTCCAAAGGCACGCAAGAGATTCCAATTCAGCAAGCGTTAATATATTTACACATTATTATATATACGCATAGCTGCAAAGCGAGTTTAGTATCGAAATTGTATGGACTCTCACGCACGAGAGTGCCGATGGCTACCATACAATTGATAAATTAAAACGAAAGTAAACAAAAAAATAAAAGAAAAAAATTAAAATGGCAACAAAACCAAGTTTTGAACAATTACTCGAAGCAGGATGTCATTTCGGACACCTCAAAAGAAAATGGAATCCTGCAATGGCTCCTTACATCTTTATGGAGCGCAATGGTATCCACATCATTGACTTATACAAAACCCAAGCTAAAATCGAAGAAGCTGCAAACGCTTTGAAGAATATAGCAAAATCAGGAAAACGCGTTCTTTTCGTAGCTACAAAAAAGCAAGCTAAGAAAGTGATTGAAGACAAGGCCAAATCAGTTGGTATGCCGTTCGTTATTGAACGCTGGCCAGGCGGTATGCTCACCAACTTCCCAACTATCCGTAAAGCCATCAAAAAGATGACCACTATCGATAAGATGACCAAGGATGGCACATTCGACAACCTGTCGAAGCGTGAAAAACTTCAAATCACTCGTCAACGTGCTAAGCTCGAAAAGAACCTTGGCAGCATCGCCGACCTGAACCGTCTGCCTTCTGCCCTCTTCGTGGTTGACGTTATGAAGGAACACATCGCTGTAGCTGAAGCTAACCGTCTTGGAATTCCTGTATTTGGCATCGTTGACACTAACAGCGACCCAAACAACATTGACTTTGTAATCCCTGCTAACGACGACGCTTCGAAGTCAATCGAACTCATCCTCGACACCATTTGCGCTGCTATGCAAGAAGGTCTCGAAGAACGCAAGGTTGAAAAGGTCGACAACAAGGACGAAGAAGCAGCTGACGAAGCAACTCAAAAGCCAAAGCGCGCTCGCGTAGGCCGCAAAGCTGCTGCTGCCGCTCCTGCTGCGGAAGAAGCCCCTGCTACTGAAGAAGCAGCCGAATAAATCAAAGTTTTAATTCTAAATTTTTAAACTAACAAAGAACAATTAGTATATGGCAGTTACAATCGCTGATATTAATAAACTTCGCAAGATGACCGGCGCTGGCATCATGGACTGCAAGAAGGCTCTTGTAGAAACCAACAACGACATCGATGCAGCCATCGAAATCATCCGCAAGAAAGGTCTTGCAATTGCAGCTAAGCGCGAAGACCGCGATGCTTCGGAAGGTCGCGCTATCGCAGGAACATGTGGCACATTCGCTGCAGTAGTTTCTCTCAAGTGCGAAACCGACTTCGTTGCTGCTACCGACGGTTTCAAGGGCCTCACCAACCAAATCCTTGAAGCAGCTCTCGCAGCTAAGGCTAAAAACATCGACGAACTTAAGGCTCTTCCTCTTGGCGATCGCACAGTTGCTGAACGCATCGTTGAAGAAACCGGCAAAACCGGCGAAAAGATGGAAATCGGTGCTTACGAAGCTATCGAGGCAGCTAAGGTGGTTGCATACAACCACTTCAACGGCAAACTTGCAACAATTGTTGGTTTCAACAAGGCCGATGCTTCTGACGAAGCTTGCCGCGAAATCGCTATGCAAGTTGCTTCAATGAACCCAGTTGCTGTAACAGTTGACGAAGTTCCTGAATCAGTTAAGCAACAAGAGCTCAACGCAGCTATCGACAAGACTAAGCTTGAACTCGTTAAGAAGGCTGTAGACAACGCACTCACCAAGGCTGGTTTGAACCCTAACCTGGTTGACAGCGAAGACCACATCGCTTCTAACATCAACAAGGGCTGGCTTACTGAAGAAGAAGCTGCTAAGGCTCGCGAAATCAAGGAAAAGACTGCTGCCGAAAAGGCTGCAAACCTTCCTGAGCCAATGATTCAAAACATTGCAAAGGGTCGTCTCAACAAGTTCTTCAAGGACAATGTGCTCATGGAACAAGAACTTGGCGACACAAAGGAAACAGTTTCAGCATATCTGCACAAGATTGACAAGGAGCTTACTGCAACTGCTTTCAAGCGCATCAATCTTAATGCCGACAACTAATTTGTAAAAACTACTTACAACTTAGATAGCATAGAGGTGAGTGTCACACGACATTCACCTCTTTCATATTATAATGTATACACATACCCACTAAAGCAAAAAAGGAAGCCAATTTCTTGACTTCCTTAATCTGTATTTGCGGAAAGACAGGGATTCGAACCCTGGAACCGCGTAAGCGGTTAACGGTTTTCGAGACCGCCCCGTTCGGCCACTCCGGCATCTTTCCTCATAGGCCTAAACTCATTGGCTTTTGCTTGTCTTAGCAGCCCTTGAATTATTACGAGTGCAAAGGTACTAATCTTATTTGAAATATTCAACCCTTGCCGCCATTTTTTTCAATCTTTTTTTTGCCAAACACATGTTTAAACTTCAAGTTGCCATTTTTCGCAATCATATGTTCCGCACTACAACGAATGAAGTCTGGAGATTGCCGATTTAGGGTCGCTATCACTGAACACATAATTACCGGCTACTACGATATCGGCACCTGCTTCTGCCACAAGACGTCCGGTTTCAGCATTAATGCCACCATCCACCTCAATCAACGCATGCGCGCCTTTTTGCTCGATTAGCATCTTCAATTCCTTCACCTTGTTTACAGCATTGCCAATGAACTTCTGAGCAGCAAAGCCGGGATTAACCGACATCACGCACACAACGTCCAAATCGTTTATAACCTCCGTCAACATAGCCACAGGAGTAGCCGGATTGATTGCAACACCAGCCTTCATTCCTTCTGCCTTGATTTGCTGTATCACTCTATGCAGATGCGTGCAAGCCTCGTAGTGAACCGTCATTATGTCGCCACCACATTTCTTCACCTCCTTGATGAAATTCTGTGGTTCGACAATCATTAGATGTACGTCCAATGGCTTATCAGTAACCTCTTTCACAGCCTTCATTATAGGAAAAGCAAACGTGATGTTTGGTACAAACACGCCATCCATCACATCAATGTGCACATATCCTGCCTCACTTTTATCAACTATTTCAATATCCTTTGCAAGATAGCCGAAATTGGCTGAAAGGATTGATGGAGATACTATCATAAGTATATTATATGGAATTAATTACTTTTTCTTGTTGTTTTTAAATATATGATACAAAATGTAAATCACTATGCAACCGGCAAGTGCATAACCTGCCATAGTGAGATACTTGTTATAATATTCAATCTGCATAAAAAGGTCCTTCTCCGGAACAAAAAGGCTTAGCCAGTAGCCCAACACTGCAAGCACGCTGTTCCAAATTCCGGCACCGAGCGCAGTATACAGCACAAACGGCAGTATAGACATTCTTGACAACCCTGCCGGTATTGAAATCAACTGACGCACGGCTGGAATCAATCGTCCTAAAAAGGTTGATACAGCGCCATGCTTTTCGAAGTATACCTCTGCCTTGTTCACCTTTTCCGACGAAAGCATGCACATGTGCCCTATCCTGCTCTCAGCAAACGAATGGATGAGCGGACGACCAACAAACAATGCCAACACATAATTTATCAACGCGCCAAGCAATGCGCCAAGAGTAGCAAAGAGCACAATTAGCACAATGTTCAAATCACCGTTATGCGCCGAAAAATATGCAGCCGGAGGAATGACTATTTCCGAAGGAAATGGAATGAACGAACTCTCAATAGCCATCAACAGCGTGATTGTGCCATAGTTAAGATTATCGCGATACCACATTACTACATCTTGCATCGTAATACTGGGCATATACTTCACAAAAAGAAACACAATCGCCACCACTGCGATGGCCACCACTGTAATTTTTACATAATTTCGTTTCATACTGCAAAGTTAATCAAAGTTCTACAAATGAATATCATTTATGGCAAACATAGTTGCATAATACTCTACTTTTTTCGCCAAACTCATTGGATATGCCCTCGACGACGAAGGCATTCTGAACAGCTTAAGCTGACGATTGCAATATTCTACATCAACAAACTCACCCATCTTGGGTGCTTTCACACCAATTATCTCTGCCACAACCGACGTGGCTTTTTCTCCGGCGGTTACAATCGATGTTATTGAGGCATTGTTCTTGAGCATTGATTGCAAATCAATTCGCTCAACAATTTCGAGATACTTGTCGGAAGCATTGTCTTTATGGCGAATAACCTTCACTCCCGTGTCATACAATGCTATGCCAACGTCACAAAGAAAATGCTTTATCTTAGGCAAATCGAAACGGCGTAGCTCACCGTCGACAAAGTGCAATGGGTCTTCATAGAAAATGCTTCCCATTATGCGCCACATGTCGTTAATCCAGTTTGGATAGAAAAACTCCATCGACCAGCGCTCCGGCTTTGGCGGGAACGTGCCCAACATCAGCACCTTAGAATTGTCAGGTATAAACGGTTCAAACGGGTGGCTTTCAATAATTTTTTCCACAATAATCAAGTTTTATATGTTCGACAAAATTACTAATAACTCACTTAGTTACAAAAGTTTTTCACCACCACGTTTTAAAAAATATTCATTATGTGCATTTTTTTGATTACTTTTGTCGTACAAAACAAGTGAGTAAATATTATTTCAAAAAAAAATATTATGAAACATATCAATCGTCTTCTTACAATCTGTGCTGTTGGCATTTTGTTATGCAGCTGTTCGGGCTCAAAAAACATTGTATATATGAAGGATGCCAATAAGCTGCCGCAATCAGTATTAAGTCAAGCTAATCCACCTGCCGAACCTGTTGCAATGCCTGGCGATATGTTGCAAATAATCATTTCCAGCCGCAATCCAGAGGCGGTGAAGCCTTACAACAAATCATCGTATTTGTCCGACCTCGGCTCATCTACAACAAGCGGCTCATCGGAGAACTCGTTGGAGTATTATCTTGTTGACGGCAGTGGAAATATTGAGTTTCCAGTGATTGGTTCCATCAACATACTTGGCAAAAACAAAGCTGAGATTAAAGAAACCATAATATCACGACTCTACCCCAATCATCTCACCGAAAAGCCTGCCGTAGAGGTTCGATTCCGCAACTTCCAGGTGACAATGCTTGGCGAAGTAGGCAGCCCTGGAATTATCACCGCACCCAACGAACATCTCAACATTCTTGAAGCAATAGCAAAGGCTGGCGACCTTACAATCTATGGCGTTAGAGAACGTGTGCGAATCATACGCACTGCGCCTGATGGCACTCGCACTGTAAACACTGTCGACCTGAATGACAAAAACCTCATTCTGTCGCCATTCTTCAATTTGCAGCAGAACGATGTGGTTTATGTTGAGCCAAATGGCACGAAACAACGCTCATCGTGGTCGGTGCCTCCAGGACTTTCGTTAGCAATGGGTTCAATTGGCACACTCATTGGCATCGCCACATTCATAATTACATTGACAAAATAAAAAATTCTCCATATCACAACTTTGTATGGCCGAGACTCATGTTTATACATGGGTCTCGTTTTTTATGCAACAAGCCAATTTGTCGCGAATATGAATTTTTGTCACACACCGCGTTCAAACACCAACACACAGATAATCAGCCAATTACAAATATAACCAAAATAATGGCACAAATATTGTCAAGTCTCAATATCGAAAACAAATAGCAAGAATAGAATAAAGTATTAGGGAACAAAATTAATGAATTAAAAAAAACAAAAACGTATGAACTTTAACAATTACACAATCAAATCACAGGAGGTAGTGCAAAAGGCAATTGACATTACCCGCCAGAATGGCAACCAGGCCATTGAGCCTGCCACCATTCTAAAAGCAATATTTTTGCAAGGTGATTCTTTAGTCAAGTTCATATTTCAGAAAATAGGAGTGTCGGAAGAACCAATCATCCGACAACTTGACAAAGAAATCGCATCGCTGCCAAAAGTAAGTAACGCCGAGCCATATCTTTCAAGCAAGGCAAACGATGTCTTTCAAGAGGCAGAGAACCAAGCACAAAAGTTTGGCGACCAATATGTAGCCGTTGAAATCATTCTGTTTGCGCTGTTCAAAGTGCAATCCGAAGTGTCTACAATACTCAAAGGCAACGGCGTGACCGAGGCTGACCTTAAGTCAGCCATTCTTGAACTTCGCAAAGGAAAGAATGTATCAGAGCAGACTGCTGAAGACCAATACAACGCCCTCAGCAAATATGCCATCAACTTAAACGAGCGTGCCCGAAGCGGCAAACTCGACCCAGTGATTGGGCGCGACGACGAAATTCGACGCGTTCTGCAGATTCTTAGCCGAAGAACAAAGAACAACCCTATGCTAATAGGCGAGCCTGGCACCGGCAAAACTGCCATTGCCGAAGGTTTGGCTCAACGAATTGTTCGTGGCGATGTGCCTGAAAACCTGAAGATGAAACAGGTATACTCGCTCGACATGGGTGCCCTTGTTGCTGGAGCAAAATATAAAGGTGAATTTGAGGAGCGTCTGAAATCGATTGTCAACGAAATCATCCAATCGAATGGCGATATCATTCTGTTCATCGATGAGATTCACACTCTGGTGGGCGCCGGCAAAGGCGAAGGAGCTATGGACGCAGCAAACATTCTTAAGCCTGCCCTTGCCCGAGGCGAACTGCGAAGCATAGGAGCCACCACCCTCGACGAATACCAAAAATATTTCGAAAAAGATAAGGCACTTGAACGTCGTTTCCAAATCGTGATGGTTGACGAGCCTGACGAGGAAAGCGCAATAGCAATACTGCGTGGCTTGAAGGAACGCTACGAAAATCACCACAAGGTGAAAATACTCGACGAGGCTGTTATCGCTGCCGTTCAATTGTCGGAACGCTACATCACCGACCGATTCCTGCCCGATAAAGCTATCGACCTCATCGACGAAGCGGCATCTAAACTGCGATTGGAAATCGACTCAGTGCCTCAAGCCCTCGACGAAATCATTCGCAAGAAATCGCAGCTCGAAATCGAGAGAGAGGCAATCAAGCGTGAAGGCGACAACGATAAGTTAAAAAGCCTCGAAAAACAAATTGCCGAACTTAGCGACGAGGAGCACGAATACAGTGCAAAATGGAAAGCTGAAAAGGACTTAATCAACCGCATCCAGCAGAACAAAGCCGATATTGAACAGCTCAAATTTGAGGCAGAACGAGCCGAACGCAATGGCGATTACGCACGAGTAGCAGAAATCAGGTATTCTAAAATAAAGAACAAAGAGGACGAAAACGCCGCTATGCACGAGCGTTTGCACCAAATGCAAGGCGACAAGGCATTAATCAAGGAGGAAGTTGACGCCGAAGACATTGCTGACATCGTTTCGCGCTGGACCGGCATACCGGTGACAAAGATGGTGCAAAGCGAAAAAGAAAAGCTACTGCACCTTGAAGACGAACTGCACAAACGCGTTATCGGTCAAGACGATGCCATCAAAGCAATAGCCGACGCCGTTCGACGCAGCCGAGCCGGACTTAACGACCCTCGCCGTCCAATCGGTTCGTTCATCTTCCTCGGCACTACCGGCGTCGGAAAGACCGAACTTGCAAAGGCGTTGGCTGACTATCTGTTCGATGATGAGAACATGATGACGCGTATCGACATGAGCGAGTATCAAGAGAAATTCTCCGTCACCCGACTCATCGGTTCGCCTCCAGGCTATGTAGGTTATGAAGAAGGCGGTCAGCTAACCGAAGCTGTGCGACGCAAACCATATTCGGTGGTGCTTTTCGATGAAATTGAAAAAGCTAACCCCGATGTGTTCAACATCCTACTGCAAGTGCTCGACGATGGCCGACTAACCGATAACAAAGGTCGCGTGGTGAACTTCAAAAACACCATTATTATCATGACCTCGAATATGGGTTCTAATCTCATACGCGAAAACATGGCAAAAATCAACGACAGCAACCGTGATCAGATTATCGAAAACACAAAAACTGCTGTCCTCGATATGCTGAAGCAAACCATACGTCCGGAGTTTCTCAATCGTATCGACGAGACCATTATGTTCACGCCGCTCACACCTGGCGAAATACGGCAGATTGTGAAACTGCAAATCGACAACGTGGCTAAGATGCTCAAGTCGAACCAGATAGAACTATCGGTTACCGACAACGCCCTCGACTATTTGGCTGCCGAAGGTTATGACCCAGAGTTCGGTGCACGACCAGTGAAACGCGCAATACAGCGCTTGGTGCTCAACCAGCTATCCAAGGACATCATTGCCCAGAAAGTCACTAACCAAGCACCAATCACTATTGATGCCACCGACGACGGGCTGGTATTCAGAAACAACTGACGTCTTACATCCTTACCATAATTATTGTGGTCATACTGGATAAACTCCAATATGACCACAATTTTGTTATATATAACCTAAAAAGTCACTCCCATTTAACATTAGTTCAAGTCAAGCTACAATATCCATGCATCGGGATAAGTATTTTTCAACAACTGCTTTGCCTTGGCAAGCTGTTTTATTGAATTGCTCTGCGCAGCATAAATTCTGTAACGGCCATCGCCTTCAAGCACTTTCAAGTCACCACCATGTTTAGCAATAAACTTGTCGGCTTGAGCCTTAGTATCTAACGACGAAACAATCAAATAATATCTGCCCTCACTGTTATGCGGAATTACCAACTCAGATGCTCTGTTCTCATCCTGCACGTCGCAGTTTGAAGTCATCACCTTGGCAGAATCGCTATTATTCACCGCTTCGGCATTTTCTTCGGCTGCGCACTTTGGCAACGCAATCGATAAATCGCCTTCCGACTTCAATGTCACCACCTGCTTTGGCGATTTAATCTTCACTGCAGAATCCAACCCTGCATAATCGGTCGATTCATCGAAGGTGATTGGCGTTGACAAAACAAAGCATACGCCAATCAGCAGCACAATTGATGCAGCAACTTGCACAAATCGGCGCCCTAATAATCTCACCACATTGTCCGATTTCGTATCGGAAGCAGCTTCCTCAGCACCGTTTTGCTCTTGTGCAATCTGAGCTAAAGTTTTAATTCGCAAATCTTTCAAACCAAACACATCGCTGCATACACTCGTAGCATGGCATGGTTCAAAAACAATCAATTCAGAATCTTTCTTGAAAAAACCCAAGCGCCCAATTGCCACCGACCCGTCGTAATCGAGCTGCTTGCGCAATGTGGCAACAAAATCAGCCACCTCGCGGCATGCGTTCTCATAGGTTATGCCATTCTTGCGAACAAGCGAACTAACAAGCATGCCATCGTTATGACTGACCGATGAATTAAACGACACAAATCTGTTAGGCCTTTTGTACAGACCATTGTCCTCAAACGAAAAAGCATTGGTGTATTGCACCAAAAAAGCACCCCAACCAGGCACAATAACACAATCGTGCTTGGTGAGTAAATACTCAATATGTAATGCTATCTCGCTCATTGTATGTACAAAAATAATCAAAAAATCTCTTCCTCACAAATTCATTTGCAATTTGAGAGCAATTTATTTCATGAAAATGAGCGCCATCTTCCTGCTAATTCCATATTTCTCAGCCAATTGCAAATCGCGTTCTTTATCGCGCTCATTGAAGCGCAATTTATTCAGCCTTGCCCGCAGAACATATAAATACGGTTCGGCAGGTTCCATCAGCAAAGCTTTTTTGATATCGTTTTCGGCATCACTCAGCCGCTTTACTTCAAGATAACATTCGGCTCGGTTCACAAGCGTTTGATAAGCAGGCTTCGATTGCATCTTTATAAGCGATGTGAAACGCTCTATCGCTTCGTCGTAATTTCCGAGAGTCTTCTGCAAAACACCCTGCGCCTCAATGGTGTAAGGCGAATATTTATTTATCCGCTCCAAGTCGTTAACGTCGGCTTTTGCAACGTCAATCTGAGCCTTTCGCAAAGCTATCAGTCCATGATAATATCTTGCTTCAATATCCTCACCATCAAGAAGAATCACCTTTTCATAATCCATATACGCGCGGCTCAAACTATCAAGCTCGAGATACAGCGACGCTCTATTCTTAAGCAATGTCACAGCCTTAGGCGTCATTGCCAGAGCCACATCATAGTTTTTCAATGCTTCGCCGTACTTTCGCTGATAGCGCTGCACCGTGGCAAGATTGCTTATCAGCAACGAGTTGTTGTTGTTTGCAGGCTCTTGCTTCAACGCCATCAGCAGATATCGCTCGGCCTGGAGCCAATTCTTTGCCCGTATGTTCACATCCGCCGAATCGATATAGCTCAAATACAGTGATTGGGCATCTACACTACTCGCAGCCAGACTGCCCACACAGAAGATAAGTAATACAAGTAACTTTTTCATAATTTGCAAATTTACGATTTATGTTTTTTATTTATTCCTTTTTTTATCATATTTTGCTATTTTTGCAAAATAAACACAATCTACCCGATATGCTTAAACACTTCACTAACATATTATCGCTTTTCATCTTCATGTCTCTCTCGGTTATGTCGCAATCCTGCAGCGACAACAAAAACGAACCGGAAATAATTTCAAAACGCACCGTTCTGGTCTACGCTATAGCCACGAACTCGCTTAACGGCTACGACGACGAAGATATCGACGAAATGAAAAAAGCAATTGTTTCAATTGGCGATACCGATTGTCGGCTTTTGGTCTACCGCGTGAGCTACAATAACGCCGTGCCTAAACTGTTTGAAATTTACAACAATAATGGCAAAGCCGCAACCCGAGTGCTAAAAGAATACGATGCCACAACCAAACAATCAGTCACCACCCGGCGTATGAACACAGTGATACGCGATGCCATAAGCCTTGCACCTGCCAAAGACTACGGACTGGTGCTTTGGTCGCATTCGCTGGGCTGGGCACTTACAAAATCGTCTGCCTCCGACAACCGCCTGCGCAACTTTGGTGAAGACTACGGCGCAACCATGCCAATCGATTCACTTGCCTATGCCATCCCCGACAATACATTCAGCTTCATTTGGGCAGATGCATGCTATATGGGCTCAATTGAAATAGCTTACGAACTGAAGAACGACACACATTATTTTATAGGTTCGCCCACCGAAACCATTTCTTATGGCATGCCCTACGACATGAACGTGCCATGCTTCTTCAGCGACAAGCCCGACCTCAAGAAAGCATGCGCCAATGTTTACAATTTCTATAACTCACTCACCGGCGAATACCGCTCGGCAACAATTTGCCTTGTCGACTGCACGAAACTCGACGCTGTGGCAGCGGCATGCAAAAAAATTGACATCGCAAACAAAAATATCGACACTTCCACCCTTCAATGTTACAATTCGTCGAGCAATCGTTTCTTCTTCGATTTTTTGCAAACTTATAAACAAATTGCATCAGAATCAGACTACGACCAATTGCTCGAGGCATACAGCCAAGCCGTGATTTATAAGGCAGCTACCCCACAATTTATCGGGATGGAAATCAACCCTGACAATTTTTCAGGGTTATCAACCTATGTCATGGGCAGCTCCACCACTCGCAACGAGCAGTCTTACAAACAGCTAATGTGGTATAAATCAATATATTAAACTCAGCACATATATACGCCGCCACTTTTTTGGGATATAGTTTAACTTTTATTAACTAATATTTCTCGTGATTTGGCGTTATCAATGCAAAAAATTTTTTGTAATTTTGCGTGCTAAATTTTTCATTTATAAATGAGACAATTAAAGATTACAAAATCAATCACCAATCGTGAGAGTGCTTCACTTGACAAGTACCTTCAAGAAATTGGTAGAGAGGAACTAATCAGTGTAGAGGAAGAAGTTGAACTTGCACAAAGAATCAAGAAAGGTGACCAGCGAGCTCTCGACAAACTCACAAGGGCAAATCTTCGATTTGTTGTTTCAGTGGCAAAGCAGTACCAAAACCAAGGTCTAAGCTTGCCCGACCTGATCAACGAAGGCAATTTGGGCTTAATTAAAGCCGCCCAGAAGTTCGATGAAACTCGTGGTTTCAAATTCATTTCTTATGCAGTGTGGTGGATTCGCCAATCTATTCTACAAGCATTAGCCGAGCAATCGCGTATTGTTCGTCTGCCTCTCAACCAAGTAGGGTCACTTAACAAGATTAGCAAAGCGCTATCGAAATTCGAGCAGGAACACGAACGACGTCCGTCATCTGAAGAGTTAGCCAAAGAGCTCGACATCTCAGTAGACAAAATTAGCGATACGCTAAAAGTTTCCGGCCGACATATTTCGGTTGACGCACCATTTGTTGATGGCGAAGAAAACAGCCTTCTCGATGTTTTGCAAAACGACGACTCTCCTATGGCCGACCAATCGCTCAACCAAGAGTCACTTTCAAAAGAAGTTGATCGTGCACTCAACCAGCTCCACGAGCGCGAGCGCGACATTCTGAAAATGTTCTTCGGCATTGGATGTCAAGAGATGACACTCGAAGAAATTGGTGCAAAATTCGATTTGACTCGCGAACGCGTTCGTCAAATCAAAGAGAAAGCAATTCGCCGTCTTAAAGGTCAGAAGAGCCGACTCTTGAAATCATATCTCGGAGGAGAATAATTTTCTATTTGCGAAATAATTATTCTACTATAGTTTGCAGCGTTGCCTTCCAAATGTTTGGAAGGCAACGCTTTTTTTAATCAAAGCTACGAAATAATAATTAGTAAGCAAAACAAGCCATACAGCAAATAATCATAAACCAAAAACAGCAAATTGCCTACATTTTTTTATTCAGAAGTCGATTTTTCAACATTTTTTCTTTGACAAACAGAAAAATATGTTTACATTTGCAACGCAAATCAAAAAAACTTATGCAAAACATTTCAATAAATATTGCCTTGTTGCTAAACGCACTATCTTTGGGTCTACTAAGCCTAAGAGAGTGAGAAGGACGGTGCGCACATATTTCTTGAATTGAAAAAACGAACATCAGTTTAGAACTTTATTTAATTATCATCGGCCTTTCTCCATTTCTGTAAATTGAGAAAGGCTTATTTTATTTCTTAAATAAAAAACAATTTTACTACAATGAGCGACAGATTATTTATATTCGACACCACGCTGCGCGATGGAGAGCAAGTGCCAGGATGTCAGTTGAACACAGTTGAAAAAATTGAAGTGGCAAAGAACCTTGAGCAACTTGGAGTAGACATCATCGAAGCCGGTTTCCCTATTTCAAGCCCAGGAGATTTCAACTCGGTTGTGGAAATCTCGAAAGCAGTGACATGGCCTACCATTTGCGCACTGACGCGCGCCGTTGAAAAAGATATCGATGTTGCTTCTGAAGCGCTGAAATACGCCAAGCGCAAACGCATTCACACGGGAATTGGCACAAGCGACAGCCACATAAAATACAAATTCAACTCCACCCGCGAGGAGATTATTGAACGTGCCGTTGCTGCCGTAAAATACGCCAAGCGATATGTTGACGACGTTGAATTCTATGCCGAAGATGCCGGCCGCACCGACAACGAATATCTGGCTCGCGTGGTAGAAGCCGTGGTGAAAGCCGGTGCTACAGTGGTTAACATCCCCGACACCACAGGCTTCAGAATACCATTTGAATATGGCAACAAAATTAAATACCTGATGGAACACGTCGATGGATTGAGCGCTGGCAAAGCCATACTCAGCACCCATTGCCACAACGACCTTGGCATGGCCACCGCCAATACAGTGGCTGGCGTAATTAATGGTGCCCGCCAAGTGGAGGTTACCATCAACGGCATAGGTGAACGAGCCGGCAACACGTCGCTCGAAGAAGTGGTTATGACATTTAAATGCCATCCCGATTTGGGCATCGACACAAACATCAACACCACAAAAATTTACCCCATCAGCCGCATGGTTAGCAGTCTCATGAACATGCCAGTGCAGCCAAACAAGGCAATTGTGGGACGCAATGCATTCGCTCACAGTAGCGGCATACACCAGGACGGCGTGCTCAAGAACACTTCGACATACGAGATTATGGACCCCAAGGACGTCGGCATCGACGACAATGCAATCGTGCTCACTGCACGTAGCGGCAGAGCTGCTCTTAAGCACCGTCTGCATGTGCTTGGCGTGGAACTGTCAAAAGAAGAACTCGACAAAGCTTACGACGGATTCCTTCGCCTTGCCGACCGCAAAAAGGACATTAACGACGACGATATTCTCATTCTTGCCGGTCGTCACATCGACAAAGATGCACGCATAAAAATCGATTTCCTGCAAGTTACTGCGGGCATCGGGGTGAAGCCAGTGGCAAGCATCGGACTATGCATTGCCGGCGAACATTTCGAGGCGTGTGCTTCGGGTAATGGCCCTGTAGATGCTGCAATCAATGCAATTAAGCAAATCATTCATCGCAAAATGACTGTTCAAGAATTCCTCATTCAAGCCATCACCCGAGGCAGCGACGACGTGGGCAAGGTGCACATGACCGTTGAGCATGAAGGCGTTTGCTACTATGGATTCTCAGCCAACACCGACATTGTAACGGCTTCTGCCGAAGCATTCCTCAGCGCTATAAACAAATTTATCCACTAAAATAATATCACAAAACAATGAACACTCTTTTTGACAAAATATGGGACAAGCACGTTGTTCAGCAAGTTGAAGACGGACCTACTCAACTCTACATCGACCGCCTTTATCTGCACGAGGTGACTTCGCCACAAGCATTCGACACGCTTCGCGACAAAGGCTTGAAAGTTTTTCGTCCCGAAAATGAGATTGCTATGCCCGACCACAACACGCCCTCCGACCAACAGGAGGTGATTACCGACCCTGTTGGACGCCGCCAAGTGGACACCCTCGCACGCAACTGCGCCGAGTTTGGCATAAAGCATTTCGCCATGGGCTCAACCGACAATGGCATTATTCACGTTGTTGGTCCTGAAAAAGCTCTATCACTGCCAGGCTACACCATTGCATGCGGCGACAGCCACACGTCGACTCACGGTGCTGTTGGAGCCATTGCCATGGGCATTGGAACGAGCGAAGTGGCTCAAGTGCTTGCCAGCCAATGCATTCTGCAAGTAAAGCCAAAAACGATGCGAATCAATATTGAGGGAGAGCTCAACCCAGGCGTCACTGCAAAGGATGTTGCTCTCTACATAATGGCTCAGATGACAACATCTGGCGCAACAGGCTATGCCGTGGAATATGCCGGCAGCACAATACGCAACATGAGCATGGAAGGCCGCCTCACCCTATCTAACCTATCTATTGAGATGGGAAGCCGTGTAGGCATCATCGCCCCCGATGAAACCACATTCAACTATCTGAAAGGTCGCGAATATGCACCTAAAGGTGAGGCTTGGGACAAAGCCGTAGAGGAATGGCGAAAGTTGAAATCCGACGACGATGCCGTGTTCGACAAAGAGGTGACTTACTTCGCCAAGAACATTTCGCCTCGAATCACCTACGGCACAAACCCCGGGGCCGGCATCGCCATCGACGAGTGCATCCCGTCGCTCAACGAGATAGAAGCTGAGCAACAGGAAGGTTTTCTTTCGCAATTAGATTATATGCAGTTCACCCCAGGCGAGAAGCTTGAAGGCAAACCAATCGACTATTGTTTCCTTGGCGCATGCACCAATGGCAGGATTGAAGATTTCAGAGCTTTTGCCAGCATAGTTAAAGGCAAAAAGAAAGCGCCAAATGTGGTGGCTTGGCTGGTGCCTGGCTCATGGAAGGTGCGTCAGCAGATAATTGACGAAGGTATCGACAAAATTCTCGGCGAAGCAGGCTTCGAACTTCGGTTGCCAAGTTGTTCGGCATGCCTTGCCATGAACCCCGACAAGATTCCTGCCGGCAAACTGTCAATCTCAACCAGCAACCGCAATTTTGTTGGCCGTCAAGGTCCTGGAGCACGCACCGTATTGGCGTCGCCTCTTGTTGTTGCAGCAAGCGCAATCACCGGCAAAATCACCGACCCACGCAAATTCTTATGACAAACAAAAATCATTCAAGACAATGAAGCAAAAATTCGACATCATAGAGTCAACCTGCATACCAGTGCAAATCGACAACTGCAATACCGACCTTATCATTCCGGCTCGCTATCTGGCATCTACAACGCGCGACCCCAAATTTTTTGGCGACGCCTTCATGCACGACTTGCGATTCGATGCTGATGGAAAGCCGAACCCCGACTTCGTGATGAACCAACCACAATACAGCGAAGCGCCCCACCCCGGCATACACGAGATTGTTGTCGGTGGCAAGAACTGGGGTTCTGGCTCAAGCCGCGAGCATGCTGCATGGGCTATAGCCGGATATGGCATACGTGCCGTCATTTCAAGCAGTTTTGCCGATATTCATCGCAACAACCTCCTCAACTGCTTTGTGCTCCCAGTAGTGGTGAGCGAAGCATTCCAGCAGGAACTGTTTTCTTCGATTGCCGGCAATCCATCAACCGTAGTAAAGATTGACGTGCCGAACCAAACTGTGACAAATCTTGCCACAGGCAACAGCGAGCACTTCGAGATTAACTCATATAAAAAATATTGCTTGATGAACGCTTTCGACGACATCGATTTTCTGTTAAGCAAGAAGGCCGACATTGAAAATTTCGAAGCTAACAATCGTCTATAATGCGACAAATAGAGATATTAGACACCACACTTCGCGACGGTGAGCAAACCTCCGGCGTGTCGTTCTCCCGAACCGAGAAATTGGCTATTGTGCGTCTGCTTATTGAGGACCTCAATGTGCCACGCATCGAAATTGCATCGGCAAGAGTGTCGGAAGGCGAATTTCTCACAGCAAAACACATTTGCGAGTGGGCTAAACGCACCGGCAACATCAACAAGATTGAGATTCTTGGTTTCATCGACAACGGCGTGTCAATCGACTGGATTAAGCGAGTTGGCGCAAAAACTATCAACCTCCTTGCTAAAGGCAGCGAGAGGCATTGCCGCTTTCAGCTTCGCAAAGAACCCGCAGAGCATTTCGCCGAAATAGAGGCTAACGTGATTGAAGCCGAAAAGCATAGTCTGGGAGTGAACCTTTACCTCGAAGACTGGTCGAACGGAATCATCAAATCGCCTGCTTACGTCTACGAGATGATTGACCGGCTTCGCCATTTGCCTATTAAACGGTTCATGCTCCCCGACACCCTTGGCATACTAAATCCCAACCAGGTGTATGAATATTGCAAGCGCATGGTTACACGCTACCCCGACCTGCACTTCGATTTTCATGCACACAACGATTACGACCTTGCCACAAGCAACTCGTTTGCTGCCGGACTGGTGGGAATCAAAGGCATCCACTGCACAATCAATGGTCTCGGCGAACGTGCCGGTAACGCACCGCTATCAAGCGTGGTAACGGTGATTCACGACATGCTGAAGCAAGAAACCGACATTAATGAACAGAAAATCAATAAGGTAAGCCACATAGTAGAATCGTTCTCAGGTGTAATTGTGCCACCCAACAAACCCATTATTGGAGAAAACGTATTCACCCAATGTGCTGGAGTTCACGCCGATGGCGATAACAAAAACAACCTCTACTACAACGACTTGTTACCAGAGCGCTTTGGCAGAATACGCGAATATGCATTAGGCAAAAACTCCGGAAAGGCAAACATTCGAAAGAACCTCGAATCGATTGGCATTGACCTCGACGAAGAAAGCATAAAGAAGGTGACGCAACGCGTGATTGAGCTTGGCGACAAAAAAGAAATTGTCACTGCCGACGACCTTCCTTACATCATTTCCGATGTGCTCAAGCATGACCTTGTACACGATAAGGTGAAAGTGATAAACTACGCACTGAGCCTTTCACAAGGACTACGACCATCTGCCACAATAAAACTATCGATTAACGGCATTGAGTATCAGCAGTTTGCCGTTGGTGATGGTCAATACGATGCTTTCGTGAAAGCTGTTAAGCGAATCTATACCGACAACCTCAAGCGAGAGTTCCCTACCCTGACTAATTACATGGTGAACATTCCGCCAGGAGGTCGCACCGATGCGCTCGTTCAAGCCAACATCACATGGCTGTACAACGGGCACACAATAAAGACTCGCGGACTTGATGCCGACCAAATCGAAGCAGCTATTCAAGCCACCGTGAAGATGTTGAACATCATTGAAAATTTATAAAAAATAACAATACAAAACACCCTACATCTATGAATTTTAAAATAGCAGTACTTCCAGGCGACGGAATCGGACCGGAAATCTCCGAGCAAGGAGTGAATGTAATGAGCGCTGTGTGCAAGCGTTTCGGACACAATGTCGACTATAAATATGCCATTTGCGGCGCAGATGCCATTGACAAAGTTGGCAATCCTTTCCCTCCCGAAACTCTAAAGATTTGCCAAGATGCCGATGCCGTACTATTCTCAGCCGTTGGCGACCCAAAGTTCGACAACAATCCTACCGCTAAGGTGCGTCCTGAGCAGGGACTACTTGCCATGCGCAAGCAATTGGGTCTGTTTGCCAACATCCGACCAGTGCAAACATTCAAATGCCTGTTGCACAAATCGCCACTGCGCGCCGAACTGGTTGAGAACGCCGACTTTGTTTGCATACGCGAACTTACCGGTGGTATGTATTTTGGCGAGAAGTATCAAGACGACGACCGCGCTTACGACACAAATGCCTACACCCGAGCTGAAATTGAACGCATTCTCAAAGTTGGCTTTGAATATGCTCGCAAGCGCCGTCATCACCTCACCGTTGTCGACAAGGCAAACGTGCTTGCATCAAGTCGTTTGTGGCGGAAAATAGCCCAAGAAATGGCTCCACAATACCCCGATGTGAACACCGACTACATGTATGTTGACAACGCAGCCATGCGAATGATTCAAGAGCCTCGATTCTTCGACGTGATGGTTACCGAGAACACTTTCGGCGACATTCTCACCGACGAAGGCTCATGCATCAGCGGCAGCATGGGATTGCTTCCGTCGGCTTCAACTGGTGAAAGCACTCCGGTTTTCGAACCAATACACGGTTCGTGGCCACAAGCTAAAGGCCTGAACATCGCTAACCCACTTGCCCAAATACTCTCGGTGGCAATGTTGTTTGAATACTTCGATTTGAAGGAAGAAGGCGCAACCATTCGCCGTGCAGTTGATGCATCGCTTGATGCAAACATCCGTACACAGGAGATTCAGGTTGAAGGCGGAGCTAAATACGGCACAAAAGAAGTTGGGCAATGGATAGTTGACTACATACAGAGCGGCAAATAATCACTGCTTCTTAACGCAGCATTACATCACCTCTCCACATCCTCTCTCCCGCAATTTTCACGAAACGCTCTTGGTGCAACACTATAGACGAATTCCTACGCACACATCACAATATGGTGTGTGCGTTTTTTTCACATCACCCACAAAAAGCCATAAAATCACCTCAAAACAAAAAAAATTCAAACAAACGCATTTTTTATATTCAACCCCAATATCATCTCAACTGCTTACAATTTAAAAACTCCAAACCCTTTTTAACGCAATATTTTAATAAAAACATCAAAAATACCGCACCACACCACCTCAATGCAAACATTCGAGTTGCTTACATTTTTTCATAAATGAAATATTTTTCGCTAAATTTGCACCCGAAATAACAAATACAATCTATAAAAACCCTTAAATAATATGCTTGAACAAATTAACATCCAAGAAATTGTAAGTGCATTCATTGTGCTTTTTGCCGTAATTGATATCATCGGTTCAATTCCAATTATCATTTCGCTAAAGCAAAGCGGCAAAAAGGTGAACGGAGTACAAGCCGCAGTATATAGTGGAATCATCCTGCTGGTGTTCTTCTATGTAGGCGAAGGCGTACTGAAACTGTTCGGCGTCGATATCAACTCGTTTGCCGGTGCCGGTGCCATAATCATCTTCCTCGTGTCAATAGAGATGCTGCTCGATGTTGAGTTGTTCAAGAACAATACCGAATTGAAGTCGAATGCACTCATACCATTAGTATTCCCGCTCATCGCAGGAGCAGGGTCGTTCACCACCCTCATCTCGCTGCGAGCCGAGTATGCCGACGTGAACATCATCGTCGGTCTTATTCTGAACATGCTTTGGGTGCTGTTTGTAATTAATATGACAGGACGAATCGAGAAAGCCATTGGCATGGGCGGAATATACATGCTGCGTAAATTCTTCGGCATCATTCTTCTTGCCATTGCAATCAAACTCTTCACATCGAACTTTGCGCAACTGTTTCACATGGTTTAATTATCAAATCATATCAGCTACATAATTCCCAAATGGCTATATTCAAAGCACTTGCAGAGAGTCGGCAACGACCTTTGCAAGTTTTTTTGTTTTAATAGCATTTAGCTTTTAGCAATAGCAAAATTTTTTGGTAACTTTGCAGTGAATATAACGGAATAACAACAAACATAACCTCAAAATAATCGAAAATAATGACAGAATACCCATTGCTAAAGCAAATTGACGGATTGGAAGCGCGGCACGAAGAAATTGCAACATTGCTTGGCGACCCATCGGTGCTGAGCGACAAGGCGCGCTACGCTAAACTGAGCAAAGAGTATAGCGAGCTTGAGGCAATGGTTGCAGCTGCCAATCGCTACCGCCAACTCATTGCGGGAGTGGATGAGGCTAAAGAGATATTAGAAACCGAAAAAGACGAAATGCTGCGCGAAATCGCCAAGGAAGAGCTGGACGTCAACACTCGTGAAATCACAAAGCTTGAAGAAGACATTAAGTTGATGCTCACGCCTAAAGACCCCGAAGACAGCCGCAATGCAATATTGGAAATACGAGGCGGCACAGGCGGCGACGAAGCTGCTCTGTTTGCAGGCGACTTGCTGAGGATGTATGCCAAATACTGCGAGCGCAAAGGCTGGAAGCTGGAGATATCGAGCGCCAGCGAAGGCAGCGCCGGCGGTTTCAAGGAAGTTGTATGCAGCGTGAAGGGCGAAAACGTTTACGGCAGATTGAAATACGAATCGGGCGTGCATCGAGTGCAACGCGTGCCGGCTACCGAAACCCAAGGACGAGTGCATACATCGGCGGCATCGGTGGCAGTGCTGCCTGAAGCCGAACCTTTTGACGTTGAAATTAACGAAGGCGAAATACGCTGGGACACATTCCGCAGCGGCGGAGCTGGCGGTCAGAACGTGAACAAGGTGGAATCGGGCGTGCGATTACGCTATATGTGGAAGAATCCTAACACCGGCATTACCGAAGAAATTCTGATTGAATGTACCGAAACTCGCGACCAACCTAAGAACAAAGAGCGCGCACTGGCACGCCTCAGGACGTTCATCTATGACAAAGAGCATCAAAAGTATATCGACGACATTGCTTCTCGGCGAAAAACGCTTGTTTCTACCGGCGACCGCTCTGCCAAGATTCGTACATATAACTTTCCACAAGGGCGCATAACCGACCATCGCATTGGTTACACCATCTACAACCTCTCAGCTTTTATGGACGGCGATATTGACGACTGCATCGACCATTTGATTATTGCCGAGAACGCCGAGAAAATGAAAGCTGCCGAAATTTAGAGCAATACCGACAGGATTAAAAAACATTATATTTGACATAACAAACCCAAAATCACATAACCGCATCATGAACAGAGAGAAACTTATTGCCCAAATTCGAGCCAAACGCTCATTTTTGTGCGTCGGGCTTGACCCAGACCTCGGCAAAATGCCGGAGTATTTGAATGGCGACCTGCTGGAATTCAACAAACAAATAGTTGATGCAACAGCCAAATATGCCATAGCCTACAAGCCCAACCTTGCATTCTACGAGGTTCAAGGCGTGAAAGGCTACGAAGCGTTTGAACGCACAGTGCAATACATCAAAACCAACTATCCCGACATCTTCATCATTGCCGACGCCAAGCGCGGCGACATTGGCAACACATCTAAGATGTATGCCCAGAGCTTCTTTGAGACACTTGACGTTGATGCTGTGACTGTTGCCCCATATATGGGCGAAGACAGCGTAACCCCATTCTTGGGCTACAACGAAAAATGGGTGATTCTTTTAGGACTCACTTCCAACAAAGGCTCGCACGACTTTCAGCTGATACGCGACGAAAATGGCACTCCTCTGTTTGAGAACGTGCTGCGACGCTCGATGCAATGGGCCGACAGCAGCAATATGATGTACGTTGTAGGCGCCACGCAAGGCTCAATGTTTGCCGACATCCGCCGAATCGCTCCAAATCATTTTCTGCTTGTTCCGGGCGTTGGCGCACAAGGCGGCAGCTTAAGCGAAGTGGCAAAATACGGCATGACACCCGACTGCGGACTCATCGTGAACTCGTCGCGAGGCATCATTCACGCCTCAAAAGACAACGATTTTGCCACTGTTGCCGGCGAAAAAGCACGCGAATTACAGGAGCAAATGGAGAATCTATTAAAAGAACACGGAATTTTGTAAAGCTTGACACAAGTTTTTGCAGCAGATTCCAAAATCTTTTGCTATTTTTGTAGCAATGAATTACAACCTTTTATTTTAAAAGTAACACATAACAATTATGCAGAACATTGACAATTACAAGTTTGCTGGTAAGAAAGCAATCGTACGCGTTGACTTCAATGTACCATTGGACGAAAACGGTCACATCACCGACGACACTCGAATTCGCGGTGCACTTCCTACATTAAAGAAGATTTTGGCTGATGGCGGTGCACTCATCGTAATGTCGCACATGGGCAAGCCAAAGGGCAAGGTTAATCCAAAGCTTTCGCTTGGACAAATTAAGGACGCTGTGGCTGCAGCATTGGGAGCACCTGTTGCATTTGCTCCAGATTGCGCTAAGGCAGCCGACGCAGCTGCTGCATTGAAGCCAGGTGAAGTGCTCTTGCTTGAAAACCTCCGCTTCTATCCCGAAGAAGAAGGCAAGCCAACCGACGTAAAGAAGGACGACCCTGCTTACGACGAAGCAAAGAAAGCAATGAAGGCACGTCAAAAAGAATTTGCCAAGACCCTTGCAAGCTATGCTGATTGCTACGTTAACGACGCATTTGGCACTGCACACCGCAAGCACGCTTCTACAGCCGTTATTGCCGACTACTTCGATGCCGACAACAAGATGCTTGGCTACTTGATGCAGAAAGAAGTTACTGCAATCGACAACGTGCTCAAGAATGCACAACATCCTTTCACCGCCATCATCGGTGGTTCGAAGGTTAGCTCGAAGCTTGCCGTTATCAAGAACTTGCTCGACAAGGTTGACAACCTCATCATTGGCGGCGGCATGGGATACACCTTCATCAAAGCCCAAGGCGGCAAAATCGGTCTTTCGCTTCACGAAGACGAATTGATGCCAGAAGCACTCAACGTGATTGCTGCTGCTAAGGAAAAAGGCGTTAATCTGAGCCTTTCGGTTGCCACAGTTGCTGCCGACTCATTCTCTAACGATGCCAACCGTCAAACTGTTGACATCTACAACATTCCTGACGGATGGGAAGGCATGGATGCATCTGAAGAATCACTTGCCATCTGGAAGAAAATTATTCTTTCGTCGAAGACTATCCTTTGGAACGGTCCTGTTGGCGTATTCGAATTCGAAAACTTTGCTCACGGCACAGGCGAAATTGCCAAATATGTTGCTCAAGCTACTCAAGAAAACGGCGCATACTCGCTGGTTGGTGGTGGCGACTCCGTTGCAGCAGTCAACAAGTTTGGTCTTGCCGACAAGGTATCGTATGTTTCTACCGGTGGCGGCGCTATGCTCGAAGCCATCGAAGGCAAGGTTCTGCCTGGCGTAGCAGCTATCAAAGGCGAATAATCAACCCGTTGATTAAATCATATTTTTCGAGGTGTGCCGAGCGTTTTCGGTGCACCTTTTTTGGTGTTCAACGCACTCTGTTTTAAAATATCTTAAATCGAAAGCCCAAACACGGCACAGCTATCACATTTTCGCACTTTTTACATTGTTATTCAAATAAAGTTGCTAAATTTGTAATCGGTTTTGTGAAGGCATCTACTATGCCCTTATATGAACCTTTGATTATGAAAACGCCACTTGAATAATGCACATAAACCTGATTTATTCAATGGAAAACAATAACTTAAGTTACTATATTTAAACAAATTATGGCAGAAAACAAAGAAAAATTGTTTGACCAATTTGCACCTAACACAAAGCAAGAGTGGATTGACAAAGTCACCGCCGACTTGAAGGGTGCCGACTTCAACAAGAAGCTTGTTTGGCGAACAAACGAAGGCTTCAATGTACAGCCAATGTATCGCGCTGAGGACATTAAAGACTTCAAAACAATCGATTCTCTTCCTGGAGAATACCCTTATGTGAGAGGAACACGTACCGACAACACCTGGTACATTCGTGAAGATGTAGTCGTTGAAGATGCAGCAGCAGCCAATGCAGCAGCCCTCGACCTTTTGGACAAGGGCGTTACTTCGATTGGTTTTGCAATGAAAATCGATGCTACAGCTGAGGTTATGGCAACTTTGTTGCACGACATCGACATCACTAAAGTGGAAATCAACTTTGTTGGTTGTCCCAACAAAGCTGTTGCCACTGCGAAAGCCCTTGCCGAATACCTTAAGGGTTACGACGCACTCGATGCGATTCGTGGTGCAATAGAATTCGACCCCTTCAAGCGCGAATTGAAGCACGGCAAACCATTCCCTCACGACATCAAGGCTCTTGCAGCCGAATTGTTTGAGGCAGCTAAAGAAATGCCACACCTCCGTTTGTTCACCGTCGACTCTACCCTGCTTTGCAACGCCGGTGCTTACATCTATCAAGAACTTGGCTATGCATTAAGCTGGGGTGCCGAATGGATGAACTTACTCACCGATGCCGGCATCTCGGCAACCGACGCTGCCAAGCGCATCAAGTTCAACATGGGCATCTCAAACAACTACTTCATGGAACTGTCAAAATTCCGTGCAGCAAGAATGCTCTGGGCTCAAATCGTTAAGCAATACAATCCCGAATGTGAATGTGCTTGCAAGATTGCCGTTCATGCCATCACCTCGGAATTCAACCAAACAATCTTCGACGCACACGTCAATCTGCTCCGTTCGCAAACCGAAGCAATGTCGGCTGCGCTTGCAGGCGTTGACTCAATCACTGTTCAACCATTCGACAAGCAATATAAGCAACCCGACGAATTATCGAAACACCTTGCACGCAATCAGCAACTCCTTCTCATGGAAGAAAGCCATCTGAACAAGGTTATCGACCCTGCCGGCGGCTCATATTATGTTGAAACACTCACCGTATCGCTTGCCGAACAAGCATGGAAAGTGTTCATCGACACTGAGGACAAGGGTGGTTTCAAGGCTATGATTGAAGCTGGCGATGTTCAGAAAGCAATCAATGCTACTGCCGAAAAACGTCACCTCGACGTTGCTCGCCGCAAGGAACAACTGCTTGGCACAAACCAATTCCCTAACTTCAACGAAATGGCAGCCGGCAAGATTGAAGCTCAAGAAGGCAAATGCGGATGCGGATGCGAAGATGGCGAAAACGCTCTCAACCGTCGTCGCGCAGCAAGCGACTTCGAAGAACTTCGCCTTGCAACCGAACGTAGCGGCAAACGTCCAAAAGTGTTTATGCTCACCATCGGCAACCTTGCAATGCGTTTGGCTCGCAGCCAATTCTCTTCAAACTTCTTTGCATGCGCAGGCTATGAAATAATCGACAACCTTGGCTTCGACACTGTTGAACAAGGCGTTGATGCCGCTTTGGCAAAGGGCGCTCAAGTGGTGGTGCTTTGCTCAAGCGACGACGAATACGAAACTCTTGCACCTGCAGCATTCAAGTATCTTGATGGCCGTGCCGAATTTGTTGTTGCCGGCGCTCCTGCTTGCACCGAAGCTCTTCAGGCAGCAGGCATCGAAAACTTCGTACATGTTCGCAGCAATGTTCTTGAAACTTTAAAGGCTTTTAATGCTAAACTATTAAAATAATTTTGACACATGAGACCAAATTTTAAAAATATAGACATAGCAACCGAAGCTTTTAATGTTCAACACAAGCCGATTGCTGAAGGTGAAAAGTGGATTACTCCAGAGTTAATCCCCGTGAAATCTATCTACACCAAGGACGATCTTGAGGGACTTGAACACCTCGATTACGTTGCTGGTATCCCTCCATTCTTGAGAGGCCCGTACAGCGCAATGTACCCACTCCGTCCTTGGACAATACGTCAATATGCAGGATTCTCTACTGCTGCTGAATCAAATGCTTTCTATCGTCGCAACTTGGCTTCTGGTCAGAAAGGTTTGTCGGTAGCATTCGACCTTCCTACTCACCGCGGATATGACGCCGACCACCAACGCGTTGTTGGCGACGTTGGTAAAGCCGGTGTTTCAATCTGCTCGCTCGAAGACATGAAAGTGCTGTTCGAAGGTATTCCTTTGAACAAAATGTCGGTGTCGATGACTATGAACGGCGCAGTGTTGCCAGTTCTTGCATTCTACATCAATGCCGGTCTTGAACAAGGCGCTAAGCTCGAAGAAATGGCAGGTACAATCCAAAACGACATTTTGAAGGAATTCATGGTGCGCAACACCTACATTTATCCTCCAAAGTTCTCAATGAAGATTATTGCCGACATCTTTGAGTATACTTCTCAAAATATGCCTAAGTTCAACAGCATCTCCATCTCGGGCTACCACATGCAAGAAGCCGGTGCAACAGCCGACATCGAATTGGCTTATACTCTTGCCGACGGTCTTGAATATCTGCGCGCAGGTATCAATGCCGGCATGAATGTCGACACCTTTGCTCCTCGCCTTTCGTTCTTCTGGGCTATCGGCATGAACTTCTTCATGGAAATTGCCAAGATGCGTGCAGCTCGTCTGCTGTGGGCTAAGATTGTTAAGAGCTTCGGCGCTAAGAATCCTAAGTCGATGGCATTGCGCACTCACTCGCAAACATCAGGATGGTCGCTCACCGAACAAGACCCTTACAACAATGTTGGCCGTACTTGCATCGAAGCAATGGCTGCCACTCTTGGTCACACACAATCGCTTCACACCAACGCACTCGACGAGGCAATCGCTTTGCCAACCGACTTCTCGGCGCGTATTGCCCGCAATACTCAGATTTACATTCAACAAGAAACTGAAATCTGCCGCGAAGTTGACCCATGGGGTGGCTCTTATTATGTAGAAGCCCTCACCAACGAAATCGCTCACAAGGCTTGGGAACACATTCAAGAAATCGAATCGCTTGGCGGTATGGCTAAGGCAATCGAAACCGGTGTTCCAAAGATGCGCATCGAAGAAGCCGCTGCTCGCACTCAAGCACGCATCGACTCGAAGAAGCAAACCATCGTTGGTATCAACAAATATCGTCTTCCTAAGGAAGAAGCCATCGATATTCTTGAAATCGACAACACCGAAGTGCGTATGTCGCAAGTTGCTCGTCTTGAAGAACTCAAGAAGAACCGCGACAACGACAAGGTTAAGGAAGCTCTTGCAGCCATCACCGAATGTGTGAAGACAGGCAACGGCAACCTGCTTGACCTGGCTGTTAAAGCCGCTGGCGTGCGTGCCACATTGGGCGAAATTTCAGATGCCTGCGAAGAAGTCGTAGGCCGTTATAAAGCAGTAATTAGAACTATTTCAGGCGTGTACTCAAACGAAACTAACGACGATCCCGAATTCGCAAAAGCCAAGAAGATGGTTGCTGAATTCGCTAAGAGAGAAGGCCGTCAACCTCGCATCATGATTGCCAAGATGGGTCAAGACGGTCACGACCGCGGTGCTAAGGTGGTTGCTACCGGTTATGCCGACTGCGGCTACGACGTGGATATGGGTCCTTTGTTCCAAACTCCGGAAGAATCAGCTCGTCAAGCTGTTGAAAACGACGTTCACATCCTTGGCGTTTCGTCGCTTGCTGCAGGTCACAAAACTTTAGTTCCTCAGGTGATTGCTGAACTGAAGAAACTTGGCCGTGAGGACATCGTGGTAATTGCTGGTGGCGTTATTCCTGCCCAAGACTACGACTTCCTTTACAAAGCTGGCGTTGCTGCTATCTATGGTCCTGGCACTCCTATCACAAAATCAGCCATCAACATGATTGAAATTCTTAACAAACTCAACGGTTACGACGCCGAATAAAATTAGTTAAGAACAACATCATAATCTCAGTTATGGGAGAGAACCCTTTCAAATAGGATTCTCTCCTATTTGTATTCTCACCCCTGCTTTAGCAATAAAGCACGCAATGTGAGCGATATTGTTCCATACCAATTGTATTGGCATAGCCACCTACTGCAAGCCAAACAACGTGTGATTCAGGGAAAACAAAATGAGGAATCCACAAAAACTCGCGAATTCCTCACCTGAAAATTATGCTTAAATTGATTTCCTTAAAACTCAATCACCAGCCAAGCTTCAAGCCAAATGGTGGCAATACCCGCAATATAACCTGCAAAAGCCATGATTGAAAAGCGTTTTAAATACCACATAAAAGATATTTTTTCAATACCCATAGCAACTACACCTGCAGCCGAGCCAATAATCATGATGCTACCACCAACGCCTGCACAGAAAGTAAGCAAATGCCAGAACAAACCGTCTTGAATGAAATATTGGGCATATACAGGGTCGGCAGAAGCCTGAATGATAGCTTCGGTCGAGACAGGGTACATATTCATGCAAGCAGCCACAAGCGGAACATTATCGACAATCGACGACAAAACGCCAATAATGCCGTTGATGGTGTATGGTTCATGAATGTTTGTATCAAGCCAATGTGCCAAATTACTCAACAAGTGCGCCTGTTGCAAAGCGTTCACTGCAAGCAAAATGCCAAGGAAGAACAATATTGTAGACATGTCAATACGGCGCAGTGCCGACGAAATGCGACCATCCATCTTTTTGTCAAGGTCACACTTGTTCACAATAATCTCGGTGATGAGCCACATCACACCCAGCGAAATGAGTATGCCCATATACGGCGGCAAATGGGTGATTGACTTGAACACTGGCACAAACAGCAAAGACAGCACGCCGGAGATGAGAATCGACTTGCTGATGAGCGGATGGGTGTCGGACAGCGATTCGCCCACACGCTTGTCGTTATCATTCAGTTCTTCCAAGGGTTCGTCCTTCACGCAACGCGATGCAATGAGCACCGGAATCACAACCGATACAATGCAAGGCAAAATCAAATAGCCTATCAAGTTAAGCGACGTCACACAATTTTTCATCCAAAGCATGATGGTGGTGACATCGCCAATCGGCGACCACGCTCCGCCACTATTGGCAGAAATGATAATCACTCCTGCAAACTTCCATCGCTCGCGGTTGCTGCTAATCATGCGCCTTAGCATCATCACCATAATGATGGTGGTGGTCATATTGTCGAGGATGGCCGACATAAAGAACGAGATGAGTGCAATCACCCACATCAGTTTGCGCTTGTTGCGAGCCCTGATGCGACGAGTGATATATGAAAAACCATCGTAGCGGTCAATAAGCTCAACAATGGTCATAGCACCAATCAAGAACACCACTACCTCGCAAGTGTCGCCCAATGCCTCAATTAGTCGATACGATAGGTCCTGATTATGCGAACCCAATGAATAAGTTGCCCAAAGCAAACCACACATAAGAAGCGCAAACGTGGCTTTGTTTATACGCAATACGTGTTCCGAAGCTATCATCAAATAGCCCAAAACAAATATCACTATCATTATTGTTACCATAAGTAATGTGTATTAGATTATGTAAGTTTTAGAGTCTATTAATACTTGATTAGATATACGTGTAATACTTGCTATAAAAATGTTATTAGTTTCATTAATCCGCAATTCTTTTATCGTATATGGTCAGAATCACGCAACAACTTAATGTCTCTCTTGATTCCGTTCAATGCCATAAATTGCAATATCAAAGCCAACAATGGCAAACACATTACAAATGTAGGTTTGATTGACAAAACACTATGAGTGTCAGCTATAACCGAAACATTTATGAAAATGTAAGCCACAAGAGCAACCACACAAAACATAGTGCGCAATGTAACACTCTTTTGCACCTTCAAGTCCTTGAATTTGGCAATCGCTAAAACCGACAAGATTACCGACAACGCCACAAGCACTATCGAAATAGGCACGTACGTTTCTCCCCCATCGGGAATTCCACACATTTTTATGCAACTAAAAGTCACAATTTTTGTACCGACTTCTACAATAACCGAAGTCGTAAAAGCAAAAATCAGCAGCAAAACTGCCGATAAAAATAGATACAGATTCTGCAATCGTTGAATCACCATAATTTTTTATAAAAATAATTATTAATTACTTAACTTTCTATACAAAGTTACATCTTTACACTTGATTCTACAATCAAATTTCATCATTTTTCTTTATATATTCTCTTCTTTATTTTATCTTTGGCATACGATTTGCGAACAATAGAATAACAGTGAGGAAAATGTGACCAAACTTGCCGTTTTTCGAAACTGTCACTTCAAATTATTTTTATATATGATTGAATTTTCAAACAATAACGAAAACATAAATGCAACGCGCAACTCCATAGTGAAACTACTGCGCGAATCAAGATTATACGATGCAATCGTTCAGCTCGGCGACATGGTGACACAAACCAACGACAGCACTTTGTCGGCTGAGTTTGAACGAATATACAACTCCTATAAATATTTGCTCGAGTATTTTGCACGCGGGTTTAACGACCCCGACCGGCAAACACAAATCGACGGAATCGTAAACGACACTTATTTGCTAACCGACAAAGCAACGCTTAAATTATTTGCCGAAACGTCTTCAAAATTGTTTTATGTGCGTCACAACAGCAAAATATCAAATCTTGAAGATGCCATTGAGCGATATCGAAACATCAACGATACCATTGCATACACTAACTCCCAAACAGCTGCCGACAATTATGCACAGTTGATTCCGCTCTATCAGGAACGTGAATCAATCGAACGAGACATATTCCATTATGTATGGACACAATTTCCGTTCAGCGAAGACGACAAAAATAACATCGGCGGTTTATTGTCAGCCGACACGCCGGTTCACTTCAAATGCCTCATTATCGGAGCAATGTTGCTTGCTCTGCTTTATTACTACGACGAAGCAAAGTTGCACCTGCTAATCGACATATACACAAACTATGCTTCAACCAACGACAACGACAGCATCATATTATCAACCCGTGCTCTCACATGCCTTGCAATCGTCCTTTATCGGCACAGCAAGCGCTGCGAAGTATCGAAAATCGTTTCGCAACGAATAGCTCTGTTGTCAGAAAAAGCCAACTTCAAATCCGACATCGAAAATGTTTTCATCAATCTTGTCCGCGCCAAGAATGCCGAAACGCTGTCGAAATCTATTCAGGACAGCATTATCCCCGATATTATGAAAATTGCACCCGACATTATTGAGCGTGCAAAAAAGAATAAAGGTGTCATCGACATCACGTCGCTCGAGGAGAATCCCGAGTGGCATGATATTTTCAACAAATCAGGGCTCTCTAAAAAAATTGAAGAATTCAGCAAGATGCAAACAAGTGGCGACGATGTGTTCCTAAGCACATTTGCACACCTGAAGCACTACTCTTTCTTCAAAGATTTATATAACTGGTTCCGACCATATCACACCGACAATTCAGCCATTGCCAAAGCTATTTCAACAATGAAGCCGTCGGTTGGCACGCTCATAAGCGGCGCAACATATTTATGCGACAATGATAAATATTCTTTTGTGCTGTCGCTCAACGAACTGAATGATTCACAACGCGATATGATGCTACAGCAATTCGACGCGCGTGGCAACGAACTCAGTGAAACTCAGGGCGAATACGACCCCTCTAAACTGCGCGAGGAAGCAATTAACATGTTCATCAAGGACATCTATCGGTTTTTCACGCTATTTTCACGCCGAAGCGAATTTGCCAATATTTTCAACAGCAAACTTGCCTTGCAAAACTGCAAACCGTTTGCCGAACACCTCAAATCGGCAACTCTGATGCAGACCATTGCCGAAATATACTTCAAAACCAAAGAATATGCCTCAGCAATTGAATACTACAACTTTCTTGCAGAATCCTCTGAGGCAACCAACCCCATCTATCTGCAGAAAATGGGCTTTGCCTATCAAAGCTTAGGCAACTTTGACATGGCGCTGAAGCATTACATGCGCTATTTGCTGGCAAAGGAAAACGACGTGTGGAACCTAAAACACATTGCCGCTTGCCACCGTGCTATGGGCAACCATGCCGATGCTGCTGTTTATTATGCAAAAGCATTGGAGCTAAAGCCGTCAGACATTACGCTGTCGCTCACATTAGGTCATTGCTACGTCGAAACAGGCAATTACGAACAAGCACTGAAAGAATACTATAAAGTGGAATACCTCGACACTGCAAAGCACAGCGCTTGGCGACCGCTTGCTTGGTGCCACTTCTTGATGCGAGATTTCGATAAAAGCCGAAAGTACTACACTCTGATATTCACCGACGACACTCCAAAAGAATCCGACTACCTTAACCTCGGGCACCTGTGCTTGGCTGAAAAAAAATTCAACGATGCAATTCAGCATTACTACGGCATATATGCATCGCTCAACTGCAACTTGCAGGCATTTGCCGACAAATGGCGAGCCGACGTGCCTCACCTCATACAAGCAGGAATTAGCGAGCCCGACATTCCACTATTGCTTGATGCCATAATGCTTCGGCTGAAAGAATAGGACAAAATTAAAATCCGGCTGCATATCAGCTGTCAAGCTATGCAACCGGATTGTTTGTTTATTTACACTTTGATTATTCTTTTACTTGTCAGAGGCAAGCACCTTCCAAACCACAGCCGAAAGAACTGCGCCAACTGTAGGGGCAACAATAAATACCCACAAATCGGCAAGCGCCTGACCACCTTCAAACAAAGCCGGACCAATAGAACGAGCCGGATTCACTGATGTGCCAGTGTAATGAATGCCAACCAAGTGGATGAGCACGAGGCTTAAACCTATTGCCAATCCGGCAAAGTTACCAGCACCCTTCTTTGCATCGGTAGTACCCAAAACAACAAGCACAAACACAAAAGTCAACACCACTTCAACCAATACGCCATTAGCAACACCCATGTTGCAAGCATTAGCGCCAGTTGCAGTGCCAACTGCTGGAATAGTAGCTGTAGTTACCATTGCATACAAAACAGCCGATGCCAAAACCGCACCAATCACCTGTGCCACAATGTAGCCCACTGCATCCTTGCCAGAGATTCTACCAGAGACCAAGCATCCAATAGTTATTGCCGGATTAATGTGACATCCACTAATTCCTCCTATTGTATATGCCATTGCAACCACAGCTAAGCCAAATGCCAATGCGGTGCCAACTACCGACGCCATATCAACGCCGCAATTCAAACTTACTGCAGTTCCGCAGCCAAACAGTGTGAGAACAAAAGTTCCTACTAATTCTGCCAAATACTTTTTCATAATAAAAAAATTAAAATTAAAACAGCATATTAATTGTTTCTTCAAATATAGCGATTTATTTTGTAGAATTACACTTTTAGCCTTTTTTTTGTTTCACATTCGTTATTTAGTCATTTTTTTGTAATTTTGCGATACAATTATAACTTAGTCGCTAACCAATCAATTTATAAAAGTATGAGTTTAAAAAAACTATTCTTTATTCTATTTATCTCAGGCACATTTACTATGAGCGCAGAAAACGTATTACTAAAAGAATTTCGCACCACAAACGGTGCAATTCCGTTCGACAAGATTGCAAAATCAGATTTTGAACCAGCCATCGATTTCGCCATCAAAGAGCACAATAGCGAGATTGACGCAATAACCAGCAACCCCGAAAAACCCACTTTCGAAAATACGATTGTCGCCTTAGACCAAAGCGGCAAAACAATTGGCAGAGTGATTCGCGTGTTTGATGCATTAAACAATGCTGATGCCGACGACGAGCTCCTTGCCATCTCTGAACGAATCACCCCAAAATGCTCGGCACACTCTGCAAGCATCATTCTCAACGAAAAGCTGTGGCAACGAATCAAATATGTTCACGACAACTGCGACATCTCGAAGCTCGATACTGAAAGCAGAACGTTGTTGAAAAACACCTATGATGAGTTTGTAAACAACGGAGCGTCGCTTGAAGGTGATAAACGCGACCAGTATCGCAACCTGCTCGAGAAACTCTCTAATGCCACCCTTAAATTTGGTCAAAATGCTCTAAAAGCCACCAGTTCATATAACATGTGGCTCACTGCCGACCAACTTCAGGGACTGCCCGAAAGCGCCATCGACGCTGCCAAAGCCGATGCTAAAAGCAAAAACAACGAAGGTGGTGAATACCTTATCACCCTTCAATATCCAAGCTATTCGGCGTTCATGAAGTATTCTTCTAATAGAGAGCTCCGCAAGCAACTCTACATTGCTTATAACTCGCAATGCACATCAGGCGAGTTCGACAACACGGCTATCGAAAAAGATATCGCCTACATGCGATATGAATTAGCAAAGCTATTGGGCTTCAGCAACTATGCCGAATATAACTTGAAGAATACAATGGCAGGCACTCCCGAAAACGTCTATAACCTTCTCAACCAACTTCGCGATGCCTACCGCGATGCCCAAAAGAAAGAAATCAAAGAGCTTGCCGAGTATGCATCAAAAATCGAAGGCAAAAAAATCACCCTTATGCCTTGGGACTACTCTTACTACTACGAGAAGCTCAAAGACAGCAAATATCAGTTTAACGACGAGGTGCTTCGCCCATATTTCGAACTGAACAATGTGATAGCAGGCGTTTTCGGTTTTGCCACAAAGATGTACGGCTTGCATTTCACCGAAAACTTCGATGCTCAAGTCTATCACCCCGATGTAAAAGTATATAACGTCACTGACGAAAACGGCAAATACATAGGCATGCTCTACGCCGACTTCTTTCCAAGAAGCACAAAACGAAGCGGAGCTTGGATGACTGAGTTCGGCGGACAATACATCGACAATAACGGCAAGAATGTGCGTCCGTTAATCACAATCGTCACCAACTTCACCCCACCAACCGAAAACAAACCATCACTCTTGACATTCGATGAAGTGGAAACATTCCTCCACGAATTTGGTCACGCCCTGCACGGACTGCTCACCGACTGCAAATACGCTTCGCTGTCTGGCACAAGCGTACGCCACGACTTTGTAGAGCTTCCGTCGCAGTTCAACGAGAATTACCTCACTCAAAAGGAATTTCTCGACAGCTTTGCAAAGCACTACATCACCGGCGAAAAGATTCCTCAAGAAATCATCGACAAGATTGTTGCTGCATCGCAGTTTGGCGCAGCGTATGCATGTGTTCGGCAGCTGAACTTCGGTTACCTCGACATGGCTTGGCACACAATCACCACACCTGTTGACGACCCTGTGAAATTCGAGGCCGATGCCATTGCAAGCGTTGAAATATTTCCGGCTGTCAAGGGCACTGCAATCTCACCAAAATTCACCCATATCTTTGCCGGAGGCTATGCTGCAGGCTACTATGGATATAAATGGGCTGAAGTGCTTGATGCCGACGCCTTCTCAAAATTCCTCGAAACAGGCATCTTCAACCCCGAGACTGCACACTCCTTCCGAGACAACATTCTTAAGCGCGGCGGAAGTGAAGAACCTATGATTCTATACAAACGATTCCGTGGCCAAGAACCCACAATTGACGCCCTTTTGAAACGCGACGGCATCATTAAGACCGCCAAAAAAGGTAAAAAGAAATAACGAACAAATATTTTAACATTTTTGTTAATAAAATAAGGAGCATTTCAGTGCTCCTTTATTTTTATTTTTACTACTTTTGTAAGTTAAATGTTGTAAAAACCAGTATAACCAGAATTAGCAGCATTTGCTAATATAGATTATGAAAATGGAAACCCTGTCAGACAAGCAATTCGCACTTGACAAACGCTACTTGCGCATGGCTACAATTTGGGCCGAGAACTCATATTGCCGCCGCCGACAAGTAGGGGCAATTATCGTTAAAGATAAAATGATAATATCCGATGGTTTTAATGGAACACCTTCGGGATTCGAAAATGTGTGTGAAGACGAAAACGACACCACAAAGCCATACGTACTTCATGCCGAAGCTAATGCGATAACCAAAGTTGCACGTAGCAGCAACAGCAGCGATGGCGCCACACTATACGTCACTACCTCGCCGTGCATCGAGTGCTCAAAGCTAATTATTCAAGCAGGCATCAAGCGAGTTGTTTTCAACGAACTTTACCGTATGCACGATGGCATAAACTTGCTCAAGCGAGCTGGCGTGGAATGTGTGCAAATCGATTTATACGACAAGTAGAACACGTGCAACACAAAAAGTTATTTTGAGTATTTCATCATTTTCTAAATTATACAAAAAATGAGTTCACCAAAGCAACCTTCCACCTGGCTCCCATTGGCAATAGCCGCGTCGGTGGTTATAGGGTTATTTTTAGGAAGCCGGTTTTCTGGTCAGAAATACAATGCCGACTACGACCGAAAGCTAAATATGATTCTTAATCTCATCTCTGATGACTACGTCGACACTATGAAGATAGCCGATTTGGTTGAACTGACAATTCCCGAATTGCTTAAGAACCTCGACCCTCACACCACATATTTCACGGCTGACGAACTGAAACAAGCTAACGAAGACCTCGACGGAAAATTTAGCGGCATCGGCATCTCGTTCATGCTGATGAACGACTCCATCAACATCATTGAAATTATTTCAGGTGGTCCTGCCGAAAAGGCGGGGTTGATGGCTGGCGACCGCATCGTTACCATTAACGACTCTACCTGCGTTGGCAAAAATATAAGCGATGTCGACGTTAAAAACAGAATTCGTGGGGTGAAAGATTCTGTAGTCAAACTGGGCATCAAGCGCAACAACTCAAAAAAACTGCTTTACTTTGTTGTTAAGCGTGGCGACATTCCCGTCAACTCTATCGATGCATCTTATATGCTCGACAAACAAAACGGTTACATCAAGGTGAACAAATTTGGGCGCACAACCTACGACGAATTCCTCAGCAGCCTGATTAAACTGAAATCGGAAGGCGCGAAGAACTACATCGTCGACCTTCGCGGCAATGGTGGCGGCATTATGGAAACTGCAATATTGATGGCAAACGAATTCTTGCCGGAGAACGAGCTGATTGTATACACACGAAGCCGCGACAAACGCAACGACTCTCAGGTGTGGAGCGACGGCAACGGTTCGTTTCAAGACGCTCAGCTTGTTGTGCTCATCGACGAGTTTTCGGCAAGCTCAAGCGAGATACTTGCCGGCGCAATTCAGGACAACGACCGCGGATTAATTGTCGGTTGTCGCTCGTTTGGCAAGGGTCTTGTGCAACGACAATTCACCCTACCCGACAGCAGTGCCATTAGAATGACCATTGCCCGATACTATACACCATCGGGCCGCTCGATACAAAAAGATTATAAGAACAAGCAATCAGCTTACGAGGACGAACTCATACAGCGATTCAGCAACGGTGAGCTTTATAGCCGCGACAGCATAAAAATCGACCAAAGCAAGTTGTTTGAAACTGCACACGGGCGCAAAGTGTATGGCGGTGGTGGCATTGTTCCTGATATATTTGTGGCTCGCGACACCACTGGATTCACTTCATATTATGCCGCTGTGCTCAATGCCGGTCTTATGCAAAAATATGCTTATCGCTACACCGACAACAATCGCCGACAGTTTGCTAAGCTGAAAGACTATAAGCAATTCTTGCGCACTTTGCCTAACGACGATTCGCTGCTTATGGATTTCGTGTCGTATGCCGCCAAGAATGGGGTGCCGGCTCGCTGGTATTACATCAACATCTCTCGCGACGTCATTCTCACCCAAATCAAGGCACTGATGGCGCGCGACATATTTGGCAACGATGCATTCTACCCCATCTACAACCGTAGCGACAAGGATATTGAAGTTGCATTGAAAGCAATCAACAAGCACAAAGCCACATTCCCTATCCTTCCGTCCGACCAATAATGTGTGCTACAAATGAAAAGTAAAAGCGAACTACGTAAATACATCCGGCAACTGAAAACGCTACTCACGCCAGCCGAAAAACAACGGCAAGCCAACAGCGTGTTTCACGACATTGAGTGCCTCAAGCAGTTCAAGGATGCCAAAGTGGTTTTGCTTTATCACTCGCTACCCGACGAACTGCCCACACACAGCATCATCGACCAATGGAGCAGCACGAAAACGATTCTTCTTCCACGAGTCGACGGCGAATACCTGCGACTCTACCGATACTCTCCCACCCTTATGGTTCACGGAAGCTATAACATTTCGGAACCGTCGATGTCGTGTCAAGAATATTCAATCGGCGACGTCGACCTGGCAATTATCCCGGCAATGGCTTTCGACCGCAAAGGACACCGACTCGGACGCGGCAAAGGATTCTACGACCGCTTGCTCGCCACGTCGTCGGTGATGAAAATTGGCGTCGCCTTCAATTCGCAAATTGTAAGAAATGTTCCTGCCGATGCTTTCGACATAGGCATGAACATGGTGATTACCGATAAAAGCCTATTCATTGTAAACATCTAATAACTATTATTCAATTTTTCAACTACCCTAAACAATGACCATAGTAAACTACGAATCAAAACTTTGCGATTTGCTTTCGTTCGACCCTGCAATTATCACCGTGCTCAATCGCTTCGACATACAGCTTGGCGTAAGCGACAAAACCGTCACAAAGGTTTGCGAAGAAAAAGGAATCGACAAAGCCTTTTTCACCACCATGCTCAACACATTCATAAATAAAGACTATTTCCCGCAAGAAATACTCAGTACATTCAGTGCTGCCAAGATAATTGACTACCTAACCAAGACAAACAATTACTATCAATACTATCAGATTCCGAACATCGAACGGCATTTTGCCTATCTCCTGTCAAAAAGCGATGCAAACAACAGCAGCCTTGCCATTATACAAAAGTTCTTCTTCGAGGTGAAACAGGAGCTTCAATTGCGCATCCATGACGACTGCACAACATGGTTTCCGCAAATCATCAATCTTGAGCAGGCAATCGGGCATGTTACAATAGCACACATCGATGCTAATATATGCCAGGAAGATTCAATCGAGGCAAAGGTAAGCGATTTGATGAACATGTTCATTATGCACCTATCGGGCACCTACGATGTCAATCTGGCGCATGCAGTGCTCACCGCCATCTATGCGCTCAAGAAAGACATCAGCCAAAACAACCGCATCAGAGAGCGCATTCTTCGACCACTGCACGAAGCGCTTCTTTCAACACAAAGCGAGGCAAATCATGGGCTATAATATTGCAATCATCACCCACAATACGCTTGAAGCCATCGGCATTAAGCACATTCTGGAAGAGTCGTTTGCCTCTTCTGCCCACATCTACGCTTGTGCTGGCGAGATTCCAGAACATCTGAATGCGGTGTACGACTATTTCTTTTGCGACACTGAATGTTTTGCTTCGGCGCTCGACTTCTTTTTACCTCGCAAACAAAAACTGATTATGGTAGGTTCGGCTCGCAACGAGAACAACCCTGCCACTTTCATCAGCAAATACGATGACGAAAGCACAATCATCGACAAAATCAACACTCTGTTCTCTGATGCCAAGCTTAAGACGCGCGAAACACAAACCGAACTTAGCCAGCGTGAAACTGATGTGTTACGCCTTATCGCCTCGGGCATGATGAACAAAGAAATCGCCGACAATCTGGGCATAAGCATAAATACAGTGCTGACACACCGCAAAAACCTTACAGCCAAACTGGGTATTCGCAGTGTGTCAGGACTAAGTTTCTATGCTATGATGAATGGCATAATCGCGCCAAAATAAATCATAGCAGTCATCGAGGCTATTTCTCTCTTAATCTCTCTTCAGAGGATTACCTTCGTAGTAGTTAATGAATGCTTTATTAACCATTTTGTTTCCGCCAGGCGTTGGATAGTTGCCCGAGAAATACCAATCGCCAGGACACGAAGGAATTGACTTGTGCAACCCTTCGATTGATTGATATACAATCTCCACTTCAGCATTACACTCTGCAGGGGTGAGCATCTCGGTAATCTTTGCCGACACCTCGTCGTCGGTGAAAGGCTTGTAAATATCGGTCACGTAGTTCACCACCTCCTCCTTAGGCATATTCTCCTGCAACTTGCACTTATGATATACCTCGTCAATCACTTCGGTCATGCCACGCTCCTTAAGCAACTCAATTGCTGCTCGGAATGCGGCGAACTCACTCATTCGCGACATGTCGATGCCATAGTAATCGGGATAACGCACCTGAGGCGACGACGACACTATCACAATCTTTTTGGGGTGCAGTCGGTCGAGGATTCTAATGATTGACTGCTTCAAGGTTGTGCCTCTAACAATGCTGTCATCTATCACCACCAAATTGTCGACATTATTCTTCACCTTGCCGTATGTGACATCGTAGACGTGTGTTGCCAAGTCGTTACGCGAATTTCCCTCAGCGATGAAGGTGCGCAACTTAATGTCCTTTATGGCAATTTTCTCAACACGAAGATTGTGATTTTGCACTATCGAACAAACATCTTCGGCATAAGTTTCCGACTTCGGGTCGAGTTGCAGAATCTTTTCAACCTTGAGGTTATTCAAGTAATTCTGCAAACCCTCTATCATTCCCAAGTATGCCACTTCGGCGGTGTTTGGTATGAACGAAAACACAGTGTTATCCAGATCATAATTGATTGCTTTTAGGATTTGATTATGCAGATTTCTGCCAAGCTCCTTTCGCTCGTTGTAGATGTCGGCATCACTGCCCCGTGAGAAATAAATCCGTTCGAACGAGCAACGCTGATTTTCCTTCTCGCCAAGCACATCAGTAATCTCAATTTTCCCAGCTTTACTAACAGTGATTGCCGAGCCCGGGCGCAGTTCCTTTACATCAGAAATACGCACATTGAATGTAGTTTGTATCACCGGGCGTTCCGAAGCCACCACCACAACCTCATCGTCGTAGTAATAGAAAGCCGGGCGAATGCCATGAGCGTCACGAAGAACAAACATATCGCCACAACCGAGTGCTCCACAAATCACAAAACCACCATCCCATCGCTCCGAAGAGTTGTGCAAAATATTTTTCACCTGTATGGTATCCTCAATCTTCTCGGTCAATTCTTTTCCATCGATTTTCAGTTCGGTTTTATACTTATTGTAGAGTTTTTGCACCTCGTTGTCGAGCTTATGCCCAAGTTGCTCCAACAATAACACTGTGTCAGCCAAGATGCGCGGATGTTGACCATCACTCACCACCTTGTCGAAAATTTCATCTACATTGGTCATATTGAAATTGCCGCACAACAGCATATTCCTCACTCGCCAATTGTTGCGACGCAAAAAAGGATGAACGTAACTGATACCCGATTTGCCAGTTGTGCTATATCGCAGATGTCCCATATATAATTCGCCGACAAAAGGCAAGTCAAACGTATCGCAGCCGTTTACCTCCGATGCTTCTACGTCTTTCTTCACACTGGCAAAAATGTCCTGTATTGCACTCGAGCCAAGCCCTCTCTCGCGAAATACAAACTCGTTTCCAGGTTTTGAATGAAACTTTATGCAACCCAATCCTGCTCCCTCTTGACCTCTATTATGCTGTTTCTCCATCAAAAGATAAAGCTTGTTGAGCCCATATAATGCAGTCCCGTATTTTTCTTGATAATACGACAAAGGTTTCAGCAATCTTATCATTGCCACGCCACATTCATGTTTGAGTATTTCCATATTAGAATCGCAATTAAAAAAGGCTGAACAGCGCAATTGCCATTCAGCCCGTATTATTATAGATTATTTATTTTTCAAGAATTCGTCAATTCCCTTGGCTGCTTGATAGCCCGAGTTGATGCATTTAACCACCAGACTTGCCCCTGTCGAAGCATCGCCTGCTGCAAACACCTTCGACACACTGGTCATTTGATGCTTATCAACTTTCACATTCTTGCGTGCATCAAGTTCAACGCCAAGCTGTTGGAGCAACCCCTCATAAACAGGATTAGTGAAACCCATTGCCAGCAGAACAAGTTCTGCCTTTATCACTTCCACCTTGCCCGAGTGAATTAGATTCATTCGACCTGTGGCAGCATCTTTCTCCCAGCTCACTTCCTCAACTTCAACTCCACATAGGTTGCCTTTTTCATCACTTATGAAGCGCTTGGTGTCAAGCAGCCAACGTCGCGTACATCCCTCTTCATGCGAACTCGAAGTTTTAAGAATCTGAGGCCAATAAGGCCACGGTGTAGCAGGATTATCGCCAACGGGTGGCTTTGGCATGATTTCAATTTGAGTTACTGAGCGAGCTCCTTGTCGGTTAGATGTTCCCACGCAATCGCTTCCGGTGTCGCCGCCGCCAATCACAAGCACATTTTTGCCCTTGGCTGAGATTCTATCCTTTGCGCTAACATCGCAACCGGCTACCACGCGATTCTGCTGCTTGAGCAATTCCAAAGCAAAGTGCACACCTTTCAGTTCGCGACCTTCAACCTTTAAATCGCGCGGAACACCCGAGCCAATTGCCACGCACACTGCATCGTATTGGTCAACCAGTTCTCCAGCCGATATGTCTTTGCCGATTGTTACATTGCAAACAAAATTGATGCCTTCGGCTTGCAACACTTGCAATCGACGGTCGATGACCGATTTATTGAGCTTGAAATCAGGAATACCAAACCGTAATAAGCCCCCAATCTGTTCGTCCTTTTCATATACTGTTACATCGTAACCATATTGGTTAAGACGAGTGGCGCATGCCAAACCCGAAGGACCCGACCCAATAACTGCAACCTTCTTGCCATTGCGATGTTTAGGTATACGCGGAACCACCATGCCCTCATTAAAGGCAATCTCGGTGATGGCAGCCTCATTCTCACGGATAGTTACAGGCTCGTGAGTCTTATTCAAGACGCAGCCCTTTTCGCACAAAGCCGGACATACACGTCCCGTAAATTCCGGAAAATCGTTGGTCATGCTCAGCAATTTGTAGGCGCCTTTTATATCATTTTTGTATAATAAATCTTGCCACTCGGGTGGACGGTTGCCCAACGGGCAACTCCAATGGCAGAACGGCACGCCGCACTCCATACAACGTGAAGCTTGCAAGCGGCGGTCTTCGCTATTTAATGTCTGTTCAACTTCACTAAAGTCCTTGATGCGGTCGCTCAACGGACGATAGCCAGCCTCTTTTCTTTTTATAGTTAAAAATGCATTTGGATTTCCCATATCATTGCTTATTCTAAGTTGCTAACAAGTTTCTGCTGAAGTTTCTGCATCTTTTCATCGATGAGCACTTTCTTATATTCAAATGGAGTAACCTTGATGAACTGGTCGACATACTCATTCCAGTTGTCAAGCATCTTGCCTGCAAGAGCACTGCGAGTGTATTTGAAATGATTACTTATCAGTCGGTAAAGCTCTCTGCTGTCGGCTGTCTCCTCGATAAGCGACAATTCTACCATCTCCATATTGCAATAATAATCGAAATCGCCATTCGGATTCCACACATAAGCAATACCACCACTCATACCTGCGGCAAAGTTGCGTCCGGTGCTGCCAAGCACAACAGTTCTACCACCTGTCATATACTCGCAGCAATGGTCGCCGGCGCCTTCAACAACTGCAGTGGCGCCACTGTTGCGCACACAGAAGCGTTCGCCAACTCTACCATTAATGTAGATTTCACCCGAGGTAGCGCCATACAAAATGGTGTTACCTGCAATAATGTTCTCTTCAGCCTTAAACGCACTGCCCACAGGCGGAACAATGATAATTTTGCCGCCCGAAAGGCCCTTGCCCACATAGTCATTTGCATCTCCCTCGAGGCGGAATGTTACACCATGTGCAAGGAACGCGCCGAAACTCTGTCCTGCCGAGCCGCTGAATGTGGCATTGATTGTGTCGTCAGACAGACCATCGTTGCCATATTTCTTGGCTATTGCTCCCGAAAGCATAGCACCCACCGCTCTATCGGTGTTTTTTATGCCAAAGTACAATTCAACCGGCATCTTCGAACTGATGGCAGGATAACTGCGATTGATTATCTCTCGGTCGAGCACCTTCTCAATTTCGTGATGTTGTTCGGTGACATTTATGATGGCAGTTTCCGGAGCATAAACCGGTCGATATAGAATCTTCGAGAAATCGAGATGCTTTGTCTTGCTCACTTGCATATCTTTTTTCACTTCAAGCAAGTCGCTTCGTCCAACAATTTCATCGAAGTGCTTAACGCCAATCTCTGCAAGATATTCACGAATCTCAGTAGCAAGGAATGTGAAGAAGTTAACCAAATAATCGGCCTTGCCGGTGAAACGCTTACGCAACTCGGCATTCTGCGTTGCCACACCAACAGGACATGTGTTCTTTTGGCATTTTCTCATTAGCACACAACCCAAGACAATCAAGGCACTTGTTGCAAAGCCAAATTCTTCGGCACCAAGCATTGCCATAATCACAACATCCCTACCGGTCTTGAGTTGACCGTCGACTTGCAGCTTAATCTGTCCGCGCAAGTTGTTCAGCACTAAGGTCTGCTGCGTTTCAGCCAAACCAATTTCCGAAGGAAGTCCGGCATATCGGATACTACTTGCCGGGCTTGCTCCTGTGCCACCTTCAGCACCACTGATGGTGATTAAGTCGGCTTTTGCTTTAGCCACACCCGCTGCAATTGTTCCAACACCCGACTCTGCAACAAGTTTCACACTTATCTTGGCAGTTGGATTTACGTTCTTCAAGTCGAATATCAACTGAGCCAAGTCCTCAATCGAATAGATGTCGTGGTGAGGTGGTGGCGAAATAAGCGAAATGCCAGGAATAGAGTGACGAGTCTTTGCAATCACCTTGTCGACTTTAAAGCCCGGCAACTGACCACCCTCACCTGGTTTTGCACCTTGGGCAATCTTGATTTGTATTTCGTCGGCATTCACCAAATATTCGGTGGTGACGCCAAAGCGGCCCGAAGCTACCTGCTTGATGGCACTTCGCGACGATTCGCCATCTTCACGCGGCTTGAAGCGCTCTGAATCTTCGCCACCTTCCCCAGTGTTGCTTCGTGCCCCAATCCGGTTCATGGCAATTGCCAAAGCCTCATGCGCCTCAGTGCTGATTGCACCAAACGACATGGCTCCAGTAACAAATCGCTTCATAATCGATTCAATAGGCTCAACCTCATCAATGCTAATTGCATTGCCTTTCTTGAAATCGAAAAAGTCGCGAATGAAAATAGGCTTCTCTTTGTTGTCGACAGCCGATGTATATTCTTTGAACTTTTTGTAACTACCCAAACGGGTTGCAATCTGCAGCGTGGCAATAGTATCAGGATTCCAAGCGTGCGTCTCTCCGTCTTTTCGGAAAGCGTATTGTCCGAAATGTTGAAGCGGAGCCTCGGTATCGAAGTAGTCGTCGAAAGCCTCTCCGTGTATGCACAGAATTTCTTTTGCAAGTTCTTCAACATTCACACCTCCGATTTTCGATACAGTAGCACCGAAGTAATCATTAATCATTTCGCTTGAAATGCCCACAGCCTCAAACAGTTGTGCACCCTTATAGCTTGTGATGGTTGAAATACCCATCTTCGACATTATCTTTAGCAGACCTTTGTCGACTGCCTTAATATAATTATTTACGGCAGTGTTAAAGTCGAGTTGTATGCTGTGCTTATTCACCATCTCATCAATGACAGCGAAAGCCAAATACGGATTGATGGCACTTGCACCGTAGCCCGAAAGCAGCGCAAAGTGCATCACTTCGCGAGCATCGGCAGTTTCAACCACCAAAGCTGTTTGTAAACGCTTCTGGCGCTCAATCAAGTGGTGATGTACAGCCGATGTAGCAAGGAGCGAAGGAATTGGAGCATGGTTGGCATCAACGCCGCGGTCGGTGAGCACGATGTAGTTGCAACCTTCGTCAACAGCCTTCTCAGCCTCGGCACACAACAGTTCGATGCCTTTCTTCAAGCCGTCAACGCCGTCGTTAACATCGAATGTCATCTGCACCTTACGCGTATTGAAGCCTTTATATCGCAGGTTGCACAATATATCTAACTCGTTGTTTGTCAGTATCGGTCGCTTCAATTCCACCATCTTGCACAAATCGGGTGTAGGCTCAAGCAAATTAAGTTTGATAGCACCGATGTAGCTATCCAAACTCATCACCAGCGATTCACGCAGAGGGTCGATTGGCGGGTTTGTAACCTGCGCAAAGTGCTGACGGAAATAGCTGAACAAGTTTTGAGGCTTATCGCTCATCACAGCCAGCGGAGTGTCGTTACCCATCGAGTTGACCGGTTCCTTAGCTTCCTCAACCATAGGAGTGATAATCTTTTCAATCTCCTCGCGGCTATAGTTGAATGCCTTCAACAGTTGCGGATATTTCTCGACGCTGTTCACAACCTTTTTGCCGCTATTAATCTTATCCAGAATTATGCGGTTCTTGGCAAGCCAATCGCGATAAGGGAATTCACTTGCGAGTTGCTCTTTAAGCTGCTTGTCGTCGTAAATCACACCGGCTTCCATGTCCACCATAAGCATTTTGCCAGGTTGCAATCTGCCCTTTTTCTTTACTTCCGAAGCATTGAATGGCAGCACACCCATCTCCGATGCAACAACAATGGTATCGTTGTTTGTAATGAGATAGCGTGCCGGACGCAATCCGTTTCGGTCGAGCATACCACCGGCATATCTGCCATCGCTGAACAGCAATGTGGCAGGTCCGTCCCATGCCTCCATGAGAATGCTATGATATTCGTAGAATGCCTTCAGTTCGGGAGAAATCGGGTTTTTGTCGTTATATGATTCCGGCACAAGCATAGCCAAAGCATGTGGCAAACTCATACCCGCCATGACAAAATACTCCAACACATTGTCAAGCGAAGCACTGTCGCTCATTCCGGCTTGCACAATAGGTGTTACAGCCGAAGCATCGAATCCTTTGGGATGCAACATACATTCGCGAGCATGCATCCACATTCGGTTGCCACGGATAGTGTTTATCTCGCCATTGTGACCTAACATTCTGAAAGGCTGAGCCAAACTCCATGTAGGGAATGTGTTGGTGCTGAAACGCGAATGCACCAATGCCATGCCCGAAGTGAAGTACGGGCTCATCAAGTCGGGGTAGTAATATCTCAACTGCAACGAACTGAGCATACCCTTATAAATAATCACCCTCGACGACAGCGAAACGATGTAAAACTCGTCTTTTCCTGCAACATTCATTGCTGCAATTTTTTTCTCTGCCCTTTTGCGCAAAACATACAATTTTGGGTCAATCGGCTCTGTTGTCTTGAGGTCGGCAATAAATATCTGCTTGATTGATGGTTCTGCAGCTTTTGCCACCGGACCCAATTGCTCGTTATTTGTAGGCACATCCCTCACAGGAAGCATCGACAAACCTAAATCGGTTGCCTCACTTTCAATGATGTCAAGAAATGCCTGTTGCGATTCCTCATTCTTTGGCAAGAACACAAGTCCACTACCATATCTACCCTTCTCGGGTACTGCTATGCCCTGCAAAAGAATAAACTCGTGAGGAATTTGCACCATAATTCCCGCACCGTCGCCAGTCTTTGGGTCAGCGCCCTCTGCGCCACGATGCACCATATTCTCTAAAACCTGAAGCCCTTGTTCAACAAGCTGATGCGACTTTATCCCATGTATATTGGCAAGAAGTCCTACACCGCAAGCATCTTTTTCGAACGAAGGGTCATATAATCCTTGTTTCTTTGGTAGCATATTCATTTGAATATAAAACAGGTTGCAGCAATCGGGTTAATTCGACCACCGCAAAGGGCAACTCAATGCTGCAACCTATTCTGTTAATCTCTATTGAAGAAAATATTGTTTCCTGTAATAGAAAAAACTAATTAAAACTATCTCGTTAAATATTTTATCGGATGAAGAGCAGTTCGCGATACTTTGGCAACGGCCAGATTTCATCGTCAACCATAAGCTCCAACTTGTCGATGTGATATCTAATCTCATCAAACAAGGGGAACACATTGTCGTGATATGCAATTGCCTTTTCACGCTCCGTTTCAATCTTATTGGCAACCTTGCGAGCATCAACCATCTCGTTCACCTTATCTTTGATGAACAGCATGTGCTCTTCCATCTTCTTTATTTGTTCAAGGTCGCGTTTTGCAATCAGCTCGCCGTCTTCCTTAGGGAACAGGTTCTTAATCTTGAACACATTGTCGAGCAGAACCGATTGGTAGCGAGTGGCTACCGGAATAACATGGTTGAGCGCCAAGTCGCCAAGTACACGAGCCTCAATCTGCACTTTCTTGGTATAAGTTTCCCACTTAACCTCGTTGCGTGCCTCAAGTTCTACTTTGGTGAACACATTGGTGTTTTCAAACATTTTCACCGCCTTGTCATCAAGATAAGCATCGAAAATCAGCGGCACCGATGTCTCGCAATCAAGACCACGCTTTGCAGCCTCTTCTTTCCACTCGTCGCTGTAACCGTTACCATCGAAATGGATAGGTTTCGACATCTTAATCAATTCTCTCACCTCAGTGATGATGGCATGCTCAAGGTCTTGACCTGCAGCAAGTTTAGCATCAACATTTTTCTTAAACAGCGTCAATTGCTCTGCCACAGCAGCATTAATTGCAATCATTGCCGAAGCGCAATTTGCCGAACTTCCCACAGCACGGAATTCAAAACGGTTGCCGGTGAACGCAAATGGCGATGTGCGATTGCGGTCGGTGTTGTCAACCATGATTTCAGGAATCTGCGATAGATTCATGCTGTAACGCTCCTTGCCTTCAACGCTGATGGCAACGTCTTCGTCGCTATCTTCGATTGCCGAAAGAATGTTGCTCAACTGAGTGCCAAGGAACATCGAAATGATTGCTGGCGGTGCTTCGTTTGCGCCAAGGCGGTGGGCATTTGTTGCCGACGAAATAGACGCCTTGATAAGCCCGTTATATTTATAGATTGCAGCCATTACGTTTGCAACGAATGTAACGAACTGCAAATTCTGCTTTGGAGTCTTACCTGGTGCAAACAACAGTACGCCAGTATCGGTGCCCAAGCTCCAGTTGTTGTGCTTACCCGAGCCGTTGATGCCGGCAAATGGCTTCTCGTGAAGCAATGCGCGGAAGTTGTGGCGGCGGGCAACGTCGTCGATGAGCGACATCAACAACAAGTTATGGTCGTTAGCCAAATTGGTTTCCTCAAAGATAGGAGCAAGCTCAAACTGATTTGGAGCAACCTCGTTGTGGCGAGTCTTGGCAGGAATACCAAGCTTGTGGCATTCGGTTTCTAACTCAAGCATGAAAGCATCAACTCGCGTTGGAATTGCGCCAAAATAGTGGTCTTCCAACTGCTGGTTCTTTGCACTTTCATGACCCATAAGCGTTCTGCCTGTAAGCATCAAGTCGGGACGAGCCGAATACAGCGCTTCATCAACAAGGAAATATTCCTGCTCCCAACCCAAATAGGAATGCACATGCTTCACATTAGGGTCGAAGTATTGGGCTACTGCAGTACCAGCCTTGTCAACACTGTTCAATGCTCTCAGCAACGGAGTCTTATAGTCGAGCGACTCGCCAGTGTAAGCAATAAAGATTGTTGGAATACAAAGGGTATTGTGTATGATGAACGCTGGCGACGAAATGTCCCATGCCGAATATCCTCTTGCCTCAAACGTGTTGCGAATGCCACCGTTAGGGAAGCTCGATGCATCTGGCTCCTGCTGCACAAGCAGCTTGCCTGTAAACTCTTCAACCACACCGCCTTTGCCATCATGCTCGATAAACGAGTCATGCTTTTCGGCTGTGCCATCAGTCAACGGATGAAACCAGTGTGTGTAATGCTTGGCGCCATTATCCAACGCCCATTGTTTCATACCGGCAGCCACGCTGTCAGCAATTTCTCGGCTAAGGGGCTCCTTATTGTCAATCGCCTTGGTCAGTGCCTCAAATGTCTTCTTCGGAAGATATTCAAACATTTTCTGACGGTTGAACACAGCCTTACCATAATACTCCGAAGATTTCTCCTTCGGGATTTCCACCTTTACCGGCTTTCGGTTAAAAGCCTCCTCAACTACTTTGAATCTTAATTGTGACATAATTTAAACCGTATAAAATGTAAATAACTAATTTCTAATCACTTTTTTTGTTTTAGTTGCGCCTAAAAACGTCGTTCATATTCGCCTTCAAACACGGTTGCAGCCTCACCTGTCATGTATACATGATTATTCTCAGCCCAATGTATTTGCAAGTCGCCACCCTTGAGGTGTACCGTGGCACGCCTATCGGTCAACCCGAGCCTCGACGTTGCCACAACCGATGCACAAGCGCCGGTGCCGCACGCCATCGTTTCGCCCGAACCGCGTTCGTATACTCGCATCTCTATTTCGTTGCGATTAATTATCCTCACAAATTCAATATTAGCCTTACGCGGGAACAACTCATTATTCTGTATCTCCGGACCTATGCTGTCGATATCAAGGTCCGACACGCTGTCCATAATCACCACACCATGAGGATTTCCGGTACCAACAGCTGTCAAATTCAACGTCCCTAATGATGTTGAAATAGGCATATCAATAACCTCACAGTTCGATTTCGTTGGAATATTTTCAGGAGCAAAACTCGGTTCACCCATGTCAACTTTCACTTCGCGCACTTTTTCATCAACCACTTTGGTGATTTCAAGCACCTTTATTCCAGCAAGAGTTTCAAGCGTGATTTTTCGTTTCGATGTCAAGCCTTTGTCGTAGACGTATTTTGCCACACAGCGCGATGCATTTCCACACATTTCACCTTCCGAGCCATCAGCATTAAACATCCTCATCCAGAAATCAGCCTTATCCGACGGCATAATCAGCACTACACCATCCGACCCAACACCCTTGTGACGGTCGCTCATTTCATTTGACAATTCAGGCAAATTAGCAGGGCAAGAATCAATGGCATTAATATAGATATAATCATTGCCAGCACCATGCATCTTTGTAAACCTAATCATCATCTTTTAACCTAAAAAATATACCTTACTATTAATTAACATTTGCAAAGGTATAATAAACGCTTCTACTATGCAACTTTTTCTGTCAAAAATTTCAAATTATTTTAATTTCGCTGCATTTATTCTCGCACAAGTTCTGTTTTTTGCATCATTTTTATTCATATAATTCAATTTTAATTTCATTTTGCTATACTATCAAATGATTAACACATCATTGTTCTCTTTATGAAATATTTCTGCTAACTTTGTGACATGAAAAAGGTTACAAAAATATTATTATCCGCAATTTGCCTTGTGGCAATTTCTCTGATATGTGCATGCCAGTATTTTTTAAGCTATGCACTGTCGCCAAACCAGCGCTCCAACTTCAACGAGGAGAATGAGTACCAAATAATGAAAACCGATTATCCAAAAATCTCAAATTGGATTGACAGCATCCGCCCGCATTTGGCTGACACGTTCATTACAAACCACGAAAACATGAAACTGCATGCACGATATGCTGCGGCGCATGATGCCACCCCTCGCACAGCCATCATAATTCACGGCTACAAAATGAACAGCCTGTCGATGCTTCACATCGCCTATCTTTTCCATCACGACCTCAACTACAACATACTACTCCCCGACTTGCAAGCTCATGGACTAAGCGACGGCGACGAGATTCAAATGGGATGGAAAGACAAAGACGACATCAAGCAATGGATTGACGTTGCCAACAACGCCTTTGGCGGACACACCCAAATGGTAATCACCGGCATTTCGATGGGCGGAGCCACAACCATGATGACTTCCGGCGAAACACTTCCGCAATGCGTGAAATGCTTTGTAGAGGACTGCGGCTACACCTCGGTGTGGGACGAATTCTGCGGCGAGCTCAACAAGCAATTTCATCTTCCACCATTCCCACTAATGCACGCAACAAACCTCTTGTGCGAAGCTGAATACGGATGGACATTCACCCAAGCTTCGGCAGTTGACCAAGTGACAAAATGCAGATTGCCAATGCTTTTCATCCATGGCGATGCCGACACTTATGTGCCTACACGCATGGTATACGAGCTATACAAAGCAAAAGCAGATCCCAAAGAGATTTACATCTCAAAAGGCTCTGCTCATGCCAATTCCTATAAGGACCACCCTGACGAATACACCCGCCGGATGAAAAACTTTGTAAGCAAATACATCGACTAATTGCCCACGCTCACACGCCAAACCACACCTTCGATGAGCGAAGTGTAAACATCGCCATTGGCATCAACCTCCCATCCATTGAACTCGGAGTTGCCCATTTTATATTCCCATAGTTTAGTGTGCGATTTCGAATCGATAGCCACCATTATGCCTCTACGCGAACCAACATATATTATGCCATTGTTCTCAAGAACTATGCACGGAGCATGTTCATATCCAAGACCGGTGTCAACCATCCACAACTCATTGTATTCAGTTCCTTCGGTGCTCACAGCCACGATTTCGCCGTCCATAGTCTTTGCATAAGCCACCTTTCCGTCTTGCGACACACCCAAGCTCTCGCGGAACTTATGGCTATTGTTTCGCCAAATTGTTTTTCCGTTTTTGCGGTCGACAGCAGTCATATAACGGTCAGGCGCCACAATAATCACCTTGTCTTTCACCACTACCGGAACACAATTGCCCGGACCAAGCATATTAGCCGATTTGCCATTGTTCCATTGCCATCTCAGTTTGCCGTTTTTCTTGTTAACGCAACGCAAATAAGTGTCCCATGCTCCAAATATCACATCGTTGCCGTCGACCACCGGTGCTGCTTGACAATAATTCTTCAAGTCGGAGTATTGCCACAAGCATTTTGAGCCATCACCTTTCCATGCCTCAAATGTCTTTCCTCCGCCCTGATAAAGCACGTCTGCCGAAACAACGCCATCTGCCACATACGGGGCATCCGATGCGTGTTCGCGTAGCACCTTTCCGCTCGCCTTGTCAATCCACAGCAGACGTTTATCGGCAGTTGGCACAATCACGCAAGCGCCGTAAACCGACGGGCGCGAAAACAAGCTTGCCCCAGTTTTATGTTCCCATACAACATTGCCGGCATTCTTGTTCACCGCTTTAACATAGCCAAGCGAATTGCCAAAATAGACATTATCCTCATCCACACCCACACGAGTGAAAATCGAAGCGTTGTCGCGATAAACAAGTTCAACCTTCACATTGCTTGGCAACGGCTGCTGCACGTAATCGGGACGCAGATAATAGTTTATGGCAAAGGCAAACTTTTGCTTTGCCGGACTATTCAACACCTTATTATATACTTTAATAGAATCGTCGGTAACTTCCATGATAGCATAACCAAAGCCGTCTTTTGGCATCGACAATGCGCGGGTCATCACGCACTCAATCTTTCCATCTACAGCATACCTTTTCCACGAATGATAGTGACCGTTGACGTGAGCAATGGTAGCATACTTCTCAAGCACTGCAACATAATCTTTATAGTTGTCTAAATCGGCACTCAGTGGATAATGGCAAAAACTCACAAACCGTTTTCCATCGGTCATGCGCTTTTTTAGATTTTGGTCGAGCCAAATCAGGTCCTCCTGCTTAACATGCCCGTCTCCCATCTTCATGTACGGACCACAATTAACGCCTGCAACCACAAGGTCGCCAACCTCAAAAATAAACCTGTCGGCACCCCAGAGGTCAACAAACGTCTTGCAAGCGCTCTGACTCCAATTGTTCTCATGGTTGCCCGGAACTACATAAAAAGGCTTTGTGATGCAATCCAGCGAGCGCTTCAAGTTCGCGAGCTGCTCATCACTGCCCTCATTGGTCAAATCGCCGTTCAGTATCACCACATCGGCATCGCTGCTATTAATCTCTGCCACCACATCCTTAATCTTTTCATCATTGAGGTTGCCCGGTGTAACATGTACGTCTGCAAGAATTGCAAATTTCACCGTCTTTGCATATCCCACAGTTGTAGTAAACGAAATGGCTATTGCCATCAAAAAATAAATGATTCTCTGCATAAACAATCTAAATTATATTTTATTAACTCCGTAAATATACTGATATAATTTAAATGCGGCAAATTTTGACTACAGATTTATCATGCCCCACCACAAGAAAGCAGTGTTGTTTTTACACATAAATTTTGTAACTTTGCCCCGAAAAAATTATTTGCCATCATATTGCAGCGCATGATTAGTTATCTCCAAATTGAAAACCTGACAAAATCCTACGGCGACCGCATGCTGTTCGCCGATGTCACTTTCGGCATTAACGAAGGCGACAAGGTGGGACTGATTGCCAAAAACGGCACCGGCAAAACCACCCTCCTAAGCATCATTGCCGGCAAGGAAGATTACGATAGCGGAAGAATTGTATTCAACAACGACATTCGCGTAGGATACCTCGAACAAGTGCCGTCATTTCAGTCGTCGAAAAGCGTCATCGACACTTGCATTGAAGGCGACGAGCCATTGGCAATAGCTGTGAGAAACTACGAGCACGCCCTGCACAACGGCAACTCCGATGCCATGACCGCAGCCATTCAAGAAATGGACAACTGCAAGGCTTGGGACTATGAGGACCGCTTCAAACAGATTCTCTCGATGCTTAAAATCACCGACATCAACCAACCTATCGAGCAATTGTCGGGCGGACAAATCAAACGAGTGGCATTGGCAAAAATCCTTATCAACGAGCCCAATCTCCTCATCCTTGACGAGCCCACCAACCACCTCGACATTGACATGATTGAATGGCTCGAGAACTACTTGTCGAGAAATCGAATGGCGATTCTGATGGTCACTCACGACCGTTATTTCCTCGACAAAGTATGTAATAAAATTGTAGAAATCGACAACGAAAAAGTATATTCATACAACGGAAAATACAACTACTTCCTTGAAAAACGAATCGAACGGCTCGATGCTCAAAATGCCGAGTTAGCTCGCGCCAAAAACCTCTACCGCACAGAATTGGAATGGATGCGCCGGCAACCACAAGCTCGTGGCTCAAAAGCACGATACCGCATCAACGCCTTTCACGAACTCCAAGACAAAGTATCGACAAAGGTCAACAACAAGACTCTCGACATCAACATCAAGTCGTCGTACATCGGCTCAAAGATATTCGTAGCCCACAACGTTTCGAAATCCTTTGGCGAAAACGTAATAGTCAAAGATTTCTCCTACACCTTTGCTCGATACGAGAAGCTCGGCATTGTTGGCAACAACGGTGCCGGAAAAAGCTCGTTCATAAAACTACTGTTGAACGAATATCAGCCCGACAACGGCTTCTTTGAGATAGGCGAAACTGTGCGATTCGGCTATTATAGCCAGGAGGGAATAACTTTTAACGAATCGAAAAAGGTAATCGACTCTGTACGAGAAATCGCCGAACACATTCACTTCGACGAAAAAACGTCGTACTCGGCTTCGCAGTTCCTCAATCTTTTCCTGTTCTCGGCAAAAGACCAGCAAAAGCTAATAGCCAAGCTTAGCGGCGGCGAAAAACGCCGACTATATCTCGCCACTGTGCTAATGCGGCAACCCAACTTTCTCATCCTTGACGAACCCACCAACGACCTCGACATTGTCACTCTCGAGGTGTTAGAAGACTATATCTCCAAATTCAAGGGATGCGTAATAATCATCAGCCACGACCGCTTTTTCATGGATAGAACTGTCGACCACATATTTGTGTTCGAAGGCAATGGCGTGATAAAAGATTTTCCCGGCAACTACTCCGAATATCGCGAATGGAAACAGGAAAACGACAAACTAAAAGATGCCGAGAAACCAAAAGAACAACAAAAGGCAAAGGCTTCAAACGCCGAGAAAAACCGCAATTCAAACAAATTGACATTCAAGGAACGCAAGGAGTTTGAAGAATTAACTAAGGATCTTGATTTGCTGAACAACGAGAAACAAGAAATTGAGACAATATTCAGCAACGGGTCTAATACTGCCGATTTAGACAGGCTGGCAAAACGCTACAACGAACTCAAAAGCATCATCGACGAGAAAGAATATCGCTGGCTCGAACTTAGCGAAAAGGAATAAGACGCGAGCTTTTTGCTTAAACGCCCGCTATTTTCCGGCAGGAACAAACGAATCGAAGCTTTTGTCGCTATAAAACACCATTATATTCACAATCTTTTTTCCGGCACCAGCCGAAACACCGGCAACCGGAACCGATTGCTGCTGTTCGCTCGTGTTTGCTATTATCCTCATAGCATCCTGTAAACTGCTGCCTAAAGAGCTTTCCGATAAATAATCTCCAGCCTCATTTTTTTCATCGTCAAAATCTATCACCTTCGACTGCGATGAAACTGAGATATTCTTTTCGTCGAAAATCGAAGGCTCTTCGCTCGAACCAGCACTATTGCTCACCTCGGCATTTTCAACCTCCATTGCTCCTTCTCCAAACAAAAGCCACATAATAGAAAGCTCGGGGTATGCCTCATGAATTTTCGAAACTACTTCGTCACTCACTTTTTTATTTCTTCCAGTGAGTAGCTGCGAAAGAGTAGGACGAGCAATTTTACAATTGTCCGCAAAAACGCTATTAGAAATTCGACGTTTTTCTAAGAAAATTTTTAGCCTTGATATTATATCCATCGATTTACATTCTCTAATTTCATCTTTACAAATGTATACTATAAAATTGATTTACGCAAATTTATTTTTGTAAATTGTACGTATCATCAATGATGCCTGGCTATAATCGCTCTCGAACAAGTAATCAAATGAACTTTGCATAATATTAAATATTTACTATAAATATAATTATCTAACATATTGTTTATCAGCGCATTAACTGAATTTTATACGCACGCAAATCAAAATCCAACAAACATTACACCAAATTATTATCCAAATACTTCAATCTTTTATCATAAACCACTCATTTTTAAGCACTTATATCAATACTGAAATAATGTTAATCGCTAAAAAAGGCAAGATTAACACTTATAACATATGCAAATTCTTTTTCCTAAACTATTTATTGTTAACAAACTCACGTTTTCATAATCAAAAATACGTGTTTTGTTACGAGAACCGCACGGTACAAAGTTGAATTTAATGCAATTCTCAACTATTTAATAATGCAAACATAATGATGGTAAAACTACCAATTGCGGCATTTTTTAGCTAAACTCTTTTAGATTTACACATTTTTCGTCGATTTTGGCATTCTATAAGGCCGTTAAATTCTAAACGATTCTAATCGACCTGCTTATTCTACATTTTCAAATTTAAACATCTAATAATCAGTACTTTACACTTCAATGCAAACAAACCTAGATATATACGACTATTTTGCAGAGAAAAATTAAAGGCGGACCCTATTTTGCCCGCCTTCAGTAGAAAAACAACTCGTCTTCCCGTTTATTTCAGTTCTTTTTCAACAAATGCAGCCGTCACTCCCCTGCCCCTTTTTGCTATTTCTTCAGGAGTTCCCGAATCAACAAGTTTGCCACCGTTTCGCCCTCCATCAGGACCCATATCAATAATGTAGTCGGCACACTTTATCACGTCCAGATTGTGCTCGATTACAATCACCGTATTTCCTTTATCGACCAATTTATCGATAACTCTCAACAAAACGCTCACGTCAGCAAAGTGCAATCCGGTGGTTGGCTCATCCAAAATATAAATGGTCTTTCCCGTGTCCTTTTTTGCAAGCTCGGTAGCCAACTTCACTCTCTGACTCTCACCTCCCGACAATGTGCTCGACGGCTGACCTAATTTCACATAGCCCAATCCAACATCTTGCAGCACCTTAATCTTACTTAATATCGTAGGCACCGCCGAGAAAAATTCAACGGCTTGATTGATTGTCATGTCAAGCACATCGGCTATCGACTTTCCTTTGAATCGCACCTCAAGCGTCTCACGGTTGTAACGCTTGCCGCCGCAAGCTTCGCAAGGCACAAGCACATCAGGCAAAAAATTCATTTCAATCGATTTGTAACCGTTGCCCTTGCACACTTCACACCTTCCGCCCGACACATTAAATGAAAAGCGTCCTGGCTTATAGGCACGAATTTTCGATTCCGGCAATTCAACAAACAATTTTCTGATGTCGGCAAAAACACCAGTGTACGTTGCCGGGTTAGAGCGAGGCGACCGTCCCAATGGCGACTGGTCTACCGTCACCACTTTATCGACACTCTCCAACCCTGCGACATTTTCATATTTCAATGGATTTGTCAACGAGCGATAGAATTTTTGACTCAGAATCGGTTGTAGTGTACCATTTATCAGACTTGATTTGCCACTCCCCGACACTCCAGTCACGCATATCAGTGTACCCAAAGGGAATTTCACATCCACATTTTTCAGGTTGTTGCCGCAACACCCCTTCAGTTCAAGCCATTTTCCATTACCTTCTCGCCTTTTTTCCGGAACAGGAATTCTCAGTGTGCCGTTCAAATATCCCGCAGTCAGAGTATCCGTTTTAAGCATTTCGCTCGGAGTTCCCGAGAACACTATATTTCCACCCCTGCGTCCAGCCTTTGGACCAATGTCAACAAGATAGTCCGATTCGAGCATCATATCCTTGTCGTGTTCAACTACGATGACCGTATTGCCCGAATCGCGAAGCTCCTTCAACGAATTAATTAGGCGTTGATTGTCGCGCTGGTGTAAGCCGATGCTTGGTTCGTCGAGAATATAAAGCACGTTCACCAATTGCGAACCAATTTGCGTTGCCAAGCGGATGCGCTGGCTTTCGCCTCCCGACAATGTTGCCGTAGCACGATTCAGCGACAAATATTCAAGTCCGACGTTAAGCATAAACTTCAGTCGGCTGCTAATCTCCTTAACTATTTCTTCGGCAATTTTCCACTGCTGTTTTGTAAGATGGTTCTTCAAGTCTGCCACCCATTCTGCCAAATCGGAAACATCCATTCTTGCCAATTCAGCAATATTCTTGCCATGTACTCTGAAGTGCAAAGCTTCCTTGTTGAGTCGGTCGCCATGGCATTCCGGGCATTGGCAGCGAGAATAGAACTGTCCAGCCCATTTCTGTGCCACTGCCGATGCGTCGTCGCTCTGCTGCATCTCAATGTATTTTAGCAAACCGTCATACGTAAGGAAATAGTTTTGAGTGCTCAGCGTTTCGGTCTTTATGTTCAGGCGCTCGTCAGTGCCGCCCATAATCTCATCAATTGCTTCGTCGGGCACATCTTTCAACGGCGTGTCAAGGGTGACATCATATTTTTCGCAAATCGCTTGTATCTGCCAAAAAATCAATGAATTTTTATATTTTCCCAAAGGAGCGATGCCACCGGCACGAATCGGCAGTTCGTTGTTGGGCATCACCTTCTCTCTATCTATAATGTTTACATATCCAAGTCCTTTACATTTCGGACACGCTCCTTGAGGGCTGTTGAATGAGAAGTTGTGTGGCGCAGGCTCGGCATACGACAATCCCGTCACCGGGTCCATCAACATCTTGCTATAATGACCAAGTTCACCATTTTCAACGTCCAATATCATCAGCTGCCCATCACCTTGCTTGAATGCAGTTTCCACAGTTTTGCGAAGTCGGTCCTCGTCCTTCTGATTCACCTTCAGCCGGTCGACAACAATTTCAATGGTGTGGTTCTTATAACGGTCGAGTTTCATGCCAAAAGTAACCTCGCGCAATTCGCCATCAACCCTAACATTCAAGTAGCCTTTCTTCCTTATGTTTTCAAACAATTCTTTATAGTGACCTTTTCTATTCTTTACAAGCGGAGCCAAAACGTAGATTTTCTTTCCGGCATATTTATTCAAAATCAGCGATAGTATTTTGTCCACACCATACTTCACCATTTTCTCGCCAGAGACATAAGAAAACGCTTCGCCAATGCGGGCATACAAAAGGCGCAAATAATCATATACCTCGGTTGTTGTTCCTATTGTGCTTCGAGGATTTTTATTCACCGTCTTTTGCTCAATTGAAATCACCGGGCACAAGCCGGTGATTTTATCCACATCAGGTCGCTCAAGAACTCCAAGCATATTTCGCGCATATGCCGAAAATGTTTCAAGGTAGCGGCGTTGACCTTCGGCAAATATTGTATCGAAAGCCAACGACGATTTTCCGCTTCCACTCAAACCGGTGATTACCGTAAGCTTGCCGTGCGGAATCTCCACGTCAACATTTTTCAGATTATGCACACGAGCGCCCCAAACACTCACACTTTCAACTTCTTTTCCTTTCAGCTTCATTTCTTCTTATTCTGTTTTATCGCTCGTAGTCTTTGCCTCTTTCTTCAAGCCGACAATGTTTATGTCGCCCTTCAGTTTATATTTCTTGCCTTCAGAGCCCTCTGCTTCAATGACATAATAATACACGCCCGGATTCACAACCTTTCCCTTATACTTTCCGTCCCAGCCTTGCGATGGGTCGGTAAGTTCACACAGTTGCACGCCCCAGCTGTTGAATATCCAGCAGCGGAACTTCACTATTGAGCTATACGACACTTTCCATTCATCGTTCACGCCCTCGGTGGTTCCAGGTGAAAAGGCATTAGGGCATTGCAGGCTCGACTCCCCTATACTTACAGTATAAATTTCGCTTTCTGCCACACAATCACGAGCATCGCTATTTGCCACAAAGCGCCAGTAAGTGGTGCCAGCCTCATTGAACGTCTTTGACAGTTCGCTTTCGGCGTATTGTTCTTCAACATTTTCAAAATCAGCCGAACGCGACATTTGCCACTCGCAATGCGTGGCAGCTTCGGTAGCATATCCGTTGAACAAAATAGTTGCAGGAGCCGAACCGCCAAGTCGCTCGGCATCATCACCAGCACCTTTCATGTTATCGGCTTTTTCTGTTTCTTGGGCAACAACCGTCTCTACAGCAAGCGCCGATGCCTGACTCATGCCGCTGCTCACCGACTGGCTTTCTTGCCAGAATGTCAAAAACCTATCGCCCGACAATGTGTATACGGTGCTGCACAACGACCCCGGCAACGAGATTCGAGTTTTAAAGCCCTCCAATTTTTCGGTTTGCCCAACCGTTTGCCACGAGCTGTTTTCGGCAGACCATTCAAGGCTTTCATACGTCAGCTCCAGCGCCCGGTCGAGTTTCTTCAAGCCACCATTAATTGTATAATAAATGATGTCATCGCCCGAGCCCTCCACATTCAGCACCGCAGTGCCGCAGTCGCCTTCGTCCTCTAATTCAATTGATTGTAACTGCAAACGATAATGGGAATAATCCACCACCCAAAAATATGAGCGCTTATCGCCCTCTTCGACAATGTAACCCGAATTAGGCACAACCTCGTTCAGCGTGGTTACTTTGCCATCACGGCCTATACCAGCAATCTCCTCAGCATAAGCCCCGCCCATCTGTCCGAACTTATACCAAGTCACCTTTGCCGATTCATCGGCAGCCACATACTGCATCTTTATCATGTTGGTGTCATAAACAACATACACGCTATTTAAGCCCGTAGTTTTCGACGGCTCCTCAACAAACACCTTATGAGCCTCATCACCAACAAAAAGCACTTCGCCGTAAGCATCGCCCAACGACAACGATGCAATTGTTGCAAGCATTATATTCTGTAAATATTTCATAGTCTACACATATTTATATAATATAAAACGCAAATGCACCACACCGAATTGCACAATCGGAGTATTCATTCCAACAAAGTTACAAAGATTATTGCAATATTAAACACTATCGCACACTCTCCTACCATAAAAAAATGTACCACTACCCAAGTTTAGGCCACAACAAACCAATACACTCACTTTTACAATAAAGTTTACGTCAAACTATTTTCAGTTGCCAATGGTTTTTATTAATTTTGCACTAAATATTCACAAAACAACTATCACATAGTTCTTTATTATGATATCTTTCTTCAAAAAAGGAGCAAAAACTATCTATGCGGTCGATTCCGACCATGCTCTTTCATCTTCTGAAGCAGAAAAATTCAGTTGGCTTTTTGACGGCGCAACACAAATTAGCGACAACGTCATTCGTGGCACATTTGTAGGACCTCGTCGCGAAATGATTACGCCGTGGAGCACTAACGCCGTCGAAATCACCCAGAACATGGGTCTTTCGGGAATCTCGCGCATTGAGGAATTCACCGAAAGCCGAAGCAAACAACCAGAATTCGACAAGATGCTGCAACGTGTCTATCACGTTCTTGACAACGACATCTTCACCATCACCAAAACTCCCGACCCAATTGTCTACATCGACAATATGGAAGAGTACAACGTGAAGGAAGGTCTTGCACTAAGCACCGAAGAAATTGCCTACCTTAAGCAACTGAGCGAACGCCTTGGCAGACCGCTCACCGACAGTGAAGTGTTTGGTTTCTCACAAGTGAACTCCGAACACTGCCGCCACAAGATTTTTAACGGTACATTCATCATCGACGGCGAAGAGATGCCAATGTCTCTTTTCAAGATGATTAAAAAGACATCGCAAGAAAATCCGAACAAACTGGTTTCGGCATATAAAGATAATGTGGCTTTCGTTGAAGGTCCGCAAATCGAGCAGTTCGCTCCGAAAAACCCCGAAAAGCCCGACTATTTCGATGTTAAGACCATCGATTCGGTGATTTCGCTAAAAGCCGAAACTCACAACTTCCCCACCACCGTCGAGCCGTTTAATGGCGCTGCCACTGGTTCGGGCGGTGAGATTCGCGACCGTCTTGGCGGCGGACGTGCCAGCCTTCCTCTTGCCGGTACTGCTGTATACATGACTTCATACCCACGCACCGAAGCTGAACGTGCATGGGAATTGTGCACAATGCCACCACGCCCGTGGCTTTACCAGACTCCAGAGGAAATTCTTATAAAGGCATCGAACGGCGCCAGCGACTTTGGAAATAAATTCGGGCAACCACTCATCTGCGGTTCGCTTCTAACATTCGAGCACGAAGAAGGAAAAGAACAATTTGCATACGACAAAGTGATTATGCTTGCCGGCGGTGTTGGTTTTGCCAACAAACGCGACGCCATCAAAGGCACGCCTAAGCCTCACGAAAAAGTTGTGCTAATGGGTGGCGACAACTATCGCATTGGCATGGGCGGCGGAGCAGTGTCGTCGGTGAACACCGGACAATACGACAACTCCATCGAGCTTAACGCAGTGCAGCGCGCCAACCCCGAAATGCAAAAACGTGTTTCAAACGTGATTCGCGCTTTGGCAGAAGCCCCCGAGAACCCAATCATTTCAATTCACGACCACGGCGCAGGCGGTCACCTCAATGCTCTCTCCGAGCTGGTTGAGGAAACGGGCGGCAAAATCAACATTGACGCTCTTCCTGTTGGCGACCCCACACTGTCGTCGAAAGAAATTATCGGCAACGAATCACAAGAGCGTATGGGAATGGTTGTTGAAGACAAAGACATCGATTTCATTCGCAACATTGCCGAACGCGAACGTGCTCCGTTCTATGTAGTTGGCGAAACCACCGGCGACGACCGTTTCGTTTTCGAACAAAAGGACGGTGTAAAGCCAATCGACCTTGGCATGAAAGATATGTTTGGCAGCTCGCCAAAAACAATCATGAACGACGTCACTACTCCTCGCAAGCTGAAGGCTGTGAAATATAGTCAAAGCAAGCTGAGCGAATATCTTGAAAACCTGTTGCAACTCGAAAGCGTTGCTTGCAAGGACTGGTTAACCAACAAGGTGGACCGTTCAATCACCGGCAAAATTGCTCGCCAGCAATGCCAAGGCGAGATTCAGCTGCCGCTTAGCGACTGTGGCGTAGTTGCACTCGACTTCACCGGAACAAAGGGTATTGCCACTTCAATAGGACACGCTCCTCAAGCCGCACTCATCGACCCGGCAGCCGGTTCGGTTCTTTCGATTGCCGAATCGCTCACCAACATTGTTGGCGCAAATCTTGCTGAAGGGCTCAAATCGGTATCGCTCAGCGCTAATTGGATGTGGCCTTGCCGCAATCAAGGCGAAGATGCCGCACTATACAAAGCAGTGAAGGCATGTAGCGATTTTGCATGTGCACTCGGCATCAACATCCCTACCGGAAAGGACAGCCTTTCGATGACTCAAAAATACGGCAAAAAGAAAGTTCTTGCCCCTGGCACAGTAATCATCTCGGCAGCTGGCGAAGTGACCGACGTCAAAAAAACCGTTTCGCCGGTTGTAGTCAACAAAAAGAGCACACTCTACTTCGTTGACTTCACCAACAGCGAGATGAAATTAGGCGGCTCGGCTTTTGCCCAGTCAATCAATTATCTTGGCAACGAAGCTCCAGCGATTGCTTCTCCCGAATATTTTGCAAATGCATTCAACGCTGTGCAGAATCTGGTTGACAGCCAACTGCTGCTTGCTGCCCACGACGTATCGGCAGGTGGTGTGATAACCACTTTACTTGAAATGACTTTCGCCAACACCAAGGGCGGTTTAAACATCGACCTCAGCGACTTGCAAGCCAAAGACGTTGTCACAGCGATGTTTGCCGAAAACCCGGCTTTGATTATTCAAGTTGCCGACAGCAACACTCCGAAAGTTGAACGCCTGCTTGCCGAATGTGGCGTGAGATTCACAGCCATCGGCAGCACTCAAGACGAACGAATGATTATTCTCAACTACAACAACAAGGAATATCTGTTCGGCATCGACTATCTGCGCGACTTGTGGTTCAAATCGTCGTATCTGCTCGACATCAAGCAAAGTGGAGCAAAGTGCGCCAAGGACCGCTTCCTCAACTACAAGAAACAACCAATACGCTATCGCTTGCCAAAAGGATTCAGCGGCAAGGCTGCCGACCTTGGCATAACAGGCTTCAAGCATAACCCGTCGGGCATAAAGGCCGCCATCATTCGTGAAAAAGGCGTCAACGGCGACCGCGAAATGGCATACTCGCTCTACTACGCTGGCTTCGACGTGAAAGACGTGCACATGACCGACCTCATTTCGGGACGTGAAACCCTCGACGACGTGAATATGATTGTGTTCTGCGGCGGTTTCTCTAACAGCGACGTACTCGGCTCTGCCAAAGGTTGGGCTGGAGGTATCCTCTGGAACGAAAAAGCCAAAGAAACAATCGAACGATTCTACGCCCGTCCCGACACCCTAAGCCTTGGCATTTGCAACGGTTGCCAGGTGATGATTGAACTCAATCTCATCAACCCCGAATACAGCAGCCGCCCACGCATGGAGCACAACAACAGCCACAAGTTCGAATCCGACTTCCTTGGCGTAACAATTCCACAAAACAAGTCGGTGATGTTCGGCTCGCTGTCAGGCTCTAAACTTGGCATCTGGGTAGCTCACGGCGAGGGTAAGTTCAACCTGCCTGAAGGCATCGACAAATACAACGTGGTTGCACAATACAGCTACAACAGCTATCCTGCCAACCCAAACGGTTCACCAAAGGGAATTGCAGGCATTTGCTCGGCCGACGGTCGCCACTTGGCTATGATGCCACACCTCGAGCGCGCCATATTCCCATGGCAATGCGCCTACTACCCTGCCGCCCACGTCAACGACGAGGTTACACCATGGATTGAGGCATTTGTCAACGCCCGCAAATGGATTGAAAACATCAGCAAATAATTAATGACATCCTAAGGCAATTCAAGCCTTTTGCATGCATTACATATCCACCACAATTTGGGTCACATCACATTCAATGTGACCCAAATTTCATTTTTTATGTTCACTTAACAATTCGTCATCAAAAATATTTATTTTTTTGCCACGTAATAATTCATTATATAGGCAATTTTGAGTAATTTTGCATTGAATTTATAACGCGTATAATTTTCATTATGACTGGTAACAAAAAAATTAAAACAGCACTTATTTCCGTCTTCTACAAAGACGGTCTTGAACAAATCCTCAAAGTACTTAACGATAATGGTGTGAAGTTCCTTTCGACAGGAGGAACTCAGGCATTCATCCAAAGCCTCGGCTACGGCTGTGAAGCAGTAGAAGACCTCACCGGATATCCTTCAATTCTTGGAGGCCGTGTTAAGACTCTGCACCCAAAAGTGTTTGGCGGCATTCTTAACCGACGCGATAACGATAGCGACAAAGAGCAAATTCAAAAATACGAAATACCCGAAATCGACCTTGTGATTGTCGATTTATACCCATTCGAAGAAACAGTGACTTCGGGAGCAAGCGATGCCGACATCATCGAGAAAATCGATATTGGCGGAATCTCACTGATTCGTGCTGCAGCCAAGAACTACAACGACGTTGTGATTGTGGCTTCGAAAGCACAGTATCAGCCTCTCTACGATTGCCTTGTGACTAACGGCAATGCCGAGACCACTCTCGACGAACGCCGCTGGTTTGCAAAAGAAGCATTTGCTGTTTCAAGCGCCTACGACTCTCACATCTTCTCGTATTTCGATGGCGACAACAACTCGGCATTACGTTTTACTTTGAATAATCCAAAGCCAATGCGCTATGGCGAGAACCCTCACCAAAAAGGATTCTTCTTTGGCGACTTCAACGAAATGTTCACTCAACTGCACGGCAAGGAGATTTCATATAACAATCTTCTTGATATTGACGCTGCAGTTAATCTCATTGGCGATTTCAATGAAACAACATTTGCCGTACTGAAGCACAACAACGCATGCGGTTTGGCATCGCGCGACACCGTGCTGCAAGCATGGAAAGATGCTCTTGCCGGCGACCCCGTTTCGGCTTTTGGCGGCGTGCTCATCACAAATGCCGAAATCGACAAAGCCACTGCCGAAGAGATGAATAAGATTTTCTTTGAAGTGTGCATTGCTCCATCCTACACCGACGAAGCACTCGAAGTATTGAAGCAGAAAAAGAACCGCATAATTCTGGTAATCAAGCCATTCAATCGTCCCGATATGCAAGTGCGCACATGCTTGAACGGCGCCCTTGTTCAACAGCGCGACAATCACGTTGAAGTGCCTGCCGAACTCAAACAAGCCACCGACAAAGCTGTCACACCTGCACAAATCGACGACCTTTTGTTTGCAAACAAGATTGTTAAGCACAGCAAAAGCAATGCGATTGTCTTGGCTAAAAACAAGCAACTTATTGCCAGCGGCATCGGTCAAACCTCTCGCGTTGACGCCCTTAAGCAAGCCATCGAAAAGGCCCATAATTTCGAGTTCGACTTGCAAGGTGCCGTGATGGCTTCCGACGCATTCTTCCCATTTGCCGATTGCGTTGAGATTGCCGGCAAAGAAGGCATCGATGCGGTTATTCAACCAGGTGGAAGCATCCGAGATAACGACACCATTGAATACTGCAACAAAAACGGTATTGCCATGGTTATGACAGGAATCCGCCACTTTAAGCACTAATATTTTCAGAACCACGATTTCATTTATTTTTTTAATTTATGGGAATCTTCTCATTGACAAAAGAAATAGCTATTGACTTAGGCACAGCCAATACGCTCATCATTCACAACGACAAGATTGTGATTGACGAACCATCGATAGTAGCTCTCGACAGCCGCACAGGCAAACTGATTGCCGTGGGCAAAGAGGCTCGACAAATGCAAGGAAAAGAACCGGAAGGCATTCGCACAGTTCGCCCTCTGCGCAAAGGTGTGATTGCCGACTTTAATGCAGCCGAACTCATGATTCGGGGTCTTGTAAAGAAAGCCAGTTCAAAGAGCAACTGGTTTGCACCATCGCTCCGCATGGTTGTAGGTATTCCTTCCGGTGCTTCGGAAGTTGAAATACGCGCCGTGCGCGACTCTTCTGACCACGCCGGTGGCCGCGACGTTTACATGATTTATGAGCCTATGGCTGCTGCACTTGGCATCGGACTCGATGTTGAAGCTCCAGAAGGCAATATGATTGTCGACATAGGCGGCGGCAGCTCTGAGATTGCAGTGATTTCGCTTGGCGGCATCGTTAGCAATAAGAGCATTCAAATTGCCGGCGACGACCTCACAGAGGACATTCGCGAACACATGCGCCGAGCTCACAACCTCCGCGTAGGCGAACGCACTGCCGAGCAAATCAAAATCAACGTTGGTTCGGCGCTCACCGAGCTCGAGAATCCACCTGAGGACTACATCGTTCGTGGTCCTAACCAGGTTACAGCCCTCCCACTCGAGGTGCCGGTTTCGTATCAGGAAGTTTGCCACTGCATCGAAAAGACCATATCAAAAATCGAAGCTGCTGTGCTGAGCGCACTCGAGCAGACTCCTTCGGAGTTATATTCCGACATCGTTAAGAACGGCATTTACCTTGCTGGTGGCGGTGCACTGATTCGCGGCCTCGACAAGCGATTCACCGACAAGATTGGTATCAAATTCCACATTGCCGACGAACCGTTGCTTTCGGTTGCAAAAGGTACTGGTGTTGCGCTGAAAAACATTAAGCGCTTCAACTTCCTCATCCGATAACGATGCCTACTTGGCACTACATGCGCCAACCGCATTTTTATAAAGCAAACAAAGAAACCACAAGAAGGCTTTGATTTTTCATTGCCTTCTCGTGCGTATCTTAATTAATAATAATCCTTCTTCCCCTCTCGATGAATAAGTGAAAGAACTGCTGAATTTCCTCATAAAACATAGTCACTGGCTTGTATTCATATTCTATGTGTTTACCAGCTGTTACCTTTTGTTCCACAACAACCCCTATCAGCAGCACGTCTATCTCACATCAGCAAATGCTGTAAGCTCGTCGGTTTACAACGGAATAAGCAACGTCACCTCCTACTTCAACCTTCGCGACATAAACGAAGACCTTCAGGAACGCAACGCCCTGCTCGAAATGGAAGTGATAAACTTGCGCAATCAGGTGAACGACCTTCGCTTGCTTACCGCCGACTCCACAAGCATCCCCGAGAACATGAGCCAATATGAATTTATAGTTGCACGAGTAATTAGCAATAGCATCTCATCGGCTCACAACTACATCACAATCAATCGGGGCAAAAAGGACGGCATACGGCCCGAAATGGGCATTGTGAACCAAAACGGCATTGTAGGCACCGTCGACGTGGTGGGCGAACACGCTTCGCGCGTTATTTCATTGTTAAACAACAACTTCCGCCTGTCATGCAAGGTGAAAGGCAGCGATTCGTTTGGCAGTCTGGTTTGGGATGGAAAGAGCCCCTACTACGCTATGCTCGAAGAAATGCCCCGTCATGTGAAGTATCATCGTGGCGACACCATTGTCACCAGCGGATATTCAGCGGTGTTCCCCGAAGGCATTATTGTCGGAACAATTGAGAGCGACAAGAAAGAAGTGGCTGACAACTTCATCTCGCTTCGCATAAAGCTCACAACCGACTTTACGCAATTGAGCACCGTGCGTGCCATAAAAAGCGATATCAAAGCCGAGCTCGATGCCCTAATCCCCGACAAAGAAACTGACAAGGAGGGTCTGAAAAGATGACAAGAAACGTATTACAATTTGCCGGATTGTTCGTGATTATGGTGCTGGCACAAGCAATATGCAGCAAAATTTGTCTTTTCAACATTGCTGTGCCCATCATCTTCATCTATTTCATGGTTCGTCTGCCCATTAATATCGGCGTGAACTGGATGATGACCATCGGATTCTTTCTGGGATTGACAATCGATATTTTCAACAACACTCAAGGGATGAACGCGTTGTCGTGTGTTATACTTGCCACACTACGCCGCCCTGTGTTTAGGCTGTATATGCCACGTGAGGACGACATCGCCGACATAATACCGTCGATTGACACGCTCGGATTGGGTGTTTTCTTTAGATATATGAGTACGCTCACCGTAATCTATTGTACGCTGCTGTTCTCAATACAAGCATTCACACTGATGAATTTATCTCTTACTATTCAAAGAATAATTGCGAGCAGCATCTTGAGCACTATTTTAATTTTAGGTTTCGACAGTTTAGCCATTACGCATCGTGAGAAAAGATTATAGGTTAGAACGCAGGAAATATGTCATTGGAGGCTTCATCTTCCTATTGGTAATCATCTATATAGTTAAGCTGTTCGTCCTGCAAGTTTGCGACAGCACCTATAAAGAGAATGCCGACAGCAACGCCTTCATGAAGAAGACCATCTACCCTTCTCGTGGGTTCATCTACGACCGCAACGGGCTTTTGGTTGTATTCAACCAACCCGCCTACGATGTGGTGATGATTCCGCGCGACGTTCAACCCTTCGACACCATCGACTTCTGCAATACACTCCGAATCACCCGCGAGGAATTCGACCAGCGTATGGAAGACTTGAAAAACCCGAGGAAAAATCCCAACTATTCGTCCTACTCTCAACAGACGTTCATGACCCATCTTTCGGCACAAGACTACGGACGCCTGCAAGAGAAGCTTTATCGATTCCCCGGATTCTTCATTCAGAAACGCATTCTTCGCCAATATAACTACAGCAACGCAGCCAATGTGCTTGGAAACATACGCGAAGTAAACCAAAACGACCTCGAGAAAGACAACTACTATCGCCCGGGCGACTACACCGGCGACCTTGGCATTGAAAAGAGCTACGAGTCGGTGTTGAGAGGGCGCAAAGGCATGGAGATTCTCATTCGCGATGCTTACGGCAAAATCAAAGGCAGCTACGATGGCGGACGCCACGACGTTGCCCCAATCTCCGGCAAAGACCTAAAGCTCAGCATCGACATCGAGTTGCAAAAATATGGCGAAGAACTGATGCGCAACAAGAAAGGCGCAATTGTAGCCATCGAACCATCAACAGGCGAGGTGCTTGCCCTTGTGTCAAGTCCCACCTACGACCCCAATCTGCTTGTGGGACGCGAGCGCGGCAAGAACTACCGCAAACTGGTCAACGACCGCTTGAACCCGCTTTTCGACCGTTCGATAATGGCAGCCTACCCTCCTGGCTCAACATTCAAACCCACTCAGGGATTAATATTCCGCCAGGAAGGCATTGTCACTGCAGGCACATTATTCCCATGTTATCATGGCTATATATCGGGGCGCCTGAAAGTAGGATGCCACGGCCATGCATCACCAATATCGCTCAAGCCCGCCCTGCAGACATCATGCAACGCATATTTCTGCTGGGGGTTCCGAAGTATGATTGACCGCCGCAACAAATATGGCTCGGTTTCAAAAGCCTTCGAAGTGTGGAAAAACCACATGGTGTCGATGGGATATGGCTATCGGCTTGGCATCGACTTGCCCAGCGAAAGCCGTGGCTTTATCCCGAACAGCGAATTCTACAACAAGGTGTATGGCGAAAACCACTGGAAAGCCAACACTGTCATCTCGATTGCCATCGGGCAAGGCGAAATTCTTGCCACACCTTTGCAAATTGCCAACCTTTGCGCAACAATTGCCAACCGTGGATATTTCTACACTCCACATGTGGTGAAATCAATCAACGGCAAAAAAATCGACAAAATGTATTACGTGCGCCATACGCCCACCATCGCCAGCCAATACTACAACGAGATTGTTGAAGGTATGCGCATGGCAGTAACCGGAGGCACATGCCGCGCAGCCACCTTCAGCAGCGACATTGCAGTGTGCGGCAAGACGGGTACTGCGCAAAACCCTCATGGCAAGGACCACTCCGCATTCATGGGATTTGCGCCAATGGACAACCCCAAAATCGCTATTGCAGTGTATGTTGAAAATGCCGGTTTCGGTGCCACCTACGGTGTGCCTATCGGCTCTCTTATGATGGAGAAATATCTCACTGGCGAAGTGAAACGCACCGACCTCGAAACCCGTATGATGACTGCCAACACCATCACCTATGGCGGAGCAAGCAGGCACCGGCAGGTGGTGAAGAAAGCGGATGACAGCGAAGCTACTCCAAAAGAAGAAACTTCAGAATAAAAAAAGATAATTTTCATCCCTACTATTTATGAAAAAAGTTATAATCAGTGTTTTAGGTAAAGATGCAGTAGGCATCATAGCCAAGGTGTGCAACCACTTGGCAGCGAACAACATCAGCATTATGGACATTTCGCAAACAATCATCCAAGGCTATTTTAATATGATGATGATTGTTGACATGACACAATCAGACACCGAGCTTGCCGACTTACAAAAGGATATGGACTTGATTGGCGAGCAAATAGGTGTGCAAATCAAGTGCCAACGCGAAGAGATTTTCAACAAGATGCACCGTGTTTGAATTATTTTCAAGACACATTTAATCTCATTTCTTTTTTCGATATGATTAATATTCTTGAGGTTACCGAAACCAACCAGATGATTGAGCAAGAAAACCTCGATGTGCGTACCATAACCATGGGGATAAGTTTGCTTGATTGCGCCGATAGCGACCTAAACAAATGTTGCAAAAAAATCTACGATAAAATCACCTTATATGCCAAGGACCTGGTGAAAACCGGCAATGACATTGCAAGCGAATTTGGCATTCCCATTGTGAATAAGCGCATAAGCATCACGCCCATCTCGCTTGTTGGTGCCGCTTGCTGCAAGACGCCCGACGACTACGTCGCCATTGCCCACACCCTCGACCGCGCTGCCAAGGCTGTTGGCATTAATTTTATGGGCGGCTACTCCGCCATAGTGTCGAAGGGTATGACGCCAAGCGACAAACTGCTCATTCGCAGCATTCCTCAAGCACTTGCCGAAACCGATTTAATTTGCAGCTCGGTGAACGTAGGCAGCACAAAAACAGGTATCGATATGGATGCCGTACGCCTCATGGGCGACATTATCAAGGAAACTGCTGAACGTACCAAGGAGCGCGACTCGATTGGTTGTGCCAAGCTGGTTGTGCTTTGCAATGCGCCCGACGACAACCCGTTTATGGCTGGCGCTTTCCATGGCGTGAGCGAAGCCGATGCCATCATAAATGTGGGCGTTAGCGGTCCGGGCGTAGTGAAACATGCACTGCAAAACATTCATGGCGAATCGTTTGAAGTGCTTTGCGAAACCGTAAAACGCACAGCCTTCAAGATAACCCGCGTCGGTCAGTTGGTGGCACAAGAAGCAAGCCGACGCCTCAATGTACCGTTTGGCATCATCGACCTCTCGTTGGCTCCCACACCCGCTGTTGGCGACAGCGTTGCCGACATACTTCACGAAATGGGCTTGGAACACGCCGGCGCACCCGGCACTACAGCTGCCCTCGCCCTTCTCAACGACCAAGTGAAGAAAGGCGGAGTGATGGCATCGTCGTATGTCGGTGGACTGAGTGGCGCATTCATCCCGGTGAGTGAAGACCAAGGTATGATAAACGCAGTGAATGCCGGTGCCTTGACCATCGAAAAGCTTGAGGCAATGACGTGCGTATGCTCAGTAGGCCTCGACATGATTGCTATTCCGGGTAGCACCCCTGCCACTACCATTGCGGGAATCATTGCCGACGAAAGTGCCATTGGCATGATTAACCAAAAGACCACTGCCGTGCGCATCATTCCCGTGATTGGCAAAAACGTAGGCGAAAATGTGGAGTTTGGCGGTCTGTTAGGCCATGCACCCATAATGCCAGTAAACACATTCGACTGCAGCGAATTTGTTAATCGAGCAGGACGCATTCCCGCACCAATACATAGTTTCAAAAACTAACTTCCAGACACCAGGCGCAACACAACGGCGCTTGTCGATACAACGAACTGCCCTGCGAAGTCGTAATGGCTTCACCGGGCGGTTCGTTTTCGGCTCACGGCACGTCAAGCATAAGAAAATAAAATTTGCACCTCCTAAA